>JAZSDN010000002.1:0-74942 GCA_045531205.1 Clostridia bacterium | reverse complement strand
TGTGAACACGGTTGGATGTTGCTTTGGAGTGACTATGACCCCGATACAAGCACAGTAAATAACACCGATTTTTGCACAACATTTATTCCTAACCGAAATTGGACGGGTGGCACTTGGAACGGTGCGGCTTATTATTGCGACTGCCCGAGATATACCGCTGGCACTGCAACAGACAGCGAAAGCCGTGTAATTAAGGTGCTTAATGTGTATGATAACAAGCTTGTCGGAGTTGCAAACAACAACGCAGCACCCCGAAATGATGTTGTTTTGAGAGCTGTTTACGAATTCTAATCGACAGGGGGCGAAAACATTGACACCTGAACAAATAGCGGTTCAATTTGAAAATCACGAACAGGAAATAAAAAGCCTTAAACACCGTATGGATAACTGTGAAAAACAACAAGATTTACTGCACAAATTAGTCAATTCCGTAGATAAGCTTGGTATTAATATGGAATATATGGCAAAAGAGCAGAAAGAGCAGGGAGAACGCCTTGCAAGCCTTGAACACGAGCCTGCCGAAGAATACAAACACTATAAACGCCTTGTAATAGGTTGTGTTATTACAACCATTTTAGGTGCGATTCTCGGAGCGGTAATAGCGTTGGTGATTAAATGAAAAAGCTGATAAATGCTTGTATAATCCATTACCGAAAATGGAAGAAACGCAAAGAAGCGGATAAAAGCAGCATTTTAAATTGGCTTTGGGAGTTTTCAAAAAAGATAGTCGTTGTATTGTCAATCTACTATTTTGTTCAATACATATTTGTTGCGGTGATGTTAAAGGAACTTCCCGACAGCACGGTACTTGCTACACATATTACTGAAATCAACGAAACATTCAGAGTGTGTATAGGCGGCTATCTTTTGAAAGCTGGGCTTGAAAACACAGTTAAAATTTGTACGGCGGTATATAGAAAAAAACACGAAATTTCTATCAATGATGAAGGAAGTGACTATTAATGGAATGGTACATTTGGGTGGCACTCGCTGTAATAGCGGTTGTCTTTTTTATTTTGCTTTATAAATTCTGCGGAATTGAGAAGGTAAAAGCTTGGTTGCTTTGGGCGGTATGTGAAGCTGAAAAGATTCTTGGCGGCGGCACGGGCAAGTTGAAGCTTGCAATGGTTTACTCAATGTTTATTGAGAGATTCCCGAAATTCTCAAAAATTATGCCGTTCAGCTTGTTTTCAAAGCTTGTTGATGAAGCTCTTGAAATTATGCGTGAATGGTTAGAAAACAATCAAGCAATAGCAGCAGTAATTCAAACAGAGGGGGATTCTGAAAATGGCAAAAACTAATACAGGATTGGTAGCATACGCAAAGGCACAGCTTGGTAAACCTTATTGGTACGGCACTTTCGGACAAACTGCAAGTAAGTCACTGCATAACAGCAAAAAGGCGCAATACCCTAATTATTATCTTCAATCAAAATACAAGGTCAGATTTGATACACAATACGGACAGCGTGTACACGACTGTGTTGGATTGATTAAAGGTTATTTGTGGAGCGCAAGCACAACCGCAACACCTAAATATAATTCCTCACAAGATGTTTCCGCTAACGGTATGCTTTCAAAGTGTAAGGAAAAGGGCAAAATTGCAACACTTCCCGAAATTGCGGGTGTACTTGTGTTTTTTGACGGTCACGTTGGTGTTTATGAGGGTAACGGCAAGGTTTTAGAAGCCCGTGGTCACGATTACGGTGTAGTAAGAACCAATTTAAAAGACAGACCGTGGACGAATTGGGGTAAATGCCCGTGGATTGACTATGAGGAAGAAAAAACGGTGCAATCAAGCAAGCCTGCACCCAGCGTAAACTATTTTAAACGATACACAGGTAAGAGTGTATCAATCGTTGACGCACTCAAAGCTATCGGCGTGGATTCCCGTTATTCCTACCGTAAAAAAATTGCGGCAGCTAACGGAATAAAGGGTTATATCGGCACACCTACCCAAAACACAAAACTTCTTGTAAAGCTCAAAGCAGGAGTTTTGATTAAACCTTAAAATGAGGTGTTTATATGGAATATGTAATAATGTTTTTCACGCACATTCTCAAAACGGTAGAATATTTTGCCGTAGAGGGATTTCCTGAAATTTCGCTTACTGATATGATTTTATCCCTTGAAGGGCTTGCATATCATATAGCGAATTTGGCAAGTCTTTATTTGGCAGTATTTTTTCTTTAATTAAAAAAGGGGCAGGCTTAACGGCTTGCCCCTCTTTTTTTATGCCTTTTTTTAGTTTTTGTCTTTCATTTCAACATCAACTTGCCAACTGATATTGAATTTTTCCTTTTCCAGCTTCTTCATTTCAGCGTCTTTCTCTGCGATAATTTCAAGAATCTCTTGTTTAGTCTTTGGAGTTTTGACCTTCTGACCTTTATCAATCTGCTCAATGTACTTGTAACCTTGCTTAATATCCTTTTCAAGTTGCTCGATTTCTGCCGCAATTCCCTTAATCGCATATTGAAGAATTTTTTTGTCAGTCATTTCAAATCGCCCCTTTTTATTATATATAGGTATTTTTGCATAATAAGTGACTAAAAACCACCCTCTACAATTATATTATACATAAAAATGTGTACAAAATATACAAAAAAGACTTTGAAAATTTTGTTATTTTGCGAATAGAATTGTACATAAAAATGTGTATAATTATAAGTGTTAGGAAACACAACAACCCCACAGAACGAAAGGAAGTAAAACAATGAAATTTA
Organism: Clostridia bacterium; assembly: GCA_045531205.1. GTDB lineage: Bacteria > Bacillota > Clostridia > UMGS1883 > UMGS1540 > JAZNQL01. Next base: position 72,220 of record JAZSDN010000002.1, on the reverse strand, counting down.
TAGTAATCGTTAATCAAAAATACCTTGTAACGGAAGATGCAGACACACACGGTGGAGCAGAACACAAAATACTTGATAACATCTATTACGGCGTAGAAACTTGTCAAGCATTTTCAATGGAAGAAATAACAACTGACATTTTCAAAGCTCTTGCAAAAGAATGCGAAACAATCAGCCATTCAGAATTGTACGACAAGGCAAGAGAATACAAAGCAAAAAATGAAGAAATTGAGAAACAGAAAAAACAGATTGAAGAATACAAGAATCAAATAAAAGAATTAGAAAAGACAATAAGACAAACCACCATTAGCAAGGAGCTTGCCGAAAACAACTTGAAATGCTTAATGCACAATCTTTCAAATTTATAAAAACAAAGCCGAGGGCGGCGGCAATACCGCCCGTTGAAAGGAGTAAAGATTATGACAATATTCACATTCAAAATCAATCACATTGACGCTGACCACAAGATTATAGACATTGATGAAAAGCAAGTAAGATATGTTCTTGCTGAAACCGAAAAAGAAGCGGAAGAAAAAATAGAAAAGTACCGCAAAGAAATGGTAAACAAGGGTTTTGCGGATTTTATAATTCAGCCGAATCCAATCGTTGAAATTGATAATGTAATCGTATAACGCAGAGCAAAGAAAGGAGATTTAAAATGTATCAGTATTACAATGCACACCCGAAAGGAAAATTAGTTGGCGATTGCGTAAAAAGGGCAATTTCAAAGGCAGCTAACATTCCATATAAAGAGGTATCGCTTCAATTAAACCGATACAAGAAGGTCACGGGTGCAAAAACATTTAATGAAATGACCAATGATGTTCCGTTTATTGAGAATGTGTTGCACGGTCAAAAAATGAGCTTTCCTGCGGTAAAAGGTAAACCGAGAATGAACGGTGAACGATTCTGCGAAGCATACCCGATTGGAAGCTACATTCTGCAAATGGCACACCATTTGACAGCTTGTGTTGACGGAGTAATATATGACACTTGGGATTGCTCGGAAAAGTGCGTATATCGAGCGTGGAAAGTTTGAGAGTTATAGAAAGGAGCTTAACAATGAAAGCAAAGTATACCCTTGAAATCACAATAAATCACCATTCTTTAAAAAATCCGTTATCAATCATAATAAAAGATACGGATTTGTTAAGCCTTAAAGCAGATATAAAACCAACAGTTGAATTGATGTGTTACGAAAAAGGCATTAAAGGCACGGTTGATATAGAAATACTCATTGATAAAAACGGCAAATATTTTGATAGTGACGAATTTGAAATGAATGTTAATTGAAAGGAGCTTAACAATAATATGACAACATTTAATGAAATTAAAAGACAAGTAGCAGGTCACGATTTGCCTTGCACCGCCGAAAATGAAAACGGCGAAATGATAGTTATTCAGTATGGCAAAGACGAAGCGGGAGAATTTTTTCAGCTTATGACAATACAGCATAACGATTGGGTAAGAGTAAATACCTATTATGCTGACGGCACAGTTACAGAAACATATAAAAAGGAGTGGGAAGAATGACAAATTATGACTGCATAATGAATATGAATCTTGATGAACTTGCGGAAAATGCGGTGCGTGAAATATCCACGCAAACATTGTGCGCTTGGATAAGTCTACTTACTACCGCTGCATTTGAAACAAAGGAAGCCGCTATTAAATATAACAAAGAATGGCTGAAAAGAGGGGTAACAAAATGAAACTGATATTTTACAGAGATATAAATTCGGGCAAATTGTTTAAATTTCAAAGACTGCCCACAACTATGACTGAAAACGATGTAAAAAACGCAATAACCGCACTAAACAATGCTTCCGATAAGAAATCAATAGTTGAAATGATTGAAATAGACGAATACGGCGAATTTTTATTCGAAAAAGCCGAAGAAAAACAGATTTATTCAGCAGAATGTATACAGGAAGCACTTGACGCTCTTGATAATGCGATAGAATGCATTAGATGTTTAAGGACGGTGGAAGAATGACTTGTAAGGATTGTGTTCATTATACTTTGTGTGATTGTCTTAAAAACTTTGTTGAACCCAAAGATTGCAAATTGTTCGCACCTTGCAGGGTTGGCGATACGGTGTACTTAATACACGATTTAATTCCACCCTCTAATATCGTTGAGTGTACGGTTGAAGCGTTACATATTACAACAGGAAAAAATCGTCGAGGTCACAGAAAACCTTCACACGCCTTGTTAGCAACTACATCAAAGCCTGTAATGACAACCAAAGTATATTTTGAAGATTTCGGCAAAAAGGCATTTGCAGGTAACGGAGCAAAAGAAGCAGCAGAAAAAGCATTGGAGGGGTTGAAGTGAACGGAAAAGAAGCAATTAAACAAGCAAAAATATCACTAAATCAAGCAAACTATTTGAGCGAATGCGGAAGAAATGCAGGAATAAGGGCAATGTATAACAAAAAAGCAGAATGGTTATCTGTTCTTATTTATCTTGCAGAAAAAGCACTTGCAGAAAGGAATGGTGAAAATGAGCAGAAAAGATGTTTTAAATGAGATTTACGAACTCATTAAAGAAGAATACGGCGATTGCGTGAGCGTCACGATTCACGTTAATTGCGAAGGAATAAAGTGTGAAGCAGACGAAAAACCTTTTACTTTGGGTGATACCTCAATGCGAACAATCAACGGGAAATGGCTTGAACGAAGAACTCTACCTGTTAGCAAAGAAGAAGAAAAAGAATTTGACCCTAACTGTATGTTTTAAGAAAGGAGCGGTTTTAAATGATAGGTGAAGTTATCCGAACATTCTTTGAATTAGCGGCGGTTGTGCTGCTTATCATCGGCTATATCAACGAAAAGAAAATTATTGCCTTTGAAGTGAAGCTTGCAAGAGCAATCAGAATACATATAAGAAACCGCAAAATCCGTAAGCAGAAAGGTATATAAAGTACATAAGAAACTATCCGAAAATTTGTGAATTCTGCGAATAGAAATATAACAAAAAATGTGTATAATAATATATGTAATTAAATTACAGAAAGAGGTACACAAAATGAAAGAAATCAAAGTTTTTGAAGAAGCAATTACAAACAAATGCCCCAACCTTAAAGAAGCAGGTATTAACCCCACAATGTTTTGGGCTTACCGTGCAAGCAAAGAAGTTGGAAATGACTTTATTGATTTTTCAGAGGTAATTTGGGAAAAAGATATTGAAGCGATTGTTAAAACTTGCAAAGAAAACGATATCAAAGAGTTTACAATATCAAGTAATATGTCAGGTTTAATTGAAACTCTTGTAGAGTTTGAGAAATACGGTTTTAAAATGAACGGCTTAACACAGGTTAAAGCAAAGTTTTTGAATTGGCAAACAGGTGAATACGATGTTATTCCTGCAATTAAAATGAGTTATTAAGGAAGTGAAGATAATGGCTAATCTGTATGCAGAAATGAGAGACAAACACCAAAAAGAGGTTGACGCATTCCCCTTGATGTTTGCGTTCAATCGTAAACAGTTTGACGAGGGAATGAAACAGCTCGGTCTTGAACCGACAGACACCGACAAGATTTATTCAATCGGGTACGGTGGATTCATTCGCAAAACGGATAGTGACGCTTTTGGTGAAATGCTTACAAGACATTCCGAGGATATGGAAAAGGCGATAGCCGAAGATACCACAGGCGAGGGATTTATTTATGATATGTTTTGTTACGAGTTGAGCAATCACGAATACAGCTACACACACGATGTATCAGATACCCTTGATTGCTTGGATTTAACAATGGAAAAGGTCAATGCAGATGAAAGGTTGCTGCACGGGCTTAAAAAGGCAATGAGAAGGTGCAGATAAAAGGAGTATAGAAAGATGAAAAAAAGAAACAAAAATAAGTATGAATATTACGTTGTGTTTACTTTTGTGAGAGTTGACGGTTCAAGCGGTAGAGGTAACTATCAAATAAGCAGGTCAACTCCCATTTCTAATATAAACGATATAAAATTGATAGAAAACTATATTATGAAACAATATAGTGAGGAGCACTTTGAAAGTGTGCTAATTATAAATTTTGTAAGATTTGAAAAGTGAGGTACAAGTTAATGACAGACAGAGATAGGCTGATAGAGTTAATTGAACAGGCAGAAAAACAAGAAACAATTGATTTTCTTACTGCTGACCTTGAAGAACAGATAGATATGTCAGGTGGTAAAAAAATCGGTTGCAGCTTGGAATATCTTGCTTATTATCTTCTTGAAAAAGGCGTTATCGTACCGCCTTGTAAAGTGGGAGATACGGTGTATGTTCATGATACTAATATATGGACTGACGAGTGTTGCCATTGTGAACATTTTCAAATAGGTGGTATGGGCGACCCTAACGAATGTGCAAGAACAAAAAGCCCATTCAAACACCCCGATTGCATTGAAATTTCCGAAACAATTGCAACAAAAAAGAACATATACGGTTGGTTTGCGTTTGGTGAATTCGGCAAAACAGTATTTCTCACCAAAGAAGAAGCAGAACAGGCGTTAAAGGAGCGCAAAAATAATGGCTGATAAAAAAATTGTAATAAAAATCAACAGATATATTAAGCACATAGACAAATATGATTTAATTCTTGATAACGGTTCTTGTATTCAAGTTACAACGCAAACAGGAGCGAGTTTAGGGTGGGGGCGTTATGAATATTTGCAAATGGGCAGGAAATTATTTAAGGACTTAAAAGCGTGTGGTTTTATTTTTGTTGATGAAATAAAAACCAAAAAGGCAAATGAACCTTACGATAAACCGTTTTTGACTTATTACAGATTTGACATTGACCGTATGATTGCAAGCGGTTATGAAGTGGTAGGTGAAGATTAATGTATATAAGAGAATTAAACACAGATAGAAAGTTTGTAACAGTTACCCTTGATTATGATGAAGTAAGATGTATAAACAATTCTTTATTTCGACTTTCAGAAATCGCAAACATTAAAAAAGAACACGATTTTGATGTTGTTCGTAAGAGGTTTGTTGAGTTGTTTGCACTTATCAAGCACGGACATATTCCTGCATTTGAATTAGATATAATGCACAAATTGTTACATAAAAAAGGAAGTGACGACAATGCCAAATGATTTAGAACATTGCGAGTTTTGTTGTTACCTTGATTTTGAGGATAGCAACGGCGAAATGAAGTCATATCCAAAGGAAAATTATAATTTCTATGCAGGATATTCAAAACAAATTGATGTTGACAACTTTGACGAGTTTGAAACAGAAAACATCAATTATTGCCCTATATGCGGCAGGAAATTAAACGAAAGAGAGTAACACCAATGAGTATTATTACAGCACCCGAAAATTACTATCCTACACCGAAAGCGTTGATTGATAAAATGCTTGAAGATGTAAGTTGGGTTGGAGCAAAATATGTTTTAGAACCGTCAGCAGGAACAGGAAACATTGTTAAGGAACTTTTAAGAATAAACAGTTATAATCGTGAGGTAAAAATAGATTGTATAGAGTATGACCCCGAAATAAGAACTCTGCTACAATACAACTTTTCGGAAAAGAGATATTGGGAACTTGATAGCCGTGTTGACGCATTGAGAGATAAAAGCAGAAAATATGAAAATTATATAAATGCAGTAGAAAGATTGAAGCAAGGCGGCTTATCCGAGTGGGGTGAGCGAGATATGCGAGAGAGAGTTAAAAACCCCGCTTCACCTTTAACCGAAGCCGAACAGACAGAATTAACCTTGCTTGAAGAAGAAGTTGGAATTTTTAAATATCACGACAAAGTTAAGGTAATTTATAACGATTTCCTCAATTTTCATACCTTCATACAATATGACCTCATTGTTATGAATCCCCCATTTGATAAAGGTGATTTACACCTTTTACACGCTTTGGATTTGCAGAAAGACGGCGGTAAAGTTATTTGCCTTTTAAATGCAGAAACAATAAAAAATCCCTACACCAACAGCAGACAGCTATTAAAGAGAAAACTTGAAGAATACGAAGCTGATATTGACTTTTTAACGGGTGAATTTGCAACATCTGAAACCGAGCGAAAAACAGATGTTGAAGTAGCACTTATTAAAGTGAATATTCCTGCTAAACAAAAGAAAAGCTTTATAATTGAGGGTTTGCGTAAAGCAAAAGAAGAAGCAGAGAAAGAACAGGAAAACAACCCAACAGCACTTATAAAAGGTAATTGGATTGAACAAATGGTTGAGCAATTCAATTTTGAGCTTGCTGCTATAAAAAGATTGATAGAGGAATATAAAGCGGTAGTGCCTTATATGCTTAAAACTTTTGATGAAAAGTTTCAATATCCTGTGATAGAACTTACTATTAATGACCATAAATTAGATTATAGCAGAAATGATTATGTAAAAATTGTTAGGCGAAAATACTGGAACGAATTTTTTAACAAACCTGAATTTAAACAGTTGCTAACAAGTGATTTACGCAAAAAGTACGATACCATAGTGGAAAGTATGGAAAATTACGATTTCACGTTATATAACGCCTATACTGTAATGGAAGATTTGATGAAAAATCTTACAGGCAGTTTAGAAGATACGATTTTAGACTTGTTTGAAACATTAACGGCTAAATATTCGTGGTTTTCAGACGGTGATAAAAACATTCATTATTATAATGGTTGGAAAACAAATAAGGCTTGGATAATCAATAAGAAGGTCATTATACCGATGAACGGAGCTTTTTCATACGATTGGTTTTATAAAAGGTATGATGATAATTTTGATTTTAGCAAAGTTTATTCGGTATTGTCGGATATTGAAAAAACACTTAATTATTTGGACGGCGGCAAAAATGAAAAAATGACCGATTTACATAGTGTCTTAAAAGTGGCGTGTGAAAATGGTATTAGCAGAAAAATAGCCTGCAAGTATTTCAATATCACAGTATACAAGAAAGGTACTTGTCACATTGAGTTTACAGACCTTGATTTGCTAATGAAATTAAATCTTTACGGTTCACAGAAAAAAGGTTGGTTGCCGCCTTGCTACGGTAAAAAAGCGTACAAGGATATGACCGCAGAAGAAAAAGAGGTTATTGACAGTTTTCAGGGCGAGGAAGCTTATAACGAGGTTATGGCAAAAGCAGATTATTACCTTGCTCCCGTTACCAATCAAGTATTGATGTTAGGAGAATAACAATGAGAGAGTTAAATTTAACAGCTAACACAGAAGCACAAAAAAGGGTAAAAGAATACCTTGAACAGAATGTGAGCGATATTTTAGCTGACAAAATCAATAACGGTGTTCAGATTGAGAAAGACGGCAAAGTGTTGACGAACAAAAAGACACTTGACGGATTTATGAAGTATGCAACCGAGGAAGCAAGAAAACAGGCTGAAAAAGGGGCAACAGGTGCTTGTATTGAGGATAGCGTTGTTTTTGGTTGGGCTATGCACTATTTTGAAGAAGATAGCATTGAGGGAACATTATACAACGCAGACGGCACGGAATATTCAAAACCGAAACCCGCTCCGAAAACCAAAAAATCAACTACCCCGAAAACCACCCCAAAGAAAACGGAAGAAACAAAACCCACTAAACCCGTTGAAGCTGCCCCCGTTGAAACAAAACCCGAACCCCAGCAAATGTCTTTCTTTGACTTTTTGACATAATTACCGAGATACAAGGTGAAGAAATGAAAAGAGAGAAAATTAAACCCATTCCGAAATACATACTTGCCCTCATAAAAAAAGCTGACGAAAAAGCAAATTCTAAACCGAATGGAAATACACGATTTTATTCCTACCTTACTACCAACGATAAGGAGCTTGTAAAGGTTACGGTAGCTGTTCGACATAAGTACACAAAATGGTATTACAAACAATGTGCGGTACACGGTGTACATTCAGATGAATGTTTTGCGAAAGATATGATTTTTTATATCATTGGTGGTTATCATACAGGTTGGTATTCCGAAGGATTATGCAAACGCAAAAAAGAATTTGAGAACGGCGAGTGGTGGGAATATACAGATAAATATTTTGACCCATACGCACCCGTTGTTAATAAGGAATATATAGCAAAATTCCCCGAATACAAATATAGTGCCTATGAGTTATACAACGGTGTTGATGTATTACAATATCTTCGGTTATATGAGAAATATCCTCAAATTGAATATCTTGTAAAGCTGGGGCTTTCGGAATACGCAAAAAGCAAGCAGATATTAACCAAAGTCGCAAAAGATAAGAAGTTTCGTAAATGGTTATCTGTAAACCGCAATGAATTAAAGTCTAATATCTATTACATATCAACCGTGCTGCAAGCTTATCAAAAGAACGAGCCGTTAAAAGAGGTACAAGCTTATGAAACGGCAAAGAAAACATTGTGCAAGGAAAAGGCGTATAAACCTATTCGTGAATTGTTCGGCAGTGATTACAAAAAGTATTTCAGCTACATCGGCAAACAGCAAATCACAAACAACTTGTATCTTGATTATCTGAATGCTTGTAATTATCTTGGTTTGGATATGAACGAAGATAAAAACCGATTTCCTCACAATTTCAAACAATGGCACGATATTCGCATAGACGAATACGCAACCGCCAAAGCAATAAAAGATGAAGAAGAAAGAAAAGAGCTTTATGCAAAATTCTCACTTGTTGCAGAAAAATATCTGCCTTTGCAGGAAGAAAAGAAAGGTGAGTTTATTGCGATAATTGCCAAAAGCCCTGCCGAATTAATACGAGAGGGTGAAACGCTTCATCATTGTGTAGGGCGTATGAATTATGACCAAAAATTCATAAGAGAAGAAACGCTTATATTCTTTATCAGACCGCAAGAGAACCCGAATGAACCTTTTGTAACATTGGAATACTCAATAAAACAAAAGAAGGTTCTACAATGTTATGCGAACGGCAATAGCACGCCTGCCGATGATGTAATGAATTACATCAACAAGAAGTGGTTGCCGTATGCAAACAGAACTCTTAAAAAGATAGTAGCGTAAAGGGTGAAAGTATGTGGAGAGTGATTGTAAAAACAACAACCGATACAACGGCTAATCTTGAAGCAGATAGAATTGAAGAAACAGACAATTTCTTTAAACTCTACAAAGAGAATGAACTTATCGGAGCTTTTGATATTGGCATTGTTCAGTTTGTTTATAAAACCAAAGTTAAAGACAAAATTAATTAACATCTAATTGTTTTTGTTATTATCCCTATTTTTTGATATAATAGTATTGAAGGAGGGGGTAATAATGAAAAGCCAAAAAATTGAAAAACTCGCCAAAGAAATTCTTCAATGGTTGGACGAAAAAGAATTGTGGATTGATGTACGGGTGTACTACAATGGCAAGGTAGTTTACGAGAAATCCAAAGAGGAAGAAGCAAACCCAAAAGATTATTTTGAGTATGTCGGTGACATTTTGAGCATGAGCTTTGAAGGTGCTTTATATGAAGTGTTCAACGGAACATCTTCAAGAGCCTATAAGCTGCAAGAGGAATTTAACGATATTCTCAAAGGGTACGGCTTGTATTACGAATTGGGTAACGCTTGGAACTTAACACTATATGAAGAATAGGGGCGATTTTCAAATGAGAGTAATCATTAAAGAAGTTGGCAAAGAGCCGAGGGTTGAGGATATTGAAAACGAATTATCAACACTTCAAAAGCTTGTCGGCGGTTACATTGAAGCAGTAAGCACGGGGCAAGGCATTTGCCTTGTGTGTAATGAAGAAGGGAAGTTAAACGGCTTGCCCGCTAACTTCCCGATTGGGAATGATGTTATTGCAGGAACAGCGGTATTTGTAGCATACGGCAATGACGGAAATTTTGCAGACTTGTCAGATGAACAGATTGAGATTTTAACAAACTTTTTTAATGAGGTGAAAAAGCAAATGGAAAAAGCCGAAAAATTGACCGTTGTAGAAATTGCCAAAAGAGCCGAGGAAATGGATTTACTGATGTTTGATAGAATGTCCTTGATTATGGATATTGAGAATGTACACGCAGAAATCGGGTTAAAGCTGAACGAATTGTTAAAAGCAGATGATTTGAATTTTGCTCACGATATTGTGGGTATTCAGCAGAACATTGACCGTCAAAGCAAAAAGTTACAAAATCTGTTCTTGCCACGATACGCAAAAGGGGAGAATTAAAGTGAAAGTCATAAACGGACAGAATTACTTTAACGAGAAATCCTTTAATGAAATTTGCGAAGCGTTAGAGAGTATGGAAGCTGTTCAAGTGTACATTGATTGCATAGGTCATACACGCAACAACAACGAGCAGGAAGCTTACAAAGAAGCATTGCTTGAAAAATATCAAGACCGATTAAAGGTTGAAAAGTCAGAGGGCGGTCACAGTTACAGCTATACTTACGGCTTACGATACTTTGCGGTAGGTGGTAAAAATGAGAAAACATCAACTGAACATTGAGCAAAGCAAAGCAGTTTATGAGCATTGCAAGCAATATCTACAAGTAAAGCATTGCTATAACAATGTGTTTGAAGTTGTGACGGATTATATAAGCAATTTCCGAGCGGATAAATGGAAAGTTGCTTACGGATATGTTGAGGTAATGGCGGGGCTTTATTGCCGCCATTGCTTCATACTTGATGAACACGAAACGGTTATTGACCCAACAATATACACACAAAACGAACCACCATTACAGAGAGAATATTATGTGATGTTTGCGTTTGATGATATTGACGAGTATTTAACCGCAGTTGAAAACGACGATTTAATGCCTGCCCTTGATAAATATTTGAGAGAGCAGGACAAACAAGCCCAGCAATGGGCAAAAGAAAACGGCATTGTATTTGTCGGATAGAATTATTAAGGAAGTGGTGAAGATGAAATCAAAAAAGGGTATGTCACCTGTTCAGGCGGCTAAAATCAGAGCAAAAAAGGGTATCGCAGAAACGAAGCTCCAAAGATTGAGAGTGAAAAAGGGTATGTCACAGTATGAACTATCAGTTGTTTCGGGAGTGCCTACACGAAGAATTCAGTATTACGAGCAGACAGCAGGAGCAATTAACGGAGCAAGACTTGAAGCACTTTGCAGATTGAGCATTGCTCTTGATTGCAAGCTTGAAGATATACTTGAAAGCAATTCACTTATAGAAAAACTGCGAATGACTAAATAAGCCGTGTAAAAGCGGTTTATTTATTGTTATAAAAAGTCAGAAAATTCAGAAAAGGAGTTATAAAATGAAACCAATATATGAGCCAAAGGGCAAGGCAAAAGAATACGGCGATTATGCTATAAACATTTATACAGGCTGCCCGCACGAATGTTATTACTGTTTTGCACCGAATGTTTTACGCAAAACAAGAGATAATTTTCATAAGTGTGTTGAGCCGAGAAAAAACATTGTTGAAGAAGTAAAAAAACAGATTGAGCGTGAGGGTATCACAGGCAAGCTCATTCACCTTTGTTTTACTTGTGACCCATACCCAACAGGTTATGACAGCACACCTACAAGAGAAATAATCAAGATACTTAAAGACAGCGGTAATAATGTGCAGATACTCACAAAAGGTGACGGCAGCCGAGATTTTGATTTGCTCGATGAAAACGATTGGTACGGTATTACCCTTGACGGCATTGGAAACGGCAGAAATCCATTATGGAAAGCGAGAGTTGACGCTCTTGCGGAAGCACATAGCCGTGGCATAAAAACTTGGGTTTCCTTTGAACCTGTAACGAACGAAAAAGAGTTTTTTATCAATCTTCACTTGGTTGCACCCTTTGTTGATAAGGTCAAAATCGGCAAATTAAATTATTACCCGTCAGATATTGATTGGAAAGACTTCGGCAGAAAAGCAGAAAAACTTTGCAAAAAGTTAGGCATTGACTATTACATAAAAGATAGTTTAAGAGCAGAAATGGAAGGTGCAGAGTAATGACAGACAGAGTAATGACAGACAGAGAAAAGTTAATTAAGCTATTAACGGGAAAGTCAATAGACACAGATGTTGATGTGGAATATGTTGCCGATTTTCTTCTTAAAAATGGCGTAATCGTAGCACCTATGCCAATGGCAGAATGGTTAAGGAAAGAATTGTCCGAATATGTGTACGAAAGATGTCTTGAAGAACTGTAAAGGAGCGTGTAAATAAACAATGTATAAATCCCCGATAGACCTTACTATTTCTGCTATTCAAATGGGAATAGTAAAAAATCAAGAAGAACAAATTATGAGAGCCATTCAAAATGTCGGTGTAAATGTTGATAAAAAAGAACTTATAAAAGCCTTAAATTATGACCGACAGCAATATGAGAAAGGTTATTGTGACGGAGCGAGAGAGTTTGCGGAAAGGTTGCTTGAAACTATACATGAACATCATTATTTGCTGTCAAACCATTGTAACAGCAGAGATTATGGAATGTTCACCATAGGAATTGAACAGGCAGTAAATGAAACAAAAAAAGAAATGGCAGGTGATACGGAATGAGCAAAGGAAAAGCAATGGCGATTTTTCTGCAAATCAATAGCGAAGAATTTACCGACGAAGAAAAAGCAGAAGCAATTTTTATTGTAATGAATATAGCTACCCATAACAGCATTAAAAAAGACAATATGCTTGCTGCCATTAGATGGCTTTGGAATCAGAAATATGAATGGGTTGAAGAAAATGACGAAAAGGTGAGCGAGAGTTAATGAACAGAAAAGAAACAACCCGATTTTTGGGCGAACTTCTTAAACGAGAAAAATTGTTGAAAAGAGGTAAATATTGGGCAAGCGAAGTCACTCTTGATTATGGAACAAACAATGTAAGAAGAATTGATTTTTTGCAATTTGAGCCGCCTTATCAATATTCAGTAAGCGGATTAGAAAAAGGAATTTTCATTTGTTACGAAGTTAAAAGTTGCAAGGCTGATTTTAATAGTGGTTTCGGTGTAAATTTCATTGCAGAAAAAAACTATCTTGTAATGCCTATGAAAACATACAAGGAAGTAATTAACGAAATCCCGTACAATGTCGGTGTTTTGTGTCCTGTTCATATAAGTAAGGATAAGTATTCAGAATTTGAAAATCCAACAGAGCTATATGATGATACTGCATATTGGAAACTTGAAACGATAAGAGCAGCACACCAACGAGAACGAAATCGGTCAATTATTGAATTATTGTTCTGTATGTTAAGAAGTGGAAAGGAGTGACGACAATGCCTGAAATGAATTTTTGGGTAGAAGAATTAATATATATTGCGTTGCAGCTTATCTTGTTTCTTCCTTTTTTCTTTGTTTGGATAAAAGACCGCAAAGAGCTTGAAAAATCAAATTTGGCAGTAGATTTGGGCGACAGGTTCTTTTGCTGGGTGATGTACTGCCCTATTTGGTTTATACCGATAGTGAAGCTGCTTGCTGAAAGGAGTGAGTGACAATGCCGAATTGTTATGACAATATCAAAGAAATTCTCGTTACTGTTAGCGACGAACCTTGCAAAATTGATATAGAGGTTCTGCATAGAACATTATTGTCATTACCCGCAGGATTATATCTTGAACTTTATATGCTTATGCACAATTCGATTTTTAATAGAACGAAAGAAGGTGTGAATAATGCCGAATAAATTAAAACCCTGTCCGTTTTGTGGCGGCGAAGCAATACTTCAAAAAGGTACAGACGGCAGATATTTTGTTGAATGCAATATTACAAAATCCCATTGCAGCGTTATACCTAAAACTTGGGCATATAAAACAAAAAAAGAAGCAATCGAAGCTTGGGAAACGAGGGCTGACAATGGCTGATATAACATACTGCACTAATATGAATTGCCCCTTTAACGAGTGTGAAAGACATCTGACACAGCTTAAAAAATATGCAGGTCAACAAATGCAGGTGTCTGTCGCAAATCTTGGTGGTGTATGCCGAGAGTATTTGAATTATGTTTATGAGGAAGTGAAAGCAAATGAGCATAACAAGAAAAATTAAACGCAATACACAGCGTAAAAAGAGTGAAAGAATAACTTGCCCGAAATGTCATTCAAAGCTTGTAGAAAAAGCGGGTTACGGTAAAGTTTGTGCAGAGTGTGGTTGGTGGAACAGGAGGGCTGACAATGGCTAAATTCATAAAGAATTGGGAAGATTTAGTTGGACTTGAATCCGAAAATTACAAACTTGAAATTGATGTTTTTATAGGGTGTGGTTGGATTGTTCCGAAAGTTGAAACAAAAGAAACTGATGATAACTATTTTGAACATCACTTTTATTTAAGCACTCATACATTTTACGGAATGAAGTATAAATACTCTACCGAAATATTACAGAAATACGGCTTTGATGTTGAGCTTGATAATTGGGATAAGGAGAGTAAGAGCAATGGCTGAATACATAGAAAAATCAGTTGCATTATTATCTATTGAACACGAAGACCCAGCGTATAAATATGCTATTGAAAGAGTGCCTGCTGCCGATGTGGTTGAGGTTGTAAGGTGCAAGGATTGTAAGCACTATGTTGATGAAAATAATGGATTTGCTTGGTGCGTTTGTCATACTGCCTTTGATAAATTTTATGTTCAACCAAATAATTATTGTAGTTATGGAGAAAGGAAGAAAACCAATGATTGATTTTCCTACACCGTACACCGATATGTTTCTTGCAGATACAAAAAGAAAGTTGTTTAAATTAAAATCAAAACCAACAGTTTTACACAGAATGACTTGCCCTTGTTGCGATAAAAAACTTGCAAACTTATATTTTTCGGCTTCGCAGGGTAGATACATCTGCAAGGAATGCCTTGATAAAGTTTTAAATGAAAAGGAGCGTTTTGTTAATGGTAAGTTTTGATATTGGAAATGAGGTAACAGAATGAGTTATACAAGCTTGTGGGAAATCAGCAAAGATTGGAAAGGCAAAGAATATAGCACATATCACAATAGTTATTTATTCCCCCCTGTCGTTTGGGATATTTTGATGTGTAAATATATAAAAGTACACGAAAGAATCCAAATCGGCAAGATTGAAAAAAGTTATTTATCGTGGTGCGGTTTCTGCTTCGACAAAGCAGAACAAGACAGACGACACGGAATGCTTAACGAAAGGATAAACAACAGCGATATTCAATACGATAGAGTGTTGTGGGAGCTTTCGGGATTGAGTGTTTTTAACGCAAAAGACAAAGATTTTGTTGCCGATTGCATTGAAAAGTTTGTAGAAAACAATTTTGGTGTTTCGGAGTACAAAGATTGTGAACACATAAAAGAACGCTTTTACGAAATTGCAAAAGATATAAGAGAGTTGCCGAAAAGATGTAAGTATTTTGTAATTCACCCTTCAAGCTGTGACGATAATGTTGAATGGTGGTTTTACAGAAAAAGATTGTCCTCTTGGAATAAGTTTGTTTGTGAATTTACGCTTATTGAAAACGGCAAAGTTGTCGGATTTTTAGATAATTTAAAAATGTGTAAAGAGGTGTCAACAGTATGACTTGTAAAGAATGCTATAATCGTGACGCTTGCGGCGGTTATTTACCTTCGGATTTAGACAAAGATGTTTGGGATTTATGTGCAAAAGGAAAATCCGATGAAATTCCTGACATTGAGGATAGATGTTCTGAATTTAAGGATAAATCTCTCATAGTTGAACTACCTTGCAAGGTGGGCGATACAGTGTATGTAATTACCACTTGTGCAAATGTGTATATGAGCCGTGACGATGATTATTTCACAGGTACAGGTGCGGTAGAGTGTCCGTTTGAACATGATTGCGGATTTATAGATTGCTCGGACGATAATTTGAGAATTTTTGAAACAATTTGCACAGGCTTTATGTTTGACCATGAAAATATAACAAATTTTCATACTTTTTTCAAAGATATTAATGCCGAGTGTTCAGACGATTGTTGGGGCAAAACCGTATTTCTCAACCGTGAAGCCGCAGAAAAAGCATTAAAAACGAGGTAACAAAATGAAAAATTGTAAAGAATGTTTTCACTATGAGTTGTGTCAAGCTCTTGAAGATAACGGACAGGCAAGCAAAATACACCCTAATGAATGCTATTTTTATAAGAACAAGGAACTTGTTATTGAGTTGCCTTGTAAAGTGGGTGATACGGTCTTTATCATCAGCAAAAAGGGTTATGTTTACAGAGGAAAATTCAGGCTTGATGATATTGACCAAATCGGCAAAAGAATTTTTCTTGATGAAGAATCAGCGATAAGAGCATTAAGAAAGAAGGTGAATTAATGCAGGAATATGAGGAAATGTTTCTTTGCAAGCCTTGTGCAGAGAAGATAAAAGACTTTCAAACTATTGAAGATGTAAAGTATGTTCAATCTGTAAAAGAAAAAGGCACTTGTGAACAATGCGGTTGCCGTAGGTTCGGTTATCTTTGCAAGGTTAAATTTGCGGAGCTGCCCGATAAGAAATAAATATACAAAATACATAAAATAATATATAAAAGTTTGTACAAAATGCGAATTGAAAGCGTTGACAAAATCTGTATAATATAAGTGTGCTAACAAATGGCACACAAAACGGCATTGCATATAACCGTTCCTTCGATTTGGGATTGAAACAGACACGGTTATAATTTTTATCCGTTTGCTTTTGATTCAGTGGTGCAACGGTAGCACACCTGATTTTTAATCAGGGCGTTGCAGGTTCAAATCCTGCCTGAATCACCAAAAAGCGGCATTGTAAACATCGGTTACTTCGCCTGCTAAGCGAGAGGTTGTAGGTTCAAGTCCTACCCCGCCAAATTTGGTGGGTAGCTCAATGGCTAGAGCACTAAATTTCCGTTGTTGTTTTTATCCGCTTGCTTTTGGCACTATCGTCTAATGGTTAGGACATAAGATTTTCAATCTTATAATATGGGTTCAATTCCCGTTAGTGTCACCAAAAAAGCAGAATTGCATATTACGGTTACTTCTTCCAAACCGCAAACGTGGGTTCAATTCCCACCGCCCTGCCTTGCGGGGCGTGGTCAAGAGGTCAAGACGGCGGTAATAAGTCCGTTATAGATTTTATCTGCTTTTTATATCGTTTAAAATCGGCGTTGTATGTAACGGTTACTTCGGTAAAAAAGAATTTCTGCAAAAAATTTTTAGTAGGTTCAACTCCTGCAACTCACTTTGTGAGATACTGTTACAGCTTTTACCCGATTTTATATACCAAAAAGCAAGCGTGAATTGCAATAGTCGGTTACTTCAATAGACCGTTAATCTATTTCTGATAACCAACCGATTATGATTTTATCACGCTTGTTTTTTTATTTTTTACGAAAGGAGTAAAGAAATGGCAAAATTCAACACAACCAACACAGACAAAACCGTAAACAAAAGCGGTCACGCTGCGTACAAAATGAAAGACAAAGAAAAGCTTGTAACGCAAGTGCTGACCTCATTCTTTAATGAAAAGAAGTTTTACGGTGATAACTCAAAGGAAATGCAGGAAACCATTCAGAGAGTTGTTGCAACAGACCCGCAGTTTATCGCTAAATTGGCTGCATTCGCAAGGCGTGAATTTAATATGCGTTCTGTGTCGCATATTCTTGTAGCTTATTTGGCACACGAAGTAGGGGGTAAACCTTACGCAAAGGAAGCTGTAAAAGCTGTGTCGCTCCGTGGTGACGATGTAACAGAGATTATGGCTTGTTACCTCAATCTGTTCGGTAAACCTATTCCGAACTCACTCAAAAAGGGCATTGGTGAGGTAATGCGTGGCTTTGACGAATACACCCTTGCAAAGTATAAGGGTGAGGGAAAAGCCGTTAAAATGCGTGATTTGCTTTGCCTTTGCAGACCTACACCGAAATCAGAAGCACAGTCCGAAATGTGGAACAGATGTTTAAACAACAAGCTTGAAACACCTTACACTTGGGAAACAGAACTTTCCGCAAAGGGCAATAACGCTGAAACTTGGGAAAACCTCATTAACAGCGGTAAAGTCGGTTATATGGCTCTGCTTCGTAATCTTCGCAATATCCTCAACGCAAACCCCTCAAATGTGAATAAGGTTCTTGACCTTATCGAAAATCCCGAAAGAGTAAAAAAATCAAAGCAGTTACCTTTCCGTTTTCTTTCAGCTTATAAAGAACTCAAAGATATAGGCGGTAGCCGTGTGTTTGACGCTCTTGAAAATGCTATTGAAGCTTCCATTGAGAATATGCCCCGTTTGAACGGCACAACCGTTATTGCGGTTGATACATCGGGTTCTATGGGCTATCCTGTAAGCCAAAATTCAAAAGTAACTTGCGGCGAAATCGGAATGCTGCTCGGTCTTATCGCAAACAAGATATGCGAAAACAGTTATTTTTACACCTTCGATACAAGCATAAAGAAATATGCTATATCGCACCGTAACGGCATACTTGAAAGAGCTTCCGAGCATTGCACAGGTGGTGCTACAAGAATGCAGTTGCCGTTTGAAAAGATGATTGCTGACAATGTAAAAGCTGACCGCATTATTGTTCTTTCAGATAATCAGTGCAACGGTGGTTGGAGCACCAAACCCGTACAAGTTTATGCAGACGAATACCGCAGAAAAACAGGCAATGATATTTGGGTACACGCTATTGACTTGCAGGGTTACGGCACACAGCAGTTTCACGGTGCAAAGACCAATGTAATTGCAGGTTGGAGCGAAAAGGTGTTTGACTTCATCACACTTGCAGAGCAGGGGGAGAGCAACCTTGAAAAAACAATCGAACAGTACACATACTGAACGCCTGACAATTCGCATTTCAAAAAGTCTTTTGGAGCAGGTAAAGCAAAAAGCAAAAGACAATGAAATGTCAATTTCAGCGTATGTAAGAATGAAATTAAAAAAAAGGTGATTTAGTATGTGGGTAATATTTTTATTAGCTGCGTTGTCAGTAGCAATAGTAGCTTTAATCATTATCTATATCGCACACAAGGTAATTATGGCGATAGAAAAAGACAGAAAAAAGAATAACCAAAATAATAACGAAAAAGGAGAAACAAACAATGGGTAAAATTATTGCAGTTATCGTGGCACTTGCCGCAATCATAGGTGGCGTTTTTTGTGTATGTTCAATGGAGTATATTGAAGCAGGTGAGGTCGGCATTGTTTATTCAATGAAAGACGGTGTACAGGACGAAGTTTTGCAGCAGGGCGTTCATTTTATAAATCCTTTACATAAGGTAAATGAATTTCCTATTTCACAGCAGCAGCTTGTATTAAGCAACAATCCCTCTGATTATAACAAAGAAAGTCACCCCGATTGGCACGTTGACGCACCCGCAGACGGAGGAATGGTTAAACTGAATCTTACGGTTAATTATAATTTTATTTCCGATAAGGTAACAAGTCTGTATGAACGCTTTAGAGGTATGGACGGCGACACCCTTGTTGAAAATATGGTGCAGAATTCAATTATTGCCTACATAAAGGAAGTAACGCCTAAATTTACAGTAATGGATATTTACAGCACCAAAAGAGCAGAGGTCGGTCAGGCTATTACAGAGTACCTTAATTCAAAGCTCAACGAAGAATACGGCATTAACATTGCAAGTGCCTTGATTATTGATGTGCAGCTTGACGAAACACTTATGCAGAAGATACAGGCAAAGGAACAGGCAAAGCAGGACGCAGAAAAGGCAGAGCTTGATAAACAGACTGCTATTGCACAGGCTGAAACCGATAAAGTAAAGGCACAGGCAAAAGCCGATGTTGCAGTTATCGAAGCAAAAGCCGAAGCAGAAGCAAACAGAATTATCAGCGAATCAATTACACCTGAACTTATCCAAATGGAAGAAGCAAAGGCAAGAGTGAAACACGGTTGGATTGAAGTGCAGGGAGCAGCAACGGTTGTTACCACAAACTAACTATTGCAAAAAGAGGAACTACAAATGAGTGAGAATAATAATAAAACAGCAAGTGCAGGAAAAGGGATTGGGTTTACAGGTTTACTCACTATCGCCTTTATTGTATTGAAATTGCTCAATATAATTGAATGGAGTTGGTTGTGGGTGCTTTCTCCGATTTGGATTTCCGTTGCTCTTGTAATATTAAGTGTATCAATTCCGCTTATTGCGGCACTATTCGCAGCAATGTTTGCGAAAAAGAACAAATAAAAAAGAGGGGCTTAACCGCCCCTCTAATTTTATGCAAATAAATCCCTTGTCAAATAATAATTGTCGTTGGCGTTGTCGTGGTGCATTGCACTCTCAACTGTTATACCTCTATTTTTTAATTCGTTTACAATTTTTTCATACTCTAATTGATTGCGAGAAATCCGTGAAGGATTGGAAATTAACATAATATCACAAAGGTTTACATCATCAATATTGTTTGTTACATAAGTGATTTTGTAACCCTTATCGGAAGCATACAACCTACAAAATATTTCTTGCATTTTTTCTTTATGACCTCTTACATAAATTACAGCTTTTTTCATAATAACAGCTCCTATTCAAGTGTTTTGATAAATTCAAAATATTCTCCAATTGACATTTCTTTGTACATTTGTTGGTATTGTACAAACTTATCAACATCGTAACCTTTTTCTAAAATGGTGTTTCTGATTTCTTCCATATTCTCTTTGACTTCTTCTAATTCATATTCGGGTAACGATTTTTGTAATTCACCCTCTAACATTACATACATTTTAGCAAGATTGAATAACTCTTTTTCGCTTTGCATTTTATCACTCCTTTAGATAGTGATATTATATCAGTTTTTGGTAGGGACATTTTTGCCCCTACCAAATTGATTTTTGAAACATTTTGTACCGAATTTGCTTTTTAATTACAAGATATTAACTTCTTGCCGAGTTTTTCAAGATAGATTCTATAAAACAAGTAATCGTCATTCTTATCAAAAACCATATCCTTGCTATAAATTATCAAAGCGGAAACATCGTGTTCCACGATAACCTTGTTTATAGCTTCATAAAATTGGTTGCCCTCAAAATCCAAAACTTTGTGTTCAATAGAATATCCGTATCTTTTGGCATACTCGGCACATTTATTAAATTGCTCATAGAGGGATATATCCTCATTTTGTCGAACATATATAACAACACTCATATTATAGCCCCTTTCTGTTTAAGCCTTGTTGATGTGTCTTGCGAATAACTGTTTTGCTAAACTTATGGGGTGATAATGGGCGGCTTGCCCCCCTGTTTTTCCTTTTATCACCCCCGAGGGTGGAAAAATCCACCCTTAAATTAACTTCAAGGGTATCGGGGTAAACAATGATACTTTCAACAAATGTGTTGAATATGACTTGTGCAAAATCAAAGTCAGGATTATGTTTTAATTCCTCACGGAAGTCTAAAATCATATCCTTTATATCCTGAACATCAAAAATATTTGATTGCTCCAAATATAGATTCTTTTCAATTTGTTCTTCAAGATGTTTTCTTTCTTCTTTTAGTGCAGCGTTCTTTTCGTCAAGCACCTTTCTATCCATATCACCGTTAAGATACAACTCCATAAGCCTTGATTGCTTATCTTTCACCTTGTCAAGTTGTTTCTTTAATTTTGGCGTTGAAACTTGCGGTGCTTTTCTTTCTTTTTCAAGCTGTTTTATTACACTAACCGCTATTTCCTTAATGGCATTGTCTGTTAGGACGGATTCTGTTATAGTATCAACTATAAGCTTTTCGTAATAGTCTTTGTTTAAGGACGGGTTTGTACAACCGTTCTTATTTTTTACTTTTCCTTGACATTTATAATATGCAGCAACATCACCATTTTTATTTTTCTTCTTGCCGCCACTTCCGCAATAGGTAAATCCGCAAATACCGCAACGCATTTTACCCGTCATTAAATACTTTCTTTTTCGGTGCTTCGGCTTGCCTGCGTCTTGCCGTAACTTTTGCACTCTATCCCACAATTCTTCATCAATTATCGGATTTTTAATTATACCCTCTAATCGGATAATCTCTGTCTGTGTGTGGTTATAAATGAAGTTACCAACATACTTTTCATTTTGCAACAAATCGGTAATTGTGCGAACTCTAAACGGTCTGCCGTATTGGTTGCGGTAACCCTCACGGTTTAGGCGGTCACATATTTGCGTTTTTGGAACTCCGTCCGCATATTCTTTAAAAATACGATGAATAATCGGTGCGCTATCATCGGGGTAATAATAACCTTCATCGTCAACAGAAAGCCCTAACAGCTTACCGCCGCCCGTATGCTTGCCTTTTAAAGCATTTTCAAGCATACCCTTTTTAACTTCTAAAGCAAGGTTTTCAGAATAATATTCGTCCATTGCTTCAATAAGACTTTCCAATATGCGACCTTCGGGGCTATCGTCAATCGGTTGCGTTACGGATATAACCTTAATACCAATATCCCGCAAACGCTTCTTATATAAAGCACTATCATATTTGTTACGGGCAAAACGGTTGAATTTATGCACCAAAACGGCTTCAATATCGTGTTTACCCTTTAGAATATCATCAATCATTACTCGGAAATCGTCACGATTATCCGTTGTTGCGGATTGTGCTTCATCGGTGTAAATTTCAACAAGTTTAATGTCGTTTCTTTCGCAATAGTCTTGAATTGCCCTTAATTGAGCGTCAATACTTTCGTCACGCTGATTATTGGAAGAAAACCGAGCATAAGCAACCGCTCGCCTTATTTGTGTTCCGTTTCTCTGTATTTTTCTACGCTGACTTGCCATTTCGTCGCTCCTTTGATGTTTAATCCTCAATCTCTAAATAAATTCTCATAATCTCTTTGTAAAGCTTCGCTTTGTCCTCTTTGGAAATTGCTTGATTGGTGAATACCGCCTTTGCACGGCTCAACAATTCAAAGTTTTCGTCTGTTGTTTCTACTCCCCAATAGTCCATTGACACACCGAAAAAGTGGCATAGTGCTGTTAATTCGTCAAGATGTGGAACTCTCCTGCCGCACTCATAATTAGAAATCGTCGCTCTGCTCCAATTCATTCGGTATGCTAATTCTAATTGGGTTAAACCACGCCCCTTTCTTAAAGTTTTAAGTTTGCTACCTATGGAATTCATTGAAGATAATTCACTCCTTTCTGAAAATTTAATGTTGTACCGAGGCAAGGTAACAACATAATCATAGTAACACACAATGATAACGATGTGAAACATTTTGCAACATTTACAAAACAAAATGCGAACATTTGTTGCTTTTTGCTATTGATTTAGAATTGTTATTGTAATATAATGATATCGAAAGTTAGCAAATATCTGAAAATGATAACGAGGTGTTTCAATGGAACATAAGCCTTTAACAAACAAGAAAGGGCAGACCGCTCAAAACAGAATTGAGCAAGATATTGAATATGCAAAAAAAGTTGACGATAAAGCAAAACAAGTTATGTTAGCAACAAAGGTACTTGGAGCAGCAGATTTAGCCGTTGAATTTGGGCTTATTACATATAAACAATGGGAACATTACATAGATATCATATTTAAAATGTTATGAGGGCTTACGCCCTTTAAAAAATGCCTTTGATGTGTCATTTTGTTTACATTTCGTTGCATTGTGAAACATTCACAAAATCTTTAATGAAACTTTGTGAAAAATGCGAATAGAATTATACATAAAAATCTGTATAATAATATATGTAAACAAGAGGAACAAACCTCAAAACGAAAGGAAGTAAAACAATGAAAAACATTGTCTTAATGAAAAACGGCGAAGAAGTTAAACAGTTTAGAATTAGAGAAGCATTTATGGTTGACGGCTTTAGAGTGCTTGTTGATGATTACCGCTACAACAAAAAAGACAGCGTAATAGTTGACGAGGACGGAAAAAGCGATAGAGTTTTTAAAACAGAAGCTGCCGCAATAAATCATATAATCACATACGCAAACAAAGCTTTAAGTTTCAAGCATATTGATAGTTATATAGTGAAAGAGGTGTAAGAAAATGCAAAATTACATAGTAACCATTCAGATTTACAAAAACAAAGAAAAGTATACAAAGGCTACATTTGAAATTGAAGCAAAAGACGAAAATTCCGCAAAATACCGCATTGTAAGTTTGTTTAGCGAAGAAACACGCAATGACGGTGACGGATATGAAGTTTTAGATGTAAGAGAGGTGTAAAAATGAAGATTTTCAAAAACGATACACCTGTTATTGTTGCCGCAAAAAAAGCGGCTATGATATGTCAATATTCTATACATAATCCATTACACGTTTTTTTTGAGGATTACAACTTTCACTATAACCCTATGGATTTTGAACGAGAATGTAACGAGAAATATAAGGCAGAAAACGGCGAACTAATGTACGAATATATTAAAAAGTTTTTAGATGAATTTGACAGATTGAACGAAACAGAAAGACGTCAAGCCTTTTGTTGGTATCGAAAAAAAAGCTTTTATTTGTATAAAAAATGGCGTAAAAAACTTAATTATAGTCCGTGGTATAGACATTATCTTGAAAATGACGGGCACATATATTTTGAAACAAACGAAGTAAGATTTAGAGTGTTTTAACAACCAAAGCCGAGGGCGGCGGCAAAACCGCCCGCAATACAAAAATCACATTTTAAGTGGAGGATTTAATAATGAAAAACAATAAAACTATTTATGATGTAATGATTTGCCCACATTGTAAAAATAATGATTGCTATGAGTATAGCACAGATGAAATTGAATTTAAGGCAGACGGAAACGGACATTATTATGTTGATTGTCATTGTAACGAGTGCGGAAAAGATTTTAGGCTTTATATAGAGTTTGAATATTCCGTTACAAATGTATATACACGATAACAACATAAAACTACTATTTTACCCTTAATGACACACTTTGAAACATTATCGAAAGGAACGATAAAAAATGCGAGAAAAAGTAAAGTTTATTAAAGAGCAGTACCCCGAAGGAACAAGAATAATGTTGAAACGAATGGACGATGAACAAGCTCCACCTTATGGAACATTGGGTACGGTAATGGGCGTAGACGGTATCGGAAACATACTTGTTCAATGGGACACGGGCAGCACTTTGAGTGTAATTCCCGATGTTGATGAAATTGTCATATTAGGTGATAAGGGGTGAATTAAAAATGTATGTGTATGCTGTCAGCGTTTTATACGCAAGTGGTTGTAGCCATATAAATGCCGAAGCATATAAGAGTTTAGCTGCTGCTCATGATTTCTGTGAAACAAGGGCAGACAAACCTATTAAGGTATCAGATTATCTTTATCAATCAAAAGATATTAACTATTTGATACACCCGTTAAGGGTTAATTGAAAGGGGGTGTTTAAAATGATAACAGCATTAAGACAATTTCGTTCCGATTTGGGTTTGCGACAAGAAGAAATAGCCGAAAAGATAGGTGTTACTCGTCAGATTTACGGTTATGTCGAGCAGGGCAAACGAATGGGAACGGTTGAGTTTTGGCAGAGGTTACAAGAGGTTTTTAGTGTACCGCCAAATTTGCTTTTGGTAATTCAGAAATCCGACCTTAAAGCCTACAATGAAAAACTTTTTAAAGACAAGGAATGCAAAAAATGGTTTGAAGAATTGAGGTTGAGCAATGCGAAACAGACGAAAAATCACAGTTAAATTGGTTGAGCAGGAGTACATAAACAATCAGAGATTAATAGAGTACCTTGTTAACAAGTACAACGAAAGGAAGATGAATAATGAGCAATGAAACAATAGTAATAACCAAAGAGCGATTTACGGAACTGATTGCGTCAGAGGAAAGATTGAGATTGTTAGAGAAAGCAATTCTTAATGTTTCTTATAATCTGCCGATTGAAGCTATCAAAGAAATTTTTGATATAAAAGAGCCTGTTATACCTGATATGAAAGGAGTACCAAATGAATAACGAAATTATTGTTGTAAAACAGCTTCCCGAAATCGAGGAACGATTACAGGAAATCAAAGCGGATATTACCGAAAGAGTAAAGAATGCAATGAGCCTTGCTTGTACCGAAGATACGGTAAAGGAAATAAAGGCTATTCGTGCTGAACTTAATAAAGAATTTGCGTATTGGGAAGAAAAACGCATAGAGGTAAAAAAAGCAATAATGTTGCCTTATGACCTTTTTGACGAAAAGTACAAAGAATGTA
Organism: Clostridia bacterium; assembly: GCA_045531205.1. Classification (GTDB taxonomy): domain Bacteria; phylum Bacillota; class Clostridia; order UMGS1883; family UMGS1540; genus JAZNQL01. The sequence continues at coordinate 46,268 of JAZSDN010000002.1, read as the reverse complement.
TTACCGAGCCATTTGGAACAGCAAAAAGCGATTTAACAAAAAAAATTAATAGCGTTGAAAATCAGCTTAAAGAGGAAAAATCGGCAGAGATAAAGGCATATTTCGATGAATACCTTGCAAGCAAGGATATTGATTTTATAACCTATGAAAACGCCGATATCAATGTAACTCTAACTGCAAGCAAAAAAAGCCTTAAAGAGAAAGCAAAGGCATTCATTGACCGTGTTTGTGATGATTTAACCCTGATTGATACGCAGGAACACAAGACAGAGATTCTTGTTGAATATAAGCGTACCCTGAATGCGTCGGCGGCGATAACAACCGTTGCAAATCGTCATAAGGCGATTGAGGAAGCCAAAGCCAAAGAAGAAGAACGCAAGGCAAGAGAGGAAGCTTGTATTGCAGCAAGAAAAAAGGTTGAAACGGTTGTTGAAACACTGACACCGCCTACCGCAGAACCGATTGCACCACCCGTTGAGGAAGAAGAAATTTTAACACTTCGTTTCACAGTTAAGGGTACACGAACAAAATTGAGAGCATTAAAAGAATTTTTAAATAACGGTGGATATGATTATGAGTAATATTCAAATTCCGATTGATGTTTTGACATATTGGTATGAAGCTGCCAAAGAGGGTGTGAGCCGATATGAACAGTGTGCTTATCACCCACAAAACACTGAATTAGAAGCAAAAAGAAAAAAATCTTATGAAATGGCAAAAAAGACAATAAAGTGTCTTGAAAATGTTATTGCAACAGTAGAAATCATAGAAAGTGAGGAAACAAACAATGAGTAATGCAACACAGGAAAAGAAAGAATTGTCAGTAGTTTTTGAGGTTGACGGAAACGAGATTAAATTATCTCCCAAAATCGTACAGGATTATATCGTAGGCACAGACGCACCTATTACTATGCAGGAGTTTAAATTCTTTACGGAGCTTTGCAAAGTAAGAGGTTTAAACCCTTTCTTAAAAGAGGTTTATTGCATTAAGTTTGGAAATCAGCCTGCACAGATTGTTGTCGGTAAGGACGCAGTTTTGAAAAGAGCAATCCGCAATCCCGAATACAACGGAATGGAGAGCGGCGTTATCGTTGAAAACATTGCAACGGGTGATATTACCGAACGCAGGGGTACATTCTATTTAAAATCAAAAGAAAACCTTGTCGGCGGTTGGGCTATCGTTTATCGCAAGAATTGGGAACACCCTACATATTGTTCAGTTGCATTTGATGAAGTTGCACAGAAAACCAAAAACGGCGACCTCAATTCAAATTGGAGCGGCAAGGGTGCAACAATGGTTGAAAAGGTTGCAAAAGTACGTGCTTTGCGTGAAACCTTTATTGAGGATTTGGGCGGTCTGTACGAAGCCGAGGAAATGGGTGTTGAGCTGCCGAATGAAAATACCGTAACAAATGACAGAACGGTTATTATGCAGGGCGAACCGACAGTTGTTGAAACACCCCCCGTGAATGACGGTGTTGTATCAATGAGTGATATTTAAGGAGGTTTATATGTCACATTTTACAGTTGCGGTTATTACAGAGGGAATTCCGACCAAAGAAAAAATTGAAAAGGCTCTTGCTCCATTTCAAGAAAATAATATGGGTGATTGCCCGAGAGAGTATATGGAGTTTCATAGTTTGAGCAAAGAATATAAAGACGAATATGAAACAGGCACAACAGAAAGAGTTAAACTTAAAGACGGAACTCTTGTTTATCCGTGGAGTGATTGCTTATATGAAGAAACAACCGAAGCCGAGTATGAAAAGGCAAGATTAAAGGGCAAAGAAACAGCACATAGCTTTTTAAACAACATATATAAAGTAGAAAAAAACCTTGCCGAGATTGGTGCAGAAAAAGTTGAAATACCGTGGAAAGAGATATATTCGACTTTTGAAGAATACCTTGAAGATTATCACGAAGCAAAAAAAGACCCCGAAACCCTTGATTATGGCTATTGGGAAAATCCTAATGCAAAATGGGACTGGTATCAGGTCGGTGGCAGGTGGGCTGGAATGCTCAAAGTCCCTGTTACTTGCGAAAATTGCGGTATAGGTGAGAAATCGTGGGGTTGGGGAAATGAAAACCCGTATTTTTCACTTGGGGATTATAAAAAGGTAGATTCTGCAAGAATTAAGGATTTGGTGTTTACCGATTATCAAAAAAATTATGATGAAGCAAAAAGGTTTTGGGAATTGGTGGTAGAAGAACAGCCGCCCCTTAATGACGCAGATAAAGAACTAATTAAAAGTAACTATTATAAACCCACTTATTATACAAAGACATACAAAGACAAAGAAACCTATGCAGAATGCACAGCCACTTTTAACACTTACGCAGTTATTGACAAAAACGGTAACTGGATTGCAAAAGGTGAAATGGGTTGGTGGGCTGTTTCTATCTCGGAAGAAAATCAGGTTGTCGATTTTATCAAAAACTATAAAAAGAATGTTTTCGATAATGCAGGTGATGATGATTACATAACCATTGTTGATTGTCATATTTAATGCGTCACTTTGAAACATTTCAGAGGGGGAATTATGGAATATAACATTATATCAACAGGTTCACAGGGTAACGCCGTAGTTTTAAATAATAATATCCTCATAGACTGCGGCATACCCTTTAAAGCCCTTAAAGATGTTTACAGGCAGTTACAGATTGTTTTGCTTACGCACGAACACGGCGACCATTTCAACAAAACAACAATAAGCCGACTTGCAAAGGAAAGACCAACACTCCGCTTTGCTTGTTGTGAATGGCTTGTAAACTACCTTGTAAATGCAGGGGCAAATCCCCGAAACATTGATGTGCTGGAAATCGGCAAATTATACGATTACAGAGCTTTTAAGGTGTCACCCGTCAAATTATATCACGATGTTCCAAACTGCGGTTATAGAGTATTTGCAAATGGCAAAAAAGCTATTTATTGCACTGACACAGAACACCTTGACGGAATATCAGCAAAGGAATATGACCTCTATATGATTGAAGCAAATTACGAAGCTGATGATTTGCAAGAACGCATAAACAGAAAACTTGAAACAGGCGAATATTGCTACGAATTAAATGTTGCAAGCAGGCATTTGAGCAAAGAGCAAGCAGATGAATTTTTGCTTGAAAATATGGGAAATAACAGCGATTATGTGTTTTTGCACGGTCACAAAGACAAAGCCGAAAATGTGGAAGATTGGGGGTATCACGATGAATAAAGTTGAAACATTTGCAGCGGAAACATTGTCAGATTTACAACAGTTTATTAACGATTGGTGTATACACCATAATATCGAACCGTTAAGTGTTTCCGTTGGTTACAATCCCCACGGTTTAATAACTCCCTATTTTGCGGCAGTTGTAGTAAAGGAGCTTTAACAATGATAGCAACGGCAAAAATAGTAGGCTATGACGGTGAAGTGTTGAGCGTAAAGCCCCTTGTTGCTATTGACCGTGAATTATTGCAAAAACAAGTTGATGTAATCGAGATAAGATTGACGGACGGTAGAGAAATATCGGCAGAGCAAAGGCGAAAGGTTTTTGCACTCATTAGGGATATAGCCGTTTGGTGCGGACACGAACCCGAATACATAAGAAAATTTTTAGCCTTTGATTTTAGGCTTGAAAAAGGTTATGAACCATTCAGTTTAAGCGATTGTGATATGTCAATAGCAAGAGAATTTATAAGTTATTTGATTGATTTTTGTTTCTATCACGGTGTACCTACAAAAGACACGCTTTTGAACCAAACAGACGATATAGGCAAATATCTTTATTCCTGCCTTGAACACAGGCGGTGTGCAGTATGTAATGCAAGAGCCGATGTTCACCATACCACAGCGGTAGGAATGGGAAGAAACCGTAACAAAATCAGTCATATCGGAATGGAAGCAATAGCATTATGCCGTATACACCACCAGCAAGCACACACAGAGGGCAATGCGTTTTTTGAGAAACACCATATATACGGAATTAAACTTGACGAGTATCTTTGTAAAGTTTTGCATTTGCAAACGGAATTTAAAAAGTGAGGTGATATTATGGTTTTTAAAAAATGCAAGTGCGGTGGCACGGATTTTTATGACGACGACGAGGGCGGCGGCACTTGGCGTTGTGAGGACTGCGGCAGATTGGCAGAGTTTACATCAAGCAAGAAAACAAAAGAATCCAACGAAAGTGAAGGTAAGAAAAATGCTTAATAATGCGGTTATTATGGGCAGATTGGTTGCAGACCCCGAATTGCGTGTAACGACGGGCAGCGGAATTTCCGTAACCTCAATCACGGTTGCGGTTGACAGACGATTTACAAAGCAGGGTGAGGAAAAACAGGCAGATTTTATTGATGTTATCGCTTGGCGACAGACGGCAGAATTTATCTGCAAGTATTTCCGCAAGGGTTCAATGATTGCTATTCAGGGTTACATTCAGACCCGTAATTATGAGGATAAGAACGGCAACAAGAGAAAAGCCGTTGAAATTGTAGCGGATAATGTGAGTTTCTGCGGTGGCAAAAATGAAAATTCAACACCTTCCGCAAGTCCTACGCCGTCAATGAATATTTCGGCAGATGATGATTTTGATTATCAGGATATACCCGATGATGATGATTTACCATTTTAAGGAGGAATAATTATGAGTAAGATTATTGCAACAGAAGAAATGCACCTTGAAAAAGAATGGTTTGCAGAAGCAAAAAAACAGACCATTGAAACTTTACCAAATTTTATTAATCATATAATGAATGATTATGAACACGATTACGGAACAATTTGTCACGCAGTTTCAGCTTGTGCTTTGGCGGCTGCTTGGGCGGCAGACACAAGCGAGAACGGCGGTATAACAGGATTTCAAGCGGGTTTTGTTATGTGGGATTTCATAAGACAATGGAGTTACACATCAAATGAAACAGGTATGAGAATACTTAACTATGATGATATGCTCTTTCCGCAATATGCCGATAAGTTTGAAAAAACAATACGAAAAGACACTTGGACAAAAATTCAAGATATCGCAAAAGAAAATCTTGAAACAAAGACTACCGCTCACCCCAATGTAATTGCTCATTGGAAGAATATTGTTAAGGGTATAGTGCCGTTTGGTTATGTGGTAACAGATAATTAAGGAGGAATAACAATGCTTGAACAATATTGGCAGTCAATTCCTGTTGGCAAAGAAAACGCAGTTACATACGCCGAACTTTGCAAGACTTGGAATGTAAGCGAAAGAAAAGCAAGACAAATTTTACATGATTTAAGTTTGTTAGATACGGGCGATAATTTTATACTTATAAGAAGCGGCGGTAACAAAGGTTTTTATCGTACAGATGATTTAAAAATAATCAAAGCTTTTAAAAAGGAATGTACCAACAAAGCCAAAAGTAATTTTGCTCCGCTCCGAAAGATTAACAGAATCCTTAACGGGCTTAATGATATGCAAATCAACTTTGAAAATAACATTAAGAACATTCGACTTGCCAAAAATATGAAACAAGCGGAAGTCGTTGCAAAAATGAGAAAACACGATAAATCGGTTGATATTGCTCTGTATTCAAAGTTTGAAAATTCTGTTTGCCTGCCGACACCGTATCAGCTACTAATATTGGCTCAAATTTTAAGCTGTAATCCGTCTGACCTCATAAATTATGAAAATATATGCGGCGCAGTTTAAAATAGCTAAAATGAGCTTGCAAGCGGCAATAAGGGAGAATAAATGAATAAGATAATTAAAATTTTATTAACTGTTATGCTTATAGTTATTGTGATTTTTGACATTGCAGCAATAACATATTTGAAAACAGCCGAAGAAATAACCGAAACAGTAACAGCAACTGTCACAGAGCAACGAACAGAGCCAACAACAGCTAAAAACAATTCTCTTGGAGTTTTTAAACTTACTGCATATTGCCCTTGCACAATATGTTCGGGCAAGTGGGGTGATATGACAGCAACAGGAGTAAGAGCAAAAGAGAATCACACTATTGCTGTTGACCCGTCAGTTATTCCATACGGAACAGAGGTAATTATAAACGGTCATACATACCGTGCCGAAGATAACGGTGTTGAAGTTAAAGGAAAAATCATTGATATTTACTTTGATACCCACGAAGAAGCAGAATATTTTAGACAGTATGCAGAGGTGTTTTTGGTGGGTTAATGCGCCACAACGAAACATTTTGCTTATTACCCGTTGACATTTTTGGAAAATTATTGTAATATAGTTTTTAAGGTCATAGAGTAAGTGGAGTTGCTTTATGGCAAAAAACTTAAAAACTATGACCGTAAACCTTTGTATGGATTGAGCTCCACCTCAATTCGTGCAAAGGTTTTTTGCTTGGAAAGGAAGTAACAATGAGAGAGATTTTGTTTCGTGGCAAGCGAGTTGATAACGGCGAATGGGTGCAGGGCTTTCTTACAAAAAGAAAATTTGCAGGTAAAGAATATTTTGCAATAGAGCAAAGTGAACGAAAGATTGTTACCTATGATTATGAATATGTTATGCAACCTTATGAAATTATCCCCGAAACCGTAGGACAGTACACGGGTTTGACCGACAAGAACGGCAAGAAGATTTTTGAGGGCGATATTGTTAAAGCAATAACAAGCAATATTGTTGGTGAAGATTTTGAAGCAACTGTTGTTGTAAATCTTGATAACTACGAATTGATGTGTGATATAGAACATTCTCACGAACTTGAAGTAATCGGCAACATACACAATAACCCTGAACTGTTGGAGGTACAGGACGATGATTAAAAGAATCAAAAGATATTTCTATCTGCGAAGAATACAAAAGGAAATGCAGGTTGAAGTTTTGGAAACTCTTGCAACGATATGTTTATATCTTGGGATTGAGGGAGGGCGTTATTCCCATAATCCAAAAGCAGCGTTAATGAAATCTCACTTTATAGGGCTTAAACACTATTCAGACATATTAAAAAAAGAAATAGAGAGTGAGAGAAAGAAGTGTGAGCAATGGCAGAGAATTATAACAAAAAATTCAAACGGCACTATAACATCAACTTCGGCAAGGAATATGTAATACACCATATAGACGGCAACCATAGCAATGATGAAATTTCAAATTTATTGTTATTGCCGAGAAAGTTGCACTCAAAGTATCACATATTAAAATCCGTAATAGATAATCACCCCTTATCTACAACTATTAGCGGAAATCAAGTAAATCAGGGTAATTATTATTTGGGTTACTATGAACGATTTATTGAAGTGCTGAACGAGTGTAACAAGTGGCACGATTTTAAAATGTATCTTGACGGCAAGTTGCCAAATATACACGGAATAGAAATATAGGTGATTTTATGGCAGAGGTTAAATGGATAAAAATTTGTACAGATATTTTTAATGATGAAAAAATATTGCTCATTGAAAGTATGCCCGAATCAGATAGCATTATAGTTATTTGGTTTAAATTGCTTTGTATGGCAGGGAAACAGAATAACGGCGGTGTGTTTATGATGAATGATAAGTTGGCATACACCGACGAAATGCTTGCTACGATATTCCGAAAACCTTTAAATACCGTTCGACTTGCTTTAAGCACTTTTGAGAATTTTGGAATGATTGAGGTTGTTAATAACGCCTACACTATCCCAAATTGGGAAAAACATCAAAGTCTTGAAAAGTTAGAAGCTGCAAAGGAAAAGAACCGTCAAAGGGTTGCCAAACATAGAGAAAAACAAAAGCTTTTAGCACAATGTAATGATTACAATGACATTACAGTAACGGAATGTAATGACACAGATATAGAAGAAGATAAAGAAGAAGATAAGAATAAGAATAAGAGAGAGAATAAGACGGATTATCAGCTTATCGCTGATATGTATAACGATATCTGCGTATCGTTCCCCCGATTAACCGTTTTATCGGACAAAAGAAAACAGGCTATAAAAGCAAGGTTAAAAACCTATACTGTTGAGCAATTCAAAGAGCTGTTTGAAAAAGCAGAAGCAAGCGACTTTTTGAAAGGTTCAAATAATCGTGATTGGCAAGCAAATTTTGATTGGTTGATTAAGGACAGCAATTTTGCAAAGGTGCTTGACGGTAACTACGATAACAAATCAGGCAAATCAAAACAGCAGGAAGAAACTAAACGCTGGGGAGGAACATATCTGTGAGCGGAATGACAAGCTTATCTGATATATTAAAAAAACTCAATTCAGAACACGGGATAGAAAACAATCTATCTCCGCAGGAATATATGCAAAAGCGTATTGATTGGTATAACGAATCCGAAGGGAATTTGCACGAAGTAGACGGATATAACTGTGATATTTGCAAAAACAAAGGCTTTATCGCAAAACTTGATGAAAACGGATATGAAGTAAATTCAATATGCAAATGCCAAAAGATAAGGGCAACGCTCAAAAGAGCAAGACGCAGCGGTTTAGGTAACATCATAACCGAATACACTTTTGATAAATATATAGATAGCGAAGATTGGCAAAAGCTCATAAAAAATACGGCACAGGCTTTTTGTGCTGACGATTCTGCAAAATGGTTTTATATCGGCGGTCAAGTGGGTGCAGGAAAAACTCATATTTGCACAGCAATAGCCGCTCATTATATCAAAGCAGGGCTTGAAGTTAAATATATGCTTTGGAGCGAAGAATCCAAACGCCTTAAAGCCCTTGTCAATGATGTTTCGTATCACGAAAGAATACATACTTACAAAAATATTGATGTTTTGTATATTGATGATTTCTTGAAGGTAAAAAGTGGCGAGAATCCAACACCAGCCGATATAAATTTGGCTTTTGAGATAATCAATCATAGATTACTTGATAGCGATAAAATAACCATTATTTCAAGTGAAAAAATGCTTGATGAATTAATGGATTATGACGAAGCTACAATGAGCCGAATATATCAACAGACAGGAAGATATAAGCTTAATATCAGTAGAGACAAAAGCAGGAATTATAGGTTGAAAGATTAGCACCTTTAATGAGCCGTTTCGAAACCATTTGAGAGGATTTGATTAAAATTAATGTTATAGGCGAATTTCTTATAAAAGCAAAGCTCCCTTCGCTAAATGACTATATTGATGAATGCAGGGGCAGCAAGTATAAAGCAAATAAATTCAAATCGGATATTGAAGAACTGATAGGTTGGGCGATTAGGCAGGCACAAACCAAAGGCAGCCTAAAACCAACGGATAAGGCAATAACAGTTTATTTTGAATGGCACGAAAAAACAAAAAGGCGTGACGCTGACAATATAGCAAGTGCAAAGAAATATATCCTTGACGCTATGCAAAGTTGCGGAATCATACCCAATGATAACAGGCGTTATGTAAAAGGATTTTATGATGTGATTATTGACGACACAGAGGATTTTGTGCTTGTCAGGTTAATAGAAAAGGAGTAACACCAATGAAAGTAATGTTAGACAAAGGGGCGGTTATGCCGCTCAAAGCACACCTTGACGACGCAGGATATGACCTTTACGCAAGAGAAAGACTGATTGTACCCGCAAAAGAAAGTGCAAAAACTGACACAGGCGTACATTTTGAGATTCCGAGAGGATATGTAGGTTTTATCAAAAGCAAAAGTGGCTTGAATGTAAAGCACGGTATCACCAGCGAAGGCGTTATAGATAGCGGATATACAGGTAGTGTTGTTGTAAAGCTCTATAACAATAGCGGCTATGATTACACCTTTGAAAAAGGTGATAAAATCAGTCAGATTGTTTTCTTGCCGATATATTCACCTGATTTAGAGATTGTTGATACCGTTGAAGAACTTTACGGCGGTATAACAGAGCGTAATGCTGGCGGTTTTGGCAGCACGGGGAAATAACAGAATGAGAGAGATTTTATTTCGTGGTAAACGAGTTGATAACGGCGAATGGGTTAAAGGTGGAATAATCCCACTTGATATTGAAAGTGGATATGTTTTTATTGCAGAACCCTATTTATCAGCAAGCACATTACCTGTATATGAGATAGTAAAAAATCATACACACCTTGTAATTCCCGAAACCGTAGGACAATTTACAGGCTTGACCTTTAACGGCAAAAAGATTTTTGAGGGGGATATCGTAGAGTTTTCCTCAAAAGATTATTATGGCAGAAAAGAAATAGGTCAAGTAGTGATTCGTGAAGGTTGTTGTTACATTGAATATATAAAGGAAATATTCCGTCAAACAGGAATTGATAGAAAGAGTTACCACCGCATAGGTCAAATTGAGCGTTGGGTCGATATGGGTGCAAGCGGAATAATAACTTATTCTTACAAAAAAATCGGCAACATACACGATAACCCCGAACTGTTGGAGGTGTAGGAATGGGCAGAAAATGCAAGGAAAAGCAAATAGTACAAACTCCCATAGTGACCGAGCATGACCGCATAATAAATATGGGCGTTGATGGAATGACCGATTTTCTTCTTGCTATAATTACCCCCGATTCTTGCAGACTACCGATAGAACAATGTTATTACAAAGGCTGCAAGGAATGTATTAAACGATACCTTGAAAGTGAGGTGCAGAAATGAAACCACAAGAAGCAATAGACTTTATAAATAACGAAGTGCAGATTGATGTTCGTTTTTGCTCTAACGAAAAGGTAGAAAAAACAAAAGAAGTTTTTGAGTTTGCTATTGCAGCCATTGAAAAGCAGATACCGAAAAAGCCGTTATATATTGACGGTGATTATGATTTGCCGTTGTGTCCGAATTGTCGTATGGCTATTGATGAAAATGAGGACAAAGGTTGTTGTTCTGTTTGTTGGCAGGCTTTGGATTGGAGTGATACCAAATGACACTTGAACAGGCTATTAAAAGGCTTGAAGCCGAATATGAACGAGCAAAAAATCTTGATTTTGTTATAAATCCACTTGCTTATGCACTATTTCAGGTGTGGAAAGAAGCAGACCAAAAGAGAGGTAGACCGAAGAATGACAGATAACAATATTACAAAGGTCAATGAGTGCAAGACGCTTGCCGAAGGCGAAAAAATCAAGGCAATTTATCCGCATATAGTGGTTAGTGGTGATATTAATGAACCCTATTACAGCATTCATTGGTATGACATCGAACAGAAAACAATGATTTGTGGGTACGGCTCTTATAAACTTGCGTTCGTCAAAAAATGGTTACAAGAAGATTTTGAAGTGGTCGAAGGTGATATTGACAACCTTATCAACCGCCAAAAGGCAGAGATTGAAACACTTGAACGCAAACTGTATGACGAAGGGGAAGCTTTGCTTGCTTTAAATCATCAACTTTTGACGGTCAAAGCCGAAACAAGCAAAGAGTTTGCGAAGCGTTTAAAAGATGTATATACAAGCGACAAGAGATATGACCGCCCGAATCCACAGACTATGTTAGTAAAATTGTTTGATAACATTGCAAAAATTTCAAAAGAGTTGGCAGGTGAGGATTAATGTTTATTCTGTGTTAAAAGAGCATTTTGAAAAAAGATAGGTGAGGGTTTATGAAAAAAACAGTAGTTTTTGACTTTGACGGAGTAATTCACAGTTATACAAGCGGTTGGAAAGGTGAAGATATAATACCTGACCCGCCTGTAACGGGAATAAAAAACTCTATTCAGCAGATACGAAACGCAGGTTATGAAGTGGTTGTTGTGTCAACTCGTTGTGCAACGCCCAAAGGATTACAAGCGGTTAAAACATATCTTGCAGAAAATCAAATTGTGGTTGATAGAGTATGCAAAGAAAAACCGCCTGCTGTTGTTTATATAGACGATAGAGCGATTTGTTTTGACGGCAAAAGTGATAACTTGCTTGAAAAAATCAACAATTTTAAACCGTGGTATCAAAGAGGGTGATTGTTAATGACCAAAAGCGAACTAATAGCTTTAGTGCCAAACAAACCTTACAAAATGCCTTGTTGCAGAGAATGTATGGGAAAAGCAAAGAAAGATTGTGACGATAATCCTCTTAATTGTTTTGATTTTTACTTGTTCAACAAAGAAACCATAGACAGATTAAGAGAGCAAAGGAGTGACAATAATGAGTGATACAAATATTTTTTCAAAAATCAAAGAGGGCGTACAGCAGGATTTGAATAAATTTGCTGATAAACAGATTGAAAAGCTTGTTGATGAATTTCGTTGTGAGCTTGAAAAAAGCAAAGCAGAAATTGTCGGAAAATTGATTAACCAAATCGAAATTTGTACGGCACAAGACACTATGGGTCATATTAATTTTCAAATTAACATAAGGAGCGATATACGATGAATGATACAGCACCCGCAAAACCCGATTGGGAAGCGCAGTATAAGGCGTTAATTCCCGAATGCGAAATGTTAAAATGCGAAAATAGAGAGTTGCACTGTCAATTGGAAAAACGAGATAAAGACATATCAACACTTGAAATGACTGCAACAGAACTTAAAGAAAGAGTTAAATTTCTTGAAGGTCAGATTGAAGCATATAGGTATTGTGTGAATTGCAAGAGGTGAAATGAAATGTATATTAATCCTATTTTAGTAGGTGTGGTAGGAACTATTCTTGCAGAAATAGCAATAGTAATAGTTTGGTGTGTGGCATATAGCATATATCAAAATAGAAAAAAGTAACCACAGCAGGAGGAATACTTTATGAGAGAGCTTTTTGACGAATGTTATCAATTAAAAGTGAGTGTATTGGAGCTTGATGAAACGATAGAGGAAATACAAACAGTGTTGTATTACCCTAAAAATCAATTAATCTCGGATATGCCAAAAGGGAGCGGCGGTACGAACAGTGCCGTTGATAATCTTTTGACTAAACTTGATAATCTCCGCAGAGAAAGGGAAATTAAAGCGGCTGCTCACCGTGTAAAGTGGGCTGAAATCGTTAAAATGCTCAACAGATGTAATGCTTCCAAAGAAGAAAAAGAATTATTCAAACTTCGTTTCTACAAAGGGTATAAATGGAAAGACTGTATACCGCTCTTAAATGAAAATTCAAGCGGAGAATGGAACGAAAACAAGGTTTATAGTACATACCGCTTGGTTTGTAAAAAATGCACATATATTTAACTGAATTTTTGGTAAATATGAACATTGAAAAAAAGCTAATATTATTGTAAAATAGTATTATGAATAAATGTGATTAAAACTTTGGTTTTTTCATTTTTATTGTCCTTTCGAACAAAGACGCTCTCACATAATTGTGGGGGCGTTTTTGTATATATAAAACGGTGTGTTTTATCCTTTGGATTTTTGGGCTTGGAACATTACATTAAAGCCGAAGCGGTGGGGTGGCGTGATGTTCAATTAAAAAGGGGTAAAGTTTGTAGTGACAACGCAAAACTATTAAAGGAGCGTTGCCAATGCAAATTGAGTATTTAAATATTGACGAGGTTATTCCTTATGAGAATAATCCACGGAACAATGACGGCGAAGCGGTTGACCGTGTAGCCACAAGCATTAAAGAGTACGGCTTTAAGTCACCAATCATTGTTGACAAAGACAATGTAATTATTGCAGGGCATACAAGATACAAAGCAGCAAAGAAGCTTAACCTTGATACTGTACCCGTAATTAAAGCGAATGACTTAACGCCTGCACAAATTCGGGCATACCGATTAGCGGATAACAGAACATCGGAATATGCTACTTGGAACAACGAATTACTATCAATCGAATTAGAAGAATTACAAGACCTTGATTTTGACCTTGAACTAACGGGGTTTGAAGAATGGGAGCTTGATAATTTGTTAAATCCTGTATCAGATAATGATTTGCAGGATTTTTTTGTTGATAAAGAAGAAAAGAAGAAAGAGCCAAAAAAAATTAAATGTCCTCACTGCGGCGAGGAATTTGAACAATGAAACTCTTTCTTGCAGGACTTGAAAGCTCATATTCATGGTTGCCGCTTGAAGAAACAAAATATGTATTGTCGAGTTACGCCTATATAAAAAAGGGGCTTGCCGAAAACATTCACAAGTGGGATATGTTTTTGTTAGATAGCGGAGCATACACATTTCGAAAAAAGAGTGGCAATGCTGATTGGAATAAATATATAGACGGATATATTAATTTTATCAATGAATATGATGTGAAGTATTTCTTTGAGTTAGACATTGATAACATAATCGGGTATGAAAATGTACTAACTTTAAGAAAAAAACTTGAACAAAAAACGGGAAAACGATGTATTCCTGTATGGCATAGAACAAGGGGAATTGAAAACTATGTAGAGTTGTGCAAAACATACGATTACATAGCTTTGGGGAGCAGTACAAAATACAAAGAAAAAGAGTATCACGAAGTATTAAGACAATTACTAAAAATAGCGAGACAAAACAACTGTAAAGTACACGGGTTGGGGTTTACCTCCAAAATGATAAAAAAATATGACTTTTACAGTGTGGATAGCACCACTTGGGACGGCTACCGTTTTGGTTCGTTATATCGTTATGCTAACGGTGATATTAAATATATGAAACCGCCAAAAGGCAAAGGACTTACAAGAGATTACAAGATAGTAACACTAAACAATTTTAGAGAATGGTGTAAGTATCAAAAGTTTTTAGACAATTACAAGGGAGCGGTTTTATATTGAAAAAAGTATTGTTATATAGCGGCGGTATGGATAGTTATATTATTAATTATCTTTGGAAGCCCGATGTAAAGTTATATATTGATTACGGCACAGAGCAGAACAAAGAGGAAATAAAGCGATTGCCGAAAGATGTGATAATTAAGCGTGTTGATTTGAGCGAGTATATTGAAAGTGACGGCAAAAATACAATACCTTTGCGAAACCTTTTATTTGCTAATATTGCTATTAATTATGGTGATGTTGTTGCAATAGGTGGAGTAAGAGATGATTTGCATTATGACAAGTCAAGACGATTCGCAAGAAAAGCAACAAGGCTTTTTAATTTTGTATTAACAAAAGAAGATAGCAAACGAAAAGTAAAAATAGTTGTACCTTTTAGAGATTACACAAAAAGGGAATTGTTGCAGACCTACATTGCAAAAGGCGGCAGCATAAAAGACCTTGAAACAAAAACTTGGAGTTGTTACACACCGAAAGACGGTAAACCCTGCGGTGAGTGTAACCCGTGTAAAAGAAAAGAAAAAGCGATTAGCGAGGTGCAACGAGGATATGATAAAGAATACCCAATCTATTTCGGTTATTGAAGCTGACAAACGAATTTCTCTTTATTGCCCTATCGGTAAAGATTACTATACGGCAGATGTAAAGATTAAGTTTTTGCCGAATGCTTTTTATATGGACTATATAGATTTAGACCAATTCTTAAACAAAATGAGCGGTTTGAGTTTAACCATTGAAGAAGCGGCAGAGGAAATATATAACGAATTGCAACGATATATGCCAAAAAAGGCAAGCGTAACAATCGAAGCGTTCAGCAACACTCATTTACACGTCATAGTAACAAAGGGTGATGTTGAATGAAAAAAACACAAGAGAATCTAAATATACTGACAATTATATTTATTGTTTCTTTGGTAATTGCAAATGTTATAACGGGTAAAGTGATAGACACAGGTTTAACGCTGTTCGGTAGCCCAATCACAATAGCAGGTGCGATTATCTGTTACCCTGTCTGTTACCTGATTACAGATATTGTCGGAGAGCTATGGGGAAAGCAAGAAGCAAACAAAATTGTTAAATACGGATTTATCGGGCAAGTGATAGCAACAGCTATTATTGTGGTTACAACATACACACCGCACATTGACCCAGCTATGCAAGAAGCATACATAAAGCTGTTAGGTCAGAATTGGGTGTTTGTAGTCGGTAGTCTATCAGCTTACTTGATTAGTCAGTATTTAGATGTTCATATATTCCATAAGCTTAAAGATAGATACAACGGTAAAAACAAATGGATAAGAAACAACGCAAGTACAATGCTTTCACAGTTTGTTGATACCGCAGTATTTATAACTATTGCTTTTGGTTTTGGTTTTGGTTGGATTTTTGATAATCAAATAGCATTAATTAATATGCTTGTAGGTCAGTATTTAATTAAAGTGATTATCGCTATTTTAGACACACCATTTTTCTATTATTTCACAAAAGAGCGGCGTTAATGCGCCGCTTTGTTTACTTTTTTAAGAGGGAGGGGGCGTTATGGCGAAAAAGAAACCAAATAACAAAAAATCAAATGATAAGAAATTAACTGAACAGCAAAAGAGATTTGTTCAGGAGTTATTTAAACATAATCATAACGCCAAACAAGCTGCTATTGCGGCAGGATATAGCGAAAAAACCGCAGAAGTGCAAGCTTCCCGTTTGTTAAGAAATGTTAAGGTCTTGGAGTATCGAGAAGAATTGCTCAAAGGACTGAATAAATCCACAATAGCAACGATTGAAGAAGTCCTTGAATACTATACAAGAGTAATGCGGCGACAAGAAAGTGAAAGTGTTGTTGTTACGATTAAAGAAAAGAAAACGGGTTGGACAACAAACAAGGAAACAGGCAAGCGTGAAAAGGTTACAGTTGAAAAGGAAGAAGCAAAAGTTGTTGAAATACCGACAAGAGTATCAGACGCAAATAAAGCTGCCGAAATGTTAGGTAAGAATTACGGCATTTGGACTGAAAAGGTGAAAGTTGATGAACAGCAGACTATTTATTTTGTAGAGGATTTAGAGCCTGATGAATAAGCGAGTATCACTTAAAAGCATTGTCGGTAAAGGATATACAACATTTTGGAACTATAAAGGCAGATATCGCATTTGTAAAGGAAGCCGTGCAAGTAAAAAGAGTAAAACAACGGCATTATGGTTTATCTACAATATTATGAAATATCCCGAAGCAAACGCACTTGTAGTCAGAAAGACTTTTAACACTCTGCGAACTTCGGTATTTACAGATTTGAAATGGGCTATACATCGGTTAGGTGTAGACGATAAATGGAATTGCACAAACAGTCCACTTGAAATGACCTATATACCAACGGGACAAAAGATATATTTCCGTGGTTTAGACGACCCCTTAAAAATCACCTCAATATCAGTTGATGTTGGTGTTCTTTGTTGGTGCTGGATAGAAGAATTTTATGAGATTAGCAAAGAGGAAGATTTCAACTTCATTGATGAAAGTATACGAGGTGTTGTAAATCCCCCGCTTTTTAAACAAATAACAATGACAATGAACCCGTGGAGTGAAAAGCATTTCTCAAAACGGCGTTTTTTTGATGTTGTTGACCCGAATATTCTTGCTTTGACAACAAACTACACTTGTAATGAATGGCTTGACGAAGCCGACAGGTTAATGTTTGAGGAAATGAAAAAGAATAGACCGAGCCGTTACCGTGTCGCAGGATTGGGCGATTGGGGTATTGCGGAAGGTCTTATTTTTGATAATTACCACGTTGAAGATTTAACCGATAAAATTCCATATTTTGATAATGTGTATAACGGATTAGACTTCGGTTATTCTGCCGATTATACCGCTTTAATAAGAGCACATTTAGATAAAACAAAGAAAATCATTTACATATTTGATGAATATTACACTTTAAAATCCCTGACACAACAGCTCGTTCCGATTCTCAAAGATAAATGCAAACAGCAATATATTATGTGCGATAGTGCAAGCCCTGAACGCATAGACGAATTAGCGTTGAATGGTATTTGGGCGAGAGGGTGCAAAAAGACCGAAATTAACTTTGGTTTATATTGGCTTCTTGGTTACGAAATCGTAATACATAAAGATTGCGTGAACATTATCCGAGAAATGAGCAGTTATTGTTGGGAAGAAGATAAATTTGGTAACGCATTGCCGAAACCCGTAGGTAAAGACGACCACGGCATAGACGCATTAAGATACGCTTTTAATGTTCCTATGTTGTCAGGTGAGGTTAAGGCAGGAAAGAGGTTGTAATGAAAGTAAATATTTTAGGCACAGACTATGAAATTATCAAACGCAAATATGACGAAGAAGAAGCCTTTGAAAGACGCTCTATATCGGGATATTGTGACGGTTACACAAAACAGATTGTCTATTGTGATATGAGCACTCATAAAGGTTGGGAACACGAAGAAGCAGAATCTATTAAGGCTTGTGAAGATTTAATTTTACGACACGAAATAGTACACGCATTTTTTAATGAGAGCGGCTTGCAGGAAAGTACATTTGCTTATGACGGTGGTTGGGCAAGAAATGAAGAAATGGTAGATTGGCTTGCTATTCAAATTCCCAAAATACACAAAGCTTACGAACAAGTGGGGTGCATTTAATGTGTCCTCATATATGGCAAAAAATTAATGATGTTTTTGTTTGTATAAGGTGTGGGCTTACCCGTACTCCTGACGGCAAAATCATTTTTGATAGAAAAATAGTAAATTACAAACCCAAAAAAAGAAAGGCTGGGAAGAATGTTAAGAACAGAGCTTGAATTGCTGCCTGATTTTACGGCAGAAATAGAGGAAATTCGTAAAAATGGCATATCAGCAGAGCTGCTTGTCAAAATCATTCAAAAGCACAAACCCAATGCCGATTATAACAGGAAACTTTATAAGCGATATATGGCTATTGCGGAAGGTGTGCCGATTTTTTCACGAACTCCCAAATATGAAGATGAAGAAAACCCGATAAATAACAAAATCAATAATGATTATTTCGGTGAAATTATTGATTTTAAAACAGGTTACTTTGCAGGAGAGCCTATTACATACAGTTACAGCGATACAGATGAAGCAGAGGAAGTAACGGGCGGTGAAAAAGCAGTTGATGAAGTTACAAAAAGGCTCACCGACTTTACTACCCGCAATAATATGTTTGGCGTTGATATGGAAACAACCAAATTCGCAAGTACATACGGTTATTCGGGCAGATTGTTCTATATTGACAAAGAGGGTGAAGAAAGAGTATTGCCTATACACGGATTTGAAACAATTCCTATGTCAGATATAGATATTTCCGAACCTGAATTTGCCATAAGATATTACGAAATTAAAGATATAGACGGCGTTGCTTCGTGGATTGCTGAATTTTACGACAACAAATACAAATATATCTTTAAAGGTCAACTTACTTCACTTACCTTTGTTGATAAAGCGGAACATCTATTTGATTATTGCCCCTTGCAAGGTATCGCAAACAACAAAGAATATCTTGGTGACGCTGAAAAGGTGCTTGCTCTTATTGACGACGCTGACAAGGTTATCTCGGATAATTCAAATGAACTTGAAGCTTTTGTACACGCAATGTTGTTGATTAACCTTAATGCAGACGATGAAGTGATTACAAAAGCACAAAAGAGCGGTAGCCTTATTATTCCTCCCGTTGGAATGAACCAAAGCAGCGACCCCGTAAAATGGCTTACCAAAAATATCAATGATACATTCACTCAAAATCATTTGGATAGATTGGAAGATAATATATACAGATTTTCAAGAACTCCGAATTTGGGTGATGAAAGTTTCGGAACAGCAAGCGGTGTTTCACTGAAATTTAAGCTGCACGGTCTTGAAACGAAATGTGCAACCTTTGAAGCAAGTGTAATGAACTCCGCACAACATATGTGGAAAGTATTGTGTTCAAGCTGGGCTAAAAAAGGCATTAAGGCTGACCCGCTTCAATTCTGTATGGAATTTCATCGTAATTTCCCGCTTGATAGATTGTCAGAAGCACAAACGGCACAATCTCTTATTTCAGCAGGATTGCCGAAAGCGTGGGTATATTCGCAGATATCGGGCATTGATGATGTTGATTTTATTATGGAACTTATTGCGGAAGAAAAAGAAAGAGCAATGGATTTGTACGAAAAAGTACAAGGTGACGATGATGATAACGACAGTGAAACCGAGCCTAATCCCAATAATGATGATGAATAAACTAACATAAAGGGGGTGGTATATTGCCTAAATCAAAAACAAGCCTTAATGAACTGCTGTATGAGATACGCAGAATTGAGGAAAGCCGTGAAAAGCTAACAGAAGAAAAGATAAAAAAAATATACCGCTCCCTTGAAAAAGACCTCAACAATTTTCTTGCAGAACAATATGTTAAATACGCTGACAAGGACGGCAGAATATATACCGCAACTCTTGACGCAAATAGAAATAAAGCGTGGTTCTTGAATGAGATAGTCAAAAATGTTGATGATATGACCCCAGCTCTTAAAAAAGAATTAATAAGTCTTATTGATAAAACTTATTCGGAGTGCTACAAAGGTATGGCAGAAGCCATAAAAAAGGCAGATACAGCACAGAAACTTGCAGAGGTTACAAAAGATATATCAGTACGCCCCGAAGTGCTAAAACAAGCGGTAAATAACAACATAAGCAAATTAACATTGCCGAGAATTTTAGAAAGAAACAGGGCAGATATTATATATCAAATACAAGAGGAATTAAACATTGCTCTTATGAACGGTGACAGATACGAGCAGGCAGCAAAACGCATATCTGAACGAATTGGAGTAAGCGAGAGCAAGGCAAAGAACATTGCAAGAACTGAAACACACCGAAATATTGAAAGTGGCTTTATGGATTGTGCAGAGCATTTAAGTGAAGGGCTTGAAGGTAGCAACTTAATCTATGCGGCAACTTGGCGAACAATGAAAGATGAACGAGTAAGACCGCAACAAAGGAAACACACAAAAAAGGGTTGGAAAACCACTTTAAGCAGAAACGGTGCTAATCATATAAAAATGGAAGGGCAAACCGTTAAGGTGGGTGAGTTGTTTAATTTGGGTGGTGGAGTAAAAGCGAAAGCTCCGTCACAAAGCGGTGTAGCTGCTCACGATTGTAATTGTCGTTGTTATGTAGAATATAACCTTATGACACCCGAAGAATTTGCAAAAGCCACAGGCAAGAAATTGGAAGCGGTGCAACCTAAACAAACAGTACAGCAGATTGAACCTGAAAAGGTTGAATTGCAAATGTCCGATTATCCCGAAGCATTTACCAAAGGAGCAGAGGGCAAGAACACTCAAAAACTTATTGATTTTGTCAATAATATTGAGGGAGCAGACCCGAACGCATTGAAATTGTATGCAAGTTTAGGTAAGTTAGAGAATTTTAGTGCAAACAACATTCCGTTTAAGATTTCTCACGGCAAAAATCACGCTATTAACTACCGCTACAAAGCAAACAATCACGAGATTGTAGATGTTAAATTCAATATTCCTAAATTAAAGGGCGATAACATTGCAGGTCAAGTCAATACTACTCTGCACGAACAAATGCACTTACTTGATATGTACGGCAGAAAAGATGTTAAGAAGTATAATAATTGGTTTAGCTCACAGCAACAGCCGCTTATTGATACATTCAGAAATACATCAGACGATATAGGTGACGAGATAGCCGAATTGTTCAAAAAACACAATAATGAACACGAAGTTATAAGAAATCGTTTGGAAACAACCTACAAAAAGAAGATTGCCGATACAAGAGAAAAATATTTGCCGAATGGAAAACCCTCTTGGGAAGATTATGCGGCATATAAGCAATATGAAAAAGAAGCTAAAAAGCTTCGCACTGCAATGGAAGTTGAACGAGATTACGAATCACGCAATATAATGGGTGGCGGTATTTGTAACCTGCAAGATATTTATGACGCATTATCAAAGGGTACATATAGAGCGAATGGCACTGTAAAGTACGGACACGGACAGCAATATTACGCAAGGGAAGGTAACAGAATCAAAGAAACTGTTGCAAACTATGCTTCTTTAAGCGTAACAAGACCTGATTTGATTGATATGTTACGCAAAGACAAACCCGAACTGTGTGCCGAGTTGGATAATTTGATTGAAGAACTGCTTAAAAAGGCGGGTGAATAATATGACCGAAAGAGAATTGATAGAAAAAAGGGAAAAAATTTTAGATTTGCTCTTTCAAGTAGATTGCTATGAAGTTAGTCAATTCTTTGACTTGGATAGTAACGAAATGCTTGACGAAAAAATTGAAGTTTTAACAGCTTTAAAAAACAATAAACCGATAAAAGAAATCCCGAATTTTTATAAAGTGCTTGAATTATACCCAAAAAACGGTGAGATGTGGGATTAAAACATATTCCTGCATAGAATTTTTGCAAAATAACCAAATTTCAATAAGTTTTTTTGTGTAATATGTCAATATCTTTTAAAAGTTAAAAATGTTATACTAATATAGAATAGAGTGGACTGATTTTTTGAGGATTTTTTCAGTATTTTCTCCTTTCTATGTCTTAGACCCTTGCATTGGGTGGGTGCAAGGGTCACTTTTATATAGGGGTATAGTCAAGCGGTAAGACACGGGACTTTGACTCCCGCATTCGCAGGTTCAAATCCTGCTATCCCTGCCACTTTGCTTGCTGCAAAGGCATAATTTTTCCTCTTTGGAATGGTACTGACAAATCGGAAAGTTACGGTTGACCGCTCGGACAGACGAGCAAATATGTGTATGTGGCGCAATTGGCAGACGCACCCGCCTCAAAAGCGGTTTTGTTGTGGGTTCAACTCCCACCATACGCACCAACAGCCGTAAGCGAGTATTGAAGCGCGAGAAGTTAAGTATTGGGTTTTTTTAACGACTTTTTCCCCAATGGCTAATGATAAGATACAGCGCAACGGCTAAATATGGGAAGTTGGCAGAGTGGGTTATTGCACTTGTCTTGAAAACAAGCAACCGTAATGGTTCAGGGGTTCAAATCCTCTACTTCCCGCCAATATGCAGGTATAGTTTAACGGAAGAATGTTAGTTTTCCAAACTAATTGTGAGGGTTCGATTCCCTCTATCTGCTCCAACTGAAAAGAGAAAGCACTGTGTGAAACAGTGCTTTTTTTCTTTGATAAATCAAGAGCGTATCTATATGGTGCGTTCTTTTTTTATACACTTTTTAGCTATCTATATGGTGGCAAAAACAAAATTCTATAAGGATTTTTTAGGAGGTAAACCAAATGACACTTGAAGAACTCAAAGCATTGCTGGAAAACGGTGCAATCACACAGGAACAGTTTGACGAATTGGCAAAACACGCTAAACCGTCAGACCCCGAACCTGACCCCGAACCCCAGCCTAACCCTGACCCCGAACCTCAACCTGCTCTTGACCTTGAAAAGCTTGATAAAATCGTTCAATCAAGACTTGATAAGGCAATGGCACAGGAGCGTAGAGTAAATGCAGAATTGAAGCGTAAGCTTGAAAATCTGCAAAAAGCCAAACTTACTGACGACGAACTTCGAGAAGTTGAGATTAAGGAAAAAGAAGCGGCGATTGCAGAGCGAGAAAAAGCTATTACTGATAAAGAAAATCGTCTTTATGCAGTAAGAGCAATTAAAGAAGCGGGACTTGACGACGGCAGTGATACCTCACTTTCACTTGTTGAATTTGTAATGGGTGAAGATGAAACAGAAATCGACAGCAAAGTTAAAGCTTTTAAAGAACTTTTTGACAAGGCTGTTACTGCGGAAGTCAACAGACGCTTTAAAGAAAAAGGCGGTACACCTGCAAAGGGTGGCAATCTTAACGGCGGTGTAAATCCATTCGCCGAAGGACAAATTAATATCACAAAACAAATGGAGCTTGAAATAAGCAACCCCGAATTGGCTGCACAGCTTAGAGCGGCAGCAGGGGTAAAGTAATAAGGAGGACTTAAACAATGGCAGTTACAACTATTGCAAATATGCAAATCGTACCCGAAAAATTTTCAAAGTATGTTATTGACAGAACAACCGAGCGTAACAGTTTTATTAATTCAGGCATTGCAACACCTGATTCACAGGTAGCAGAGCTTATTAACGGTCAGCCCGAGGGTGGCAGATTTATTGACCTTCCTATGTTTAACGCTCTTGACGGTGAGGAAGATGTATTTGGCGAGCAAGATGTGAGCGTAGGTAACATTACCACAAAGCAAGCAAAAGCAACCCTGCTTATTCGTCAGAGAGCTTGGGGCAGCACAGACCTTGCTCACGTTCTTGGCGGTGCAGACCCTATGAACGCAATTATTCAGCTTATTGCTGATTGGAGAAACACAAGAGAGCAGAAAGTTTACCTTTCTATCCTTAAAGGTATTTTTGCAAATGCTCTTAAAGACCACGTTAATGACATTTCAGCAATGGAAGGTGCTGCGGCTTGTATTTCTGACGCTGCAACTCTTGATACAAAGCAGCTTCTTGGCGACCATTACGATTCACTCGGTATGGTATTTATGCACTCTGCAACATACACAGACCTTCAAAAGAAAGGCATGATTACCCGTAATCCTATTTTTGACCCTTCACAGTCAAGTGTTGAAATGGAGCGTTACCTTAACTACTCAATCAGAGTTGACGACGGTATGCCTGTGAATGGTGATGTATATGACACATACTTCGTTGGTAAGGGTGCGTTTATTCGTCAGGACGGCTCACCCAAAGGCTTTGTCGGTACAGAAACAGACCGTGACAGCATTGGTGCAAAGAATTACCTTATCAACCGTTGGTGTCAGATTATTCACCCCCGTGGTCTTTCTTGGAACAGTGACGGTACATATACAGACCCCAATCACATGTACCCTGCAAATGTTGACCTTGAAAAAGCTGAAAACTGGACACTTGCAGTTGACCATAAGAAGGTTGCTCTTGCTTGTCTTAAACACAAGATTGGCTAAACCATTTTCGTGACTTCACGAAAATGATAGAAGGGAGGTTTTTAAATGGGTTGTACATTTTGGAATATGCGCCGCAAATTAAATATGCAACAGCAACAGCAGGATAAGGTGATTACCGACCTTGCAACAGCACAAGCAGAAGAAGCGGCAAAAGCAAAAGCCGAAGCAGAAGCCAAAGCAAAAGCAGAGGAAGAAGCAAAGGCAGCCGAAGAAGCGGCTAAAAAGGCAGCCGAGGAAGAAGCTGCAAAAAAAGCGGAGGAAGAAGCGAAAGCTAAAGCCGAAGCAGAAGCAAAGGCAGCCGAAGAAGCCGCTAAAGCAGCAGAAAAAGCCGAAAAGCCTAAAAAGCAGGGCAATAAATCTGCTGAAAAGGCGGGTGCAGAGAATGACGGAACAACAAGTACAGAAGCTTAAACTTGGCATTGCACCTATAACCGAAAGGGATATACTCATTGTTGAAAGTGGTTTGGAATGGGTAAAAGCAAACACAACGCTTGAATTTGATATGAATAACGATGAAGATTTAGCAGCCTTGCCGTCTTGTGTAAGGCTGTTTTTAATTAAATTCTCTGATATTCAAACGATGGGTACAGGCGTTTTAAGTGAAAGCATAGAGGGATTGTCGTTATCTTTTGCAGATACCGACAAAAACGCCCTCTTGTGGCAATACGCAGAAGAATTGCTTTCAAATTTCCTTAAACCCCGAGTGCGTTTTGTTCATGCACAAAGAAAATGGCGGTAAGGGGGAATAATTATGGGTGTTAAATACACTACGAAAATAGATAATCTCCCCCAAATTGCCAAAACATTAGAAACATTGAGCGACAAAAAGGTGCAAGTTGGAGCTTTAAAAGGTGAACACGCTTGGTTGGCTGGAATTCACGAATATGGAGCGGATATTGTTGCAAAAAAATCAAAATATTTAACTGTTCCTGTTCACCCCAAAGCCAAAGGCAAAAAAGCAGGTGAATTTAGCGATTTATGGACGCTAAAAACCGATAGCGGTGAACTATTTTTGTGTCAGGATAACGGAAAAGACAGTTTTGAGGTCTTATATTGGCTTACAAAGTCGGTAAAAATCCCCGAAAGGTCATTTTTGCGTACAGGACACGATGAAAATGTTGACAATATAATTAAGCAAGTGGAAAGAGCATTAAATCAAGTGCTTAACGGTAAAATGACCGTTGATGATTTGCTTGATTTGTACGGTGAACAAATGGCAACCGCTATAAAAACTAAAATTCGTGACATTTCAAGCCCCCCGAACAGTTGGGCTACAAAAGAAGCTAAAGGTAGCAGTAATCCTCTTGTAGATACAGGCAACCTTATTGAAAGTATATCTTGGAAAACGGAGGGTTGATAAATGCAGTATATGAATTTTGAGTATTTAATAAGAAAATATTCAAGAGAATTTACCGCTGTCACCTATTCCGAGGACGGCTATAACGAAAGCGGCGACCTTGTAAAAGGTGGAAGAATAGAAACAACCTTAAACGGAGCTATTCTTTCACATAGGCAAAGCAAGTTGTTTAGGTCAGAGGGAACTTTGACCGAGCAAGACAGAGTTTTATATATGCTTACGCCGCTTGCAAGTGCCTTAAAAGGTGCTGAAATAATATACAAGGGGAATAAATACTCTATTGCTTCGGAGCTTGAAAATGCCGATTTTACGGGTGTATATGCTTACTCCCTTAAATTTGTGAGTGTGTTTAATGAGGTGAAGCAAAATGGTTGATATTAAACACATAAGAACAGTTTTGGCAAAAGGGTTAAAGGAATATGTGCAATGTTTAGTTGTTAGAGGAAATCAAACGGGCAAAATGCCCGATTATCCTTATTTAGGCTATAACATTACAACACCTACAAGCCAAAACAAAGGAACATACGGTATATATGAGGACGGTACAGCAAGAAAACCTGTTGGTTTAACAATAAGCATAACATCTCATTCCGATGATTATGACGAAGCGGTAGCAATTGCAAGTAAAGCCCGTGAATGGCTTGATTATGTCGGCACGATTTATCTAAAAGATAATGGCATTGACATTCAATCGGTTGGTGCTGTGTCGGATAGAAGCAATTTAATAACTTCGGAGTATGAATATTCGCAGGGTTTTGACTGCTTTATATCAACTTTTGATGTTATTGAAAACGCAGAACAAGCAGGCGAGGGCGAAATTGAAACAGCGACAATAAACCAAACAGAATATGTCAAGCCCGAAAGCTATGACGAGGTAAACGAGCGACTTGAAAACAGATTGGACGGTGTTGATTAATGGCAAGCTTACAAGAAAATATAGCGCAAGCGATTTCCGATTTTGACAACATAAAAGCGGCTATAATCGGCAACGGTGTTGAAGTGCCTTATGGAACAGATACAAAGGAATACGGCAATTTAATCAAGCAAGCTTGTGAAGCTCAATATGGCGAGGGTTATAATGCTGGCGTATCGGAACAACCTGAAATGTATCTTTTGGTAGATGAAGCGGGAAATGAATATCCTGCGGTGTTGGTAGATGAAGAAATTTCATTTGACGCTACTGCAAATGATATTCGTGAGGGCAAAGTTGCCGCAACTGATAGCGGTGTAACTCTTGGAACAAAAGTTATTCCGAGTTATCATACACACCACGGAAGTAAAGTTATACCTGCTGGAAAATCATTTGTTATATCAAGTGAACATTATGATTATACTGTGTTACACGCTTTTGTATGTTCGTATAATACAAATTTACAAGACAGTGTAGCGGCTGAAAAAATAGCTGTATATGATAATGTGTACGATGTGAAATCTACTAAAAGTATAGCGGTAATCGAAAAAAATGAGGGAAATATCGTGTTCAATATAACTAATGAAACGGAACAACCTCAAATACTACGATATATTTATTACAAGGAGATAGAATAATGGCTCAATTATATTATTATAACTTTGCGGAAATTGACCCCGAAACCAATATGTGTATCGGTGTAGAAACTACTACAAGCGAAGCTCACGGCAACCTCCCTAATATGGTTGCTATACCCGTATATGATGAGGAATACATTTTTAAGTATTACATCAACGGCGAGTGGTATGAGGACGCAGAGGGTACAATTCCGTGGACTTCTTCACTTATTTAATAAAGGGTGATGAATATTGGCGACACAACAACCACGAAAATTACAAGTTTTAGGTAATCTCGGCGGCAGTGGCAGCGGCTTAACAGAGGAACAAGCGGCAGACCTTACGGCAAATACCGAAGCAAGGCACACCCACAACAACAAGAATGCACTTGACGGTTTCGCAACAGACCCGACAGCAAAAACCCGTGTTACACACAATGGGCACGTTCTTGCTTATAAAACGGAAATTCCGAGCGATATGTCAGCGGTGGAAGTTCAAAACGCTTGGTATCATAATCAGCAACCGTCTTATGGTACAAAATATATGGGAATAACGGCGTTGCTTGCACAGAATGACATTATAAAGCAACAGTTATCAACAATACCAAAATTCGCAATTGAAGTTGTTGACAGTCTGCCTACAGAAAACATCAGCAGTACAACTGTCTATCTGCTCAAGGACACCGAATCAGACGGCAACCTTTATACCGAACATATCTATATCAACGATACTTGGGAAATGCTCGGCACACAAAGCGTTGATGTTGATTTAACTGACTACAGAAAAGTTGACGAGCTTGTTCCTGCCGAAGAAGTAGGCTATACGCACCAAAACCTTGTGGACGCTTCGGGAACTGTGAAGGGCGCACTTGATGAAGCTATTGATTTTGTAACAGAAAGCCTGCCTGAACTTGAAGAATCGAAACATACACATTCAAACAAAGACACACTTGATAACATCGACAGTCTTTTTGTAAGAAAAACCGATGTCACAACCGAAATAGAAACTGCTCTTGCAAAAGCAAAGGAAAGCGGTGAATTTGACGGTGCAGACGGTCAAGACGGTACAAATGGCAAGGACGGAAGCAACGGAGCTGACGGCTACACTCCCGTTAAAGGTACGGATTATTTCACAGAAGCGGATAAAGCTGAAATTGTTGACGATGTGGTTACTGAAACAGGCATTGAAATTATTCCTGATTATGTAATAGCCGAAGCCGAAAGTGTGATTAATAGAATTATAGCTGCACAAGGAAACAGAACATTTACTTTTGCTGCTATATCAGACTTGCATTACGGCAACGGTAATTATACAGACGGCGTGAAACACGCTTGTCAAGCTATGAAATACATTGACAAACGAATAAAGCTTGACGCAGTTGCCGTTCTTGGCGATTACACAGACGGTTATCCTGTCGAGGATTTTGAAAATGCTATTGGTGATTTCAAAACCATAAACAGCGTATTAGCTGATTTGAGATTTGCACCGAATTTGAGAACACAGGGCAATCACGATTATTACGCTGACCATACAGCCCTTGTAAACCGATTTATTCAATCATACAGCGATAATGTTGTGTGGGGTGATAAGTTAGGCGGTTATTTTTACCGTGATTTTGAGGATTTTAAACTGCGTGTTATCTGCGTAAACACAACAGAAACAGGCAATTCAAACATTGGTTGCTCAACAGCACAGTTTGAATGGTTCATTTCTTCTCTTGACCTCACGGCAAAAGAAGATGTTGCGGAATGGCAAATCCTTGTATTATCACACCACCCGCTTGATTGGTATTGCATTGATAGCACATATCGTTTTGCTTATTATCTTAACGGATATAAAAACGGAGCAAGCGGAAAGGCAGGCGGCATTGCTTATGATTTCACAGGCAAGAACTCCGCAACGCTTATTGGCAACATTCACGGTCATATCCATAATCTTTTAACGGATTATATCAATATTGGAAATATCAATACTTCCAATCCTACGGCAGTAATGCGAATGTGTACTCCCGAAGCTTGTATTAACCGTGCAAATCAGTATGACGGTTGGAAGGAAGATACAGCATATAACAAAACAATCAACACCGCACAGGACACTTCTTTTGTGGTTTATTGTGTTGACCTTGATACCTATACTATCAATGCTATTTGCTATGGAGCAGGATATGACAGGTCTGTTAAATATGGTACAGGCGAAATTATCACGACTTATAAAGTTACAAACAACCTTACTAATGTTTCAAACAGTAATTCGGCTGTTACCGCAAAAACAGGTGACAGTTACACGGCTACATTGACAGTTACAGCGGGAGAAATCAAATCCGTTGTAGTGACAATGGGCGGTGTTGATATTACAAGTACGGCATATTCAAACGGTGTAATTAGCATTGCTTCGGTAACGGGCAATATTGTAATTACCGCTGTTGCGGAAGTGCCTGAAACAACATATACCAACTTGCTTAAACAAGCGATTGATTCTAACGGTTCTGCTTATAACGGCGGTCAAGGTTGGAAAACAGGTACAAGACTTGGTTCGGCTGGCACAGAATCGGCTCAAAGCGGAATGGAAGTTACGGGCTTTATTCCTGTAACGAAGGCAGATACAATTTATTTTTCGGGTATTACTTGGGCTTTAGGAAGTGCTTTAGCTTCAAAATGTTATTTTCATCTTTATGACAGCAGTTTTGCGAAAGTAACGGGACAGCAGCTTACAACTGACCTGTCAACAGGCGGCTTTACATATGATGAGGCAGGTAATCCCATTGAAATTAAAACGCAGGCTTTCTTGAATTGGGCGAGCGCAGCAGAAAAGTCTGATTCAGTTGCCTATTTCCGAATTTCAGCGGAAGAAATTACAACTGATTCTGTTATCACAGTCAATGAACCTATTGAGTAAAGGAGCTGGTTAAATTGATTAACGCAGTACACCTTTTATGGATTATCCCTTTATCGGGAATGATTGGTTTTACAATCGCTGCCTTAATGGTAGCGGCAAAAACAAATATATAAATTTTTTATTAAGGAGGTCATAATATGGCACTTGATGTAAAAGTAGAAATTAGCCTTGCTAAACCCGTTGGCAAGGTAGGCACTTGGTTTCCTATGCTTTATGTAGTAGGAGAAGCAGAACTTTACGGCGAGTACAGCAACCTTGATGAAGTTTCAGCAGTTTACAATGAAGAAACAGACGCATACAAGGCTGCTAATCTTATGTTTATGCAGGATAACGCACCTGAAAAAATTGCAATTCTTACAGGTGGCGAAAGCATTACCGACGTGCTTCCTAAATATCTCAACAAGGGTTGGAGACAACTTATTGTTCTCGGTGATTTTAATACATCTGTTTCAACCTACATCGAAACAACGGATAAGATGTATTTTACTCATTTTGCAACACAGTCAGAACTTGAAGCCGCTTATAAGACTATCAGTGAATTTGATAGAACTGTTTGCGTGCTTTACACAGGTGAAGATGTTGCATATCCCGAAGCAGCCGTTGTCGGCGCAGCCACAGGACTTTCAGCAGGCAGTTTTACCTATAAGAACATGATTATTAAGGGCGTTCCTGCTCTTGATATGGCTGACGCAGATATTGAAGCGGTACATAAGAATGGCGGTATCACCATTCTTGAAAAGGCTGGCGATATTGTCACAAGTGAGGGCATTGTTGCAAGCGGCGAATATGCAGATGTAATTGATAGCAAGGATTTTGTTATTCAGAACATTGCTTACAAGACACAGAAGGTATTCAACAACAACAAGAAAGTGCCTTATACAAACAGCGGTATCGCAATGCTTGAAGCTGCAACGCTTGAAGCTCTTGTTGAAGGCTTTAACAACGGTATGATTGCTGAAAATGACGACGGCTCGGGTGCTTACTCAACTAAATTCGCATTGAGAAGTGCAACAACCGAGAGCGACAGAGCAACCCGCAATTATCCTTACGGACAATTTGAGTTTGCTCTTGCAGGTGCAATTCATACCGCTAAAATCACGGGCGAAATTACCGTATAAGAAAGGAGCAGTTAAGTTATGGTATCAAGATATAACGCAAAAGATTGTACTATTCTTGTAGACGGTGTATATATCACAGGTCTTGGCGAGGATATGATTTCTTGGGAAAAAGAAGAAGGCTATTTTGAGCCTGTTGTGGGAGCGCAGGGCGATGTAATTAAGTCAGAAATTAACAACGACATTCACAATATGACTGTTACTGTTCAGCCCACAAGCCCTCAATTCGGTTATCTTATTGGATTGAAGAACAGAAAAGAACCTTTCCCTATTTGGTGTGTAAACAAGGAAATGGGTATAAGATGTGGCGGTACGCAAGCTAATGTTATGGAAGCTCCTTCAATTGAACTTGGAGCGGAAGCGGCAGACTGCGAATTTGTATTTTGCGTATTTGACGGCGTTACAGAAGCTACAGCATAAAAATAATAAAAGTAAAAATAGGGGGGCGGTAACGCTCCCCTTTTAATTTTAGGAGGTTTTAATTATGGCATTTACACCTTATCAAGTAGAAAAGAAAATCAACGGCACAACATACATTGCACAGTTTAACGGCATTTCCGCTTACAACAAAGCTATTGACAGCTCGTATATTAGCGAAACAAGCCCTAACACAAGTAATGAAAAGCTGGCAGAATATCTTCTTAAAAATGTAATTGTTGAACCTCGCCTTAAACTTGATGATTTCGGCAGAGATAAAGTCGGTACAGTTGAAGAAAAAGAAATTAACGGCAAGGTATACAAGGCTGAATTTAAAGGTATCAGAACAGCTTTAAGAGCTATTGATGAAAACTATATTGGTGATTCTTCCAATATCAGCAGTGACAAATTTGCTCAATATATCTTGGATAATATTATTGTGTCTCCCGAAAACATGGATATTGATGATTTTGAATCAGCCGATGAACAATCCGAAGTAATTGCCTTTGCTCGTGAGGTAATGCAGGGCGGCGAAGTATGGGAAGAATACGAAGCAATTACAGGTTTTGCCCGTGAAGTAATGCAGGGCAATTTTCGAAACAAAAAGAACACCACAGCAAACAAAGGAAAGAGTGCTAAATAATTGGGATTGTTGGCGGTTAATTTTCTGTGATATGGCGAATTTTGATTACAACACAGTTTTTCATCAAATGACCCCACAGGAAGTAGCAGAAGCTAACGCAGCTCTTGACTTTGTTATGGAAGAAATAAAAAGGAAAAACAATAAGTAAAAGCAACTCGTTAAAGTGCTTTTTAATCTCCGAGAAAGGAGGTTTATAAATGTCAGAAAATATAATCCGTAAAGATTTAATTCAAATTAGCTTTGATATTGACAATAGCGGTTTAACACAAGCCAATAAAGAAATGGCGCAGTTTAAAACATCTTTAACAGGCGGCATAGACAATGGATTAACCAAAATGTCAAGCGGAGTAAAAAAAGTTACCAAAGATGTTAAAGATACAACAACAGCAACAAAAGGGTTAAAAACCGCTTTTGATGATGTTGAAAAATCAAGTGAATCTATTTCAAGAGCAACCAAAAAGTTTCAATCTGTAAACAGAGCGATACAAGACGGCGGTGCTGTTTTAAATAAATTCAAGTCAAATATTAAAAATCTGCCGCATAACACGATTACCAAAATTTCTGACGCTATGACAAAGTGT
Source organism: Clostridia bacterium (assembly GCA_045531205.1). GTDB lineage: Bacteria > Bacillota > Clostridia > UMGS1883 > UMGS1540 > JAZNQL01. Next base: position 13,213 of record JAZSDN010000002.1, on the reverse strand, counting down.
AAAGTGCAAAGCTCTATTGTTTTAGGTACATTTAAAAGTCTTGCTAAAACAAAGATTGGCAATTTAAAAACAGATGTTAATGCAACTGTACAAGCTTTGAAGCAGGGCGAAAAAGGCGGCAAAGGCTTTGTAAATATGCTTAAAAGCATTGGTAAGATAAGTGTAAATAAAATGCACACAGGCTTAACAAAAGTCAAAACTTCGTTAAAAGAGGGAACACCATTAGCGGAGAAGATGAAAAAAAGCCTTAAAGATTTTGCGTCAACGAGTTTTACAAAAATCAAGACCGATTTGAGTAAGGTCAAAACACATTTATCTACCATTGCAAAAAAAGCAGGTGGCGCAGCTCTAACAGGATTAAAAAAATTAGCAAGCGTGTCATTTAAAACGCTGGTTGCAGGATTGGCAGGAGCGGCAGTAGCGGTTGGTAAGTTTGCAAGCTTGGCAAGTGACCTTGAAGAAACCAAAAACAAAGTAGATGTTGCTTTTGGTTCAGGTTTAGGAAAGTTTGACGGTTCAGCAAAAGATGTTATGGAATGGTCAAAAAAATCCACAACCAAAATGGGTCTTGCTCAACAAACAGCACTTGATACAGCAGCCTTGTTTGGTGATATGGGTACATCAATGGGATTTACCAAAGACAAAGCCGCAGAAATGTCTATGGCACTTACACAACAAGCCGCTGATATTGCGTCATTCAAAAATTTAAGCATTGACGAAGCGACAACCGCTTTAAACGGCATATTTACGGGTGAAACCGAAAGCCTGAAACGACTTGGTGTTGTAATGACCCAAACAAACTTGGAACAGTACGCACTAAACAAAGGCATTAAAAAATCAATTGACGATATGACCGAAGCTGAAAAGGTGCAGTTGCGTTATAACTATGTTATGGAAAAAACAAAGAACGCAACGGGCGACTATGAAAGAACAGGCGGCGGTTTTGCTAACCAACTTCGTACACTAACAGAAAACTTTAAACAACTTGGAGCTACATTAGGTCAGTTGCCTATGAAAAAGCTTGCAAGTGGTATGAAGGTTGTTAATGACGGTTTAGCCCAAATACAGAACATATTAAGTGACGGTATTCAAGAAGGTGACACCGACAAAATAATGAATATCGTCAACGGCTTAATTGACAAAGGCATAAAAGCTTTGGCAGACGGAATACCCGTAATTCTCCCCAAAGTTTTAAAAGTCTTGTCAACTGTTGCCGAGGGATTGGTAAAAGCCATTCCCAAAATAGCTCCCGTATTGGCAACGGGTGTTGTTGATTTAATGATAGGATTAGGAAAAATTATCATTGACAATAGACACTTGTTGGTAAATGCGGCAAGAGAAGTTGTTGCAGCCATAGTTAAGGCAATTTATAAAGGCTTTACAGGCAAGGAAATGAGCGGCAGTATGTTTGAAGGACTGCAAAGCACTATTAAAGGAATAACCGCAACAATAGGTGGTGTTGTGGGTGGAATTCTTGCGATAAGTGGCATATCCAAAATTACTGGCGTATTGTCAAAAGTAAAAGGTCTTTTCGGTGGCGGTAAAGGTGGAAGTAACGGCAAAGGCGGCTTTTTAAGTGGATTGTTAGGTTTAGGAGAAATTAAACCAACTACCATATTAAAAGCTATGGGAAATTTAGCTATTGTTATAGGTGGATTTACTATAATCGGAGCTGCGGTTGCTGCGGTTGCACCTCATATTGCTAAATTATCTGACGGTAAATCGTTTATTAAAATGCTCGGCATAATCACAGGATTAGGTCTTGTTGGTTCAGGTTTAGCAAAATTAGCAGGTATTGTTGGTGTGATACCTGTTTCAGTTGTTGCAAAAGGTATGGCGGGTATTGCCATAGCGATTGGTGGAATGACGGCAATAATTGCTGCTTTTGGAGCATTGTCAAAAATAAAAGGATTTAACGAATTTATAACATCAGGTGGTGACACCCTTGCTAATTTGTTTAGGCAAGTTGGCAAAATTGCAGGTGCAGTAATCGGAGGAATCGGAGAAGGTATTTCGGGTTCACTTCCCAAAATCGGTGAAGATTTAACGGCATTTGCAAACGCAATAAAACCTATGATTAGCACTTTTCAAGGTGTAGATATGAGCGGAATAGGTAGCTTTTTTGGTTCACTTGGAAGCTTTATGCTCAAAATGGCGGCAAACGATATATTTAGTTTCTTTACGGGTGGTACAAATTTAGGAAAACTCGGCAAAGAATTAAATACTTTTGCTGAAAAATCAGCAGGATTTTTTACCAAAGTAGCAACATTCCCCGAAGCTGGATTTACAAGAGCTACACAATTATTTGAATGTCTTGCAGGCTTAAAATCTTTACCCAAAGAAGGTGGCGTTGTAGGTTGGTTTACAGGCAGTATCAATTATGACAGTTTAGCCAAAGGGCTTGGCAAACTTTCAAGTGAAAAGGTTATCGGATTTTTTAATGCCGTAAGCACTTTGAAGCAAGCGGGATTTGATAACGGCAAAGCATTGTTTGATTGTTTGGCAGGTTTAAAATCTCTACCCAAAGAGGGTGGTGTTGTCGGTTGGTTTGCAGGAAAAGTTGACTATTCAAAAATTGCCACAGGTTTAGGTCATTTATCGGGTGAAAAGGTTAAAAACTTCTTTACTATGGTCGGTGGACTGAATTCAAAGGCATTTGAAAACACAAAACTTTTCTTTGAAAGCCTTGCAAACATCGGCAAATTACCTAAAGAGGGCGGTTGGTGGGATAAACTCACAGGTAAAGAAACCTCAACGCTCGGAAATATAGCTAAAGAGTTAGGTTCATTTGGTGAAAAGACAGAATCGTTCTTTAAACAAGTAAACGGGCTTAATCTTGGCAATTTAAACGGATTGTGGGCTTCTTTGAAGAACTCCGAAACCGTGACAGCAAATGTGTCAAAGGTTGTAGGCGATAACATTAAAGATATTGTCAACAAAGTTTCCAAATTACCTATTCAAATGGGCGAAGGACTGAAAAAGTCAGGTAAAAGCTTGGCTGACGCTCTTGTATCGGTATGGAAAGACGCAGTTAAAGCGTCTGTTGCTCCCGTAAACAAGGTGCTTGAAGCGGCAAACTGGATTATGAAGGAATTTGGCTCTGAAAAAAGGGTAACAAAATGGAAACCTTACGCAAAAGGAACTGACGGACACAAAGGCGGCAACGCAGTTGTTAATGACGGCAGAGGTGCAGAGTTAGTACAAATGCCTAACGGAAATGCGTTTATTCCAAAAGGCAGAAATGTATTTATACCAAATGCACCAAAGGGCATGAAAGTTTTACCCGCAGACCGCACAGCACAACTTATGGGTAAAAAATCACCTACATTCAACTATGCCAACGGTATAGGCGATATTGACCTTTGGAGCTACATTGACAATCCAAAAGGTTTGGTTGGTGCAATTTCTCAAAGTGTAAGTTATGACGGTATGAGTGGCTTATCGTTAAATATCGGTAAAGGAATGGTATCAACCATTACAGGCGAAATGTCCGCTTGGGTTAAAAAGATATTTGACGAAGCGGGAGCATTAAGCCTTGCGGATTATGTTGCTTCAAAAGGCGTTGAGCAATGGCGTACAACAGTAATTCGTGCATTAAAAATGGAAGGTTTATATAGTGCTGCAAATGTTGAAAGAACATTGTTCCAAATGCAGACCGAAAGCGGTGGTAATCCGAGAGCAATAAACCTTTGGGATAGCAACGCTAAAAAGGGTATTCCTTCAAAGGGTCTTATGCAAGTTATAGACCCAACTTTCCGTGCATACGCAAGAGCAGGTTTTGACAAAAACATTTATGACCCGTTGAGCAATATTTTAGCTTCTGTAAGATATGCTGTGTCAAGATACGGTTCATTAACCAAAGCATACAGAGGTGTCGGATATGCTAACGGCGGTATAGCGACAAAACCGAGCATTTTTGGCGAGGACGGTAAGGAAATGGCTATCCCGCTTTCAAAGGATAAGCGCAACAGAGGAATAAGCCTTTGGGCGCAAACGGGTGAAATGTTAGGTTTATCCTCATATACTCCCGAAAGTGATAGCGGCACATATACAACCAACACGGTTGAAAACAACAACTATTCACCGCAATTTGTTTTAAACATAAGCGGTACAAATGATGATAGGTCAATGGCACGAAAAGTTAAACGCTGGATTCAAGAAGCGATTGACGAAACCTTTGACAGTTTTGACAGCAAAAATCCGAAATTAAGAGAGGTTTAAGGGAGCGGTAACGCTCCCTTTTTCCTTGAAAGTTGGTGAATTATGGCGACTATAAACAATATACCGATTTTCGTTGAAAAAGAAACAATAAACCGAGATACAGAAGGAACTGAACACCCTACGGAAAAGGGTTTGCCCTTAACCGCAACTATTAGGAATAAACCTAAATCCATTTCATTGAATGGAAGCATTGTTGCTACGGGGTCAATGACGGCAAAAGATATTATTTCAAAGATTGAAAATTTGCGAACAAACGGCTCTTTAATAAGTTACAGCGGACGCAATGTTATGGGAAATTTTCAAATTCGGTCTTTTAACACCGATGAAGATTATAAAATTTGGGGCGGTGCTAATTTTGACATGGAGCTTGTTGAAGTACGCATTGCCAAAAGCGCATACAATCCACCGAAAACAACAACCACAGACAAAAAAAATAATCCTGTATTAAAGGTTGGCTCAATCGTTGTTTTTAAAGGTGGCAATGTATATAAATCTTCTGACGCAAAAAAAGCGGCAGCCAAAAGAGGGCGTAGCACTTGTAAGATTACACAAATCAGCACAAAAAGCTATTCAATACATCAATATCATTTGATTAGCACTGACAAAGGCAATGTCTACGGCTGGGTTGACAAAGCAAACATTGAAGGAACGGGCAACAGCGGAACGGCTGCAACCACTAACGGCGGCACTCAACAAGTGCAGAACGGCAAGGGAACAGCGGTTTACCATACTGTAAAAAAAGGTGATACCGTTTGGAGTTTGGTGAATAACAAATATAAAAGTTACGGCAAGTCCTGCCAATGGGTTATTAATAATAACCCTAAATGTTTTTCACGAAAGGGCGACGCAACAACTTTGAAGATTGGTAGCAAGCTTCTAATGGGTTATAAGTAAGGGGGATATTTATGAAACACGATACAATAATCATAAACAAAGAAATTATTCCCTATACCTTTGAGATATTACTTGCCGATGAATGGTTTAGTCTGCGAATTGACTACAACAACACAGCGAATTTATTTACTGTTACTTTAAGCAAAGACGGTGAGGAAATTTGCATAGAGCCTATTATTTACGGAGTGCCGCTTTTTAGAGATTTATTTCAACCTGACAAATACCCTGCTATTGAAATTGTTCCAATGGACGAAAGCGGACAGGAAACAGAAGTAACCTTTGATAATCTTTCTGAAACGGTGCTTTTGATAGTTAATAATGGCGGTGATGAGATTGAATAATTCTCAATTTGTAATGAACGGCAAGCAAAACAAACACGCAAGCCGTTTTGTAAAGGCATTGCACGATATTGCAAAATCGGATTTTATAAACCTGCCAAAAGGTGTTTTTGGTAGTGAAGCAAAAGTAATCTGCGGTAATGTGACGATAAAATCAAATGAACTTGATTTTGAGTTTGTTGTGCCGTTTGATGATGATATGGAAGCTAATGAAGCTGAAATTAATATATTCAATTTAACGGACAGCACAATATCAAAATTCAAGAACAAGTCCAAAATATCTATTGAAGCAGGTTACAAAGGGGACACGGGCGTTATTTTTAACGGCTTTGTTAAAAGAGTCTACACGAAATATGAGGGTGTAGATAAGATAACAACTATAAAATGTCTTGATGATATGTCAACAAAAACAGTTGAGAGCATTTCATATAGCAAAGGTACAAAAGCAAGCTATATTTTAAAAGATTTGCTAAAAAGAACAAACACCCCGATAGCAGTATTTAAAGTAAGGCGTGATTGGACTTACAAAGACAAGGTAACTGTTGACGGCGATTTGATGAATAACATCAAAAAATATGCCGAAGTTTGCGGAATAAGCGTTTTTGTAAGCAAGGGCAAAATATATGCCCGTTATATTAAAGACGGTGACAATATAAATTTTACTCTTTCAGAAGAAACAGGGTTAATTGGTTCGCCCGAAGCATTTGAGGAAGAACAGACCGCCGAAGATTTCAAAGAAGTTGTAAAAGGCTTTAACGGACAATGCTTATTGCAACACAGAATGACTACGGCAGGCATTATTAAAATAAAATCTATGACCGCAAACGGAACATACCGCATACGAAGCGGTCAACACCGATTTAACCCTGACGAAGCTGTTACAGAATTTGAGGTGATTTAATGAGTAGTGGTGCAACTTATATAGATAATGCAATAGAGAAGAAGTTATTAGACTTAAATGTTGCTTTTCTTGCAAAGATTTTATCTGTTAGTGGAGCTACCGCAAAAATACAACCTTTGGGAATGATAAAACAAATTGGAGAAACGGCAAAAGCGAAAGCACCAATTCCTGATGTTCCAATAATTTATTCTGCTCAATACAAACTAACCGAAAAGACGATTGAATATGTATCAAGCGTATCAATTAGCACCTCTAAATCGGACGGATATGTAACCTCTGTTTCACCGAATATTACCAAAAAAACAGAAAAGATACTTGTTAAATCACCCTTAAAAGCTGGCGATATTGTTTTTTGCGTTTGTGCTGACCGAGATATTACGGAAGCACGAAACGGAAAAAATACTACTCCGTCAATCGGACACCATTCTATAAGCGATTGCATTATAGTAGGTGTTATTTAAGGAGGTAACACTATGCAAGGATTTAAACTTAACAATGGTGATGTTGTTATTGAAAACGGTGAAATTCAAATGACATCGGGCGGTGATTTACTGCGACAAACAGTTGAAACAGTGTTGAACACAAACAAAGGTGAATGGTGGTTAAATCCCGACGAGGGAATAACATTTAGCAATATTTTGGGTAAACATACTGATTCACAGCAGGATAAAAAGACAGGTAGCGGAACGGCTGCGGCTGACAATAGCACAATCAATGAATTGCTTGCTAAACGATTGGACGGTGTTATTTGATGTTTTTGGACGACATTGTAAAAAACGAAGTACAACAAGGGCTGTTACAAGTTGACAGCTCTTTTGTGATTGATGAAATTTCCTGTGAAATAAATAAAAGAAATTTAACCGTCACTTTCACAGCGCACAATTCGGACGGTGAGAAAGTAGAGGTGAATAATTCGTGGCAATAAGTGAAACGGGCTATAAACGCCGCACTTACGATGAAATTCTAACCGAAAAAATTCAAATGGCAAAGAATTTGTTCGGTGAGGATATAAACACAGAAGAAAACACGCCGCTTGGTAAATTTATTCGCATAAACGCCTATGATGAAGCTCTTTTGAGTGAGGAAATAGAACTTGTATATTACTCAATTTTTCCTAACACGGCAATGGGTGTAAGTCTTGATAGACTTTGTGTTTTTGCAGGTATAAGCAGAAATCCCGCAACAGCCGCACGATTTAAGGTTACTGTAAAAGGCACAGACGGTACAACCGTTCCATTGGGCTTTTTGGTTGGTACAGAAAGCGGAATAACCTATTACAACAATAATGATGTGGTTGTTTCAGGCGATACGGCGATTTTGGAAGTTGACTGCACAGAAAACGGCGAAATCGGCAATGTTGCTCCGCAGGATATTACACAGATAATTAATCCTGCTGCAAATGTTGAAGAAATTGTATCGGTTGAGCTTGTTTATAAAGGTGAGGAAACCGAAAGCGATTACGCTTTAAGAAAAAGGTTTGAAACCGCAAGAAACGGATTGGGAGCTTGCAATGAACCGTCAATTATAGCCGCAGTTATGCGAATTCCAACAGTTGAGAGTGTAGGTGTTATTGCTAACGAATCGGACGAAACCGTAAGTGGCAGACCTCCGCATAGTTTTGAATGTTATGTACAGGGCGGTGAAAACTATCATCAACAGATTGCGGAAGCTATTTTTGAGAAAAAGCCGATAGGCATTAAAACAACAGGTAGTGTTGGTCAAGAAATAACGGACGCAGCAGGAAACCCGTACACAGTTTATTTTTCGCATACTGCAATTATTGATGTTTATGTCAATATTCAAGTGAATGTAAGCACTCAATTTGAAGGTGACAGCGGTATAGAAGAAATAAAGAATAATATAACAGATTATGTTGAAAGTTTGGGTGTTGGTGGTTCAGTAATTTTATCTGCTCTATATGGCGAAATACACAAAGTAGCAGGTGTTGAGGAAGTAACTACACTTAAATTATCAACAGACGGTAACACTTGGACTACCTCAAACATAATGGCTAACAATTATGAAAACTGCATTTGCAAGCAGGTGACTATTGAGGTGATTTGATGAAACATTACAATGCAGAAAATCACGCAAAAAACTTGCCCGATGTATACCAAAAAACGCCAAACAGCAATAACTATAAGATTCTTGAAATTGGGCGGTTGTCAAAATTAAATTTGCGAAGCGATTTAAACGATGTTGACACTATATTATCACTTGACAAAGCAACGGGTAAAACTCTTGATTTGTACGGCGATAGATTAGGTCAAAAACGAGGAAAAGCAACAGACGCACAATATTTAATTATGCTTAAAGCTAAAATAATGCGTACTTTGTCAAATGGCAGCTATAACAGCATTATTAAATCAGTATGTGAAACATTCAGTTGTAACCCGTCTGATATTATCGTCGAAGAAGCGGAAAAGCCTTGTACGATTAAGACACTATCCGTTCCGATAACAATTATCAACAAGGCGGGGCTTTCTTCAAGTCAGGCTCACCAAATCATAAGGTCGCTCTTGCCGATAGGAATACGATTAGATGAGTACCTTTTAGAAGGTACTTTTTCTTTTGCCGAAAATGAGGGTGAATATGACGAAGCGGCAGGATTTGCATTTGAAGAAAATGCGGGTGTGGCTGATGTGGGCGGCTATTTTGGTGCAACGGGTAGTGACAGTAACGAAGAAGTCTTACCGATTGATTAAGGAGGTCAAATATGGATTTCAAAAATATATTTAATTTTGATTGGGGCAGCAATGACGGTACAGAGCCGAGTGACCAGCTTAAAGCAAGCGGCTTTACAGGAGGATATAAACCGCCTGCGGGTGTATTTAATTGGTTTTTCCGAAAATTTATGAAAGGTCAAACAGAGCTGCAAAAAGCTATAAACACCGTTGAATCAAATATCCCTACAAAAACAAGCGAACTGACAAACGATAGCGGTTTTGTAACGGGTGCGGAACTTCCCGAAGGTGTTCAGGTTGTCGATAATCTTACAAGCACATTAACGAACTCTGCACTTTCCGCAAATCAAGGTAGAGTATTGAAAAGTGAAGTTGACGGAAAAGCGGCTGCTTCACATACTCACGCAACAGCAACAACAACAGCGGCAGGATTTATGAGTGCTTCCGACAGGTCAAAACTTGACGGCATTGCGACAGGTGCGAATAAGTATACACACCCTGCATATACCGCAAAAACATCGGGTCTTTATAAGGTCACAGTTGACAGCACGGGTCATATAAGCGGAGCAACGGCGGTTACAAAGTCTGATATTACCGCTCTTGGCATTCCTGCACAAGACACCAATACAACATACGGCAATGCAACAACGAGTGCGGCAGGTCTTATGAGTGCGGCAGATAAATCAAAGCTTAATGGAATTGACACGGCTCTTGCAGGTAAGGCTAATTCAAGTCACAGCCATTCTACCACCGATATTAGTGGTTTGAGCGATTTTGTTAGAACTAACGGCACTACCGAAAATACTGCAAGCTCCGCTTATGCTCACGCTGAGGGATACGCCACAAACGCAGAAGGAAGTAACTCGCACTCAGAAGGATATGAAACAACCGCAAGCGGCAACAGTGCTCATTCAGAGGGAGGATATACAACAGCAAGTGGCGAAACCGCCCACGCAGAAGGAACTCGCACAACCGCAAGCGGCAGTGCTGCTCACGCTGAAGGTGGACATACAACCGCAAGCGGCGATATGGGTGCTCACGCAGGCGGTAATGGTGCAATTGCAAGCGGCAATACCTCTTTTGCTCACGGCTATATGTGTGAAGCTAAAGGAACAGTTTCAACAGCTTTTGGTGAAAAAACAGTAGCTAATGGCTATCAATTTGTTTGCGGACAGATGAACAATTATGCAGATTATGGTGATGTAAGTGTAGGTTCTCAATCATCAAATCACAGCATTTTTATTATTGGCAACGGAACAAATGATACTACGGGTAGAAGTAACGCTTTAAGAACAACCGCAGACGGACAAACAAGAGGTTTGAAAGCTTTTCTAACAAGTGGTGCTGACTTCCCTGAATACTATGAATGGCTTGACGGAAACCCGAACAACGAGGATAGACGAGGAAGAATTGTTACACTTGAAGGTGAATATATCAAACTTGCCAATAGCAACGATGATTATATATTGGGTGTAATATCTGTTCGAGGTGGATTTATCGGAAATGCTGCAAGTGAATGTTGGCAAGGTCAATACCTTAAAGATGTATTCGGTGAATGGCTTACAGAAGAAGTTGAAATCCCTGAAAGTACAAACGAAGAAACAGGAGAGGTTATACCTGCTCACAAGGTAACGAGATATGTTATAAATCCCGATTATAACCCCGAACAGGAATATATCAGCCGTGAATTTAGAAAAGAATGGTCGCCCGTTGGCTTGGTCGGTCAAGTCATTGTTGTAGACGACGGAACTTGTCAAGTGAACGGCTATTGTAAACCTTCCACAGACGGCATAGCAACAGCGGCAGAAAGTGGCTACCGTGTAATGAAACGCATTGACGATTCGCACATTGAAGTGACTATAAAATAATTAAACATTGAGCACACCTTAACGGGTGTGCTTTTTGTAAATATTTTTAAGGAGGTTTTCAGTTATGAAAACAATCAAACAATCATTCGCAGAACGCCAAAATCCCCCCACAGAAAGGAGTGTTGACTAATGTATTATTATGCTTATATTGACAGCAATTATAAGGTAACAGGCGTTTATGCTCTGCCTACCGAAATGACCGCAGACGGTTATATTGCTATTACGGCAGAACAGTATAACGCAGGTAATCTTACGGGCAAGTATTACAATCCTATCACGGGCAGTTTTGATGAACCTAATGAGTGGGTTTGTGATACAAGTTATGTTCAGTACAAACAAACAAATGTAAAGCTTGAAGAAAAGCTTGACGCTATGGACGAAGCTATTGAGGGCAAGGCAGACGAAAACCATACACATACTGAATATGCAACGGCAGACCACGCTCACACAGGTTATGCAACGACAGACCATAACCACGATTCAGCTTATTCGGCGGTGGGTCATACCCATACAGAATATGCGGCTACGGGTCATACTCATACAGACCTTGTTACAAACGAAACCTATACAGCAGGAATGAGCGGCAAGGCTGACGCTTCACACACTCACGCTGAATATGCAACAACCGAAGCTATGAACACAGCTTTGGGCGGTAAGTCTAATGCAGACCATACACACGATGTTGCGACAGAAACAGCAAGCGGTTTAATGAGTTATGCAGACAAAGCAAAGCTCAATGATATTGAAACAGGAGCAAACAACTATACTCACCCTGCAACTCATTCTACTGATATGATTACGGGTCTTTCAAATGTTGCTACAAGCGGAGATTATAACGACTTGTCAAATAAGCCGACAATTCCCGAACAGTATACTCACCCCGAAAGTCACCCTGCAAGTATGGTTACAGGACTTGCCAATGTTGCAACATCGGGCAGTTATGATGATTTGAGCGACAAACCCGCAATTCCTACCACGCTTCCTGCAAGCGGTGGTAACGCTGATACAGTAGACGGCAAACACGCTGCCGACTTTGCAACGGCTACACATAGCCACAGCAATTATGCAAGTGCAACAGAGGTTGAAGCTCTGCAAACAGCCGTTGACGGAAAAGCTGCTACAAATCATACTCACTCTGAATATGCGGCAACAAGTCACACCCATTCCAATTATGCGAATGCAACAGATGTTGAAGCAATCGAAACAGAGTTGGCAGAAAAGGCGAATACCGCTCATACTCACGCACAGAGCGACATTAACGGACTTGCAACCGCACTTTCAGGCAAAGCCAATACAAGTCATACCCACGCACAAAGCGAGGTTACAGGGCTTTCTGTGGCACTTAACGACAAGGTTGATAAAGTAAGTGGCAAAGGTCTTTCAACCAATGATTATACAACGGCTGAAAAGAACAAGCTTGCAGGTATCGCAGCGGGAGCTAATGCTTATACACACCCCGCCTATACCGCTAAAACATCGGGCTTGTATAAAGTAACAGTAGATTCAACAGGTCACGTAAGCGGAGCAACGGCGGTTACAAAGTCTGATATTACCGCTCTTGGCATTCCCGCACAGGACACCAATACAACATACGGCAATGCAACAACGAGTGCGGCAGGTCTTATGAGTGCGGCAGATAAATCAAAGCTTGACGGTATTTCAGCGGGTGCAAATGCAATAACCGTTGATACTGCACTTAATTCAACAAGCACCAATCCCGTACAAAATAAGGTTATCAATTCGGCTCTTGCAGGTAAGGCGGCTTCAAATCATAATCACGATTCCGCTTATATCTCAAAGGATTTGTTGTTTACAAATGTTGAGGGCGGCGTTGAATTTTCTTATGGTTCGGGTTCAGGCAAAAATGTATTGACCGAAATTTCCAATATGGCGCAGGGCTTCCATACCATTTACGCTATTGCAGGAACAGCAGGAAACCCCGAAACTGCTGAAAGTTACAGATACTTTGTTCATAAGACATCAACAACAATCGGTTGGATTTATGCGTTTGCTGCTGACGGTTCAATTTATTCAAACTATTTAGCAGGAGCTAACACCTATAAGGGCTGGAAAACAATTCACGACGCTAAACGCAAACCTCTGTGGACGGGTACAAGATATATGACGGCAGACCATACCGTTACACCTTCAAAGAAACTTTCACAGTGTGAACACGGTTGGATGTTGCTTTGGAGTGACTATGACCCCGATACAAGCACAGTAAATAACACCGATTTTTGCACAACATTTATTCCTAACCGAAATTGGACGGGTGGCACTTGGAACGGTGCGGCTTATTATTGCGAC
>JAZSDN010000083.1:0-1802 GCA_045531205.1 Clostridia bacterium | reverse complement strand
AATTAATGTGTACCCCATGTCAAGGACATAAGAAAAATTTTCACCGTAAATTATATATTCATGGATGTTGGATAGTTGCCAGTTGTTATGTATTGATAAAATTCATTTGGGGACAGTTTATTCAATCCCCATTGACCACGGTCATTATTATAATAATCCATCCAGTCATCTATATCATGAGAAACGTCTTCAAAACAAGTCCAGGTTGCCTGTTTTGGAGCTAATTCGTCCTTCATATGTCCGAAGAAGCTTTCCTGAGGTGCATTGTCCCAACAGTTACCACGTCTGGACATGGATTGCCGCAAACCAACATTCTCTAACAGGTCCCGAAAAGAAACACTTGTATAGTGGCACCCCTGGTCTGAATGTATCATAGCTGTTTCTGGAATACTTTTTCCATGTATTGCTATGAGTTTCTGAACTGTTAACAGAACAAAATCAACCTCAAGGGAAATGCTGAGCACATAAGATAACACCTGTTCTGTAAAAGCATCCTTTATAACGGATAAATAGCAGAACTTTCCGTTATAAGGAATATATGTGATATCTGTTAAAAGAACATTTCTTGGACCATGTTCCTTGAACTCACGTTTCAACAGATTATCTGCTACTGCATTTGTGCGTAGCGCTTTAGCCATGCGACGGTATGGATTAGCTTTTCGAATCGGACAATAAAGACTGTATTTTTTCATTAACCGACGTATTTTTTTTACGTTCATTCGTATTCCCATATGAAGCAGACGCATATGTATGCCACGAGCACCTTTTGCATATCCGCGAAAGTTATAAGCTTCCAAAATCAGTTGAAAATCAGTAGCATCCTTTTCTTCTCGTTGTTGTCGTGCTGGTTCTTTATTAAGCCAGTTATAATATCCGGATTTGGACACACTGCATAAAGAACAAAGTTCCTTGACTGTTAGATGGTTGCTTTCCTTCGATAATTCGGTTCTAATCAATTGATACCTTATTCTTATATGGTACTGTGGCGTTACAGAATATCTGGCGGATCCCATAGAGAAATTTTTTTTAAAAACTCTATTTTTTGTTCAAGTTTTTCAATCTGAACTTTAAGATGTTGAATTTCTTTATTGTCTGTTTTCTCATTTCCAACAGCTTTTTCACATGCTGTTATCTGAGACTTCAGTTCAGAACGGGATGGCTGAATTCCTTCGGGCCGCTTTGCATGTTGTTTAACTGTCATAAGAAAATCATACATGCAGCGTTTACCTAAGATGCTAGCATCATAGCCTGCCTCTTTAAAAATCTCTGTAGATGACATACCTTGTTGGGATTTTTTGAAAGCTAGTATTCTAAATTCATAAGTGAATTGGATACCATTAGCTGAAACCGAAAGAGTATATGGATTTTTTTTAAGTTCTTCAATTTGTTCAGCAGTAAAAGGATTCTTTTTCATGCAATACCTCCGTTGTGAATTAATATAACTATATCACAACAGCCACGATACTACAAAAAGTCTATACTTTGGGGATAACCAAATATTTGTTTTTGTATTTACGGTGAATTAAATTTTTGGCGTGTCCACTTTATGGGGTATATTTTAATTGCTATATTCATCGACTTTACGGTGGAGCACGACTACTTGTGTATGTTGCACCGTAAACAACGCCAGATAATAGCATGAAATTGCAGTTGATTACGGTGTGCGTAACCAAATCAATATATCACACCGTAATGGAGAAAAAGAATTGATTTTAATCTTGATTATTTACGGTACACAAGAAACAAAACAACACAACACACCGTAACATCCCCAACAATTGCTGTAAAATATAAGTCGGAGG
>JAZSDN010000047.1:0-44801 GCA_045531205.1 Clostridia bacterium | reverse complement strand
ATTGTTAAAAGCCTCGGAAATATTATCATATTTCCTGCGTTTTTGCCTTGACTGAAACAAAATTTATTATTTAAAAACTCCAAAGGACCTCAAACGTATGAATTTTTGAGCAGATTTTGGTGCGGAGGATGAAGTAAGGCTAACTTCTTCCCGTTCGGCAAGCCTATTTCATAGTCTTCCCTCGAGCCGAAGGCCGCGCTTTTTTAGCGCCTGTTTTTGCATAACTTTTTTGTTCAGTGCTTTTGTGGTAGGGTTTGGCGATTTTCGACAAACCGTTTTTTCGGTGCATCATAAACGTTGCACACTACCTTGATATTACCTTATATTTAATAACATTTTGTAGGGGAGGGCTTCCACGCCCTCCCGTAAATAATGCATTTAATAAATCGGGCTGCCGGGGACTCAAGCCCCTACAAAACACAAAACCTTTCTTTGAAATCCGCTAAATCCTATAGCAAATGCTTTGCACCGAAATTTATTTACTCATACTCTGAAATTTTTTCTAAAAATGATGCAATATCAACCTTTTTGCACTCTTCAAAAAAGCTTTGGGCGTAGGTCTTTAAAACATTTATATCACTGCTTTTTGTTAAAAGCAACTTTACATTTTCCTTCAAAGCGGCAGAATAGCTGCTGCCGAAAAAAAGAAGGCAAAACAAAATGGCAGAAATAACGCACCTTACAAAAAAACCTCGGAAAAGCTTTGGCTTTTTAATCTCCTGCCTTTGTATATTCTTGTGATTTAAGGTCATTTTATTTTTATTTTTCACAAAAAAACCTCCTTTTTTAAAAACACACTTTGTCCCTTTTATTTAATAATATTAAAAAAACATAAAAATATGATAAAATATGCCTTAAAATAACCTTTAAATCCCTTAAAAATCCTTGCAAAATAAAAGAAAATATGGTAAAATATGTTCAAGTATTTTTTGCTTTAAAAATTTTCAGCTTGGGCGAGACAAAAAGCAGATAAAGAGGTGTTAAAATGTTTTTAAAACGCCTGAGTATGCAGGGGTTCAAATCGTTTGCAGATAAAATAGATATGGAGTTTGGCGACGGGATTACTGGTATAGTAGGCCCAAACGGCAGCGGAAAGAGTAATATTTCGGATGCCCTACGCTGGGTAATGGGCGAACAGAGCGCCAAAACACTTCGCGGCGGCAAAATGGAGGACGTAATTTTTGCGGGAAGCGAAAAAAGAAAACCGCTGGGGTTTTCGGAGGTAACAATAACCCTCGATAACACAAGCGGGGTTTTTGCGTCGGAATATTCCGAAATAGAGGTAACAAGGCGTGTTTACCGCTCGGGCGAAAGTGAGTATCTTATAAACAAATCACCTTGCAGATTAAAGGATATACACGAGCTTTTTATGGACACAGGTCTTGGAAGAGACGGATACTCTGTTATAGGACAGGGTAAAATAGACGAAATTATGTCCACAAAAGCAGAGGACAGACGTCATATCTTTGAAGAGGCGGCTGGTATTTCAAAGTACAAGTACAGAAAGCAGGAAGCAGAAAGAAAGCTTGAAAATACCGAGGCAAACCTTGTAAGAGCAAGAGATATTATGACAGAGCTTGAAGCACAGGTAGGCCCTCTTGAAACACAGTCCAAAAAAGCAAGAAAGTATCTTGACCTTAGGGAAGAGCTTAAAAAGACCGAAGTTAATTTATCGATAGTTCAGATAGAAAAAATCCGTGCCGACGAAGATAAAAACAGCGAGAACTTTGCAAATCTCACAATGGAGCTTGAATCGGCACAGCTTGCATATAATAATCTTTTACTTTCCGAGCAACAGCTTTTCGAAAAAATCCGCCAAAGAGAAGGCGATATCGAACAGCAAAGAAGCGGACTTCACTCATCCGAAATGGTTTTTGAAAGAACGCAAAGCGAAATAGCTTTACTGCAAAAGGATATAGAAAATGCAAAAGCAAATATTGCAGAGCTTCTGGCCGAAGCAGAAAGCTTTGAAAAAACTGCACAAAAAACTGTGGAAGATTCGGCTTTGCAGGATACCGAAACCGAAAAAATAAATAAAGACATTGCAGAGCTTGAACATAAAATTTCCCTGCTTTTTGAAGAAAGTGAAAAAATGCAGGAAAAAATAAATGCAAAAAACGGCGAGGTATTTAATCTTCAACGAAATGTTGACGAGGCAATGAGAGAAATTTTAAACGTTGCCCATAAAAAAGAAAATGCCGAAAAGTTTGCCGAAAACTTTGCCGAAAGAGCCGAGGCACTTGAAAAAAGCATAGCCGAGGCAGAAGGCAGAAAAAAAGCTTTGGCAGACGAAAAAGCAAATATAGAAAAAGAAATTAAAGAAAACAAAGAGCTTTTTGAAAAAACAAATAAAGAGCTTTTGGAAAAAGAACAAAAAATAGCTTTAGCAAGACAAAAGGTCAGTGAAAAGAAAAATCAGTACAACACTCTTTCGTCACAGCAGAGTGCAAAAGCAGCAAGACTTTCTGCCTTAAAGGAAATGGAACGCAGTATGGAAGGCTTTGCCCCCGGTGTGCGTGCAGTTATGCAGGCAGGCGAGCTTGCGGGGAGAGTGCGTGGCGTTTTATCGTCGCTTATAAGTGTAGAGGATAAATACTTAACAGCGGTTGAAGTGGCTTTAGGCGGAAGCTTACAGAACATTGTTACAAAAACCGAGCAGGATGCCGCCTTTGCCATTGAATATTTAAAAAGAGAAAAAAAGGGCAGAGCAACCTTTTTGCCTATGAATGCAGTTTCGGGCAGACGCCTTGAGGAAGAAGGAAAATTAAAGGGCAAAGCAGGATATTTAGGGCTTGCCTGCGATTTTGTTTCGTGCGAGAGCGAATACGATAATATAATTTTAAACCTTTTAGGAAAAACTGTGCTTTGCGATAACTCGCAAAACGCAATAGCTATAGCAAAACAGTTTTCGCACAGAATAAAGGTTGTAACACTTGAGGGCGAGCTTTTAATGCCCGGCGGTGCAATGCAGGGCGGAAGCCGTAGCATAAAACAACAGATTTTAGGAAGAAGCAAGGAAATAGCCGCTTTGGAAGAAGAGCTTTTAAAGACAGAAAAACTGCTTGATAAAACAGAAGACGAAATAGATAATCTTGAAGAGGAAGGCATTGCTTTGGCAAAGAATATCGAAAATCTTCGCCAGAGTATGCAGGGTTATGCTCAAAAGAATACAGAGCTTTTGGGAAAAACAGAAACAAATGCCCATCTTGAACAAAGAGAAGATGACGAGCTTAAAAATTTAAAAGAACAAAAACAGCTTATCTACTCCGCAAGCGAAGGGTATGACGACCAGAAGCTTATGCTTGAAAAAGAAGAACAAAAGGCAAAAGAAAACCATACCGGTGCACAGGAAAATCTTGAAAAAGAAAGAGAAGCACTTAAAAAGCTTTTGGAAGAAAAAGAGAATATGGGTAAAGAGGCAACCAATATCCGTATGCAGGTAAACGACCGCCACCGTGATGCCGAGCTTTGCCTTATGCAAAAAGAAAACGCTTTGCGTGAAGCCGAAAAAATGAATCTTATGGCAAAAGCCAAAAGAGAAGAAATTGTAAGGCAGGAAAATAGTATAAAAGCAATACTTTTGCGTATAGATTTAAAAAATAAAGACACCGAGGAAAACGAAAAGCTTTCAAAGGAACTGCGTGAAAGTATAGAAAAGATGACAAGGGAAAAAGAAGAAGAAAACGCACAGCTTGACAAAGTAAGAGAAGACGTAAAAAGCAAAAACGAAAGAGTATTGCATTTAAGCGAAGAGCATACAAGATTTGAAGCAAAAATTGCCCGCACAAGAGAAGAGCTTGAAAGAATAATTTCCAATTTGTGGGACAGCTACGAGCTTACATATTCTTCGGCACTCGAGCTTAAGAGTGATATAGGCGACATAAAGGAAGCCAAAATAAAGGTTTCGGATTTAAAAGGACAGATGAAACGCCTTGGCAACATAAACCTTGACTCGATAGAAGAATATAAACGAGTTTTTGAAAGGTATACAGAACTTTCGGGCAGTATTGCAGACCTTGAAGGTGCAAAGGCAGAGCTTTTGAAAATAATTGCCGAAATGACCAAAATTATGACCAAAACCTTTGAAGAACAGTTTACAGTTATAAACAAAGCCTTCGGGGAAGTGTTTACAAAGCTTTTTGGAGGAGGTACGGCAAAGGTTTCTCTTTCAGACCCCAAAAATGTTTTGGAAAGCGGTATAGAAATAGAGGTACAGCCCCCCGGCAAAAAACTGCAAAGACTACAGCTTTTGTCTGGTGGCGAAAAGGCACTTTCTGCAGCGGCACTCTTGTTTGCCGTGTTCAAGGTAAGACCTGCTCCCTTCTGTATTCTTGACGAAATTGAAGCGGCGCTTGATGATAACAATATTCTGCGTTTTGCAGAGTATTTAAAGAGCTGTACCGACAAAACACAGTTTATAGTAATAACACACCGACGCGGCACAATGGAAGCGGCAGACATCTTGTATGGTATAACCATGCAGGAAAAGGGCGTTTCCAAAATGCTTGCAATGCATCTTAACTGATAAAGGAGAAAAATATGGCATTTTTTAAAAAACTTAAAGAAGGACTTGCAAAAACACGCAACGCCTTTTCAGAAAGTATAGACAATGTATTCAAAGCCTTTGTGCGTGTTGACGAGGACCTTTTTGAAGAGCTTTGCGATACTTTAATAATGGCAGATATAGGAGCCGTTTGTGCAGACGAAATTACAGAAGAGCTGCGTGACAGGGTAAAGGAAAAACGCATAACACAAGGCGAAGAGGTAAAGGCAGAGCTTATAGAAATAATCCGCGAAAAGCTTGGAGAAGAAAAGCCTTTAGACCTTGAAAACAAACCCGCCGTAATACTTGTTATGGGGGTAAACGGTGCAGGAAAAACAACCTCTATAGGCAAGCTTGCCGCACAAATGAAGGCACAGGGCAAAAATGTACTTTTGGCGGCGGCAGATACTTTTCGTGCCGCAGCAATAGACCAGCTTTGCGTTTGGGGAGAAAGAGCGGGCGTTCCCATAGTACGCGGAAACGAAGGACAGGACCCTGCATCTGTAATATTTGATGCGTGCCACGCCGCAAAAAACCGTGGCGTTGATGTTTTGATATGCGATACTGCGGGCAGACTTCAGAACAAGAAAAATCTTATGGAAGAGCTTAAAAAGATTTATAAAATTATAGATAAAGAGCTACCCGGAGTATCAAAGGAATGTATTTTGGTGCTTGATGCAGGTACAGGGCAGAACGCCGTTTCGCAGGCAGAGCTTTTTGCAGAGGTAGCACCTTTGACAGGCATAATATTAACAAAGCTTGACGGTACTGCAAAGGGCGGAATAATAATATCAATAGCAATGAAGCTTAATATACCCGTAAAATATATAGGCATAGGCGAAGGGATTGACGATTTGCAGGAATTTTCGCCCAAGGATTTTGCCGATGCCATATTTGAAAAGGAGCAGTAAAAATTGAAAAAAGCAGGAAGAATTTTTGCAATAGCAGTTCCCGTTATATTTTTGCTTTTGGTTTTTGCCTATATTATAGGCGTTGCAACCGATATAATAGAACTTCGGGAAACAGGCTACGACATAGTATATGTAAAAAACCTTGTAACAAAAGTATGTGTGCAGGGGCTTATTACTCTGTGCTTTTTCGGGATTTTTTCTGCAAACTGTATTATGCTTTGCCATAATATGATTTCTATGGGGAGCGAGCTTTTAATCCTCAAAAGAAAATCTTTGATATTAAGCTTTTGCTTTTTTGTATCGGCAATTGTGGGAATAGTTTGGGGCAAAAATCTTTACAGCGATTTTATGGCATACACCTCAAGCGTTTTTGTAGGTGCATCAGACCCCATTTTCGGCAAAGATATAGGCTATTATATGTTCCAGATGCCCTTTTTATCGGGACTCTTTGGCGGTGCAAGAGCAATAATGATTTTCCAGACCGCCTTTACCTTAATAGCATACCTTGCCCTTTATGTGCAAAAGGATATCGACAGCTTTAAGGAAATTATGCACGAAACGGCAATATTCATCCACGTTATAATAAACGCAATAGTTTTTATTGCTCTGTTTATGGTGTCCTGCCGTTTTAATATGGAAAATCTTTTGTATGGTGAATTTGCAGGCGTGCAGGGTGCAGGCTATATCGACACAACAATATGGATAAACTACTATAAAATTATCCCCTTTGTAACGGTAGCGGTGCTTATTGCGGCAATTCTTTTCCTTGCATTTAAAAAAATAAAGGTTACCCTTATTACAATTTCAATATTGCCGATTTTGTCGCTCGCCTTCAGTATAATGGCGGGAGTTACCAATATGGTGCTTGTAAGTCCCTATGAAGCGGCGGTTGAAACTCCGTATATCCAAAACAATATCATGGCTACAAGGGCAGCCTTCGGTCTTGATAGTATAGAAAAAGAATATTTTGCGGCATCTGACAGACTTTCTCTTAAAGATGTTACCGATAATGAAGAAGTTTTTGACGGTGCCTGCATTACCGATAAAACACAAGAGCTTGCAATAATAAACTCAACCCAGAGTATGCGTAGCTTTTATACCTTTACCGATTTGGATGTAAGCTCTTATACAGCAAACGGAAAAGAACGTGCAGTAATGATTTCGGCACGTGAGCTTGACACAGACAGAATCCCCAAAACCTCCAAAAACTATATAAGCGAGCACATGCAGTACACTCACGGCTATGGCGTTGTAATGAAGGAGGCAAACGGGGTCGGAGAATATTTTATAAAGAATATCCCCATAAACTATGCCCAGGGCACAAATAAAATTACAGAACCCAGAATTTATTTTGGCGAAAAAACAAACGATTATGCCCTTGTAGGCACAAGGTATACAGAAGTAGATTATATCGAAGGCGAAAATACTGTGGAATACCGCTACACGGGCAACGCAGGAATCCCAATGACCTTTGCAAACCGCTTGCTTTTTTCGTTAAAAACGGGCGATATGTCAATATTAACGGCAAGCTATATAAATAACGAAAGCCGTCTTTTAACAAACCGAAATATTTTAGAGAGAGCAAAAAATGCGGCTCCCTTTTTGAAGTTTGATAAAGATGCCTATATAGTAATAGACTCTGCTGGCAGATTAAAATGGGTAATAGATGCCTACACAATCTCCGACCGTTACCCATATTCAGAAAGCTATGACGAAATAAATTATATACGAAATTCTGTTAAAGCAGTAATAGACGCATTTGACGGAACTTTGACCTTTTATATAACCGATTCATCCGATGCCATAATAAAAATGTATTCAAAGCTTTATCCGGGACTTTTTTCCGCACAGCCCTTGCCAGGCGATATAGCTATGCATACAAAATATCCGTCATACTTATTTAACCTTCAAAGCGAGGTTTATAAAAAATATCATACCACCGATGCACGTACACTTTTTGCAAGCTCTGACGAATGGGCACTTGCAAAAGAAGGTGTGCAAAACACAGAAAACACAGCTTTTTCCCCTGCCTTTAACTTTGCTTTGGCAGATTCGGGCAAAAAGCTTGTAACTGCCTTTAACAGCTACACAATAAAAAACGAAGACAATATTACGGCAATTTTGTTTGCAAACCGCGAAGGGTTAAAGCTTTATTCCTTCCCCAAAGGAATAACTGCTGCGGGGATGTCGGCAATGAAAAACACTGTCGACACAGAAGCCTCGGTTTCGGAAGCACTATCTTCCTGGACAATGAGCAAATCCACAGTTGTAAAGGGAGGTATGCATGTTATCCCTGTAAAAAATTCGCTGATTTTTGCACAGAGCGTTTATGTTACAACCGAAGATTCCGACACCTCCGAGCTTAAAAAGGTAATAGCAATATATAACGGAAAAGCGGCAGCAGGAGATACTTTGAAGGAAGCTGTTTTAGCACTTTTCGGTAAAACGACACCCTTGCCAAAGGATGAAGAAGCACACGAAAGCGAGGATGACCTTATAGGTCTTCTTATAAATCAGTTTGCCGATGTAAAGGCATATTCAAAAGAAGGAAACTTTGAAAGCTTTGGAGCAGCATTGTCCGAAATGGAAAAAACGGTTGACAGGCTTGAAAGCTTAAGAACACAAGAAGGAGACGAATAATTTTGGGCACACAAAAGTTTAAGGCAGTGGTGTTTGACCTTGACGGAACTTTGGCAAACACACTCGACACAATTCATTATTATGTACAAAAGGCGTTTGACGAGTTTTCGCTCGGGACTGTAACAAAACAGCAGACCTGCGACGCAGTAGGCCACGGAGCGGCAGACCTTATTTCGGACTCGCTCAAGGCAATAGGACAGGATGTAGAAAAGTGGCAGGAAAAGGTTTTAAATACATATCTTCCAATGTATAACAGCGAGCCTATGTACCTTACAACTACATACGACGGTATGGAAGAGTGCGTTAAAAAGCTGAAAGACAGCGGAATAAAGCTTGCAGTTTTATCAAACAAGCCCGATATGAATGTTCAGGACGTTGTAAAAGTTTTGTATGGCGAAGATTTGTTTTTACTCTGCAAGGGACAGGTTGAGGGCAAACCCATAAAGCCAGACCCTACAGTTTTATTTGAAATGATGGAAAAAATGGGCGTAAAGCCTGAAGAAACAGTTTATGTGGGCGATACAATAGTTGATATGCAAACAGGCAACAACGCAAAAGCATATTCTGTAGGCGTTTTGTGGGGATTTCGTGACAGAGAAGAGCTTGAAAGAGGAAATGCAGACAAAATAATTTCGCACCCTTCCGAGCTTTGTGATATAGTTTTAAAAGGAGAAAATCAATGAAAAAATTTACAAAAGCAATTTGTTTGTTACTTTCAATATGTATTTTGAGCGGATGCTCGCTTGTATTAACAACTCCCGTTAGTGAGGTGCCCGAAAAAGAAAGCAAAGAAACCATTGGCACAGTAGCAGTAACCGTAGAAGCAATTGACGAAAAGCTTTTTGAAGGCGAGGTAGCTTTAACAGAGGGAATGAGTGTGCTTGATGCAACCCTTTTGTTTGCAGAGCAGGAAGAAATTGAAATAGTGTACAAAAATGCATATATACAAAAGATGGGCGATTACCGCGAAAAGGATTACGGCCCTTCAAGCGGATGGCTTTATTATGTAAACGGAGAGTCTGCAATGGTAGGCTGTTCTGACTATATACTTTCCGACAAGGATGAAATTCTCTGGAAGTATGTAAAGGATTTTTCGCAAGAATAATAAAAAAAATTTAAAAAAACAGTTGACAAAGCGCAGGCGTGTGTGTATAATCTATAAAGACATTTGTTTTTGATAGACGGACAAAAGGAGGTCTTTATGGAGAAAAATATGATAATGGTTGATGCAGCTGTTGTACCCTCTGTTCTGTCAGGAGTGCTTGAGGCAAAAGAGCTTTTGTCTACAGGTAAAGTAAAAACAGCATCCGAGGCTGCACGGGCAGCAGGCATAAGCCGCAGCGCCTTTTATAAATATAAAGACAGCGTGTTTCATTTAAACCACATGCAGGGCACCATTTCACTTTTCTTTGAGGTGGAAGATATTGCAGGACTTTTGTCTGAAATATTAAGTGTTATTGCCGATTTTGGCGGCAATATACTTACAATAAATCAAAACATTCCCGTAAACGGAGTGGCATCAATAACAATATCTCTTCGCACAAAGGGCGAAGGGTTTGAAACCAAAGCTTTGCTTGATACACTCTCGTCGCTTAGCGGTGTAAGAGTTGTGAGAATACTTGCCAGGGAGGACTACTGATGAAAATAGCAATTTTAGGCTTCGGCACCGTAGGTTCGGGTGTTTACGAAGAGCTTATAGAAAATAAAGAACTTATCAAAAAAAGAACAGAACAGTACATTGAAGTAAAATATGTTTGCGATATACGCGACTTTTCTTCAAGACCTGATGCCGAAAAATTTATAAAGGATTTTGATATTATACTTCGCGACAGCGAAATTTCAATGGTTGTAGAAACCATGGGAGGTGTTTCCCCTGCATATCAGTTTACAAAACAGGCACTACTGGCAGGAAAACACGTTGTAACAAGCAACAAAGCACTTGTTGCAGCACACGGGCAGGAGCTTTTACAAATAGCAAAAGAAAAAGGTCTTTACTATTTATTTGAAGCATCTGTTGGCGGAGGAATTCCCATAATCCATCCTTTAAACACCTGTATGGCAGGCAACGAAATTACAAAGATAACAGGTATATTAAACGGAACTACAAACTATATTCTGACAAAGATGTTTGAAAAAGGCGAAAGCTTTGAATCTGCCCTTGCAGATGCACAGGCAAAAGGTTATGCCGAAAAGGACCCTACAGACGATATCGAGGGCAAGGATGCCGCAAGAAAAATAGCAATACTTGCAGCAGTTGCGTGGGGTATATTGCCAAACGAAGACAGTATTCATACAGAGGGCATAACAAAAATAGATGCCCGCGATGTAAAGCTTGCCGAAAAAGCAGGCTGCAGTATAAAACTTGTAGGCTGTGCCGAAAAAATAGACGGCAAGGTTTTTGCAAGAGTATGTCCCATGCTTGTACCAAAAGACCATCCCCTATACTCTGTATCGGGAGTTTATAATGCAATAGTTTTAACAGGTAACTACTCTGGCGATGTTATGTTTTACGGCTCGGGTGCAGGCAAAGAAGCAACTGCAAGTGCAGTATGCTCGGACATTTGCGAAATAGTACGCGGCAAAACAGAAAGAGACCGCATATTATGGAATGACGGGCAAAGCCTTGACATAGCCAAAACTTCAGCAAAATTTATGGCAATAACAAAAGAAACAATAAAAGACGCAAAGCTTTTGGACGTAGACGGATGGGGCGAAAAAGCATACCTTCTGCCCGAAACAAATGAAAGCGACTTTAAAGATATAAAAGGAATAATAAAAAGTATACGAAGAATATAAACTTATGAGGAAAGGACAATAAAAAATGGCTCTTATAGTGCAAAAATACGGCGGTTCATCAGTTGCCAATGCCGAAAGACTGCGTGCAGTGGCAAGCCGTATAAAAAAATATTACGATGAAGGCAACGATATGGTTGTAGTAGTATCGGCACAGGGTGATACTACAGACGATTTAATTGAAAAAGCAATGGAAGTAAACACAGCTCCCTCAAAAAGAGAAATGGACGTGTTACTCTCAAGCGGCGAACAGATTTCAATGTCACTTCTTGCAATGACCTTGCAGACAATGGACTGCCCCGTAATTTCTCTTACAGGCCGTCAGGCAGGAATAAAAACCTCGTCAAAGCATTCTGTTGCAAGAGTTCACACAATTGATACAGAAAGAGTTTTAAAAGAACTTGACCAGAAAAAGATAGTAATAGTTGCAGGCTTCCAGGGCTTTGATAAGTACGACGATATTACAACCTTGGGAAGAGGCGGCTCGGACACATCTGCTGTGCTTTTGGCAGCAGCACTCAGGGCTGACAAATGTCAGATTTATACAGACGTTGCAGGCGTATACACAGCAGATCCCAGAATAGTTCCCGATGCAGCAAAGCTTCGCGATGTTTCGTACGACGAAATGCTTGAGCTTGCATCACTTGGTGCAAACGTATTGCACAACCGTGCCGTTGAGGCAGCAAAAAAATTCAATATAAAGCTTGAAGTGCTTTCCAGCTTCACATACGAAGAAGGCACTATTGTTAAGGAGGTACATGACGTGGAAAAAATGGTTGTAAGAGGAATAGCAAGAGATAATAATGTTGTAAGAATAGCAGTTACAAATATTGAAGATGCACCGGGCAGAGCGTTTAAAGTGTTCTCACTTTTAGCTCAGAAGCATGTAAATGTAGATATTATTTTGCAGTCAATAGGACGTGACGGCAAAAAGGATATAAGCTTCACAGTAACACACGAGGATAAAGATAAGGCTGTTGAAATCTTAAACGAAAACTTAAAAACAATAGGTGCAGAAGCAGTACTTTGCAACGACAACATTTCAAAGGTATCAATAGTAGGTGCAGGTATGGCAAGCGACCCCGGCATTGCTGCAAAAATGTTTGAAGCACTTTATAACGCAAACATCAACATTCACATGATTGCAACAAGCGAAATTAAGGTATCAGTTTTGGTTGACCGTGAATATGCAGAAGCTGCAGTAAAAGCAATTCACGAAAAATTTGATTTGCACAACATTTGATTATGGATATAATATATGGCAGAAATTCCGTTTCCGAAGCACTTGCTTCGGGACGGAATATAGATAAAATTTTAATAAAAGACTCCCCCGACGGTGCTCTGCTTAAAATAAAAGCAAAGGCAAGAGAAGCAGGCATACCGGTAAATTTTGCAGAAAGAAAACGTCTTGATGCCCTCTGTGAAGGCGGGGTTCATCAAGGCGTTTTGGCATACATTGCGTCTTATAAGTATGCAGAGGTTTCTGACATTTTAGATGCGGCAAGAGAAAAAAATGAACCACCCTTTGTAATTATATGCGATAAGGTTCAGGACCCGCATAATCTTGGTGCAATAATCCGTACAGCGGGTGCGGCAGGAGCACACGGAGTAATTGTTTCAAAGCACGAGGGGGCAGGACTTTCGGGCACTGTTGCAAAATCTGCGGCAGGAGCTTTAGAATTTGTGCCCGTAGCAAGGGTTGCAAACATCGCAAAAACCATAGATATGTTAAAAGAGGAAGGTCTTTGGGTAACAGGCACAGCTATGAACGGCGAAAAAACTCTTTTTGAGGCAGACCTTTCGGGTGCAGTTGCCCTTGTAATGGGTAGCGAAGGCGACGGAATGAGCCGCCTTGTACGTGAAAAGTGTGACTTTTTGGTAAACATACCTATGAGCGAAAAAAGCGAATCCTTAAACGTTTCGTGTGCTGCGGCACTTTTGATGTACGAGGTTTACCGAAGGAGAATAAATTTATGAAAAATATAGTAATACTTATGGATGGTATGGCAGACTACCCCATAGAAGCTTTAGGCAATAAAACTCCTATGGAAGCAGCATACAAACCCAATATAGATGCACTTGCCAAAAAAAGCGAGGTATTTTTGGTAAAAACCGTGCCCGACTCGTTAAAACCGGGCAGTGACGTTGCAAATTTAGCCGTAATGGGCTATAACCCCGAAGAGGTTTATACAGGAAGGTCACCGCTTGAAGCGGCAAGTATAGGAGTTGAGCTTTCGGATACCGAAACCGCTTTTCGTGCAAACCTTGTTTCTTTAGGCGGAGAAGGCGAATATGAAGACCTTTATATGAAAGACTACAGCTCCGACGAAATTACAACCGAGGAAGCGGCAGAGCTTATAGAAAGTGTAAAAGAAAATATAAAACTTCCGAATATAAGCTTTTATGCAGGCATAAGCTATAGACATCTTATGGTGTGGGACAAGGCACCCGAAAGCTTTACTCTTACTCCCCCGCACGACATTTCGGGAAAAGGAGTAGCTGAATATCTTCCTTCAGACCCCACCATTTTAGATATTATGAAGCAAAGCAGAAAAATTTTAAAAGACCACCCCGTAAATGTATCAAGAAGAGAAAGAGGTCTTAACACAGCAGACTCTTTGTGGATATGGGGTGAAGGAAAAAGACCTGCACTTGCCTCGTTTAAAGAAATGTATAATGTAAACGGAGCCGTAATTTCTGCCGTTGACCTTATAAAAGGCATAGGCAGTATTGCAAAAATGAAGGTAATAGAGGTAGAAGGTGCAACAGGCAACATAAACTCAAACTTCGACGGCAAAGCCAAGGCAGCACTTGACGCACTTTTGGGAGATTACGATTATGTATATCTTCACATGGAAGCCCCCGACGAATGCGGGCACAGAGGCGAAACCGAAAACAAAATAAAATCAATAGAAATTATAGATAAAAAGGTAGTAGGCTATATTGCCGACGGGCTTAAAAAAGCGGGAGTTGATTTCAGAATGATGATTATGCCCGACCACCCCACTCCCATACAAACACGCACACACGCCCGTGATGCAGTTCCCTGTATGATTTACGATTCTGCATGTGAAAAAGAGGGAAAAGAATCCTTTACCGAGAAAAATGCAGAAGGAAGAATTTTTGAACCCGGCTACAAAATAGCAAGCTATTTTATAAAATAAAGGTATTTCAGGAGAAAAGTATGTCAAAAAAAACAAAAAGAATTATAGGCGTATCAATACTTGCAGCACTTATAATCGCACTTATTTATTTTGCGTTTGTACCTGTGCTTATAATAGTGTTGCCGTTTGTTATAGCATACTTAATAGCAAGGATAATTGACCCTGCGGTACGCTTTTTTAACGAAAAGATTAAAATACCAAGAAAAATAGCCTCTGTTTTTATGATTTTAATAACAGCAGTTATTTTAGGCGGTATAATTACTTTTGTTGGGACAAACCTTGTAAAAGAAATAAAAGCTCTTATATATCAGCGTAACGAAATAATTTCCTGGCTTCAGGATACCTGGCTTTCAATAGCAGGCTTTATGCAGGATAAATTCGGCGACAGCTTCAATATTTTTATAAACGAAAACATAAACTTTTCAAAAATATCAAGCTATGTTTTAGAATATGCAAAGCCCATCTTGCAGGGAACAGTTTCGTTTGCGGTAAGCCTTCCCTCGGTATTGCTTTTTATAGTGGTAACAGTTATGTCAACCTACTTTATAAGCAGTGACAGAGAACTGGTGTCAAGAACCATTTACCGCTCGCTTCCCAAAAAGCTCAGAGCATATTTTCTTAATATGAATAAAGAGCTCGCTCAAACTTTGCTTGCCTACCTTCGTGCCCAGCTTATAATGCTTTGCATAACCTTCGCAGAGC
The DNA here is from genome assembly GCA_045531205.1 of Clostridia bacterium. GTDB lineage: Bacteria > Bacillota > Clostridia > UMGS1883 > UMGS1540 > JAZNQL01. The sequence continues at coordinate 30,048 of JAZSDN010000047.1, read as the reverse complement.
TTACAATAGGCTTTACTTTAATGGGCGGAGGCATTGCAGATTATGCAATTATTCTTGCAATAGCCATAGCACTTATTGATGTGTTACCTGTGTTCGGCACGGGGGCAGTGCTTATACCATGGTCGGTATATATGCTTATAACGGGCAACTATAAATTAGCTGTGTGCCTTATACTTCTTTATGTTGTATGTCTTGTTGTACGCCAGCTTGTAGAACCCAGAATTGTAAGCCGTCAAATAGGAATACATCCCCTTATAACACTTTTTGCAATGTATGTTGGCGCAAAGCTTATAGGGGTATTCGGACTTATTTTAGGCCCAATACTTGCAGTAATAATAAAGAAAACGGCAGACGCAGGCGTTTTTGCCGATTTATGGAGATATATAAATATACAGGAATAAAAATATGAAAAAACTTTCACTTACCGTTCCCACCCTTTTGGGAACAGAAAGCATAATAGCAGGCGAAATAAAAAACTTAGGCTACGAGCCTGAAGAAATCTGCGACGGCAAAGTAACCTTTACAGGTGATGCCGAGGCAATATGTATTGCCAATATAAACCTTCGTTCGGCAGAGAGAGTAATGATTAAAATGGCAGAGTTTCCTGCCCGCACCTTTGAGGAACTGTTTGAAGGTGTAAAAAGAATAGGCTGGGAGGACTTTGTTGACCGCTTTGATGCCTTCCCTGTAAAGGGACATTCTTTAAAGTCACAGCTCTCGTCTGTTCCTGCCTGTCAGGCAATTATAAAAAAGGCAATAGTTTCAAGGCTTTCCGAAGTTTACGGAATAACAGGCACGTTTGAAGAAACGGGAGCTCTCTTCCCTATTCAGTTTGCCCTTTTTAAGGATATATGTACAGTTTACATCGATACTTCGGGCAGCAACCTCTACAAAAGAGGATATCGTACCGAAAGCGTACTTGCCCCCATGCGGGAAACGCTTGCCTTTTCAATGGTTGATATGAGCTTCTGGCGAGGGGACAGACCCTTTTTAGACCCCTTCTGCGGCAGCGGAACTATCCCCATTGAAGCGGCGCTTTACGCCGTAGGCAAAGCCCCCGGCATAAAAAGAAAATTCGTTGCCGAAACCTGGAGAAATATAATTCCTCAAACCATGTGGCGTGATGCAAGAGAAGAAGCCGAGGATAATATTCATCTTGATACCCCGACTGAAATTTACGCCTCCGACATAGATCCCGAAGCCATTGAAATTGCAAAACAAAACGCACGCAATGCAGGAGTTTTTGATAAAATCCGTTTTGAAGTATGCGATATGGCAAAAGCAAAAACCTTTAAAAGCAAGGGCGTAATAGTTTGCAACCCCCCTTACGGCGAAAGGCTTTTGGATATGAGAGCCTGCGAAAGCTTATATCGTGCAATGGGCAAAAAGTTCCACGAGTACAGCGAAGCAAAAAAATATATTTTAACCTCGCACGAAGGGTTTGAACGCTTTTTCGGCAAAGCTGCCGACAAAAAACGAAAAGTTTATAACGGAATGTTGAAATGTTATATATATCAGTATTTTAAACAATAATTAAAGGGGATGTAAAAAAAGTCCAGATCGCAAAAAACAAAAAAATATTGTAGGGAACGCCCATAACGGGCGTTCCTTATTTTCGTTATACAAAAAAAGGAGCTGTAAATTATTTTACAGCTCCTTTCTTTATTGTTGTTAATATAAATTTCTTATAATTGCTTCACCGCAAAAAATTTTTTGCTGTGTTTTATCACTGAATTCCACTGTCAGCGAAAAATCAGGGTTTATGTCGCATACTGTGCCCTGCTTTTCTGCTCCTGCTTCTGTTACTGTTACCTCTTTATTTAAGGTTATGCAGTTTTCTTTATAAAAATTAACATAGCTTTGTCTGTCCTTTAATACATTCTCTGCCATTTTGTCTATGTTTTTTATAAGCTGTAAAACAAGGTCTTCTCTTTTTACCTCTTTACCGGTCTGCATTTTTATTGATGCAGCTTTGTTTTGAATTTCTTCTTCAAAATCCTCTTTTTTGTTTATAACATTTATTCCTATGCCGAGTATAATTTTATCGCCCCGCATTTCGGTTAATATTCCGCATATTTTTTTTTGATTTATTAACAAATCGTTTACCCATTTTATTTTGGGCATAACCTTGCACACACTAAATATTGCACGGCACACCTCTACTGCTGAAAATGCAGTTACAGAAGATAAATCTTCCCCAAAATCCTTTGCCGAAAGTAAAAAGGAAATATATATCCCCTTCCCTTTGTCTGACTGAAAGCTGCGTCCAAGCCTTCCTTTGCCGTTTGTCTGGCAGTCAGATAAGCATATTGCATTTTCTTTTGTGCAGTTTTTTAAAAATTCGTTTGTTGAATTTATTTTTTCAAACAAAAAAAGTCTGTCAAAAAGGCCTTCAAACATTTTTTTATCGTACATAATATCACCGTTTTTAGTATATATCCTTAAACGGTACTTGTCAAGAAGGTTAATTTTCAAAAAATGTTTGCCTTTTTTTTATTTATATGTTATAATATAAATTGAGGAGGAAACGACTATGAAAAAATTTATTTCTGTTTTATTAACCTTTATACTTATTTTATCGGTTTGCCCGTGCCTTTCTTTGGCTTCGGCTAAAGAAACGACAAGTGTAAACACCTTTGAAGCACTTTTAAATCCCGACTTTGAAAACGGAAGCGAAGGCTGGACTTATACTTCTGATGCAGGAGAGGCACAAGAGAACACCTCAAATGTTTATTCTGGCGAAAAATCAATATTCATAAACTCATCAAAAACTGCCTGCCTTTCACAGCAGACAGCGGTTTCTGCCGGCGACAACCTTGTTCTGTCTGTATTTTGTGATGCCGAAAAATATAACACAAATTCAGGCTATTCTTACATAAGCGTTGAAGTTTGGGGAAACGGTTCAAAGCTTGATTCCAAAACCTCAAATAAAAGAGTTTCGGCATCTGCAGGCTGGGTGCAGATGACTGCAGAGCTTGTAGCTCCCCAGGGTGCTGAATACGCAATTGTAAAGCTTGGTGTTTCTGTAGGAGCACAGGTTTATTTTGATGATGCAATGCTTCTTTGCATCCCCGCAGAAATTGCCTATAATAAAACCGAGTTTACTCCTATAAACCCTTCCGAAAATCATATTTTAAATCCGGGCTTTGAAACCTTTAACGGTTCAAAGCTTGTAAACTGGACAGGACATTACGAAAACCGTTACGGCTCATGGGGTACAAACAAATATTCTGACTATGCAACCGATGTTGTAAGAACCGGCTCGTATTCTGTAAGACTTCAGGGTCTTGACGGAAGATACCCCGAAATAAGCCAGAAAATTTATACCCTGGAGCCTTTGGCAACATACAAATTTTCTGTGTGGGTATATTCTAAAAATTCGACAGAGTGCGACTTTTTCTTTAGTTGTGTTGACAAAAACGGAAACACTCTGGACTCACAGACAAGTATGTCGGTTGACAGCTCAAAAAGGCCTTTAAACAAATGGTACGAGCTTACAGAATATTTTACAATTTCAGACTACGAAAATTTAGACCATATTTATTTTTATATAAGAACAGATGCGTATAATGATATTTATATAGACGATTTGTCTCTTTATAAAGTGGAAGAGTCCGAGGTTTGCTCGATAAAAACCGACGAGTGGTACTACTATTCCGAATGGGACGGCGGTACTGCAGATATTATGGTTCCCCAAAAAATATTAAACCAGTATCCGGGCGGCAGTGCAAAGGTTTTTGTAACACGCAAAAATAACAGCACAAAAATTTCGGAACAAAGCTTTAACCTTTCAAGAAATATAAAATACTCTTTTAAAACAAGTGACTTAAAGCCCTCCTACGGCGAAGTATTTTATTTAAATGCAGAAATTTATGATAAAAACGGAAAGCTTGCAGGCTCAAACAAAGAATATTTTGTTTACTACAGCCGTCCCGAAAATTTACTTGAAGACGGAACCTGGCTTGATAACGACGGAAAACCTATGGAAATAGTAATAGGTAACGCAGGAAATGATGTTACTATTCCCTATGCTTCAAAAAGTGGCATAAACCTTGTTACAATAGGCTATTCAAGAGATCCCGAAAGGCTTTTGGCGGCACTTGATTTATGTGAGGCTAACGGAGTAATGGGTATAGTTCATCTTTATACAAACTCAAACGCCTGCGGAATGTATCCTTTAGAAACCATCCGTGCGGTTGAAGCTGTAAAAGACCACCCCGCAACCTTTGGCTATTCTGTTCAGGACGAGCCTTACTGTGTTGCAAACCCATATCCGGGACTCAGGGTCAGCTATCAGCTTATCCGTGATATAGACAAAAAACACCCTGTTTATTTTGTTGAATCCTGCATTCCCTTCCAGGCAGACCAGCTTAAGGTTGCAGACTTTTTGTGTATTGACGCATACTGTGCTGCACGTGCACCTTATGCAGAATATGTTGCACCTTATATGTTAAAGCTTGCAGCTGCTTCAAAATTACACCATAATAAGCCCACCGCAGGTCTTATACAAACATATACCTGGCAGGATTACTACCCCACTGTTGACGAGGCACGTCACATGGCGTATCAGGTGCTCTTTGCGGGAGTTGATACTTCGGGATACTACCACTTAAACGGAATTTTAGAAAAGGAAAGCTTTGCAGAGGGCTTTGCAAAATTCAATTTAGAAGAAATACCCATTTTATATAAGCTTTTCCACACAAACGAATGTAATCTTATTGCCTACGACAACAAAGAGGCAAGCACAATATGGTACTATGCGTGGAAGGACGGACAAAAAACCTATATTGCGGCTATAAACCGCGACGTAAACAATCAAAAACAGGTACAGTTTACAGGTCTTTCAAAGCCTGTAGGTGCACAAAAAACCTACGGCACTCTTTTAGGAAGCAATGTTTCCTTCTCTGGCAATAATGTAACATTGCAGGTAGGGGCAGGTGCCTGCGTTATGTTTGAATATTCGGGCAGCATCTTCCCTTACGAAGAAAGATTTAATATAAACGAATACACAGAGGTTACAGATGCTCTGCTTGAAGCAAATGACGGTCAAAAATACGAAAACACCTTCCATGTTCCAACCGGTTGGGACTGGCTTTGTACAATAGGTGCAGGCGGAACGCCCCACGGTGCGGCTGACGCTTCCGACTCTGCAAGAAGACGTGCACAGATAGTTTTGGCAGACGGCGAAGCTTATTTAAGAAAAACAGGCTCGGATATGGTTTTAACAAAAATGGTTGATATTGACCCGGGGTACAGCTATACTCTTACCTCAACCGCTACCGCAAAAACAACAAATACAACTGCCCGTTCTGCCTTAACATATTGGTTGTATCATAAAAATGATGATGGGACTTATACTGAAATTAACGAGTATTTAAAATCAATAGGCAAACCAGAGCTTTCAAAGACAACCGAAACGGATTTCTTTAATGCTTCAAATGCTACAAACAAAACTGTTTCGTTTGACGGAACAGAGAATGCCGTGCAGGCAGAGCTTTCTTTAAGCTTTAGTGCCTCAAACAGTTATATAAATGCAGTCAGAGTAGGTTTAGGCGGATACGGCGGAGGCGGTAACCACTATAACTTCTCTGTTTACCACAAAGGCTTTGAGCTTGATAAAACAAACTTTACTTCGTTAATTGTAAGCGAAGAAAAGTTTACTGCAAACTATGTAGAAAAGGAAGCTACTCTTGAAGGTGTTTGGCAAAGTCAGCCCGTAAGCTATACTGCTACACACAAACTTCCTTCAAACCTTTGGAATGTTGAAAAAATAGAGCAGTATAACAATAAGGACTACCAGATAAGTGCTTATGCCGAAAAATCTTCTGTTGTTTCGCTTTCCGAAACCTCAAACGGCAAAGAGCCTTTCTATTCGTTCCCGGGTTCTATAATGACTATGACAAAGATGATAGATATCGAGCCCGGGTATGAATATACTCTTAATATTGATGCCACAACCTACGGCGGATACATTGCATCGGGTCAAGTATACCTATATCATAAAAACGATGACGGAACTTATACTCCTATTAACGAATATTTAACAGAAAATTGTTATCAGAACACTCTTTCCCAAACAAGATTCCACGCAGAAAACAAGGAAACTACAACCCTTTCAAAGAGATGGAACGACGGTTTTTATGATAAACCCGTAAGCATTACCTTCAAAGCAGATGATGCTTCTGTTAACGCAATTAAGATAGCTATGGGCGGTATTTCTTCAAACGAACAGTCGGTAAGCTGGAGCTCATACTACTTTGGTTACAGTCTTACAAAAAATAAAGAGGTTGAAATAGTCCCCAATTTGCCACCTTCGGTTTATAATAGCGAAGTGTTTACTGCAAACGGAGTACAAAAAGAAGCTACCCTTGAAGGTGTATACCAGAATCAGCCTGTAAGCTATACTGCTACACATACCGTTCCTTCAAACCTTTGGAATGTTGAAAGAATTGATATGTATGCAAAGGACTATCAGATAACTTCTTACAAAGAAAAGGGTTCGGTTATAGGGGTTTCGGAAACATCAAACGGAAAAGAGCCTTTTTACTACATAGATGGCTCGATAATGCTTATGACAAAAATGGTTGATATTGAACCCGGTTACACTTATATTCTTGACATTGACGCTGTAACCTATGGCGGATATATTGCATCAGGTCAGGTATGGCTTTACCACAAAAACGAGGACGGAACATATACTCCCATAAACGATTATTTAGCCGATAATAATTTTGACAACACTTTGGAAACTGTAAAATTCAATGCCGAAAATAAATCAGCAGATACAGTTTCAAAAAGGTGGAACGGTGGTTTCTACGAAAAGCCCGTAAGAATTACATTTAAGGTTACAGACCCGTCTGTTAACGCAATTAAGATAGGTATGGGCGGTTACGCTTCCTCCGAACAGTCGGTAAACTGGAGTGCATACTATTTTGGCTATAAGCTGTTACAGGGACCAAAAGCTGAAATTGTAAGCAATAATCAGAACACAGAATCAAAGCTTATTTTATCTGCAAGCGGTGATACGCCCATAGTAAAATATATGCCAAAAGAAGCGGGCGAAACCCCCTCAATTGTTATTGCCTTTTACGAAAAAAATGCTGACGGCACTTTAAGACTTTGCAAAACAGACATTTCAAAACCCAAAGCCAACGGAAAAGGTCATTATGAAGCGGAATATACAGCACCCGCCGATAAAACCTTGACAGTAAAGGCGTTTGTATGGGATATGGGTAAAGCAAAACCACTTGCAAACAGTTTAATAATCCAGTAATAAAAAAGGGATGTAAAAACAAAAAACAAAGAAATAAAAAAGCCGATTTTATCGGCTTTTTTTATTGCACTTAATATTCTTTTATGTTAAAATGAAATATATTGAGGAGGAGAAACTTATGAAAAAATTTGTATCTTTGTTTTTAACTATTCTTTTTGTATTGTCAGCTTTGCCGACAGTTTTTGCCAAAACTACCGAAAATCAGCAAAGCATTAACTCTTTTGAAGCTCTTTTGAACGGCGACTTTGAAAGTGCGGGCGATGGCTGGATTCTTTCGTCGGATGCAGGCACAATTCAAAGTGTAACCGAGGGCGTTTATTCGGGAGAAAAGGCGTTGCGTCTTTCTTCTAAAAAATCTTTTTCTGTTTCACAAACCTTCCCCGTAGAAGTTGGCGATAATCTTTTATTTAAAGTTTATTCAAAAAGTGAAAGTTATTCTTCAAGCTCTGCTTACACCTTTGTAAGTCTTGATTTCTGGGGCGATGACAAAAAAATCAGCGGAAAACCCCTGAATAAGAGGGTAAAAATTTCGGACGAATGGACAGAATTTTATATTGAACTTGTAGCCCCCGAAAAAAGTGAATATGCTGTTGTAACTCTTGGTACTTCGGGCGGTAATATTTTGTTTGACAAGGCAACTGTTTTAAAAATTCCTTCAACTATTGCTTATACAAAGCCCGATATTTCCCCGTTAGAACCCGAAAATAATTTGGTTTTAAACCCGGGGTTTGAAACTGTTACCGACTCTGTGGTTGAAAACTGGGAGCCTTTTAATCCCTCCAAGTTTGGACAGTGGGGCGAAAATCAGTATACATCCATTGCAACCGATATTGTAAAAAGCGGTACAAATTCTATGCATTTACAGGGTATTGGCGGACAATATCCTTCTATTACTCAAAAATTTACAAACCTGGAGCCTATGGCAACATATAAGTTTACAGCGTATGTATATTCTTCCGTCTCTGTTTTCTTCAAGTCTAACCTTGTTTATTGCGACGAGTCGGGAAAAACCTTGAAATCACAGACAAATCTTATAACCGACCCAAGCAAAAACCCTTTAAATGTATGGCATAAGATGACAGTTTATTTTACCGTTGCAGATGTAGAAAACACAGCCTACATACAGCTTAATCTGAACTCGACAGGTAACTGCGATATTTATGTAGACGATTTGTCTTTTTATAAGGTCGAAGAAGCACAGGCTTCTATAATAGAGACAGATGAATGGTTTTATTATACCGAGTGGGAGGGCGGAAGTGCTGACATAACTGTTTTAGATAAAATAGTTTCAGAAAACCCCGAAGGCACTGCAAAGGTTTATATAAAGCACCGAGATAAAGACAAGGTTTTGGCAGAAAAAGTGTATTCCCCTATCCCCCAAAAAATTGATTACACCTTTAAAACAAGCGACCTTTCTCCCGAATACGGCGACGTATTCTATGTATATACAGACTTTTACGATAAAGACGGCAATTTTATAGATTCTAACCGTGAGTTCTTCTCTTATTACAGCAGACCTGAAAATCTGTCGGCAGACGGAAAATGGGTTGACAATGACGGAAAACCTATGGAAATAGTAATAGGTAACTACGGACAAGCTGAAGAGAATGTAAAATATGCCTCGAAAAGCGGAATAAATATTGTTACAATAGGTTATTCAAGAAACCCCGAAAAACTCCTTGCCGAGCTTGATATGTGTGAAAAGTACGGCATAATGGCAATTGTTCATCTTTATTCGAACTCCAACGCCTGCGGACTTTACCCCTTTGATACAATAAAAGCGGTAGAGGCAGTAAAAAACCATCCCGCAACCTTTGGATATGCCGTTCAGGACGAACCAAAATGGACAGGCAATCCCTTCCCGGGACTTAGGATAAGCTATCAGCTTATACGAGATATAGACAGAAAGCACCCCGTTTACTATGTTGAGTCCTGCATTCCTTTTTCTGAAGACCAGTTAAAAGTTGCAGACTTTTTGTGCGTTGACGTATACTGTGCCGACCGTGCTCCCTATGCTTCTTATGTAGCTCCGTATATGCTTAAGCTTGCAGAGGCTAAAGCTTTAAACCACAACAAACCCACAGCAGGTCTTATCCAAACCTACGAATGGTGCGACTACTATCCCACAGTTGACGAAGCACGTCACATGACATATCAGGTTATGTTTGCAGGAGTAGATACTGCGGGCTACTATCATCTTGACGGAGTTTTAGAAGACGAAACCTTTGCAGACGGCTTTGCAAAGTTTAATTTAGAGGAGTTACCTTTGATTTACCGTCTTTTCAGAAGCGGAGAATGTAAGGTAATAGCAAAAGACAACTCATCCGCAAGCCAGATTTGGTACTATGTATGGCAGGATGGCAAAAAAACTTACATCGGTGCTATAAACCGTGATGTTACTATGGCTCACACTTCACAGTTTACAGGTCTTACAAAGCCCTATAAGCTTACAAGAGTTTTTGGCGACACAACAGACAGTAATATTTTGTTCTCGGGCAATGATGTTATTTTAAACATAGCACCGGGTGCCTGCGTTTTATATGAATACGAACAAAAGTCGTTCCCCCACACAGAAAGCTTTACACAAAACGGATACACAGAAGAAAATGCAGTATGGCAAGACAAAAGCGGTACAGAATATTCGCATCCCCTTCATATTCCAAAAGGCTGGAAGTGGGAGGTTACCGATAAAAACGACTCTCTTTCACAGGCAAAAAATACAGATGCAGACCACCAGAGAGCAACTATGTACACCGCAAGCGATGATGTAACATATCTTGCCATGGCGGGTGCAGACCTTGCATTGTCAAAAATGGTTGATATTATACCGGGGTATAACTATTCTTTAACAACTGATGTATATGCCCTGTCGCAGGATACAACAACATCTCTTACCTATGAGTTTTATCACAAAAAGCAAGACGGAACTTACCTTAAAATAAACGACTATCTTGAAGAAAAGCTTGCAAATACTCTTGACAAAACAAGCGAAACCGTGTTATTTAATACACAACAAGCCCAGGATGTTACCTTTGATAAAAAACAGGCAAAAAAATCAACTCTGGCTATTGATTTTGGTATAACAGAGCCTTCTGTAAACGCAATAAAAATAAGCCTTGGCGGTTTTTCTCAAAATTCCGATTATAAAGATTTCAGGGCTTATCATAACGGCTTTATATTAAGTCAAGGCGTAGCTTGTGAATTAATACAAAATACCACTTATTTTATGGAGGAAGGGTTTACCGAAGGTGCATACAGTCTGATTTCGGCAACCTGGTCTGACGCTGAGGACAACGAATATGAACATCCCTTGCACCTTCCCACAGGCTGGGGCTGGCACGTAACAACGGGCGAGACAGGTCAGTACTGGCAGGCGGCAAGCATAACTACGGCACGCCAAAGGTCTGTAATGTATACCGCAAGCGATAATAAAACCTATCTTGGTATGTCAGGTACAGACTGTGCCATTACAAAGATGGTGGATATTGTACCCGGATATTATTACACACTTTCAACAAATGCCTATACTCACGCTGCAGATTCAAGAACAGGTCTTTCCTACTGGTTCTACCACAAAAACGAGGACGGAACTTATACCGAAATAAACGAGTATCTTAAATCGCAGAATAAACCTGTGCTTGAAAAAACTCATGCTTATTTAATAGGATATGTAGGCAAAAACGGAACAGAGGTAACCTGGAACGGAAAAAGTGCAAAAACTCTTTCCTTGTCTTTAGGTCTTATCGCTTCTAATCCCGAAATTAACGCAGTAAAAATAGGACTTGGCGGTTACGGCGGCAACTCTGACCACGGAAATTTCAGGGTATACCACGACGGATTTAAAATTTCGCAAGTAGATAAATTGAATGTTCCTGAATATCCTGACGACGAACCTCCTGCACTTACTTTGGGCGAAAAAGACGGTTTACCCATTATAAGATATGTCCCGACAGGGGAGGAAACAGATTTTATTCTTGCTGTAGCTTTATATACAAAAAAATCTGACGGAACACTTTGTTTAGAAAAAGTTAGCATTACAAAGCCACAGCCTACAGCTAAAGGCTATTATGAAGCAGATATTCCCGCAAAAGATAATAAAAATCAGATTATAAAAGCATTTGCGTGGAATAACAAGAATAAAATACCATTTACCCACGCCATAACAATAGACTAAAAGTAAAAAGCGTTGTAAAAACAAAAGTTTTTACAACGCTTTTTAAAAAGGAGATTGAAAAATGAATGAGAGCAAATCTTTGCTTTATTTTTGTTTTGACCGCTGGAACATATAAATAAGCGGTAATAAAATTTTTGATGGTACAAATCTTACCAAAACAAATCCGAGCTTTGTTAATACCCCAGGTATTATAAGACCTTTTTTCTTAAACATTTTTTTAACGGCATACTCTGCTACGTCCTTTGACTTTCTGCCTGCCGACATAAAGTCTACCCCCGAAACCTTGGAAAACTCGGTTTTAACAGGCCCAGGACAAAGCTGGCTTATTGATACCTTGCTCTTTTGCCTTTTAAGCTCGTATCTTACAGAGTTTGTTAAGGTATAAACGTAAGCTTTTGTTGAATAATATGTCGAAAGAAGGGGCCCTGCAGGCATAAATGCCGCCGCTGATGCCACATTTAATATATAACCCTTATTATTTTTTGTAAAATGCTTTAAAAAAAGCTTTGTTAAAATATGAAGAGAGCGTACATTTAAGTCTATCATAGAAAGCTCTTTTTGTAAGTCTGTTTCGCTAAAGTGCCCAAAAAGACCAAACCCTGCATTATTTATAAGTATTTCGGGGTTTTTATCAAGCGAAAATTCAAAAAGCTTTACACATTCTTCTTCCTTTGAAAGGTCTGCGGGGAATATATATGTATTAACAGAAAGAGTGTCTGCAAGTTCTTTTAATCTGTCCTCTCTTCTTGCACACAAAATCAGGTCATAGCCCATATTTGCAAGAATCGTGGCTATATCTCTTCCTATCCCCGAACTTGCACCCGTTACAACTGCTGTTGCCATTTTTTTGCTCCTTAAATTTTGTTTTTAAAATCTTCGTAATTGTCAAACACTTCAAATACTATATTCATTTTGGCACTTTCCCCGGGATTTAAGAACTTAAGCTCGCCGTTTGCTCTTACTGCATCTCTGCCTATGGGAAGTGCATTACATGGCTCAAGACCTAAAACATAGTCGTATTCGCCCATCATCTTCCATTCGTTGAACTTGTCGAGTGTGTCTTTAGTATAGCTCATAACAAGACCGCGGCTTATATCTTTGTTATAAATGCCCGCCTTTGCTATGCCGTTTTCTTCCTTCATATCAAAGTTAAAGCACTGTTCCTGAAAGTTTGCCTGCGGTTTTTCCATACATAAAGCTTGGTCTGCAAACTTTTGTGCATATTCATCATTTCCGCGAGTTTTTGTATTTGGAATTACAACCTCTGCATTTTCTGACAAAAGGGGATAACCCATATTGCAATGATACAAAATCATAAAAGGAGAAACAAGGGTTCCTATATTTGTCACTTTATCAGAAAGTGTTATTTTATTTTCTTTTTTAGAGCATACAATTTTTCTTTCAAGAAGCATTTTATCTCCAAAAACTCTTGCATCTCTCATTTTTGCGGTTATAATTATTTCATCATCTGTTTCGTCTGCATTAAAAACATCCGCAGGGGTGTTGCCTATGCTTCCGTGAAGGGGCAATTCCTCGCCGTTATCTGTGCAGGGCTTGCCAACCGTTGTAAGACCGCAGGTTGTTAAAAAGCCTGCTGTAAAGGATTTTAAAAAGCCTGCACCTTTATTGTCATAAAACTGCGGGGCAACATATCCGCAAGGCGAAAAGAACCCAAAGTTTTTGCCCATAAATTCAAGGCGGTAAATGTCGGCACAACGGTCTTCGGCTACCGAAAATTCAAGCCCTAAACCGTTTCTTACCTGCAAAAGGCGAAGTCCTCTGCCTTTTCCTGATAATACTTCTACTTTTTCTGCTCCCGCTATCTGTGCGGGATGTCCTAAATATTTATTCATTTTTTTCCTCCCAAAATTATTTTCTTGCATCATAAAAACGGTTTAATCCGTTATCTGTTTTTATACTCCAAACAGGTACAGCTTCGGCTGTTTTGTAGTCGGAGTTTGATGTATCGGTTTTTATTTCGTACCCTGCCTCAACAGAGGTTACCAAAATATTTTTTACCCCGTCTCTTAAAAGATTTACAAATGCATCCAAAACAGGCTTTATTTTTGTTTTACTGCCCGATTTACCTGTTACGTTTGCCCATTTTCCGCGAAGATAGCTTATTTTATCGTTTGAAAGCTCAACGGTTAATTTGTTGCTGTAAATCTTTTTCCCGTCATACATTCCTTCAAACAAAAGCTGTGTGTCAGATTCCGAAACGTAGGCTTTGTTTATATCAAACCCAATATCCGAAAGAAGCTTTTCTGCCTTTTTTCTTGCAGGCTTATCAGGTTTTTCGTTTGTTTTATATTCAATAAAGCTTCCCGATATAATAAGTGTTTTGTCCTGATTTTTGCAAATTGTTATATTTCCGTTTTCCTGAACTTCAAATTCTTCGCCTGAAAAAAGCTTTTCTGCAACAGACGAAACATCTGCAAGTATATTTTCTACAGAAAGAACCTGCATTCTTGGAGTTTTGGGCAACGGCTCGGGTAATGTAACTCCGCTTTGCTTTAATATTTCAACTGTTTTTTCAAGGTCTTTTTTTTCTGCAGCTATTTTTGATATATTGTTATACGCAATGTTGCACAAAAGAAAAATATTTATTGCCAGAAAAAGTATAATAAGTGCTGTTTGTATTTTACTCCAGTTCATTTCTTACTCCTCAATAAACATAATATCTTCCCCTGCTCTTACGCACCACACGGTTTCTCTTTCGCTGTCAAGTCCGTTTTCAACATAGGATAAGAAAATGTTATTTATTGATGTTTGCGTGTCACGTTGTGAGAAGGAATCAAATATACTGTCAAGTGCTGAAACCATAGAAAGATTTTCTTTTGTTTTTTCTGTTCTTTCGTAACTGCGTATAAGGTGGCGGTATTTTGTCATCATTCCGTTTTTAACAACTATTTCAACCGCACTTTTTGTTCCGTCAGAAAGGTTTACCGAAACGGGTGTGCCTTCTACATAATAGTCTAAAGTAAAGCGGTATTCGCTTCCGCCGTCCTCTGTTAAGTCGCTTGTTACAAGCACATCAAAGCTTGCGCCGGGAAGTATTGCATCCCACACGTTTTCGGCAAAATCAACGGCTTTGTTTAAGGCTTCATAAAGAGTCGGCTTTGCGTCGGAATCGTAAAACAGATTTATTCCCTTTGAATCTTCAACGGCAGAATATTCCACCATTCCGCTTGGATATATTTTTAAAGAGCTGTAGTTACCTACAAAATTTTTTATTCCTTTTGTGTCCTCATAAGGAGTTATGGCAGAATTGTTATAGTCAAAGGCTTCTAAAATTCTGTCTGCCCTGTACTTATCCTCAAGCGGATTTTTGCTTGAAATTACGGGTGTAGCAGAAGTGTTAGGCGATACAAGCACCAGCGAATCAAGCACAACCTTTTGCATAACAGGAGCATCAGGAGTTGATGCCGCAGCATCAAGATTTAATTCAAACGCATAGGAGTAATTGCTTGTTTCGTCGTTTGCACTGTAGTTTTTTATTGTGCTTACAAGCTCTGCAATTTCGGGATAGCTGATATAGTATTTATATATGTTGTTATCAGACCCGTCACGAACATAAAAAAGCAAAGTTTCATCTTCAAGCGGTGCCAGAATAAATTCACGCACCTTTCCTGGGTCTGAAAGCCAGGTGTTTTCAACCCCTAAAACCTGACCGAATATTGTTGGAGTAAACGAAAGAGAATAGTCAATATAAAGCGAGCGTGTATCGAGCAGCTCGTCATTTCGCATAACGCCGTACCATTCGCTTTCTTCAACCACGGCTTTTCGGGTAACGTAAAGCTCGTCGCTTAAAACTGCTTCAAAGCATTTTTTTATTCCGCTGTGAACTGTGTCAAAAGAAGGGTCGCTGTTATAATAAACACTTCTGTTTTCGCCTGCGGTTACAACTATTTTCTGCGGTTTTGAAAGATTATCTATAGGCATTGAATATTCGCCTTTTTTAAAAAGTCCCGAAAATAAAAAGTCGTCCCCAAGCGCAAGAAAAGAATTATAGCCGTTAGGCCATAATTCTCTGCTAAACCATACGCGTGCGGACAACACAAAACTGCATATTATTAAAAGTATAAGTATGCCTGTTTTTGCTTTTTCCTTTTTCACTTATTACCAGCCCCCGAAAATTGAGCTGAAGTTTGCGGCAAAGCCCTTTATACTGTCAAGAAGGCTTTGATTAAGTAAGGTTATGTCAAGACGTACATTCTGATAATAACCTTCGCCATACTGAGCTCTTACCATAATATAGTTTGTTTCGGTTGCAAGGTCAATTTCCTGCAAATAAATTCCGCTGGAACCTACTGTTGTAACAAGGGGGTTGCCAAGAGAATTCTTTTTGAGATTGAATTTACCTGTTGTTTTATCGTAACCGTAAAGAGCTACTTCTGTTCCGGGAACGCAAACTGCCGAAATTGTATATTTCTGCTTTGTGGTTGACGAAACAGAATTTTCGGGTTTTTTAACTGTAATCAAGCCGTCAGCAGTGCTTTGAGCACCTGCTTCTACTACGGAAGGTGCTGCAAGGCAACTTACCGAGAAAAGCATTACTAATAAAATTGTTAAAACTAAACTTGCCAGTTTTTTCATTAGCCTTTGACCTTCCTTTCCTGATTTTCTAAATATATTGTACCACAGGAATATTACAACATTGTTACATAGCATTTACTTTTAATTAACACTTAATTCCTGCTTTTCAAATGAGAGGCTTTTTTGTTATAAAAAAGCCTCTCATTCCTTTATTTTATGCGGATTTCTCCATTTTCTGCATAAACCGAAAATACCTCATTTTCTTTTGTTTCGCCTTTTATTATTTTTTGTGCGGCAGCGTCCTCAAGACGTCGCATTATAACTCTGCGTAAAGGTCTTGCACCGTTTTTGGGGTCGTAGCCTTCCTGTAATAAAAGCTCTTCTGCTTCCTCTGTAATTTCAAATTTTATGCCCTTTTCCATAAGCTTTCCTGCAAATTCCGAAAGCATCTTTTTAAGTATAATCCTTAATGTGTCACGGTTTAAGGCATTAAATACTATTATTTCATCAATTCTGTTTAAAAATTCGGGACGCATAAATTCTTTTAGGGCGTCAAGTGCCTTTGTTTTTTTGCCTGTGTCCTCGCTTGTAACATAGCCTGTTACCGAATTTTTATAGTCTGCCCCTGCGTTTGAGGTCATTATAAGTATTGAATTTGCAAAGCTTACCTTTTTGCCGTGACTGTCCGAAACCTTTCCGTCCTCCATTATCTGCAAAAATATATTCAAAACCTCGGGGTGTGCTTTTTCTACTTCGTCTAAAAGTATTACAGAATAAGGTCTGCGGCGGATTTTTTCGGTAAGCTGACCGCCGTCATCATATCCTACATACCCCGGAGGTGCTCCTATAATTTTTGAAACGGCGTGTTTTTCCATATATTCCGACATATCAAGGCGGATAAGCGCATCCTCACTGCCGAATACTGCCTCGGAAAGTGCAAGCACAAGCTCGGTTTTACCAACGCCTGTCTGACCTGTAAATAAAAATGTTACAGGGCGTGCTTTAATGGAAAGACCTGCTCTTCCTCGTCTTATTGCAGACGAAACAGATGAAATTGCCTCGTCCTGTCCCTTTACACGCTCTTTTAAAGTTTCTTCAAGCTCTAAAAGTCTTTGTGTTTCTTCCTGTGTTATCCTGCGTGCGGGGATTTTTGTCCATCCTTCTATTACTCCCGCTATATCGTCAACCGAAAGGTATTCGTCCTTCATTTCGGATTTTATGCGGTCAATTTCTTCACCTACAAGTATTTCCTTGGTACGAAGCTCTGCTATTCTTGCAAAATCCGATTCTGTTTCGGGGTTCAATGCCCCCGATTCTGCCTTTATTTTTTCAAGCTCTTCGTTTTTTTGAGCAAGCTCTGTCAACGCACGGTTACGAAGATTTGCACGTGATGCCGCTTCGTCAATTACGTCTATTGCCTTGTCGGGCTGAAAACGGTCGTTTATATATCTTTCGCTTAATAAAACCGCACTTCTAACAATTGGCTCGGTTATTACAACGCTGTGGAACTTTTCGTAATAATCCTTTATGCCCATTATTATTTTTATTGTTTCTTCAATATCGGGCTCTTCTACAGAAACTGTCTGGAATCTGCGTTCCAAAGCTCCGTCTTTTTCTATATAACGGCGGTATTCGCTTATTGTGGTTGCACCTATTACCTGAATTTCGCCCCTTGCCAAGGCAGGCTTTAATATGTTTGCGGCACTCATTGCACCCTCTGCTTCGCCTGCACCCACTATGTTATGAAGCTCGTCTATTACTAAAATTATATCTTTATCTGCCCGTACTTCGTCAATTAAGGATTTAAGCCTTCCTTCAAACTGACCGCGGAACTGTGTGCCTGCAACCATAGCTGTAAAGTCAAGCAGATATATTCTCTTTTTCAAAAGCTTTGCGGGAACGTTACCCTCTGCAATACGCACCGCAAGGCCTTCCGCAATGGCGGTTTTGCCAACACCTGGCTCGCCAATAAGGCAGGGGTTATTTTTGTTTCGTCTGTTTAAAATTTCTGTACAGCGTGTTATTTCTGTATCTCTGCCTATTACACGGTCAATTTCGCCCCGTGCGGCTTTTTCGGTAAGATTTATGCCGTAGGTATCAAGCACGCTTTTCTTTTTTTGCTTTTTCTTGCCTTCTTTTGGAGGTTGTTCTTTTCCTTCCTCTTTAAAATTACCTTCAAAAATGGGGAAAAGACTGCCCAAAGCATCTTCACCGCCCGCTTCGGCAATCATCTGACCTATCTGTTCTTCCAAATTTTCCAGCATTTCGGGGTCTAAATCCATATTCCCCGCAATCTGCGGAGGATTAAGCCCAAGCTCCTGTGCACACTGAAGGCACAAGCCCTCTTTTATTTTATTGCCGTTTTCAACCTTCATAACAAATAAAACGGCCATATTTTTTTTACATCTTGAACAAAGAACCATTTTTTTACTCCTGTGGTTTAATTTTAGCCTTAACAACCAACACTAAAGATGACTGTTAAAGTTTATTGTACCATATTTTTTATTTTTTGTAAATGGATTTTAATTTATAACCTAAAATTTTTACGGGCATACTAATTCTGAAAGGAATGATTTTATGAACAGATTATATAAATCAAAAAGTCCTTATCTTTTAAGCCATGCACAAAATCCCGTCAACTGGTATCCGTGGAGTGCCGAAGCTTTTGAAAAAGCAAGGCTTGAAGATAAGCCCATTTTTTTAAGTATAGGTTATTCTGCGTGTCACTGGTGCCACGAAATGGCAAAGGAAAGCTTTTCCGACCAGAAAACAGCCGAGGTTATAAATAAATATTTTGTTCCCGTAAAGGTAGACAGGGAACAACGCCCCGATATTGACACAGTTTATATGAATGTGTGCCGTGCCATAACAGGCAGCGGAGGTTGGCCGTTAAATCTTTTTTTAACCCCTTCAAAAAAACCTTTTTTTGCGGGGACTTATTACCCCGACCGTGACAAAGGAGGCTTGCCCTCGTTTAAAAGCATTGCCGAAAGTGCCGCCCGTGCCTGGAGCGAAAACAGGCAGGAAATCGTTGAAACGGCAGGCAAAATTTCCGAGCTTATAAATGATGCCGACTCGCTTCACAGCGAAGACATTCTGCCCGATTCAGCCGAAACCGCATTTGAATCCCTGCAAAATGTATTTGACTCTGAATACGGAGGTTTTGGCTCATATCAAAAGTTTCCCATGGCACCAACACTTTTATTCCTGCTTTTGTATTCAAAAAAATATGCAAGCCGTGAAGCTTTGGATATGGCACAAAAAACTCTTTCAAAAATTGCACTGGGCGGTCTTTGCGACCATGTGGGCGGAGGCTTTTTCAGATATTCTACAACACGCAACTGGTCGGTGCCCCACTATGAAAAAATGCTTTTTGAAAATGCTCTTTTAGCCTATACATTTTTTGAAGCGGGCGAGGGTTTTGAAAAAACCGCCTGCCGTACCCTTGATTTTATGCTGAATGACTTACATTCAGGCTCTGGAGGATTTTATACCTCTATTTCGGCAGTTACAAAAAATGGCGAGGGAGCTTTTTATCTGTGGAACAAACGTGAAATAAAAGAAGCTTTAGGCAAAGCCGCTTTAGATTTTTGCAAAACCTTTAATATTGGCGAAAGAAAAAGCCTTCCCCAGATTTTAGAGGATACCGACAAAAACTTTTCTGCCGAATTTGTGCTTTTGCAAAACAAGCGTGCAGAGCGTGAAAAACCCGCCATTGACAAAAAGTTTTTAACCTCGGCGAACTGTGCGGCAATATGTGCTTTTGCAAAAGGGTATTCTAAAACTCAAAACAAAAAATATCTTACCGCGGCAAAAAGTGCATTAAGATTTACAGACGAAACCCTTCGTGCAGAGGGTCGGCTTATGTCATCTTTTTATGACGGAGAACTTTCTGTAACAGCCTTTGCCGACGATTACTGTTTTTATCTGTGGGCACTTTTAGAGCTTTATGATGCAACAGAGGACTCTTTATATTTAAAGCGGGCACAGGAAGCGTGGCTTGAAATAATGAACTATTTCTGGGACGAAAAGGGTGGCGTATATTTTTATGCCGCTGATGCCGAAGGACTTATTTTAAGACCTATGGAAGCAGAGGACGGGGCTTTGCCCTCTTCAAACTCGGTTCTTGCCTTTTGCCTTGAAAAGCTTTATAAAATAACAGGGGATACAAATTATCTTCTTGACGCAAAAAAGATTTATCACACCTTTGGAAGCCTTGTAAACGAAGAGCCTTCCGCCTTTTGTTTTATGCTTTATGCAAATATGCTCGGAAAATAAGAGCCTTATAAAAAGCCTTGTTTTATGACTGCACAATAAAAAGAGTTTGCAAAACGCAAACTCTTTATTCTTTTGCTTGCCCCTGCAAGGGTTATTTATAAATTTGGGAACATCTTAATACTTCTTTCTAAAATTCCGTTCATATAAGCAATTGCTGTGCCGTAGTTTGTAAATGGAATTTCGCTATCAAGTGTACATTTTTGGCGATATAAAACCTCACGCTCTGTAAGCATACATCCGCCGCAATGGATTACAAGACTGTATTTTGACAAATATTCGGGAAAACCTTTCCCCGAGCTATACTCAAAATTAACATCTTTTTTTGTATATTTTTTTATAAGATTAGGCAGTTTAACACTTCCTATATCATTGCATTGGCGGTGGTGGGTACATCCTTCGCCCATTAAAATTGTGTCGCCGTCTTTTAAATTTTCTATTGCCCTTGCCCCTTCTACTGCAGTTTTTAAAAAACCTTTGTAGCGTGCCATAAGCACAGAAAAAGATGTAAGTGGGATACTTTCGGGAACAATTTTAGAAACCTCCGAAAAAGCCTGACTGTCTGTTATAACGATTTTGGGCGGGGCACAAAGCTTTTTAAGAGTAGCATCCAGCGTTTCGGGCTTTGTGGTAATTGCCAATGCGTTTGAATCTAAAATATCCCTTATAACCTGTTGCTGGGGAAGGATAAGTCTGCCCTTTGGTGCTGACTCGTCAATTGGAATACAAAGAACACAAACATCTTCGGGCATAAGTAAATCGCCAATAATTTTTGTATTTTTTTCTTCTGTCTTTAAAATTTTGGAAAGGGCAATTTTTAACTCCTCTATATTTTTGCCCGTTTTTGCACTGACCATAATGCCGTCATCGTACTTTTTATCAGTAATATCGGCTTTGTTATAAGCAATTAAAAAAGGAATCTTTTTTTCCAAAAAAGCATTTATAAGGCGGGTATCGTTTTCCGTTTTCCCAATTTGCGCATCAATACAAAGGCAAGCCGCATCAATAAGATTTAAAACCTGATAGGTTTTTTTAATACGCTTTTGACCAAGCTCGCTTTCGTCTGAAAGTCCCGGAGTATCAACAATAACACAAGGACCTATGGGCAAAATCTCCATAGCCTTTGAAACGGGGTCTGTGGTAGTTCCCGCAATATTAGAAACCATTGCCATTTCCTGATTTGTCAAAGCGTTTACAATGCTTGACTTGCCAGCGTTAGTAACCCCGAAAAAGCCTATATGCACTCTTTCTGAGGAGGGGGTGGAGTTAAGACTCATTTTTTATCACCTCGGCTTAAAATCTGAAATCACGCTTTCCGTTTGAAATGTTTTCAAGGTTTTCTTTTAAAACTTCACGCACCTTTTCGTTTGGAACGTTGTCAATTTCTTTTAAAATCATTTCTTCGCCTATTCTCTTTGTGTCGGGCGAAGCATAGTCCATTAAATATTCCTTTAATGTCATAAGAGCGTTTGGATGACAGCAGTTATGAATCTGTCCTGCCTTTAAAAGGCTCATAAAACGATCGCCTGTTCTGCCCTCTCGATAGCAGGCGGTGCAAAAGCTTGGAATGTAACCTGCTCTCATAAGCCAGTTTACAACCTCGTCTAAGGTACGCTTGTCGCTTACATCAAACTGCTCGGAGTTTTCTTCTTCGGGCTCTTCTTCCGAGTAACCTCCAACGCTTGTTTTTGAAGCACCGCTTATCTGCGATACACCAAGGCGAATGACTTTTTCTCTTACTTCCTTGCTTTCGCGGGTTGAAATAATCATACCTGTGTAGGGAACAGAAATTCTTATAAGGGCACAGATTTTTGCAAAGGTTTCGTCATCAATACCGCCGTCAAACTCGTCAGGGTCAATATCATCTGCTCTTTTAAGTCTTGGAACGCTTATTGTGTGCGGGCCAACTCCGTGAACAGCTTCTAAATGTTCTGCGTGCATTAAAAGTCCTGCAAATTCGTACTTGTAAAGCTCAAGACCAAACAAAACACCAAGACCTACATCATCAATTCCGCCTTCCATTGCTCTGTCCATAGCCTCGGTATGATAAGCATAGTCGTGCTTTGGACCTGTGGGGTGCAACTGTTCATAGCTTTCTTTATGATATGTTTCCTGAAACAGAATATATGTTCCAATGCCCGCTTCCTTAAGCTTGCGGTAGTTTTCAACTGTTGTTGCCGCAATGTTTACATTTACTCTTCTTATAGCACCGTTTTTGTGTTTTATTGAATAAATGGTGTTAATACACTCTAAAATATATTCAATGGGGTTCATTTTGGGGTCTTCGCCAGCTTCAATGGCAAGGCGCTTGTGCCCCATATCCTGCAGAGCAATAACCTCTTTTTTTACCTCTTCCTGTGTAAGCTTTTTGCGTGCAATGTGCTTGTTTTTTAAGTGGTAAGGGCAGTAAACGCAACCGTTTACACAGTAGTTTGAAAGATAAAGGGGAGCAAACATAACTATTCTGTTGCCGTAAAAGTCCTTTTTAATCTGCTCGGCAAGGTCATAAATCTCTTCAATTTTTTCCTTATTTTCGCAAGCTAAAAGAACACTCGCCTCACGGTGAGTAAGACCTTTTCTTTCCCTTGCCTTTTCAATAATTTTGTCAACAAGCTCTAAATTGTCTTTGTTTTCCTCGGCATATTTTAAGGTGTCTAAAATTTCCTCGTGTGAAATAAACTCTTCTGCCTTAAGTGATTTTGGGTTGTACATATTATTCATCCTTCCCTGTTTCTGAATAGTCCCCTCGCAAAGAGGAAACTGTGTATCCTATTTTTGCTAAATTTGTTTTTAATATATTAAGGCCTTCAATAGCTTCTGTGCCGTAGGAGGCTTTGTTATCATAAATCTTGTAAAGGTCGCGTGCAAAGGCGGGCGAAAGGTTTGGCATACAAACATTTGCACCGTGTAAAAAGCCTTTAAGCTGACCGTCTTTTTCAATAGTTGCAAGTGCCGTTGTGGCAGGCAATAATACTCTTGGCAACATAAGCCTAATTATTGACAAAAGATATAGCGTAAGCTCTGCCGTGCCACTTAAAAAGTCTGCAAAAGGAGTATCTTTTTGCGCAATAAAGGGGCCTATCCCCACCATCTCGGGTTTAAATCTTTGGATAAAGCATAAATCCTTTGCAATATGCTGTGCGGTTTGATAAGGCGAGCCTACCATAAACCCGCACCCTGTCTGATAGCCTATTTCTTTTAAATCATAAAGACAGCGTATGCGGTTTTCATACTCCATATCGGAAGGGTGGAGCTTTGAATAATGGGAAGGGTCAGCCGTTTCGTGCCGTAAAAGATACCTGTCTGCACCTGCCATAAAAAGGGCTTCGTAGCTTTCCCTGCTTCTTTCCCCTAAAGATAAAGTAACCGCCATATCGGGGTGGGAATTTTTAATTTTTTTGATTATAGAAATGAGAATATCGTCAGTAAAAAACGCATCTTCACCGCCCTGCAGTACAACTGTTCTAAAGCCAGCTGTATAGCCTTGCTCTGCACAAGATATAATATCTTCTTCGCTTAAGCGGTAGCGTGCGAGTTTTGAGGAACGTCTGATTCCGCAATATAAACAGTTATTTTTGCAGTAGTTTGAAATTTCTACAAGTCCTCTTATATAAATCTCTTTCCCAAAGTTTTTTTGTGCGCATTTTTGTGCTTCTTTTTGTAAAAAGATTGCAATTTCGTCGGTTTTATTTTCTAAAAGAAAACATAACTCGTCATATTCAAGACTGTGATTTTTCACAAGCTTTTCGGCAACGCTTTGCAGAGTCATTTTATCCCCCCCCCTTTTTAAAAAACTTTCTTAAATTTAATCGGTAAAGCTTACTCCCGAATAGGTAGCCTTTGAACTTACTCCCGAAAGCTTGCCTATTTGCCCCGATAGTGCCGATATTTTATCGTGCGGGGCACAAAGAGCAATACTTATAATGCTTATATTCTGTGCAGGATAGGGAATCCCCATTCTGCCAATAATAAATTCACGAAAGTTATGCAAAATATCGTTAAGTGCGGGAACCGAGTCAGCATTTTCTACCACAATTCCCAAAACAGCAATACGTTTTTCCATAGTTTCCTCCAAAATAAAATGAAAAATGCCGTGCTTGCAAAAGCACGGCATTTATATTAAAAGTCGTAGCAAGTGCAAGTCTTTTATCTCAAAAAATTTTCGATATCAGGTTGCTTTTATTTTATAAAGTTTTTATTGCATTTTTTGTACGGGCAATGGTTTCATCATAGCCTATAATCTGCATAATTGTATGCAAATCAGGGGTGTTTGAAAGACCTGTCACGGCAATTCTTATAACCTCTGCAACGTGGCTTACACTGCCTGCATATTTTTCGGGATTTTGCTTGTAGTCCGACATATCGGTTGCAAAGTTATGAGCTGATGAATATTCTTTAACTTTTTCAAACCATTCTTTTGAATCAAGAGAACTATCATACCACTCTGCAAAGCTTTCTAAAATATCACGGCAAGCCTCTTTTGAAAGGGGACTTTCCTCAAAGCTTACTTCAGAAAGTGTGTAGAAGTAGTCTATCATAGAAAGAGCCTGCTTTGCAGTAATAAAGTCTTTTCTTCTCTTCTTTGAATTTGCACCCATACAAAGAGTAAGGATATTTAAAAGCTTTTCTTTATCTTCAAAATAGCTTTGGTCTTTTTCTGTGCCAAATTCAAATGCCCAGGTTTTTAAGAACTCATACATCTGGTCAACCGAAAGGGTTGCAAGAGTGTTTTTGCTTACGTTGTTTAATTTGTCAAGGTCAAAAAGAGTTCCCGCTTTGCCCATTTTAGCAATAGAGAACTTAAATTCCGACGAATCCTTGCCAGCATTCTGTGCAAGCCAGTCCTCGAAGTTTGAGTTTAAAAGGGTTAACAGATAGTTTTTAACTGCTGTTTTATGATAACCCTGTTCACGGTAGTAGGAAAGCGAAAGCTCAGGGTCTTTACGCTTTGAAAGCTTACGCTTTTTGCCGTTATCAATTTTCATAAGCTGGCAGGTGTGACCATATTTCGGCGGTTTTAATCCCAGTACTTTAAAAAGCTCTAAATGAATGGGGAGTGTTCCAAGCCATTCTTCCCCTCTTACAACAATGGTTGTGTGCATCAAATGGTCGTCTACAACGTGGGCGAAATGGTAGGTCGGAATACCGTCAGACTTTAATATTATAACATCAAGGTCGTTTTCGGTAACAGTTACAGTTCCTTTTATCGCATCTGTAAAGGGGAACTGATTTTCAACATTACCGCCCGATTTAAGTCTTATAACATAGCTTTTGCCTTCGTCAAGATTTTTGTAAATCTCTTCTTCTGTAAGATTTCGGCAAGAAGCATACTTTCCGTAATAACCGGGATTTTCTTTGTTTTCGGTCTGCTTATCACGTATAGAGGCAAGCTCTTCTTCGGTACAGAAGCAAGGATATGCAAGACCTTTTTCTATAAGTGATTTTGCGTAGGTCTGGTAAATTTCCTTTCTCTGTCTCTGGTAGAAGGGGGCATAAGTGTTGTTGCCTTCTACCTCTGCACCTTCGTCAAAGTTTATGTCAAAGTATTTCATTGCTGAAATAACAGCTTCAACAGCACCGTCAACCTTACGCTTTAAATCTGTATCTTCTATTCTTAAGAAAAATACACCGCCCGACTGATGTGCAAGTCTTTCGTTTGCAAGAGCACAGAAAAGGTTTCCAAGATGAATAAAGCCTGTGGGGCTTGGTGCAATTCTTGTAACCTTTGCACCTTCGGGAAGGTTACGCTCTGGGTACAGATTTTCAAAATATTCGGGAGTTTTGTCTATGCCGGGCAAAAGACGCTCGGCGAGTTTTTTATAATCCATTAAAGAAAACCTCTCTTGTATATTATTTAGCAAGCTTGAAGGAGTCCTTCAAAGTAACAATTCTGTTAATAACGCGGGGGTTATGCATATCAATGCAGAAGTATCCGTTTCTTACAAACTGGAACTTTTCGCCATCCTTTGCTTCTTCAATACTTTCTTCAACCTTTGCATTCTTCATAATTATCAAAGAATCGGGGTTTAAGTATTCCTTGAAGTTATCCATATCTATAACCCCTGTATCTTCGCAGGTAAACATTGAAGAATAAAGTCTTACTTCATAGTCTTTAGAAAAGTCTTTGCTTACCCAGTGGATAGTGCCCTTGATTTTTCTTCCGTCAGGGGGATTGCAACCCGCAGTTTCACGGTCAACCGTGCAAAGAAGCTTTGTAACGTTGCCGTTTTCATCATAAACCGCCTCGTTACAGCGTACAACATAAGCACTCATAAATCTTACTTCTTTGTCAATGGTAAGTCTTTGATATTTTGGGGGAGGATTATCAGAAAAGTCCTCTCTTTCAATATAAAGATGCTTTGTAAATGCAACACGTCTTGTGCCTGCATTTTCGTCAGTTGGGTTGTTTGATACATCAAAATATACAACCTCATCATCTGCAAAGTTTGTAATTTCAACCTCAATGGGGTCTAAAACCGCCATTTTTCTTGAAGCTGAAGAGTTCAGCTCATCTCTCATACAATGCTCTAAAAGACCAAAGTCGCACAAAGAGGTAGCTTTTGAAACGCCCGAAAGCTCAACAAACTTAAATATTGCGCTTGGGGAATATCCTCTTCTGCGAAGGGCACAAAGGGTAGGAAGACGGGGGTCGTCCCATCCGTCGGCAAGCCCCTGTTCTATCAAAGCCTTTGAATAACGCTTACCTATTTTTGTGTAGGTAATGTTAAGTTTTGCAAATTCACGCTGTTTGGGTTTGGGGTCAAAGCCAATATTGTCAACAACCCATTCATAAAGAGGTCTGTGATTTTCAAAATCAACGTCGCAAAGGGAATGGGTTATTCCTTCAAGTGCGTCCTGAATGGGGTGTGCATAGTCATAAAGCGGGTAGATACACCACTTATCGCCTGTTCTGTGATGTGTTGCACGCAAAATTCTGTAAATTGCGGGGTCACGCATATTTATGTTAGGGGATGACATATCAATTTTTGCACGCAGAGTTTTTGAACCGTCGGGGAATTCACCATTCTTCATTCTTTCAAAGAGGTCAAGATTTTCTTCAACCGAGCGGTTTCTGTAAGGGCTTTCCTTTCCCGGAGTTGTAAGTGTACCGCGGTACTCACGCATCTGCTCTGCATCAAGGTCGCAAACAAATGCTTTGCCGTCTTTTATAAGCTTTACAGCAAATTCGTAACACTGGTCAAAATAGTCAGAACCAAAACAAACATTGTCAGGAGTAACGCCAAGCCAGGCAAGGTCGTTTTGTATTGCCTGAACATATTCGTCACCTTCTTTTGAAGGATTGGTATCGTCAAAACGCAGGTTAAAAAGACCGTCATACTTTTTAGCGGTCGAGTAACCTATAAAAATAGCCTTTGTATGGCCTATATGCAGATATCCGTTAGGCTCGGGAGGGAATCTTGTATGGATTCTTGCCGATAAGCCTGCAGCGATATCATCATCAATAATATCGTGAATAAAATTGGAAATTACTTTTTCTTCAGCCATTTATATTTCTCCTTATGGAAAATTTGCTTTATTAGAGTATTATACCACAAAGCAAAGCTTTTGTCTACAATAAAAAGTAAAATTTAAAGACCAAGCTCAACAAGGCAAAAAAGCCCAAAATGAGCAATATATTTTCTGAAAAAGGAATATATTAAAAAAAATAAAGAAAAATTTGTATTGTGTAATTTAATTATATAAAATATAATTAAGATGTGAAATACCTATAAGGAGGGAACACAATGCAAAAAGATTGGCAGAAACTACAAACAACAAGAATGTATCTTCATCCCCCCAAGGCTGAAAGAATTATAACAGTGTGGAGAGAGGGAAAAATTGTTTTGGGAGAAAGCGAAGCTCCCATTGATAAGGATTACAAAGAACTTACTGCAGCAGGCATCTGGTTTTTCTCTGGAGAATACACGCAGGCAGATTTTAAAGAATCAGATTATACTGCACGAGAGGACGGAATTCCTGCACACAAGCTTAAAATAAAGCTTGGCAAGCTTTCGGCAGAGCTTGAATGTGTAACAGATTTTGTAAGAAAACCCACCTGCTTTATTAAAGCTACAATAAAAAATGAAACCGACAGCAAGGTTTGTCAGAAGACAGGATATATTTTAAGAGTGGGCAAGGAAGCAGAGCTTCTTTACGGAACACCCGACATATATTCAGTATATAACCCCAATATAAATGTATGGCTTGAAAAAGAAAACACCTGGACCTTTGACGGAGTATGGACAAGCGGTGAATATTTTGTAACCTGCTCGGACGAAAAGATGGAAGTATGCGAAGAAAAAGGCGTAGCTTATCTTGATACAGACTTAAACCCGGGCGAAGAAAAGGTTGTTTACTTCTCGCTTGGCAAAGGACAAAGCCGTGCTTTTGACTTTGAAGAAGAAAAAGCAAAAACTGTTTCAGCCTGGCAAAAAGAGCTTGCAAGAATAAATAAGCTCCCTGAAAGCATAGTAAATGACAACGAAAAGTTTAAACTAATAAAAAATCTTACAGTTCAGCTTTTGCAGTGCTTTACAACAAAAGTTGGTTCGGAAGAGGTTTATTTAAGACAGGGCGGTATGCAGAGAAGAGTATGGACATACGAATCTATGCCCGTTTTGGAAGGTCTTGCAAAAATAGGCGATTTTGATGATTATATCGAACCTGTAATAGATGTGTATTTCACAGTTTTTCAGGAAGAAAGCGGTGAAATGGTTCCTCTTGGAATCCACTGGGCAATGGCAACAGGCACAGTTTTGTACAGCTTTGGCAAATATTCTCTTGCTCGCGGTAAAGAGTACTACCAAAAGTATCGTGACAGAGCAATGAAGGCATTTGACTGGATGAAGGAAACACGTGGCAAAGAAAGCTATGACGGAAAAGTAGCTGTAGACGAAAATGACAAGCTCAGCGAAAATTATCTTTGCGTTGAAGGTCTTTTCCCGCCCATGTCAGCTTGCGACAATCCCCTTGTTTTCCAGTCATGGCTTACAACAGACTGTAACAACGCGTTAGGTCTTGGTTCTTTTGCGGAAGCGGTAGAATATTTTAAAGACGAAAGAGCCGCAGAAGTTCGTAAAGAGTACGAAGAATATAAATCGGTTATTGCAAATATATGGGAAAAAATTAAAGAAGAAGCAGGAGATGCAGACGAAATAGAAGTTCCCTATACACCATTAGGAAACACTCCCGAAGTGCTTGAAAGATTCAGCTTCTCGCCCGCTATAGGCTTTTTGGCAGACCTTTTAAAAATGCCTCCCTGCGATTACGAAAGAATTATAAGATATTACACAAGACGCAGTGTTATGCAGGACGGCTTTTATAACAGAATGCCCGATAAAGACCCCAATATCCCCGGCGTTTTAATTGCCGATACAGATATTGAAGGCAGAAATCTTATATGGTATGTATGCGCACACGAATACAACTGGATAAGATGCTTTAAGTATAATGGCGATATTAAGCGTTGCGAGCAGATTATGGACGATTGCTTAAACAAGGTTATAAGTAAAGAATATTATATGGCAGAAAGATACCACCAAAGAAATCCGTGGTATGCACCTTGGTCGCCAAACGCATCCTGCAACGGCAGACTTATTAATATGTTGCTTGAACTGGCGTAAAATACAATAAAAAACAAAGCAAGGCTTTCGCCACAGCCAGATAAGGAAGTATTGTCCTGAAAATCGCCTTTTTATTGAATTTCTGCGTTAAAAAATGTCCATATCCGTCAGGATTATGTACATTTTTCGCCTTGAACTTCATACAAAAATTTCGATTTCAGGATGCG
>JAZSDN010000070.1:0-2794 GCA_045531205.1 Clostridia bacterium | reverse complement strand
GCAACAATGTGATATAATTTTTACCATGAGATCTTGTTCTCCTTTCTCTGATTTTCAGGGAGGTAATTGGTTTTGTGGTGAAACTATTATACCATAAGGAGTTCAAGGTCTCAATTTTCATTTAACTTAACAAAACGTTTTTATTTTACAGGAGGTAAAAAAATGAAAAAATTAGTTAGTTTAGTATTGGCAGCGTTAATGATAATTTCGCTGCAGATTCCGCTTTGTGCGGCAGAGTTTACCGACACTTTGGGCAAACCCTATGAAGAAGCGGTAAATTATCTTGCAGAAAAAGGAATTGTAAATGGTAAGGCAGAAGGGATTTATGCTCCCGACGACAGTCTTACAAGAGCAGAAATGCTTGCAATAATTCTTCGTGCTTTTGGCGCAGAAGAAATTGAACCTAAAAATGTTTTTGAAGATGTTACAGAAGAACACTGGGCATATATGTATGTAGAGCAGGCTTATGCTATGGGCATTGTAAACGGCGTAAGCGAAACAGAGTTTGCTCCAAACAATGCTGTTACATACGAGCAGGCTGTTAAAATGGTTGTTGCAGCTTTAGGATATGAAGAGGATGCTCAAAGCATGGGCGGCTGGCCTGACGGATATATAAAGAAGGCTACAGAGCTTGACATTTTAAAAGGCACAGAGCAGGAACAGACTGCCAAAATCACAAGAGGCAGTATGGCAATACTTATGTATAATGCTCTTTTAAGCACAGAGGATGAAGGTCTTCCCTATCTTCAGGATGTTGCAAAGCGTTTTCCTGATTTGACAGACAAGTTAACCTTTATTAACACCGAAAGAATCCGCGGTGTATACGGCGGTTCATATTCCTTGACAAGCATAGAACATGAATATGTATATTTAGATGCTTTGGACCTTGGTGCAAACTTCTTATATTTCAAGCTTATTGATATGGTTTCTCCTTTTAAATCTGACTTAAAGGGATATAAATCTAACCTTGATAAATATGCCAAAAAAATAGCTGAATACAAAAAAGAATATCCCCAAATACAGCATGTTGCACTCGGTCTTTCTTGGGCTGATTCATCGTTTTGTGCAAATGACGAATACGGTCTTTACCATGCAGGCATTTCGGGCGGCGATTCAAATAACGCTCCCTGCCCGAACTCCTGGGATTACTGGAAGAATGCAATGCTCCCTCGTGCCGAGCTTATTGCATCATATCCTGAATTTGACGGTATAGGTATTGACTTTGAAATGTACAGCACAGCGTTTTCTTCGGCATACTCATCACCTTGTGCTTGTGATAACTGCTGGGCACAGTATGTAAAAGAAAACCAAAAGAGCGAAACCTACAAAAAGACAGAAGCTGAAGGCAGAATGGACCTTTTAAATTCAAAACAGGAATATGAAACCTACTCCGAGTGGTTCTATGGTGCTGTTCGTAAAACTGTAGCAAAGTTCCGTGACGCAGTTCACAAAGTAAATCCTGACATTATATTCACAATTCTGCCCGATTTTCATCACTTTGAAGGGGCAGATGCTTTGGGAACAGAAACCCATCCCGTAATTTCATTTAACGAATCGGAATACTGGGGAGGTATGGTTTCATATAAAGCAAATGTTGAAGAATTAAATAAAAGAAATTTACCTGTACTTTACGCAGCAGGTTTTTACCCCGGTACTGCAGGAACTCCTATGGAACCCTTTGTAAAGATTACCGATACTCTTCCAATGTATTGTGCCGGATATTGGCTTTACGGTTTTGACGGATTAAAAGTGAATGAATCAAATCTTGAAGAATGGTATGATGTTATCCGCAAAACAAATGAAGAGTTACCCACAAGAGTTGCAAACGGCGACTTTACCGAGATGCCGGAGTTTGAAATAGAAGAGCTTACCATTCCCAGTATTGCAGGCGATACTCCTACAGAAGAAGAATGGGCAAATGCTCCTGAAACAGATTATTTTGAAAATAACCATTTGGGAAGAGAATATACAAAATATACAAACGAAACAAAAGCAAAAATGCTTTATAACGAAGATTATATTTTTATACGCATTACTGCTTATGAAAATGAAATGGACAGACTTTCGTTTGGTATCCCTGCAACAAGAGATACCCCGAACTACAGAAACGACTCTATTGAAGTTATGTGGAGAAACGAAGGAAGCAGTGCTTCTTTACACGCTATTATAGATATTAACGGAACTGTATGGGATTCCTACTCAACAGGCGAAGGCTCTGAGGATGCAGGTTACAACCTGGAAGGCGTTTCGGGCACAATTAAACAGTTTAAAGACAAATGGGAAATGGACTTTGTAATGCCTTTATCGCTTGATGGTGTAACAAAAGCTAAAAAAGGTGACATTTTAAGACTTAACGTTTACAGAACAAGACCTTTGAACACAGAGCTTGAGGAATGGACAGGATCGGCATGGACTCCTTGCTATGGTTCACTCTTAAAGGGCAAAGGACTTTGGGGCTACGTTCACTTAGACTAATTTTTACAATGTCAGCACAGGCATTCGCCTGTGCTGACAATTCAAGAGGTTTAAAATGAGAAAAAAATTATTTATTATCAGTGCAATTATCTGCATTTTTTCAGCTTTTTTATGTATAAATTCATCTGCTAAAGAATTTATAACCGATAATGCAGGATTTGAACAGGGTTTAACGGGCTGGTCAACCAGTATGAGTTATACTGATACATACAATTTTGAAATTGTAGACGGCGGTAATCCCGGCAAGGCACTTAAAATATCGGGCGGACTTGACGGTACTTATGCAGGTAACGTAACCTACAACAAAAAAATAACCGGC
>JAZSDN010000081.1:0-48759 GCA_045531205.1 Clostridia bacterium | reverse complement strand
GGGCAACAATGTGATATAATTTTTACCATGAGATCTTGTTCTCCTTTCTCTGATTTTCAGGGAGGTAATTGGTTTTGTGGTGAAACTATTATACCATAAGGAGTTCAAGGTCTCAATTTTCATTTAACTTAACAAAACGACAAAATTGAAAAGGAGATAAAAAATGAAAAACCAAAAAAGAAATTATGCCTTTTATCAGGTCGAAAAATTTTCGAGCATAAAAGAAATGCTTGAAAAGGCAAAAAACGAATCAGGGGAGAAAATAGCCTTCAGATACGTTAAGAAAAAAGAACAAAAGAGCAAAACATACGAAGAATTTGTTTTGGACACATATTATCTTGGAACAGCATTATCATCTGTAGGTATGACCAGTAATCATATCGCAGTAATAGGCGAAAACAGATACGAATGGATAGCAACATACCTTACAACCTTAAAAACAAACGGGGTTATCGTTCCTGTTGATAAGGAACTTCCCTGTGCTGATATTATAAATGTTTTACAGCATAGCGATTCTGAAATGCTTTTCTATTCGGAAAAGTACGAAAAATATATACCCGAAATAGCAGAAAAAGTTCCTGCTATAAAATACTTTGTAGGCTTTGACAGAGAAGAGGATGACGGAAAGTTCCTCTCATTTACATCCTTTATTGAAAAAGGTAAAAAGCTTTATGAAGAAGGGGATACCTCGTATACTTCAATAGAAACAAACACCGAAGAATTAAGAATGCTTGTTTACACATCAGGCACAACAGGAATGCCAAAGGGCGTTATGCTTTCTGAAAAGAACCTTGTCTCCTCGGTTTATTACGGATTACAGGTAAGCACAGTTTTCGGAACAAGCCTTTCAGTTCTGCCTTATCATCATACTTATGAAGCAGTTGCAGGTCTTTTGGTAGCCCTTCATAAGCACATAACAATCTGCATTAACGATAACTTAAAACACGTTCTTAAAAACTTAAATCTTTATAAGCCTGATTATATATATGTAGTACCTGCTTTTGCAGAACTTTTTTACAAGAATATTATTAAAAAAGCAAAAGAATCGGGCAAATATCCTTTCCTTGAAATGATGATACCCGTAAGTAACTTTTTAAGAATTTTTAATATCGATTTAAGAAGAAAGCTTTTCTCTTCAATACACGAAGCCTTTGGCGGAAACCTTAAGAAAATAGTTTGCGGTGGTGCTCCTTTGCGAGCTGAACTTGGCGATTTCTTTGACGGAATAGGAATGAATCTTATAAACGGCTACGGAATAACAGAATGTTCACCCCTTATAAGTGCAAACAGAGATTACTTTAACGATTGCAGTACAGTTGGAACTGTGCTTCCCTGCTGCGAAGTAAAGTTTGACAGCGTTACAAGCGACGGTTACGGAGAAATCTGTGTTCGCGGTGACATAGTTATGATGGGTTATTATAAGGATAAAGAAAGAACCGATGAAGTTTTAAAGGACGGCTGGTTCTATACAGGTGACTACGGTAAATTCAACGACAGAGAACAGCTTATGATTACAGGCAGAAAGAAAAATATGATAGTTTTGGATAACGGCAAAAATGTTTTCCCCGAAGAAATCGAAAACTATGTTATGAATATTCCTTACGTTGCTGAGGTTGTAGTAAAAGGAGTTACTGCAAAAGACGGAATAAAGGTTGAGCTTTGTGCAGAAGTTTTCCTTTCGGAAGAAAAAGCTGCCGAAATAGAAGGAAATATCGAAGAAGTGTTGAAAAAAGATATTAACAGGGAATGTGAAGAACTTCCCACCTATAAAAGAGTTTCTCAGGTAGAAATACGAAAAGAACCCTTTAACAAAACAACAACAAATAAGATTAAGCGATAAACAAAAAAGGAGCTGTAAAAAAAGATTTTTTACAGCTCTGTTTTTAGGGGATAGGAAAAAATGTTTCAGAATGGACAAACCGAGCTACAGCAAGGCTTTGCCTTGCTGTAGGTTACCCGAAGCTGTATATAGATACAGCGAGAGGCGAAGTTTGTTCATAGCAAAAAACATAAAATTTTTAGAAAAAATCAAAAAATTGATTTTTCGGGGCCTAATTTATCTGTTTATAAATTAGATTTGCCTGTAGGGGCGGGGTTGTCCGCCCGCCTTTTTCGGAATGCCCTTCATGGGCGTTCCCTACAATATTTCTTTGTTTTTTGCGGTCTGGACTTTTTTTACATCACCTTACAAATGTAAACTAAAGCGGAGATGATTTTTAATGCAGATGTGGTTTTTTCTTGTGCTTTTATATGGCATAATTAAAGGAATAAGAGACATTATAAAGAAAAAAGCGCTTGAAAAAAGCAGTCTTATGGAGGTATTGTTTCTGTATACCTTTTTAGGCTTTATATTTATAATTCCCTTTTCAGGGAAAGCCTTGCAGATATCAACCCCACAGCTTTTGTATGTTTTTATTAAATCTTTGGTAGTTTTTATTGCCTGGCTTTGCAGCTTTACCGCAATAAGAAAAGTTCCTTTAGGCATTTATGGGCTTTGCGATATGTCAGGCATTATATTTTCTATAAGCTTTGGCGTTTTGTTTTTTAACGAAAGCCTTACTTTTTACAGAATTTTAGGTCTTATTCTTGTATTAACAGGACTTTTATTTGTAAAGCTTTCTGAAAATAAAATAACTACACAAGGTGCGTCGGCAAAATATATATCATTGCTATTTGTCGCCTGCATCTGTAACTCGGTAAGCGGAGCGCTTGATAAAATGCTTATGAAACAAATGGACAGCGGAGCACTGCAATTTTGGTTTATGCTATTTTTAGTAGTGCTGTACATATTATATATGCTTGTAAAACGCATAAAAATTGATTTTAGAGCTATTTATAAAAACCCGCTTATTCTTATTTTAAGTATCATATTTGTAATAGGGGATAAAGCCTTGTTTTTAGCTAACGCCGCAGGCGGAAGCACAGTAGTTGTTATGACACTGATAAAACAGATAAATGTTATAATAGTAATACTTGGCGGAAGGCTGATTTACAACGAAAAAAACACTTTAAAAAGAATATTGTGTGCACTTTTAATAATAGCCGGAATAGTGGTTTCTTATTATTAAAAAAATGTTGACAAAAGCAAAAAAATGTGCTATCATACATTTAATTTAATAAATAAAAGGCGATGACAGGGAACAAGTAGCAATGCCAAACTTCAAAGAGAGCTGCCGGTTGCTGCAAGGCAGTAAGGGAAGCATGAAGCGAATACATCCTTCGAGCTGCGCACCGAAAAGAAAACTGAGTAGGCTGCGACGGGAGCGCCCGTCATAGCGATAGGGTATGTATGTACCTGACGAGGCTGATACTGTGAGGTATCGGCAAAAAGAGGTGGTACCGCGATAAATTCGTCCTCTTGAATATTTTATAATATTCAGGAGGACTTTTTGTTTTCCTGAAAGGAAGGGAGTTTTATAAAATGACAATAATTGATATGCTTGAGAATAATGCAAAGCTTTACGGCTCTGATACAGCACTTGTTGAGCTTAACCCCGAACAACCCGAAACACGCAGAATTACCTGGCGTGATTATGAACTTGTAGAGCCTGCAAAATCGCAAACATACAGAAGAGAAATTACATGGAATGTTTTTTGCGAAAAAGCTAACCGTTTTGCAAACGCATTAAAAGAAAGAGGAGTAAAAAAGGGAGATAAGATAGCAATTTTGCTTATGAACTGTCTTGAATGGCTTCCCATTTACTTTGGTATTTTAAAAACAGGGGCAATAGCTGTACCTCTTAACTTCCGTTATTCTGCCGACGAAATAGAATACTGCGTAAACCTTGCAGATGTAGATATTTTGCTTTTTGGTACAAGTTTTATAGGACGTGTTGAAGAAATTTCTGACAGAATAAGTGATAACAGACTTTTGATATATGTAGGAAGTGGACTTTGCCCTTCCTTTGCCGATGACTATAACGAAATGGTGTCCGACTGTTCAAGCAGCTTTGACAATGAACCTTTAACAGAAGACGATTTTGCTGCGATATACTTTTCATCAGGAACAACAGGTTTTCCCAAAGCTATTTTACACCGCCACAGAAGTCTTGTTCATTCCTGCCTTGTAGAACAAAATCATCACGGACAAACAAAGGATGACGTATTTTTGTGCATTCCACCCCTTTACCATACTGGTGCAAAAATGCATTGGTTCGGCAGTCTTTTATCGGGCGGCAAAGCGGTACTTTTAAAGGGTACAAAGCCTAAAGCGATAATGGATGCTATATCGGAAGAAAAGTGTACCATAGTATGGCTTTTGGTTCCGTGGGCACAAGACGTTTTAAACGAAATTGACAGCGGAGAGATTAAGCTTTCTGACTATAACCTCGACCAGTTAAGACTTATGCATATAGGAGCACAGCCTGTACCGCAGAGCTTAATCCGTCACTGGCTTGAATATTTCCCGAATCATCAGTACGATACAAATTACGGACTTTCTGAATCAATTGGTCCCGGCGCCGTTCATCTTGGTGTTGAAAACATACACAAAGTAGGTGCAATAGGCAAACCCGGTTTTGGATGGGAAGCTAAAATTTGTGACGAACAAGGGGAAGAGGTAGAAAAAGGAGAGGTAGGCGAGCTTTGCATAAAAGGTCCCGGTGTAATGGATTGCTACTACCGTGACGAAGAAGCTACAAAGGCAGTATTAACTTCTGACGGATGGCTTAAAACAGGTGATATGGCACAGTATGACGAAGATGGATTTATCTGGCTTGTAGACAGAAAGAAGGACGTTATTATCTCGGGCGGAGAGAACTTATACCCCGTACAGATAGAAAACTTCTTAAGCGGACATAATGCAATAGATGACGTTGCAGTTATAGGCTTGCCTGATGCAAGACTTGGCGAAATTGCTGCTGCAATTATACAGATTAAAAAAGGATTTACCTGTACAGAAGAAGATATTGACGAATTCTGCCGTCAAATGCCAAGATACAAACGTCCCAAGAAAATTATTTTTGCCGACGTACCAAGAAACCCAACCGGTAAAATAGAAAAACCAAAGCTGCGTAAAATTTATGGTGGCGACGCACTAGTAAATTCGCAGAACAAATCATGATTTCTGGAGGACGTAATATGGAAAAACAGATGAAAACAAGATGGTTAAGACTTGCCTTTGGTGCATTTGTACTGCTTTTTGCAGGCATAATTTATGCATGGTCTTTAATCAACGAACCATTTTCAAAAGAACTTGGGTTTGACAGAACAGCACTTTCTTTAAATTATACAATTTTAATGTGCTTTTTCTGTATAGGCGGACTTGTATCAGGTCTTTTGGCTAAAAAGATATCAGGCACAGTAAGAATGATTATTGCAGCATTACTTGTATGTGCAGGCTTTAGTATGGTTTCATTTTTAAAAGCAAGCATAATTCCTTTGTATATAGGCTACGGCTTTATGACAGGAAGCGGAATTGGAATAGTATACAATGTTGTAATAGCAAACATAAATTCACACTTTCCTGATAGAAAGGGTATAGCCTCGGGCACTCTTATGATGGCTTTTGGCTTTTCAACCCTGATTTTAGGAAATATAGCAGTAAAGCTTTTTGCCATACCCTCAATAGGTTGGCGAACAACCTATATAATTTTGGGAATAGTAACGGGTATTATAATTTTAGCAGGAGCATTTATAGTAACCCCTGCAAAATATGTACCCGAAGTAAAAGCGGCAAATAAAACTCAGGACATTAAAGATTATACCGCAAAAGAAATGTTAAAACGCCCATCTTTTTACAAGCTTTTTGTATTCTTTATACTTTTTGCCGCTGTAGGAAGTACCGCAATAAGCGGAGCAAAAAATCAGTTTGCAGAGCTTGGCGTTTTATCGGCAGGACTTATGGCTGGAGTATTAACCGTATGTAACGGTGTGGGAAGAATAGTGTCAGGTGCGTTTTTTGATGCATTCGGCTTACGTAAAACCCAGTATCTTACAAGCATAGTTGTAATTTTAGCAACCGTTTTAACCCTGGCAGGCTATAAATTCGGCTTAACCATAATCGGAGCAATAGGACTTTGCCTTTGCGGATTTTCATACGGATTTTCGCCAACGGTTTCAGCCGCTTTTGCATCTGCGTTTTATGGCAGTAAAAACTTCTCGCTGAATTTTGCAATATTAAATTTAATTTTAATACCTGCATCCTTTGTTCCAACATTAACAAGTACACTTTCTTATCCTGCCGTTTTCGGAATACTTGTAGTATTCTCAATAGCAGGACTTGTAATAAACTTAAGTATAAAAAAAGCATAATAAAAAAATTGATATGCACCTTCATAAGTCATACTTTTGGAGGTGCATATATTTTGTTATACAAAAAGAAGCAAGGTTAAAATACATCTTGCTTCTATAAACTATTCAGCTTATCAAATTATAATTCTATCTCTGTTTATAAATAACTAATTCAGGATTTTCACCATTTTCTTCATAAGTTGCTACAAGAATAAAATTCATATTACAAACAATGCCAAAACATCTATCTCCTCCGAATTCGCATTTTAACTGATTTCCTAAATAGGTTGCTCCGTCATCTAAAAACTTCACACTTTTTCCGTTTGGAAGTCTATATTCAAGATTGACATATCCTCCAACTAATGCATTAAGTTTTTCAAGCTTTGGCATACCTTCGATGTTCAATGCATTGATTTCTGCAATCAAAAGTTTTTTAAATTCTTCAAAAGCTCCGTCACCGCCAAGTTCTTTGTATCGTTTCCAATAATCTAATTTCGGTAAAGTTTTCTGTAAATAAGAACGAACTTCATCTTCTGAATTTTCTTCATTTGCCATATGCTTTACGCAGGTCTCGATTAAATCATCCATATTATGATACATATATTCTCCATCTGCATAGCACCATTTACAGTAATCTTCATTAAAGAAACCATCTGTTTCCTTGCTGGTGTTAGAATCTTCTAAAGGCATACCACAACATTGACATATAAGCTGTCTTGGAGAACCGAGAAGCGTATTGATAGATACATCAAACAATTTTGAAAGCAATTTGAGTGTTTCTATATTTGGTATAGTCTCTCCGGTTTCCCATCGGGAAACTGCCTGCCTTGTTACAAATATCTTTTCTGCAAGTGCTTCCTGTGAAAGCCCGTTTTTAGTTCTTAACTCCACTATAATATCTTTTGTTTCCATAAAACTATCACCTCACCATTTATTATACAGTGAGAAAACAAAGTAAACAAGCAACTCTCTGTTGCTGTTTTTTATTTGTGCAACTATTTCTTAAATAAAACTCATACATTACAAAAACTTTTTTACAACTTCAATCTTTCTATTTCTACAGCTTTTCCATCTTTGTCTGTTTTAAGGAATATACCATTAAGCTCTCTTTTTCCGCCTGCAAGCTCAAAACTTTTTTGAGGATCATCTATAAAGCGTGAGATTGCAATCTCCTTTTTAGCACCCAAAACAGAGGTTACAGGACCGCACATGCCGGCATCGGTAATGTATGCGGTTTTTCCGTCCAAAATAATTTCGTCAGCAGTTTGAACGTGTGTGTGCGTGCCAAAAACAGCACTCACTCTTCCGTCAAGGTAATACCCGAGAGCTTTTTTTTCGGACGTTGCCTCTGCATGAAAATCAACTATAATATTTTTAATTGAACTGTCAATGCTTTTTAATGCTTCATCTGCAGCAAAAAAAGGATTTTCACAGGGTAAATTCATATAAACTCTGCCTATAAGATTTATTACTGCACATTTCTCGCCCGAAGGGGAAGTAAAAGTAAGAATACCGCTTCCCGGTTCGCTTTTTGAAATGTTGTACGGGCGGACAATATCATATTCATTAAATAAATATAAAATTTCTTTTTTTGACCAGGTATGGTTACCCATAGTAAAAACATCAACCCCTGCACGTGTAAGCTCCTCGGCAACAGCACGTGTAATACCAAATCCGCCAGCAGAGTTTTCGCCGTTTGCAATACAAAGGTCTGCACTGTATTTTTCGCGAAGATCGTATAAATGGTCAAACACGGCTTCTCTGCCTGTTCTGCCCATAATATCGCCTAAAAAAAGAATGTTCATATACTTCCTCATTTTCAAAAAGGCTTTGCAAAAGCAAAGCCTTTTATTTATTATTTTGCGTAATCTACAGCTCTAGTCTCGCGGATTACGTTTACCTTAATTTGACCGGGATATTCAAGTTCTGCCTCGATTTTCTTAACTATATCACGTGCTACGATAATTGCATCGTCATCACCGATATCTTCGGGGTTAACCATAATACGAATCTCTCTGCCTGCCTGAATAGCAAAGGATTTTTCAACACCCTTGAAGGAATCAGCAATTTCTTCAAGCTTTTCAAGACGCTTGATATAAGTTTCAAGATTTTCTCTTCTTGCACCGGGACGTGCAGCTGAAATGGCATCAGCAGCCTGAATAATAAAGTCGATAACCGTTGTTGCCTCAACGTCGCCGTGATGTGCATGAATAGCATGAATGATTTCCTGGTTTTCGTGATGCTTTTTGGCAATGTCAACACCAATGGTAATATGTGAACCTTCTGTTTCGTGGTCAACTGATTTACCAATATCGTGCAAAAGACCTGCACGCTTTGCGAGTGAAACATCAACACCAAGCTCTGCAGCCAGAAGGCCTGCGAGGTTTGCAACTTCAATAGAATGTTTAAGTACGTTTTGTCCGTAGCTTGTTCTGTAATGAAGTCTGCCCAAAAGCTTGATAAGTTCAGGATTAACACCGTGAACTCCTGTATCGAAGGTAGCCTGTTCGCCCTGCTGTTTGATATTAGCTTCAACCTCTTTGCGGGCACGTTCAACCATCTCTTCAATTCTTGCGGGATGGATACGTCCGTCTGTAATAAGCTTTTCAAGTGCAACACGTGCAATTTCACGTCTTACAGGGTCAAACGCCGAGAGGATAACCGCCTCGGGAGTATCGTCAATAATCAGGTCAACACCTGTCATTGTTTCTATTGTTCTTATATTTCTACCTTCACGGCCTATAATACGGCCCTTCATTTCGTCATTTGGAAGTGAAACAACTGAAACTGTAGTTTCAGCAACATGGTCGGCAGCACATCTTTGAATTGCCATACCAAGTATATTTTTCGCACGTTTGTCGGCTTCTTCTTTTGCGTGAGCTTCAAGCTCTTTTATCATAATAGCCGTTTCGTGACGTATTTCGCTTTCTAAATTCTTAAGCAGATATTCTTTTGCTTCTTCTGCTGTCAGTCCCGAAATTTTTTCGAGCAGTTCAATTTCTTTTTCTTTAAGTTTTTTGAGTTCTTCCTTTTGAGTTTCTAAATCGCGTTCTCTTTTAGCAACAGAAGCTTCTTTAGCTTCCATATTTTCGTGCTTTTTATCCAAAGCCTCTTCTTTTTGCTGTATTCTGCGTTCCTGTCTTGAAAGTTCAGCTCTTCTTTCTCTGACTTCCTTTTCATATTCTAAACGAGTTTTATGTATTTTCTCGTTAGCTTCAAGCAACGCTTCACGTTTGCTGTTATCGGCAGTTTTCTTGGCATCGGCAACAATACGCTTTGCCTCTTCCTCTGCATTTCCTATTTCAGCCTCGGCAATCTTTTTTCTGTAAGCGCAGCCGATTTTGAAAAATACAATTGCAGATATAATGCATAATGCAAACAATACCGCAGCTACAATTATAAATAACTGAAAGGTAATAATCAAAAACACCTCCTTAACATAAATTTTGTTCAATTTTTATTAATTTTTTAAAATTCAGGCAAGTATATATTTTATGGCAAACATATACCTATAATAATATTAAACTTTTTCAGTGAAAAAGTCAAGGCAAAATTTATAAAAAACTTATGAATTTTGCAATTTTGCGGCAGTTAAAGTATTTTTCATAAGCATAGCAATAGTCATAGGACCAACACCGCCGGGAACAGGAGTGATTGCCGATGCTTTTTTAGATACCTCTTCAAAGTCAACATCACCGCAGATTTTTTTGTCGGGAAGTCTGTTAATACCAACGTCAATTACCACAGCACCTTCGCCTACCATATCTGCAGTAACAAAGTTTGCTCTGCCGACAGCAGCAACAATAATATCAGCTTTCTTTGTGATTTCGGCAAGATTTTTTGTTTTTGAGTGGCAGATTGTAACGGTTGCATTCTGCTGAAGCAAAAGCATTGCGGCAGGCTTTCCTACAATATTGCTTCTGCCTATAACAACACAGTTTTTGCACGAAGGGTCAATACCGCTTTCAGCTATAAGTTCCATAATTCCTGCGGGGGTGCAGGGAAGAAAGCTTTGTGAACCAATCATTATTTTACCTACGTTTACAGGGTGAAAGGCATCTACGTCTTTTCTGTAGTCAATAGCCATTAAAACCTTTTCTTCGTCAATGTGACGGGGAAGGGGAAGCTGTACCAGTATACCGCTTATACGACTATTATTATTTAAAACATCTATAAGGTCAAGCAAATCTTTTTCCGAAGTATCTTCGGGAAGGGTATAAACCTCGGAATAAATTCCTATTTCCTCGCAAGATTTTTTCTTATTATTTACATAGATTTTAGAAGCAGGGTTTTCTCCGACTAAAATAACAGCAAGACCTGGGTTAATATTTTGTTCTTTTAGCTTTACTACTTCCTCTGCAAGTTCCGCCTTTATTCTTTGTGAAACCATTTTTCCGTCTAATATTTTTGCCATATTT
This sequence comes from Clostridia bacterium, assembly GCA_045531205.1. Lineage (GTDB taxonomy): Bacteria > Bacillota > Clostridia > UMGS1883 > UMGS1540 > JAZNQL01. The sequence continues at coordinate 38,110 of JAZSDN010000081.1, read as the reverse complement.
ATTCTCCTCTCTGGGTTTTATAAGCGAAGTGGGGGAATAGCCTATTAAATATTGCCTTCCCGCCTTTGTGAGTGCTTTGTAAACCGTATTATAATTTTTTTGGTCTGTGCACTGCAAAAGAGCACGTTGCATAGCCTTTTCCTCAAAGGTTTTAGGAACATAAATCTTTTTTAAAGTAAAAGGATTTAATTCTGTATAATACATTGCAGTAGAAATTGTACCGGGGGTAGGATAAAAATCCTGCACCTGCTGAGGTCTTAAATTATGCTTTCTTAAATAAAGAGCAAGCATAATTGCATCAGAAAGCTCACTCCCCGGATGACTTGACATAAGGTATGGAATAAGATACTGCTCTTTGTTTATTTGGTTGTTTACCTCATAAAACTTTTTTGAAAACTTTTCGTATACCTTGTTTTCGGGCTTCCCCATAAGGGATAGAACCTTGTCCGAAATATGCTCGGGAGCAACTTTTAGCTGACCGCTTATGTGATGACGGCAAAGCTCGTACAAAAATTCATCTGATGAGTCTGCCAAAATATAGTCAAAACGAAGTCCCGACCTTATAAATACCTTTTTAACCTTGGGTAATTTACGAAGCTTTCGCAAAAGTTCAATATAATCAGAATGATCTGCCTTCAAAGCCTTACAGGGCGAAGGGAAAAGACATTGCCTGTCTTTACAAGTACCCTTTGTAAGCTGATGCTGGCACGAAGGTGCACGGAAGTTTGCCGTAGGCCCTCCAACATCGTGAATATATCCTTTGAAATCGGGCAGTTTTGTTAACTTTTCTGCCTCTTTTAAAATAGATTCGTGCGAGCGGGAGGTAACCATTCTTCCCTGATGGAATGTAATTGCACAGAAATTGCACGAACCAAAACATCCTCTTGAAGATGTTATGCTGAACTTTACTTCTGAAAAAGCGGGGATTTCTTCTTTGTAGGAAGGATGCCACGCCATTTCATAGGGCAGTTCATATACAAAATCCATTTCCTCTTTGGTAAGAGGCATAGCGGGAGGATTTTGTACTATGAATTTATCGCCGTGCTTTTGGCAAAGAACCTTACCTCTTACAGGGTCTTGCTCTTTGTATTGCAATAAAGCTGAAATTGCATATTCTTTTTTATTGTCACGCACATTTTCAAAAGAAGGCAGAATAACAGCCTTGTCGGGGGCTTTGTCAGCACGGTATACAGTTCCATTAATATATGTAATGTCAGAAACTGCAACGCCCGAGGCAAGAGCATCTGCAATTTGTACTATTGATTTTTCGCCCATACCATAAGAAATTATATCGGCACGGCTGTCTATTAAAATTGAACGGCGGACAGAGTCAGACCAGTAATCATAATGTGCAAATCTTCTAAGGCTTGCCTCAATACCGCCTATAATTAAAGGAATATCGGGGAAAGCTTCTCTTACTCTGTTTGCATAAACAATAGTGCATCTGTCAGGACGCATACCCATTTTTCCGCCGGGGGAATATGCATCTTCGGAACGTGGTTTTTTCGCAGCAGTATAGTGGTTGACCATAGAATCCATATTCCCGCCCGAAATCAAAACTCCAAGCCTTGGTTTTGGGAAAGCCTTAAAATCGTCAGCACTATGCCAGTCAGGCTGCGAAAGAATGGCAACACGGTAGCCTGCCGCTTCAAGACAACGCGAAATTATTGCAGGACCAAAAGAGGAGTGGTCTACATAAGCATCTCCTATTACATATAGGAAGTCATAGTAATCCCATCCTCTTTCTTCTATTTCGTTTTTTGAAATAGGTAAAAACATCTGTTATTCCTCTGAATTCATATTCATTTCGTACCACTGTTGTTTGGAAATTAGTACATTTCTCGGCTTTGAACCTTCAGGAGGACCTACAATTCCTCTTGCTTCCATCTGGTCAACAATTCTGCCGGCACGTGCATAGCCTACCTTAAGCTTTCTCTGTATTAAAGAAGTAGAAGCTTGTCCAAGTTCAACAACAATTTCTATTGCCTGATTCAAAAGATCGTCTTTATCGCCCGGGTCATCAGGCTCTTCTTTGTCACCACGTTCTATTTTTTCAAGAACTTCTTCATCGTAGTCTGCTTCATAATCTTTTTTAATATAGTCAACCAAACGTTCAATTTCGTGGTCAGAAACAAACGCACCCTGAATTCTTGTGGGCTTTGAAGCACCAAAAGGAAGATAAAGCATATCGCCCTTACCAAGTAGCTTTTCAGCACCCATCATATCTAATATTGTACGCGAGTCAACAGCACTTGAAACGGCAAACGAAATTCTTGACGGAACGTTTGCCTTAATAAGACCTGTAACAACGTCAACAGAAGGACGCTGTGTTGCCATAACAAGGTGCATGCCCGCAGCACGTGCAAGCTGAGCAAGACGGCAAACTGCATCTTCAACCTCACGGGGGGAAACCATCATAAGGTCTGCAAGCTCGTCTATAATTATTACTATGTGTTCCATTTTGTCAAGTCCTTCAGACTCGGCATATTCGTTGTAACCTGTAATATTTCTTACATCATAATCTGCAAAAAGCTTGTAACGGCGTGCCATTTCAGAAACCGCCCAGTTCAATGCCCCTGCAGCTTTTCTTGCATCTGTTACAACGGGAATAATAAGGTGGGGGATACCATTGTAAACACCAAGCTCAACTACTTTAGGGTCAATCATTAAAAATTTTACATCCGAAGGGGACGATTTATAAACAATACTTGCAATTATAGTGTTTATACATACACTCTTACCTGCACCTGTAGCACCTGCAATTAAAAGGTGAGGCATTTTTCTTATATCTGCAACAACGGGTTTGCCGTAAATGTCACGACCTAAAGCAATAGCTGTGGGGGATGAATGAGTTGTAAATTCCGCACTTTCTATCATTTCACGAAGTGATACCATAGAAACCGACTGATTCGGAATTTCAATGCCTATAGCAGCTTTTCCGGGGATTGGAGCTTCAATTCTTACACCAAAAGCTGCAAGATTCAAAGCAATATCGTCAGCAAGATTTACTATTTTGCTTACCTTAACGCCTGCACTCGGCTGAAGCTCAAATCTTGTAACAGAGGGACCCTGTGTTACTTCAAGCACCTTTGCTTCAACGCCAAAGCTCTTTAAGGTTTCAACAAGTTTCTTTGCTAGTTCTCTCAAATCTTCCATACTACCACTTTTCTGGGCAGAGGGTTTAGCCTTGTCCAAAAGGTCAGAAGATGGGAAATTATATTTTATTACAGGCTTTGCCTCTGCAATTTCTTTTGCAATTTCTTCTTCCGAAACCGGAGTCATATCTTCTTTTTCCTCTTTTTCACCGCTTGCTTCGTCAAAGGGGATTTCTTCAAAAGCCTCTGTATCGTCTTTGTCGGGAAGCACGGGAGGAATATAAGTATCTATTGGTTCAGGGGTAATTATTTTTATATCTTCGGGATTAAAATCAATATTATTTTCGATATGAGCTTTTGATTTAGGCTCTTTCTTTTCTTTTTCAGCAGGTTTTGCACCTTCCTGCTTGTCTGCCTTTTTCGCGGCACGCTTTTCACGATATTTTGCTGCCATATTTGAAGCAAAGTCGCTTATCGAAAAATGAGTAAGTAAAATTATGCAAACCGCAAGCAAAACAAGCAATACAAAGAAAGCACCCACATCACCAAAAAGAGTTTTTATAGGAGTTTCCAAAGCACCGCCAAAAATACCTCCGCCAATACCTTCCTTGCCGTCAAGATAAAAATCAGCAAAAGCTTGCGACCCTGCGGCAAACAGGTGGAAAAAGGCAGAAAAAACAATAAGTAAAATAGCGGTAAGAATATATTTTGATATATGACTTTTCACATTACGGCGCACAGTTATATGTATTCCTAAAAAAGTTATGTAAAGCGGTACAAGGTAACCTACATAACTGAAAAGTCCGCGGTAAATACTTCGTAAACCTTCAAAAAAGACTGTATCAACACAAAAAGACAAGGTCGAAAGAATACCAATAAGTGTAATAACTATACCGGTAAGCTCTCTCTTTGTATTTGAGTTTGATTTGCCGGATTTTGGCGCAGCTTTTTTTGAAGCTGTTTTCGCAGGTGTTTTTGTAATTCTTTTACGTTCTGCCATTTTTTTAAAATCTCCCTTAAATAAAGTTGAGTATCAAAGTAAAAATTCCTGCCACGATGCAGTAGTACGAAAAATAATGGAATTTATCGCTTTTTACAAGTCGAAGCAAAAAGCGTATAGCTAAAAATCCGCTTATTGCAGAAACCAAAGTGCCTAAAAGTGCGGGGATAACAGGTATTCCCAAAGTGCCGGCTTCTATAACATCAAGTGAATCAATTAAAGCAGCACCGAGTATAGCAGGAATTGAAAGAATAAACGAAAATTTTACAGCAAAGCTTCTTTTGTATCCCATAAACAAACTGCCTGTAATTGTAGAACCCGATCTGCTTATACCGGGCAAAAGTGCAACCGCCTGAAAAAGACCAACTGCAAAGCTTGATTTATATGAAGCATTTTCCATTGTTTTAGAGCCTTTTGCAATTTTGTCGCTGATATAAAGCAAAGCAGCAGTTACAAAAAGACAAATTCCAACAACCCATAAAGGCAGATTTTCTATAGCATCCTTAAAGAGAATTCCGGCAACTCCTGCGGGGATTGTGCCTATTATAACCATAATTACAAATCTGCGGTAAGGGGAAGAAAAGTCGGGCTTTCCGCGGAGTAAATCCCAAATCATACAGAAAAATTCTTTTATAAGTTCAAAAATATCCTTATAGTATACGCAAAAAACGGCTACAAGAGTGCCTAAATGAAGCATTATATCAAAGGATATGGGAATATTAACGGCATCTCCGCCAAAAATGTTTTTAAAAATAGCAAGATGCCCCGAGCTTGACACAGGCAAAAACTCTGTAAGCCCCTGAACAAGTCCCAAAAGCATATAGCGTAAATAAGTCATAATAACCTCCAAAATACATATATAAATTTATTATAGCATATATTGTTTGTTTTTTCCAGTATTATTTTTATAAAGTATATAATTTGTTCTCTATTGTAATTCCAAAGAGTTGAAAAAATTTTTTATATATGGTATAATGAGTTTGCAAAGCAAACTCAATGAATTGCCTATCGGCATGAATTGAAATCTGCGGTTTCGTGAATTGAGCCTTACGGCTCATGAATTGCACCTGTCGGTGCATTAAAAGGCAATTCAATTCATGGAGCGATAGCGAGAAATCATGGCTTTAGCCAATTCATGACAACGGATGTTGTCAATTCATAAAATGGAGAAATGATATGAAAGAAAACAAACTTGTAGATTTGTCAAAACAATTTGCAGTTGATATTGTTAATCTGTGTACAGAGATAAAGGAAAACAGAAAAGGAAATGTGCTGCTAAATCAGCTTTTGAGGAGTGGCACAAGCATTGGAGCCAATATTCACGAAGCTAATTATGCAGCAAGTAAAGCGGATTTTATAAATAAATTTCAAATTGCTTTAAAAGAATGTTACGAAAGTGATTATTGGTTAGGACTTTTTAAAGATACAAAGATGATAACTGAAGAAGAGTATGAAGATATGTTTGATAAATGTAGTAAAATTCGCAGATTACTAATAGCATCAATTACTACCGCGAAAAAAGAATGAGAAATCGGTGGCATCTAAAATGTTCACTAATTCTAAAATGTAAAAAAACAAAATGAATTGCCTTTCGGAATGAAAAAATCCGCTAACAAGGCGGATTTTTTCAAAATGTGTAGCAAACATTGAAACAGAGTATGTAAATAAAAAAAGTGCACCAACCAAAGTCGATGCACGAAAAATACACAACTCTGATTGTTGCAACACAACTTTGACAAACTATAAGAGAAAGCCAAAAAGAGAGTGTATTTTTACCAAAATAAAAATACTTCCCCCATAGTTTGCCTGAATATTAAGTTGTGTTGCATACACAGTATATCACTTGTTTTAGGAATTGTCAATAATTTCACAAACAATTGTCTGTGAAAAAATAGCATATAAAAAAGTAAAGGAACAAATAATATGATTCATTATATTACAATAAGCGGAACAAAATACTATTTCGGAACACTTCCCTTTGAAATAAAGGGTGAAATTATTCTTAAAAAAGACAGAAATAATGAATATGACCAATGGGCAATAGCTGTTTATAGAGAAGGCTTTGGTAAAATAGGATATGTTGCGTCAAATGCTGCAAGCAAAATCAGCGGTACCGATTCGGCAATGGAAATTTACCCTTTTTTCAGGGATGAATGCAAAGCCGAAATAGCATTTATGAAAAACGATTTTATAATAGCAAAGACAGAAGAACTGGAAAAATAAAAAATAGAAGGAAAAAATTTGTTAATAAGTATTGCATTTTTTAAAAATGTGGTATATAATTACAACTACCAACTATTTATAAGGAGGAATTTTTATGTTCAAGAAAATTATGGCATTAGCACTTGCAGCACTTATGATTTTTGCTTTTGCAGGTTGTGATGCAGACAAAAAAGAAACACAGACACAGGTACTTCAGGGTACAGCAAAAGACGGAGTTTTAGTAATGGGTACAAACTGCGGATTTGAACCCTTTGAGTATCTTGATGCAGAAGGCAACCCCACAGGTTTTGATGTTGAGCTTGCACAGGCTATGGCAGATTCTATCGGCTTAAAGCTTGAAATCGTTGATATGGACTTTGACGGTCTTATAGCTGCATTAAACAGCGGTCAGGTTGACATGGTTGTTGCAGGTATGACAGTTACAGAAGAAAGAAAAGAATCTGTAAACTTCACAAGTACATACTTTGATGCTTCACAGGTTATCATCGTTCCCGAAGGTTCTGAAGCTGTAAAAACAGCTGCTGACCTTGAAGGCAAGAAAATCGGTGTACAGGACGGCACAACAGGCGACCTCTACGTTGAAGAAAACTGCAAAGCTGGCGAAATCGTTGGTTTCAAAACAGTTATGGAAGCAGCAATGGAACTTAAGAACGGCAAACTTGATGCTGTTGTAATTGACTTAGAACCCGCTAAGAAAGCTGTTGCAAACATCGGCGGTCTTACAATTTTAGACGAAGCTTTAACAACAGAACAGTATGCTATCGCTGTTAACAGAGGTAACGGAATGCTTCTTGATGCATTAAACTCTGCACTTACAGAAGTTAAGATAGTTGCTGAAGGCGAAGAACTTTCAACATACGCTAAACTTGTAGAAAAATATTTCCCTGCTGAATAATTTTTAAGGAAATAAATTTAAGATAAAAGTCTTGAAAAACCAAGCAGCTTTTTATAAAGCTGCTTGATTTTTACATAAAGACATGGCATTAAGGAGGAAGAGTATGAATATATGGAATTCATTTATGAATGCCGTTGAAGCAAATCTTATCCGTGATAACAGATGGCTTTTAATGCTTAAAGGTTTGGGGATTACCCTTGAAGTCACCTTTCTTGCAGTAATCATAGGCACTATAATCGGTCTTGTAATATGTCTTTGCCGTCTTTCAAAAATAAAGCCCATAAGATGGATAGGAGATGTTTATGTCTGGCTGATAAGAGGAACGCCTACCGTTATACAGCTTATGATAATATACTTTGGCATCTTTGCAACAACAAGAATACCAAAAGAAGTAGCAGCAATGGTAGCTTTTGGTATGAACAGCGGTGCTTATATGGCAGAGCTTATGCGAGGAGGTATTTTGGCAGTAGGTCAGGGGCAGACAGAAGCCGGAAGGTCACTTGGACTTTCAAATGTACAAACAAAAATGTACATAGTATTCCCGCAGGCACTTAAAAATGCTCTTCCCGCATACATAAGTGAAATAATAGTATTGCTTAAAGAAACAGCTATTGTAAGTATAGTAGGTCTTAAAGAAATCACAGGTTATGCAAACTACATACGAAGCCGTACGTTTGCACCTTTCTTCCCGCTTTTAGTGGCAGCGGGGATATATCTTGTGCTTACATCAATTCTTACAAAGATTTTTTCCGTTGTGGAAAGGAGGTTGCGTCAGGGTGATATACGTTAAGGATTTAAAAAAATCATTCGGCGAAAATGAAGTTTTAAAAGGAATAAACCAACACATTGCAAAAGGTGAAAAGGTTGTTATAATAGGCCCATCAGGTTCAGGTAAAAGTACATTTTTAAGATGTCTTAATTTACTTGAAACACCTACTTCGGGCGAAATAACTGTTGATGGACAAAAAATTCTTGATAAAAAATGTAACGTAAACCTTGTTCGCAGAAAAATGGGAATGGTTTTCCAGCAGTTTAACCTTTTTCCGCACCTTACAGTTTTAGACAATGTAACTTTAGCGCCCTTAAAATTTAAAATGGGTACAAAAGAAGAAATTACAGAACGTGCACTCCAGCTTCTTGACCGTGTAGGAGTAAAAGAAAAAGCAGACAGCTATCCAATACAGCTTTCGGGCGGACAGCAGCAACGTGTTGCCATTGCAAGAGCACTTGCGTTAAATCCCGAAATAATGCTTTTTGACGAACCTACATCAGCACTCGACCCTGAAATGGTAGGCGAAGTTTTGGATGTTATGAAACAGCTTGCCACCGAAGGTATGACCATGGCAGTTGTAACCCACGAAATGGGATTTGCAAGAGAAGTTGCAGACAGAGTTCTTTTTATGGATGAAGGTATTGTTATGGAAGAAGGAACACCTGAACAGATATTCCAGAATCCTCAAAACCCACGTACACAGTCATTCTTAAGTAAAGTTCTTTAATAAAAAGGCAGTGTAAAATTTTTACACTGCCTTTTTTAGTATATTAATTACAAAAAAATGTTGGAGTACCCTTTTACAGAGTACTCCAACTTATTTTGCGTATTTAAAGATTTTAATATTAAATCTTAATATGGAGAAAACCGAAAAATAATATGTTAATTATTTAAATTTACGCTTTCTTGCAGCTTCGGATTTCTTTTTGCCCTTTACGCTGGGCTTTTCATAATGTTCTCTTTTTCTTATTTCGGATAAAACACCGGACTTTGCGCACTGACGTTTGAAACGTTTAAGAGCGCTGTCTAATGATTCATTATCTTTAACCCTAATTTCTGACATTACATTCCCTCCCTCCGAGTGTCAAGTTGACTTAAAACTATCAATTGACAGGGACTCGTATACAAAATCAATATACAGGTAGTATTATACTATTTATAAGTAAAGATGTCAAGTAAAAATTATAAATTAAGTCAAAAAATTTTTTCTGTCAAAAGAAGTCAAAAAAATCTCACACCAAACGACATTTTTTATTTACCTGAAAGTATATAATAAATTACGAAAGGGAACTTAGCTATGGTGTATTACATAGATATTTTGTTTTTGGTAAACTTCACAATAAATTATATATTGTTATCTGTAACAGCTTTTATAGGGAGATTGCCTAAAAAACATTGGAGAATATTTTTGTCGGCACTTTTTGGGGCAATATATGCAGTATGCATATTTTTCCCTAAACTTTCAAGGCTTTATTCTGCGGTTTTTAAAATTATTTTTTCGCTTTTTATGATTTCAGTTGCATATAACCTTAAAAGTATACGCACATTTTTAAAGGCAACGGGACTTTTTTATCTTTGTACATTTATAATGGGCGGAGGAGTTTTTGCAGTTTTTTGCTTTACCGATATGGGAGAGCGTTTAGGGGCTGTAATAAGCAATGGTATACTTTACATAAACCTGCCGTGGAAGCTTCTTTTTATATCGGTTCTTATTTCCTATATAGTTGTAAGAAGTCTGTATTATGCCATAAGAATTGGCGTAGCACGTGATAATATGCTTGTGAAGGTACAAGTATTTTTGAACGGGAAAAGTACCGAAATGGACGCACTTATTGACACCGGCAACGCTCTTTGCGAGCCTATATGCGGAGAGCCTGTAATTGTTGCCGAGTTTGATGCATTAAAATCAATTTTGCCCGAAGGAATGGAAGAAGAAAAAATAATGGCAGGAGAAAAGCCTGCCGGTATGGAAGGGAGGATAAGAATAATACCTTTTTCATCTATAGGCAAGGACAATGGCATTATGGTAGGCTTTAAGCCCGACATAATAAGTGTTACTGAAAACGAAACAGTATACACGCAAGAGGATGTTGTGGTAGGAATATGCCCCGGAAAAATATCAAGAGATAAAAGCTACAGGGCACTTTTGCATCCTTTGATTTTAGGAGGAAGAAAACAATGAAAAAATTATTAAAAAAAATATTGTACTGGCTTTTAGGGTACAGAGAGGTTCATTATATAGGTGGGAACGACACACTTCCTCCGCCTCTTTCGCTTGAGGAAGAAGCGGAGCTTGTAAGAAATATAGAAACCGACAGCGGGGCAAGAAAAACCTTAATCGAGCATAATTTACGCCTTGTTGTATATATTGCAAGAAAATTTGACAATACAAACATAGCGGTGGAAGATTTAGTTTCAATAGGCACAATAGGTCTTATAAAGGCAATAAACACCTTTAAGTCAGATAAAAATATAAAGCTTGCAACCTATGCTTCCCGCTGTATAGAAAACGAAATACTTATGTATTTAAGAAAAAATACGGCTGTAAAATCAGAAGTTTCAATCGACGAGCCTTTGAATGTTGACTGGGACGGAAACGAGCTTTTGCTTTCGGATGTTTTGGGGACAGACGATGATATAGTACACAGAGGACTTGAGGAAAAAACCGAAAAAGAAATGCTTTGCGAGGCACTTACAAAGCTTTCTGAACGGGAACGAAAAATAGTAAATATGCGATTCGGTCTAGGAGGGCGGGAAGAAAAAACCCAGAAAGAAGTTGCAGATATGCTCGGGATAAGTCAGTCCTATATTTCACGTCTTGAAAAAAGAATTATAGGAAGATTGCAAAAAGAAATTGCAAGAATGGGATAAAAGTGATATACTAAAGAAAAAGGAGTGAAAAAGATGTCATTCAAAGAGGAATTTATAAGAATATATAACGAAAAAATAACCAGAGAAGGCGCCGATAAACTGCTTGAATATCTTACATCCCCTTCAAGCGATTTTTTTGAAGCGCCCGCATCAACACGTTATCACGGAGCCTATGACGGCGGACTTTGTGAGCATAGCCTTAACGTGTATACCTGCCTTTGCGATTATCTTGAAAGAGACAGGGTAAAAAATACATATAACCTTAATTGTTCTGACGAAACAATAGCAATAGCCGCACTTTTGCACGATTTATGTAAAGTGAACTGCTATAAAAAAAGTTTCCGCAATGTAAAGGACGAAAAAGGTGTATGGCGTCAGGTTCCAAGCTATGATTTTGTCGACGATTTACCCTACGGTCACGGCGAAAAATCAGTATATATAATAACAGGCTTTATGCGATTAACAAGGGAAGAAGCCTTTGCAATCCGTTATCATATGGGCTTTGCAGGAACAGAGGACCAACGAAATATCGGCAACGCATTCGAAAAATTTCCTCTTGCATTCGCCCTTAATGTCGCAGATATGGAAGCAACATACTTTGTAGAAGGAAAAGAATAAATAAACCTAGACCGCAAAAAAACAAAGAAATATTGTAGGGAAGGGCCTTGGTCCTTCCGTATAAAGTTTTGTTGAAATTAGGTTGAAAAAACAATTTTTTGATTTTTTCTTAAAATTTCATGTTTTTTGCTATGAACAAACTTCGCCTCTCGACGTACCTTTGTACGCCTTCGGGTATCCCAAAACAAGGCAAGCCTTGTTTTGGCTCAGTTTGTCCATTCTGAAACATTTTTTCCTATCCCTTAAAAAAGAAGCTGTAAAAAATTATTTTTTACAGCTCATTTTTATTTATTCACACTTTACAAATGTATAACCAGCTTTTTCTACAATTGCACGAAGCTCGTCTTCGCTTACTTCTTTTTCCGACAAAACTTCGGCACTCTTGTTTTCAAGGTCAACCTTTACAGAGTAGCCTGCTTCGCTAAAAGCTTTTTCAACATGCGCTTTGCAATGAGCACACATCATACCTTCAATATATACAAGGTATTTATTTTGTTTTTTTGTGGGCTTGTTAAATCCCTTAATCAAAAAGAATGCAAGAACGCATACAATTACAGCAATTAAAATATATAACATAAAAAAACCTCCAATTTATTCGTTTACGCTATAAAGCATATCGGCATAAGTAGGTAATTTCCAATGCTTCTTGGAAACTATAAGTTCAAGCTCGTCAACATAGGTACGCAAGTCTGTCATTGTAGCTAAAACCTTATCGCGGTATGTAAGAGCATTCTCAAGAACATTATCAATAGCCTTTACCTCATTTGCTTCCTCTGTAAGCTCTGCAAGCTTTAAAGAAACAAGGTCCGAAAGCTTTGCAATTTTTTCGATTAAATTACGCTCGGTACAAACACTGTCAATGCCTAACGCCTTTTTCTTTGTTAAAAGCTCTGTAAGCTCGTTCTGATAAGACAATGCCGAAGGAATAATTTCCTTGTTTACCATATCTATCATTGTAAGAGCTTCAATGTTTATTGTTTTTGAATAATTTTCAAGCCATATATCATATCTTGACAGCATTTCGGCACGTGTTAAAACCTTATGACGTTCAAAGAGTTCTATATTTTTCTCTGAAATGAACGCCTGCAACGCATCAGGAGTGTTTTTAAGATTCAAAAGGCCTCTCTTTTCAGCTTCGATCGGCCACGAATCATCATATCCGTTTCCATTGAATATAATACGCTTATGATTTTTTATTGTTTCACGAATAAGCTTGTCAAGCTCTTTGTCAAACGACTTATCGGGACCGATATTTTCAAGACGTTCTGCAAATTTCGATAAAACCTCTGCAACAATTGTGTTGATAACGGTATTGGGAGTTGCAACAGAAGAGGATGAACCAAGCATACGGAACTCAAACTTATTGTTTGTAAAAGCAAAAGGTGAGGTTCTGTTTCTGTCAGTGGTATCCTGCGGGAAATGGGGGAGAACTGTTGCACCTATTTCCATCTGCAGTTTTTCGCGGTCAACGTAAGAGCTGTCTGTTTCCAAAGCTTCTAAAATTTCTGTAAGCTCATCGCCAAGGAAAATAGAAACTATGGCAGGGGGAGCCTCGTGTCCGCCAAGACGGTGGTCATTACCCGGGCCTGCAACCGAAAGACGGAGTAAATCCTGATAATCGTCAACAGCCTTTATAACTGCACAAAGGAAAAGTAAAAACTGTGCGTTATCGTGCGGGGTAGCACCCGGCTCTAAAAGAGAAAGACCTGTATCTGTCGATAAAGACCAGTTATCGTGCTTACCGCTTCCGTTTACGCCTGCGAAGGGTTTTTCGTGTAAAAGACAAGCAAGCCCATGGCGGTTTGCAACAGTCTTCATCATTTCCATAGTAAGCTGATTATGGTCTGTTGCCGTGTTTGCGGTTGAATAAATGGGAGCAAGCTCGTGCTGTGCGGGAGCAACCTCGTTATGCTTTGTTTTGGCTAAAACACCAAGCTTCCAAAGCTCCTGGTCAAGATCCTTCATATAAGCCGAAACCCTTGATTTTAACGAACCGAAATAATGGTCATCCATTTCCTGACCTTTTGGCGGTCTTGCACCAAAAAGTGTGCGTCCGCAAAAGATAAGGTCAGGTCTTTTTAAGTACATTTCCTTATCTATCAAAAAGTATTCCTGTTCAGGCCCTACCTGAGGAATAACTCTTTTTACATCTTTGCCAAAAAGCTTTAAGATTCTAACCGCCTGGTCACTTAAAGCATCAATTGATTTTAAAAGGGGAGTCTTTTTATCCAGAACCTCACCGCTGTAAGAACAAAAAGCGGTAGGAATACATAAAACACCGTTTTTTATAAATGCATAAGAAGAAGGATCCCAGGCTGTGTATCCACGAGCTTCAAATGTTGCACGCAGTCCGCCCGAAGGAAAGCTTGAAGCATCAGGCTCACCCTTTACAAGTGATTTTCCTGAAAAAGACATAATAACATTTCCGTCTTTTTGCGGTTTTATAAAGCTGTCATGCTTTTCAGCAGTAACCCCTGTTAAAGGCTGAAACCAATGTGTAAAATGGGTAGCACCTTTTTCAACGGCCCAGTCTTTCATGGCAGAGGCAACAACATTTGCCACATCAAGTTCAAGATGCTGCCCTAAAGCAACACATTTTTTTAAAGCCTTGTAAGTGTCTTTGGGCAAGCGTTCGCTCATAACCTTTTCGTTAAACACCATACAACCAAACATTTCGGGTACATATATCATGTTTTTGTCTCCTTTTTTCATTATAAAATTTCAATGCCTGCCTTTTCACAAGCAGAGAGAGTTTCGCTGTCCCAAACCGAAACCTGAACCTCGCCCACATGTGCCTTTTCAAGTAAAAGAGCACACAACCGCGACTGACCTATACCGCCGCCCATGGTTTGAGGGAGCTTATCTTCAAGTAATAATTTGTGGAAGGTAAGAGTTTTTCTGTCGTTTGCGTTTGCTTTTTCAAGCTGAATTTCCAAAGCCTTTTTGTCAACTCTTATACCCATGGACGAAAGCTCGTAAGCACAGTCTAAAACTTCATTATAGAACATTATGTCTCCGTTTAAAGTCCAGTCATCATAATCGGGAGCACGTCCGTCGTGCTTTTGACCCGAAGCTAAAACATCGCCTATCTGCATAATAAAAACAGTTTTGTATTTACGTACAATTGCATTTTCACGTTCTTTCGCAGTAAAATCAGGATATAAATCTTCAAGCTCCTGAGTTGTTATAAACTTTACATCCCTGCAAAGCTCTCTTTTTAAAGCGGGATACTGCTTGTTTATAAATTCCTTTGAATCGCAAATACAGTTTACAATTTTAGTAACCGTGTCCTTTAAAAATTCGGTAGTTCTGTCTTCTTTTGAAATAACCTTTTCCCAGTCCCACTGGTCAACGTAAACTGAATGAGAATTGTCTAGCTCTTCATCACGTCTTATAGCGTTCATATCAGTATAAAAGCCTTTGCCTACAGGAAATTTATATTTCGAAAGTGCATATCTTTTCCATTTAGCAAGAGAATGTACTATCTGTGCACAGCTTTTTGTATCTGCAAGGTCAAAAGAAACGGGACGCTCAACACCGTTTAAATCGTCATTAAGACCTGTATGAGGCTCAACAAAAAGAGGGGCAGTAACTCTGCAAAGCTCCAATGCTTCCGACAAATTATCTTCAAAATTTCGTTTTAATGCACCTATAGCCTTTTGTGTTTCATAGATGCTTAATGCCGATTTATAATTTTTTGGTAAAAAAATCTTACTCAAAATAACGCACCCTTTCTGCGGGAAGATTTATATATTATCAAAAATAGGCACTGCGAAGTCACAGTACCCCTATTTATCATAATAAATAATTATATATTGTATTTTAGTTTGTGTCAATATTTTTTTAATAAAGTACTTGAAAAATTTAACATACTGCTGTATAATAACAGAATAATAAAAATGTATACTTTGTTTAAAAATTAAACAATCAGGAGGAACAGCGAATGGATAGTAACAAAAGACCAGACTCAATGCAGAGAATAACAACCAAAGCATTAGCGGATGAATTTATTAAAGAACAGGTAGCCGATATTCAGAAAACAGTAGGCAATAAAAAGGTATTGCTTGCACTTTCAGGCGGAGTAGATTCCTCTGTTGTAGCAGCACTTTTAATTAGGGCAATAGGCAAACAGCTTGTATGCGTGCACGTTAATCACGGACTTATGAGAAAGGGCGAAAGCGAACAGGTAATAGAAGTATTTAAAAACGGACTTGATGCAAATCTTATATATGTAGATGCAACCGACCGCTTCCTTGATTTACTCGCAGGCGTTGCAGAACCCGAAAAGAAAAGAAAAATCATAGGTGGAGAATTTATTAAAGTATTTGATGAAGAAGCTGCAAAAATAACAGACGTTTCATTCCTTGCACAGGGAACAATTTATCCTGATATTTTAGAAAGTGATGGAGTAAAAGCCCACCACAACGTAGGCGGACTTCCCGAGGATATGGAAATGCAGCTTGTAGAACCCATTAAACTTCTCTATAAAGACGAGGTAAGAGTTGTAGGAAGCGCATTGGGACTTCCTGACGAAATGGTTTACCGTCAGCCTTTCCCCGGCCCCGGTCTCGGCGTACGTTGCCTTGGTGCAATTACCCGTGACAGACTTCACGCTTTAAGAGAAGCAGACGCAATTTTGCGTGAAGAATTTGACAAAAACGGTCTTGCAGGAAAAGTTTGGCAGTATTTTATTGCAGTTCCTGATTTTAAAAGCGTAGGCGTAAAAGACGATAAGCGTTACGAAGGCTGGCCAGCAATCATCCGTGCCGTAAATACAGTTGACGCAATGACAGCAACTATAGAAGAAATTCCCTACGAACTTTTACATCATATAACTGCAAGAATCACAAACGAAGTAGAAGGCATCAACCGCGTTTTACTCGACCTCACTCCCAAACCCATAGGCACAATCGAGTGGGAGTAAGTAATCAAACCCTCGAAAGTGCTTTACAATAAGGCTTTTTGGGACTTTGAAAACTGTAATGATGCTAATATGATACTGTTTTCCCATTGTAATAAAAGGAGCTAACTGATTTCAGTTAGCTTTTTTATTATTGTACAATTTTGTTAAACACCTTGTAGCTTTTTTGGGGGAAGAATTTATGCCTGTGCTCACTCACAACGTGAGCAATATTTTCGACAAGCTTCATAAAATGGACCTTGGGATTTTGGATTCTCTTCCAAAAAAATCCTTTCGATATAAAACGTTTTAACGGCAGATTATACAGTTACATAAAAAATAAGTCAAGCATATAAATAAAAAACAGAAAAAACACTTGAAATAAATATTATATGGTGGTACAATACTCAAAGTGACTTTTTATGGAGGTTGTCTTTATGAAAAAATTTTTTTGCACAGTTTTATTATGTTTTATTATTTGTAGCTTGCCGGTTTTTGCCCAAACTACTACAGCAACAGGAACGGTAGAGCGTATAGGCGAAGGGAAATATCTTGCCGATATTACCATTAAAAATGCACAAGACGATGCAGTTGTAGTAGTCGCTTTGTATAACGGCGATGAAATGACAGGGGTAGCCATTTCAAAAAATGCAGAAAGCAGATTTGAAACAGAAATATTTGCACAAAAAGCAGACAAAGCAAAAATTTTTGTATGGAAAAGCCTTAAAAATATAACTCCTGCCTGCAAAACCAAGGCAGTAGCAGTTTTGAATGTTGTTGATTTAGAAATAACAACACCCCAAACAGTAAAGGAAGGTACATATAAAAATATTACCATAGCCCCAAGTGTGGCAGATGGAGATGTAACACTCGAAAATGTTACAATAAGAGGAAACCTTACTGTATTGGGCGGCGGCTCAAACTCGGTAAATCTTAATAACTGTACAATTAACGGTAAGGTTATTATGAATAAGGCATCAGGACAAGCACCCAGATTAAACCTTACAAATACACATTTATCAAAAGTTGAAGTGTTAACAGAATCAATTATTGATACAGATGATTACATTTCAGTAGTTGACAAAATAGTAACAACGGCAGACGTTACAGTTGATTCCCGTGTTGCTCCTTTTATTGAGGTCAGCGAAGAAACTGAAAACAGCATAGAAATAGATGTTGAAGAAACAAATTCTGTAGAAGTAATTGTAAACACCTTAAACAACGTAAACATCAACGGAAGCAGTATTTTTGTTACAACAGACCTTGAAAGTACCCCGCAGAATGTAACCAAAAACAACTTTGCAATAAATCATATATGTAAATGGGATGAAATTCAGACAATATCAGAAGCTTCGTGCGAAAGCGGTGGCTCGTACGCTTATGTTTGCAAGGTTTCAGGTTCATCTCACTCAAGAATATTGTACACAAAACCCTTGCCTCACGAATTAACAGGTAATATAAATTACGGCTCTTACGACCATTGGTATGAATGTGCAAACTGTCAAAATAAAGTAGACCCAAAAGAACACAAATTTTCAAAAGACTTCTCATGCACAACAGGCGGTAAATGTACAGACTGTGACTTTGAAATAGCACCCGGCTCTTCCCACAGATACGGAATGTACAACACAACAACACCGCCCACCTGTTCTTCAACAGGAATACGCACCGCATACTGCGAGCTTTGCGGACACGAGGATAACCAGACGGTATACAAACTTACACATTCATACCCAACCGAACCCACAAGAATAGATAAGCCCACCTGTACAGCAGGGGGATATAATTACTTTATGTGTACAAGAGATAATTGTACATACGAGAAAAAGACCGCTTTATCATCACTCGGTCATACAACCGATGTTGGTTATGACGTTGTAAAGGCGGCAACCTGCACACAAGAAGGAACAAAGGCGCAGATTTGCACAAGATGCAAAACCACAATAAAAACAAAAACAATTCCTATGCTTGCCCATACAAAAAATGAAGGTACAGTCACACAGGCAGCAACCTGTACAGCAAAAGGAATAAAGACTTATACTTGTACAGCGTGTACTACACAGTTTACAGAAGAAATTCCTTATATTCAGCACAATCATGTAGACGGAACCTGTACAGTATGTACTAAAAAAGAATATGTAGATGTAGCAACATCAACCGAGTTCTCAAACAATATAAGAAACGGGCAGTCTGTAAGACTTACACAGGATATGACAACAGCAGGAACAGCATCTGACAGTGTAGCTACAATTTATTTGAACGGACATAAAATCGACAAACTTGAAATAGGCACAGGCGACATTATAGTTGACGGCAGCGGTGGCGGAAGCATTGGGGAAGTATATTTCAGAGGAAATGTATCAAGCCTTACAATAAAAAATACAGCCGTTACCACAAAAATATCAACAGCAACAAAATCAAAGCTTTATATGGAAAATTGCAGTATTCAGTATATGGATGCAAATTATTCCGATGTTTTGAAAGTAACAAACTGTTCAATTGGAAGCTACTCCAAAATAAACTCGATAAAAGAAGTAGAGCTTAATAACATTACTTCCGAAAACCAGACGCTTTCAATAACAAGCTGTAATAATGTTACAGTAAACGGAGCACAAAATATCAAAATTGCCGCAAGTGGAAGCGAGTACTTTACAGTAAATCATACAAACGAAAACCCCGTAAATTTAAATACATTCAGTTATGGTGGAACAGGCGTTCTCAAACTGAACGGCGGTACCTATGCAGAAAAATTTTCAAGCAGTGCAACCGAAGAGGTTATATTGAATAACGTTACATTCCAAAAAGGCTTTTCACAAAGCAGCAAGGTTCATAAGCTCACAGTAAACGGCGGTGAATTTTATTCCTTCTCCGCAAGCGTTACACCAAACGGAACAGTAAATATAACAGGCGGAACTTATGGTCAAAACAGCAGTTACAGCGTTATCAACATAAGCGGAGGAACAGGAAAAGTAAGTGTTTCGGATATGTATGTAAAAGATAATTTAGGCATAAATGCAGGTGACCTTACAGTTTCAAATGTAAAAGTAGATCGTGACGCTACTTTTGCAGGGAAAAATTTACTTACAGTAAACGAAGGTAATATAGTTAACGGTACAACAACCTTTACTACAGACGGCATTGCAACAATAAACGGAGGAACATATATTGGTAAAAGCACGGTTGACTATTATGATATTTACGAAACAACCGGCAGATTTGAAATAAACGGAGGAACCTTTGGCGATAAATATGATACAACAGAAGCATTAAAAGTATATGCCGATACCGAAATTTCAGGCGGAAAATTTAATGCAAAAACTCACGGAATTTATATCTATGACGGAAAAACCGTTACCGTATCAGGCGATGTTGAATTTGATACCTCTAATGTAGCAATGCATTGCTACGAAGGGAAGCTTGTAATAAAAGGATATAAATCATCAAGCTATTATCTCCTTGCAAGTAACACATACGGAACCATTGAATCAGCAGACGAAATTACAACCTCAATTCAGACAAGAGGCGGTTATCTGATTCTCCGCAACGGCTTTACAACAAGCAAAAATGTAAGCACCCCCGATACAATAGTAGAGAAACCCAAAATCTTCTTTGAAGAAGGAATTGTAATAAACGGAAAATTATCCTTAAGCAACGCATGTGATGGGGAAGTTGACGGAATTTCTGGCGGTATTTTAGGCGGTACCTATAATGGTGAAACCAAAATTTCGGGCAGAAATACAGACCTCACCATTGCAGGCGGAACATTCGAAAAAATTACATTCGAAAGTCTTTCTGCTACATCTGTTGTAATTCTTGACGGTACTTTCAAAGACTTCAATGTCGATGCTAATAAAGGCTTAATAATCGCAGGCGGTACATTTAATGTTGATGTAAGCGAGTATGTTAACAGTGAATTATATAATGTTATTGAAAACAATGACGGAACATACACAGTTGTAAAAAAATAAGAGGGGTTATTATGAGAAAAGCAAAAATAATTGTGTTGTCAGGACAGTCTAATGCCGTCGGTGTAGGTCATGTAAAATGTTTAAAAAGACATTTTATGGCTGATAAAATAGAAGAATTTCTTAATGGTTATAAGAATATTAAAATCAATTATTATTCTCACGATAAAAAAAGCGATGGTTTTACTATGACAATCCCGGGCTGCACCGAGGTGGATAAAGACACTATCGGTCCCGAAATAGGTATAGCTGAATACTTGAGTGGGAAATTCCCCGGCGAAGAATTTTTTATAGTGAAATTTGCAGTAGGCGGAGCAAGTTTAAAACGCGACTTTTTGTCTCCATCAAGTGGCGGTTATTATAATGTTAAAGAGTTTAAAAATGAATACAGAGGTTTTCTTGATGCATTTTTAAATGGCAAACCTTTAATAAAATCGGGCTGGTGCTATAACGGACTCGTCAGCGTACTCCGCGACAGTATTGAATATCTGAAAGAAAAAGGATACATCCCTGAAATAATCGGTTTTTGTTGGATGCAAGGTGAAAGCGATGCCGCTTTGCCGGAAGACGTAAATAATTACCCTGTTTATTTTGATAATTTCATAAATGATTTTAAAAAGGAATTTTCTGAATATCTTAATGGGTGCGTATTTGTTGATGCCGGCATTTCAACCGTGTGGAATTGTTATGAAAAAATGAATGAATTCAAAAAGGAATACGCAGAAAATCACAATAACTTTATTTACATTGACACTATTGAAAACGGCTTAACCACACAATATGAACCCATTGAAGAGCCTGACTTATATCACTACGACAGTGAATCAGTTATAAAGCTCGGCAAATTATTTGCAGAGAACATATTATGACACAAATAGAATCATATATGAAAGAATAGTAAAATAATATCCACCCCGCAGGGTGGATATTTATTATTTTCTGAATTTAATTATGCAAAAAAAGACTAAAAAGTGCGTATTTAATCATCTGTATCTATTAACTTGCTTGCTTTAATTCCAAGTGCTTTTGCAATTGTAAACAAAGCTTTTACAGACGGACAATAGGGCAGATTAGGGGATTCCAGTTGACTTATATACGATAATGTCATATCTGTATGTTCGGCAAGCTCTGCCTGTGTCATTCCTGCCTTTCTTCTATAATAACCTATTTTTAAGCCTATATCAAGTAGTATTTCTTTGTATTCGTTTTCACTTAACATCTTACTCATTCCTATCAAATAATTACTAAATTGTACAATGTTATTATAAACTATTGACAAATAAATTAAAACTTGATATAATTGAGCATAAACTCAATTGCAATGAGTAAAAATTTATAGGAGTGATTAAAATGAAACAAAAGATGCAAGGCTTGGCAGCAGGAATTTTAATTGGAGCAGTTTTAACAGGCGGAGCGGCAATTGCAAAAAATGAGAGTAAATTTATTGAAGCCTTTTATTCAAACATTAAAATTTTTGTTGACGGAACACAAATAGAGCCTAAAGATGTTAACGGAACTAAAGTAGAACCCTTTATATATAATGGGACTACATATCTGCCAGTTCGTGCAGTAGGCGAAGCAATAGGAAAAGATGTTGTATGGGACGCTGAAACAAACAGCGTATATTTAACAGAGCCTAAAAAAACCGAAACTTTAGATGAAGAAATTACAGAAAAGCCTGAAACTCCCAAAGCAGAGCAACCTGAAAAACCGGGGGAAACAAGGGATATAACAACAAAAAAGATTTTGCAGATTTCGGGCTATAATGAGGAAGATATAAAAGGAAACATCACACTTTCCTGGACAGAAGGCACAAAGAATGCCGAATTTCTTGCGGATTTAAAATGCAATAACGGAGGCTTGGCTGATTATGCTCTTTGTAAAATAGAACTTACAGAAACCATATCATCTACCAAAAATCAAATTGACGGATACTTTAAAGTTACTATAAATGATAAAACAAAATATGAAAAACTTTCGGGAAAAATAACTGTAACCGATACTGAAATTATATTACATACACAAGAATATGATTATAATTTAAAAGCTGTATTTGCCGAAAAGCTCGAAGAGAAAACAGAAGAAAATATTTCGTTTATGATGTTTGATGCACTTTCTCTTGACGGAGAAAAAGCATCAGGCTTGTTTGGTATTGAGTTTAATAAGGAAAAAGCAGATATACAGATAACAGGAGAATTTAGTATTGGAGAAAATAAATATACTCTTACAAGCAATGCAATAAATTCTGTGACAGAAAGTGAAATTACTGCTGTGTTTACAGTTATGTGCAACAATGAAGAATTTATTACAAATAAGGAAGGAAAAATAAAAAATTTAAACGCAAAACTTGGAGAAACCGTAACCTTACAAATAGAAAACTTTGGGCTTTTAGAATTGCGCCTTACCGAAATAGCACATTGAAAAAGTAAAAAATTATAGGAGTGATTAAAATGAAAAAAGTAATTTGTTTATTGGTGGCAATTTTTATGCTGATGTCGATAGTTTGCAGTGCAACAGAACTAACAAAAGAGCAACAAGCAGACCTGTATTCTTACGGAATAATGGTGGGAGATGAAAAGGGAGATTTAAGGCTAAATGATAGCATAACAAGAGCAGAAACGGTTAAAATGCTTTGTTGTTTAGGGAATATTGATATTTCTTCAAATGACAATAAGTTTTTTAACGATGTTCCTCAAAATCACTGGGCTATCAAATATATCAATAGTGCTAAAACTGTGGGTATTATTGATGACGAAAACGGCAATTTCAAGCCTGAAGATGAGATTACTTATAACGAAATTATCAAAATGCTTGTAACTATGTTAGGATACAGTCCCATGGCAGATGCAAGGGGCGGTTATCCTAATGGGTATGTTATGACAGCAACACAATTAGGTTTAACTGAATCGTTGTCAATAAAAAACGAAAGCGTTGCCTTAAGAAAAGATGTTGCAATTTTAATAAGTAATGCACTTGATATACCGGTTATGCAACAAACTTCGTTTGGCAAAAACGAAGAATACCAAATAATGAACGGCGAAAACGGAACAGAGCTTATAACTTGCCGCATTTTACTTAATCAAGCTAAATAAAACTGCATAACAAAATAACTTGCTGCAAGGCAAATATAACAACTGAAAAAGAGATAATTTTACCGACAGTAAAATTATCTCTTTTTGTGGTAAAGAAAGACAACGTAAATGCTCCCCTGGAGTTCGAATCTCTTTGAATTTAAACGCACAAAAAAAAACAAGCATCAAAAAGATGCTTACTTTTTTGTGTAAGAACGATATGATTTTACTGTCAAGTTTGTTTTAGCTAAATTTTGCAACAAGTTGCAAAGCGAAATTATTGCTTTGCAATAGCTAAATTGTTTCTTTGAAACAGCTAAATTAAATTCGCCACAAGCGTGCATAGCACATTTAGCTGCCGTAGGCAATTTAGCTGAGCTTGCTCAATTTAGCTCGCCGTTAGGCGAATTTAGCTGAAAACGGGATAGAATTCACTGACAGTAAATTCTATCCCGTTTTTATGGCGGAGAAAGAGAGATTCGAACTCTCGCGCCAGTTTCCCGACCTACTCCCTTAGCAGGGGAGCCCCTTCGACCTACTTGGGTATTTCTCCTTATATATCGAAATTTTAAGAATATTTAAATTTGGCGGAGAAGGTGGGATTCGAACCCACGGCTCTTTCGAGTCACTGGTTTTCAAGACCAGCTCCTTAAACCGCTCGGACACCTCTCCGCGTGAATGCAAATGATATTATAACATCAAAGAAAGCGTTTGTCAATAATTATTTTTTAAAAAATACAAATTTTCCTAATAATGAAAAAACTGCAAAAGCTACAATGTTCACAACAACAATCCCAGCACCTGTTGGTACTTCAAATGCGTATGATAAAAATATACCGCAAAAAAAGCAAATAACCGAAATCAGTGCAGAAGAAATAATAACCGACTTAAAGGTTTTAAAAAGCCGCATTGCAGTAAGGGAAGGGAATATTATAAGACTCGAGATTAAAAGTGAACCCATCATTCTCATTCCAAGTACAACTGTAACTGCAGTAAGCACAGCTACTATCATATTATAAAGGTTAGTATTTATCCCTGTTGCCTTTGCAAAGGTTTCGTCAAAGGTAACGGCAAAAATTCTTGTGTAGAAAACTACATATAAAATAAGTATAAGTGCCGACAGAATAATACTTATCATCATATCTGCAGAGCTTAAGGACAAAATACTTCCAAACAGATAATTATACATATCTGTATTCATTCCCGTTGTAAGCGAGAGCAAAACTATGCCAAGCGCCAACGCCCCGCTTGAAATCAATGCTATAGCAGCATCGCCTTTTATGTTGCTGCGTTCACTTATTCTCAAAAGCAAAAATGCCGCGACAATAACTGTAGGAACAGCCACATACAAAGGAGCAAGATTAAATGCCGCAGCAACCGCCATAGCACCAAAGCCAACGTGCGAAAGTCCGTCACCAATCATTGAATAACGCTTTAAAACCAAACTAACCCCTAAAAGCGAAGCACAAAGCGAAACTAAAATACCAACAGTTATTGCACGCACTAAAAAGGGGTACGAAAACATTTCTCTTATAATTTCAAACATTTATAAGCTCCCCCTTTCCCAAAGCTTTGCGTAATCAGACAAAATATAGTCGGCTGTTTTTCCAAAAAACAGCTGCTTTGAGTCAAGATGAAGAACGTGACTTGAAAACTCTTCAACCGAGTTTAAAAAATGAGAAACCATTATTATAGTAATGCCCATATTTTTATTTATATCGCGTATAAGCTTATAAAACTCATTTTGAGCCAAAGGGTCAAGCCCTGTTGTAGGCTCGTCTAAAATTATAAGCTTTTTTGTAGCACAAAGAGCACGGGCAAGCAAAACCTTCTGCTGCTGACCTAGCGAAAGCTCCTGATAAGACTTGTTTTTTAATTCGCAAAGTCCCATAAGTTCAATTTTTTCATTTGCAATACGCTTGTCCTCGGCAGTATAAAAAATATGTTTTTTACCACTGTTTAATCTTCCCGATATTACTACCTCAAAAACACTTGCGGGAAAATCCTTTTGTGCAAGTGAAACCTGGGGCAGATAACCTATTTCGGATGCAGTAAGCCCGTCATCCATTGTAATATGCCCCGAGGCTGGCTGTAAAAGATTGAGTATACCTTTTATAAGTGTACTCTTTCCGCTGCCATTTCTTCCTATAATACAAAGATAGTCACCGCTTGAAACTTCAAAGTTTAAGCCTGCTATAACAGGAACTCCGTTATATGCAAAGGACGCATTGTGAGCAATTATTTGAGCCATCAGTTTAAAGCCTCCTTTAAGCTTGCAAGATTTTGCCTCATAAGGTCAAGATAGGTAACATTGTTTTCAAACTCTTCTTTTGTAACATTGTGACAGCTTGAGAAAAGTAGTTTTTTTGCACCCGTTTCTTCACAAAGAGTATCCGCCATTTTCATATTTGACATTTCAATATAAAACACGGCAGGGATTTTTTCTTCCTTTATTTTATTTATAAGAAAAGCAACAGTCTGTGCACTTGGCTCTGCCTCTGCACTGCACCCTGGGAAAGCCGCATAATATTCAAGTCCATAACGCTCGGTAAAATATCTTACAGGGAAGCGGTCAGCAAAAATAACAGTTTTTCGCTGTGCATCCGCCACGGTTTCCTCAAACTCTTTGTCAAGCTTTAAAAGCTCATTTTTGTAATTTTCAAAGTTTTCGGTATAAAAATCAGCATTTTCAGGGTCTGTAATAGCAATACGTTCATATATTGCCTGCAAAATATTCACAGCGTTTAAAGGGGAAGTCCAAACATGCTCATCCTTTGAAGAGTGTCCGTGTTCGCCTTCGTGCATACCTTCCTTTAATTCTTCGCTTATGGTCTCACAGTAGCTCATCATAGAAACAATTTCAGTTTCTTCTTTATCAATTGAATCCAAAATGCCCAAAACCCACTTGTCGGATTCTCCGCCCGTGTATACAAAAACATCACAGTTTTGTATTGCAATTATATCCTGCGGGGATGGTTCATAAGTATGTACCTCTGTACCTGGTTTTATAAGCATTTTTATATCAGCCTTGTCACCTGCAATCTGCCTTGCAAAGTCGTAGGAAGGAAAAACAGTTGAAACAATGCATAACTTGTCGCTTTTTTTGTTTTCGGGCATACTGCACCCCGAAAGAACAAGCAACAATGATAAAAGAATAAAAAAGCCTTTTTTAAACATAAAAATCTCCTTATTTTCCGCAACAAATACGGCACTTGCCTACAAAAACTGTCTGTGTTGCGTCCACGTCAAACTGACAGGCATTGTTTATAGAATTCAAAACATCGTTTGAAACTTTGTTTTCAAGATGGATAAACTGACCGCACGAAATACATTTTAAATGCAAATGATTACGGCAACGGTTTTCATCAAAAAGCTGATAAACAAAGGTCTGCGAATTTTCGCGCAGATGCCTTTTTAAAACCCCATCTTCTGTAAGCTTGTGCACAAGCCTGTAGACTGTGCTTTTGCCCATAGTATTTTCGGGCAGCATAGACAGAATTTCATCTATCGAAAGCTGTTTGTCGCAATTTTCTTCCAAAAACTCAAGTAAAATCTTTTTTTGTTGGGTTTTATATTGATTACGCATAACATCACCTTCTAATTTGAGAATGATTCTTAAATATTATAACAACCCGGAATAAAGCTGTCAAGAAAAATTTGTTGAAAAATTCAGGATATGTGATAGAATGTATATATTAGATAAGGAGAGAAATTATGAAAAATATACTTTTTGATTTAGACGGCACACTCACAGACCCGGGCGAAGGCATAACAAACTCTGTGCAGTACGCACTTAAAAAAATGGGAATAGAGGTTACAGATAAAAATGAGCTGTATAAGTTTATCGGTCCGCCACTTATAGGTGCCTTCTGCGAGTTTTATAATATGAGCGAAGAAGATGCCCGACTTGCACTTACATATTACCGAGAATATTTTTCGGTAACAGGAATTTTTGAGAACGAAAAATATGAGGGAATAGAAGATTTACTTTCCTATTTAATAAGGAAAGAAAAAAATCTTTACGTTGCAACATCAAAGCCCGAACTTTTTGCAGAAAAAATAATAGAGCATTTCGGATTTTCGAAGTATTTCATAAAAGTAGAGGGAAGCACCTTTGATGAAAAGCGTGTTGCGAAAGAAGAAGTAATAGAGCATCTTATCAAAACCTATGGTATAAACCCGGAAGAAACAGTTATGGTAGGTGACCGCAAGCATGATATTATAGGAGCACATAAAAACAAAATAAAAGCGGTTGGAGTTTTGTATGGTTACGGAGATTTAGAAGAATTAAAATCTTCGGGAGCAGATTATATAGCAAAAGATGTTTCAGAACTTAAAAAAATTTTAACAAATCTTTAAAACTGAATAAAAATAAAACCTTCGGCAATAATTAAAACATAAGTAAAGATTTGCCGGAGGTTTTTTATAATGATAAATAAGGTTGAAATCTGCGGTGTTAACACCTCAAAGCTGCCGGTACTTACAGATAAAGAAAAGGAAAGTCTTATTTTGAAGGTAAAGGAGGGGGATGAAGGTGCAAGACAACAATTCATAGAAGGGAATTTAAGACTTGTATTAAGCGTAATACAAAAGTTTTCAAATCGTGGGGAGCATGCAGACGATTTGTTTCAGGTCGGGTGTATAGGACTGATAAAAGCTCTTGATAATTTTGACACCTCACACGAGGTTAAATTTTCAACTTATGCCGTTCCAATGATAATAGGAGAAATACGCCGATACCTTCGCGACAACAATACAATAAGAGTAAGCCGTTCACTCAGGGATATAGCCTATAAGGCTTTGGGCGTAAAGGAAAAGCTTTCAAATACATTGCAACGTGAACCGACAATAGAGGAAATTGCAAAGGTGCTTGATATCCCGAAAGAAGATTTGGCAACAGCACTTGATGCTATAGTTGAACCTGTTTCTTTGTTTGAACCCGTGTATCACGATGGTGGAGAAGCTGTATATGTTATGGACCAGGTAAGTGACAGTAAAAATACAGACGAGAACTGGACCGAAGACATTGCACTTAAGGAAGCAATAAAAAAACTTGGTGACAGAGAAAAGGAAATATTGCATTTAAGATTTTTTGTAGGAAGAACTCAAATGGAGGTAGCGGAAGAAATAGGAATTTCGCAGGCACAGGTTTCAAGACTTGAGAAGAGTGCATTAAAAAATATGAAGAAAAATATATAGAGGGAAAAGCACGTTATATAAGGAATATACGTGCTTTTTATATATATAAAAAAGGTAAAAAAAGTAAATTAAAATAAAAAATTTAAAAAAATTGAAATTAGGTCTTGCAAAATAAACAGAAAGCGTTTATAATAGAAATGTGTAAAGTTAGGGTATGGCATCTTGCTTAGGTGTTAACACACTTAATACAGGCAGCGGAATGTTGGTACACAAACGGGCAAGTACATAATTCTCTGCGCCAGATAGCCTGCTTTAACCACGGATATATATTATTTTATATTTTTCAACTAATTGAAAGGGGTAGGAAAATGACAAGAACAAACAAAAAAATCAGACTTTTTGCAGCAATGGTTGCTATTGCTATGGTTGTTTGTATGATTCCTGTTACAGGTCTTGCAGCAAACACAGTTACAGTAACAAGTGCAACAGTTGATGCAACAGGCAAAATCACAGTAACCGGTACAATTTCAGATGGTACCGCAGGCGTAGCTAAAGAAGTTACAATTTTAGCTTCAAAACAGGCTACAGAAATCACATCTGCAGAAGCATTACTTACTATGACAGATGCAACTATCGCATACATAGACCAGGTAACTGCAAATGCTGATGGCTCATTCGAATTTAAGTTCATTCCTAAAAAAGGATTAGGCGGCAAATATGTAACAATATTTGTTGGTGGTACAGATGTTGAAACATTCAACGCAGACAACATCAAAAACATCACAATGCCCGTTAAAGCAGCAGGTGCTATCGAAGCGATTGAAGAAAAAACATCCTTCATCCTCGATGTAGATGCTATCGAATTTAATGTAAATTCTACAGATGCAGCTGACGGCTGGACAGATATAATTGCAGACAATGTAGCAGTATATGCTGACGGTGTTGCAGTTGAAACAGCTAACGTTTCTTACGCAGAAGGCAAACTCACTGTTACAGGTCTTGCTCTTGAAGATGTTCTTGAAAAAGAATTCACACTTAAAGTTTCAGGCGAAGCAGAAGACTTTGACGATGCTTCTATCGACTTTACAGTAGTTTCACCCACAAAGGTTGTTGCAGACGCTCTTGCTGCAAACATCTCAGTTGCTTACTTAACAGACGGCACAGAAGATACAGCTTACGGTAAAGCTTTAATCGCTCTCCCCACAGTAGCTGAAGATTACGATACAGCAATTGCTTGGGCATTCGTTGAAGCTGCAGATAGCGATGTAGAAACCACAACAGGTATCACAGCTGCTACAGGCGACTACGATTACGAACTCGCAAGACCCGCTGAAGGTGGCGAGGTTAAAGCTCAGACATATTACCTCAAAGCTACAGTTACACTCGGCACATTAAAGGTAGCAACCAAGGTTTACGCAATCAGCGTAAAAGCTCTTGGTAACGCAGGTCCTTCATTCACAACAACAACAATAGATGCAGAAGATGCTTTCGGTGTAGATGGCGCTTTACAGATTGCTCTTAAGACGGAAGATGTTAACTCTGCTGATGAAAAGATTATGGTAGGCACAACAGAACTTTACTACGCTCCTCAGAGAGGTGCATTCGTTGGTATCGTAGAAGGTTACGCTGATATGGATGCTATCTTGGAAGCTGTTGAAGTTGTAGCAATTGGTTCTGAATACCTCTACTATGGTAAAGTAGCTGATACAACATCAGATGCAGTTCTTGATGTATTCGATATTGGTCAGATGATTATAATGTTCAAAGCTGGTAACGCAACAACTGCTACAGTTCAGCAGAAACTTGCAGCCGACGTATTTGGCGAAGGTGCTGTTGATATCTTTGCAGTAGGTAATGCAATCACAGCAATGAAGGGCGGTAACATTAACACATTATTCACTGTTATCGGTAAATAATTAACATTGTGCGGGCATGGTTAATGCCCTGCCCGCATATTTTTACTACGATTTATAAAAATATTTTATAAATAAAAAAACAAGCAGTAGTTTTACTGCAAAACAACAATGAAAGGAAGAAAAAACCATGAAAAAGATTCTCTCACTTTTAGTTGTTGCAGCACTCGTAATGGGAATGTG
This sequence comes from Clostridia bacterium, assembly GCA_045531205.1. Lineage (GTDB taxonomy): Bacteria > Bacillota > Clostridia > UMGS1883 > UMGS1540 > JAZNQL01. The sequence goes on along the minus strand of JAZSDN010000081.1, from coordinate 7,465 downwards.
TGCATTCTCCGCATCAGCTGATGCTTTAGTAACATTCAAAGCAGTAGTTGACAAAGCAGAAATTGCTGTAACAAAGGAAGTAACATTAACAGTTGTAGCAGAAGGTAAATTTACTGTATTTACAGTAGACCTTGCGTATAATGATGATTATGTAACATACGTTGCTGATTCTTTAGCATACTCTAATTCAGTATCAGCATCAACAACTGATAGCGATCCTACAGACGGTACAATCAGTATGATGTATTTGAATCCTACAGGTGCTACATTTGCTGCTAATACCACAATCCTCACAGCTAAATTTAAGGCTCTTGATGCTGCAGCTTTCGAAGCAGCAGTTGGCGAAGGCACAAGCCTTTCAGCAATCTTCGATTTAGAAGTATTCAACGATCCTAAAAAAGGTAATGCTGTTTTCGGTAAAGGTGATCTTGGCGAACAGTATGCAGAAGGCGAATTTGCTTGCACAGATGCAACAGTAACAATAACACTTCCTCCTGCAGCTCCTACAGTTACAACAGTACCTGTAACAGGAACAGCTAAAATAGGCGAAACTCTTACAATCGGCGAATATGACTACGCAGATATCAATGGCGACCTTGAAGAAGGCACAACATTCCAGTGGTATGCTGATGGTGTAGCTATCGAAGGCGCAACAGCAAAAACATACAAACTCACAGCTGCTGAATACGACAAGGCAATCACAGCTGGTGTTACACCTAAAACAACAACAGGTGGCGCTGACTTCCTCGTTGGTGAAGAAGCTTTATCCGCAGCTACAGAAAAAGTTGTTGCTAACGATGTAGCAGCTGAAATCACAGCAGCTGCATTTGACGGCAAATTCAAAGTTAACAAAGAAGTTACACTTTCATATGATTTCGAATCCGAAAACGGCGGTGAAGATGTTTCAACAATCGTTTGGGCATTCGTAGATGATGAATCAGAACTTTCTGGTGTACTTTCAGAAGATAAACTTACCTACAAATTCGGTAAAGACGATGCTGGCAAAACAATAAAGGTTACAATCACACCTGTTGACGATCGTAACGACGTTCCTGGCACACCTTACGAACTCGTAGCTGGCGAAACAATTGCAAAAGCTTCAAGCAATAGCAGCGGTTACACACCTAACTCTGGTGCAAACCTCGCTGGCAAAACACCTGAAAAAGAAGATCCTACAGATGAACCTGATGAACCTGTAGATCCCGAAGATCCCGAAGTTCCCGCTTGCGCATTCGAAGACGTTGACGCTGAAAAATATGCATGGGCTGTTGAATACATTAACGCACTTGCAGAAGCTGGCATCTTCAAGGGAAGAGATGAAAAGACATTCGATCCCGATGCACAGATCACAAGAGCTGAATTCGTTGCTTTAGTAGCACGTGTACTCGGCGCTACAAGCGAAGCTGAACTTGCTTACGCTGACCTCGAAGGTCACTGGGCAGCAGCTGAAGTAACAGCAGTAGCTGAACTCGGCGCACTTGATTTCATCGTTGATGAATTTGCTCCCGACCAGGCTATCACAAGAGAAGAAATGGCTACAGTTCTTTACAAAGCACTCGTAGCAAAAGAAGTAGAAATCGTTGACGCTGAAGTTGAAGAATTCACAGATGCATCAAGCATTTCTGAATATGCAGTAGAAGCAGTTAAAGCTCTCCAGGTTCTCGAAATTCTCGAAGGCATGGGTGACGGCACATTTGCTCCTAAGGCAGAAACAACAAGAGCACAGACTGCAAAGGTTATATATCTTTTTGCAAGTCTTGTAAAATAATATATCTACCCTTTTAAAACATAGCAAGCCGAAAGGCTTGCTATGTTTTTTTATTGAGGTTTAAAATAAAACGGGCTGTCGGGGACGCCAGCCCCTACAAACGATGATTATATAAATATATACCTTGTAGGGAACGCCCATGAAGGGCGTTCAAAAAAAGCGGGGATGGGACCCCGCCCTACGAAATATAATAAACATATTGTAGGGGACGGCGTCCTCGACGTCCCGTATAAACAGGCGAACGTGAAACTCCCACCCCTACAAAATGAACATATAAAATTATTATGGGACATTCATAAACGTTCTGCAAAAACGCAAACCCTAGTCGAAAAAATATATAATCTTGTAGGGGAGGGTGTTTCCACGCCCTCCCATTTAAAGCCTTCCCCTTGAGTGGAAGGTGGGTTTTGCAAAGCAAAACTCGGATGAGGTGCAATAAAAACCCCCTTACAATCCCCCGCCAGACAATACCACAAAAGCACTACACAAAAAAGTTATAAAAACAGGCGCTAAAAAAGCGCGGCCTTCGGCACGAGGGAAGACTATAAAATAGGCTTGCCCGAGTTAGTGAGGAAGACTTTTTACAAAAAGGCTTGCCGAACGGGAAGAAGGTATTTATAGCGCGCCCGCGCCTGCCGGGGGTGCGGGGTGTCGGCGACACACCCCGCAAAAAAACATAATGCACCTGAAAAAGCTTGTAGAAAACACTTTGCGTGGTATTTTGTAAAACTCTTCTTCTCAAGCTGAAGCCAGTTTTCGCAGACCCTTTCGAATAAACAAAATGATTTTTTGTTCAGCTTGTTTTATTAAAAATACTTAAAAACTATCTTATCTAAAATTTATTCCAAACCTTGACATTTTTGCGAATAAAATATACAATAATAAAACAGGAATATAATTTTGGAGGCAATTTATGATAAGTATTCTCGCAAAAATCTTTTCATTTGCTTTTGTAATTATAATTTATATGTTTATTATTAAAATAATTCAGATGATTTATCGCGATATAGAGGTTATGAGCCGCCACAAAAACGGTGACAAAGTGTCAAAAACATATCTTAAACTGATAAATTTAAGGTCTGAGTTTTCTTTTGATGTTTTCGAAAGCTATCCTATAACAAAAGACACCGTAATAGGAAGAGATAAACGTTGCCACATAAGAATTGATGACCCGTTTATGTCATCCCGCCACGCAGAAATAATTGTAAGAGAAGGGGTACATTATCTAAATGACCTCGAAAGTACAAACGGCACTTTTTTAAACGGCGACAAGGTAACGGGCGACCCAATAGAAATATTAAACGGCGACAAAATAGAAATAGGTCAGGTTACCTTTATATTTGTAACCGAAACGGAGGACGAACATAATGAATAAACTACGACATTTTGTTCCTCTTCTGCTTGTTTTGTTTGCAAACTTTCTGGGTTTTGGAATACTTGCTCTTGTAAACGGAGGTATGCAGCTGCAACATTTGTACTATTCTCTTGCTCTTTTGGGAGTAGTAGTTGTTTCGTATGCAATAATACTCTTTTTCTCACTTGGAGATGACTATCTTTTTTTAATAGTTTCAATGCTTTTAACAGTTGGCATATTAGTTCTGTTCCGTATAAAACCCGAAGATGCAATGCATCAGATAATATGGTTTTATGCCGGTACCGCAGGCTTTTTTGTTGTATATACAATTTTTCGTTTGGTAAAAGTATGGCATAAAATATATTACATCTACCTTGCCGTAGCAGCTTTTTTGTTTATGGTGACACTTGTGTTCGGCAGGTCGATAGGCGGTGCAAAAAACTGGATTTACGTAGGCAGTATCGGTGTTCAGCCATCAGAACTTATAAAAATAAGCTTTGTGCTTATGCTTGCAGGAATGTATTCAGCCCCCTATACCTTTGAAACGGAAGGTAACTTTATAAAAAGAATGTTTTCTTCTGAATGGGGCAGACAGTTTATAATAATGGCAGCCGTGTATATGCATCTTGGCTTTCTTGTTTTGCAAAGAGAATGGGGCTCGGCAGTGCTTTATTTTTTAATTTATATAGTAATGCAATACATTTTTGGTAAAAAGCCTGTTATTTTAATTTTTAATGCATTGCTTGTAGTCGCAGCAGGAACATTAGGCTACTTTGCACTTTCTCATATTCAGGAACGTGTTGCTGTTTGGCTTGACCCCTTTGGCGGAGCAGCCGATGGTTACCAGATAATACAGTCCCTTTACGGAATGGCATCGGGCGGATTTATAGGTTCAGGTCTTGGGCTTGGCCATCCTAATCTTATCCCCGTTGTAAAAAGTGACTTTATTTTTTCTGCAATATACGAAGAACTCGGTATGGTAGGTGCCGTGGGAGTAATCCTTTTATATTTCCTGCTCGTTTACCGCAGTATTAAAATTTCTCTGCGTGCAAAAAAAGACTTTCATAAAGCTCTGGCACTCGGGCTTGGTGCAATGTTCGGTTTCCAGACCTTTATAATCATAGGCGGCGTTACAAAGTTTATTCCTATGACGGGAATTACCTTGCCCTTTATAAGTGCAGGAGGAAGCTCACTTGCAGCATCCTTCGCAGCACTTGCAATTCTTCACGCAATTTCAGGGAAAAAGGAGCTTGCCGATGAAATCTAACAACAAAATCATACATGTTCTGATTTTAATGTCGGTACTATTTTTAAGTTTAATAGTATACCTCACATACTTTCAGATATTTAACGGCCCCAAGCTTGCCGATAGCGGAGCAAATCCCAGAAGCACACTCGAAAATAACGAGGTTATACGTGGAACAATATTCGACCGCGATGGCGAAATTCTTGCCTATAACGAAACAAATTCAGATAACACCGAAACAAGAGTATATCCATTTAACGATTTATACTGCCATGTAATAGGCTATTCAAATTCAAAATACGGCAGTTCAATGCTTGAATCGCAGTATAACGGACAGCTTACAGGAAAAGACTTTTTAAATTCCATAATGGGACTTGGAAGTCTTATGTCGGGCGAAAAACGAAGAGGCTCGGATATTTCATTAACAATAAGCCACAAATTACAACAAAAGGCGTCAAATCTTTTAGGAAACAGAAAAGGAGCCGTTATTGCATTAAATCCCAAAACAGGGGAGATTTTGACACTCGTTTCAAAACCTGGATTTAACCCTAACGCCTGGAGTATGGAACAAAACTGGGAAGATATTTCTCAAAGTGACGAAAATAAACTTCTTTCCCGTGCCACATCGGGACTTTATCCGCCGGGTTCAACATTTAAAACAATAATAGCTGCAGCTGCAGTCGAAGAAATGATGGACGGCGAAATTTATACCGATACAGGAACTATAGAAATTGATGGTAAATCGTTTAAAAATTACGGCGATAAAATATATGGCGAACTTGATATAAAAAAAGCATTCGCAGTTTCTTCAAACTGTGCATTTATAAATCTTGCCGACAAACTTGGTGCTGAAATAATAAAATCAAAAGCAAACGATTTCGGCTTTAATAAAGAAATAGATTTTGACTTGCCACTTGCCAAAAGCAGTGTTTTAAATTCTGATATAACACGCACTCATGTTGCGGCTGTCGGAATGGGGCAGGGACAAACCCTTGCAACACCATTTCAGATGGCACTTGTAGCGTCTTGTGTTGCAAATAATGGGACTCTTATGCAACCTTATGTTGTAAAAGACGCAAAGTATGATAACGGATTGATAACATATAAAGCCAGAGAAAACGTATTTACAAGGTGTATTTCTCCTTATACGGCACAAAAAGTAGGAGAAATGATGAAGGAATGTGTCTTAAGCGGAACAGGCACAGGAGCCGCAGTAAATGGCATTGAAGTAGCCGGAAAAACAGGCACAGCCGAAAACGGAACAGATAAAGACCATGCATGGTTTATATGTTATGCCGACGACGGAAACGAAAAAATAGCAATCTGCGTTATGATAGAATATTCGGGAATGACAGGCTCCGACGCTTGTGTTCCCATAGCAAGAGAGCTTATAAAGCTTTATTACGGGAGGTAAATTATGAGTATAATAAAAGACATTTCACTTGCTCCTTCGGGACACGATAAAATAGAATGGGTAAAAAGAAATATGCCCCTTCTTAATACACTTGAAAAGGAGTTTGAAAAGGAAAAACCCTTTGCAGGAATTAAAATAGCTATAAGTATTCATGTAGAAGCCAAAACCGCTTATATGGCAAAGGTTTTAAAGGCAGGCGGTGCAGAGGTTATAGTTACAGGTTGCAATCCGCTTTCTACACAGGATGACATTGTAGCAGCACTTTGTGAGGACGGCTTTGAAATTTATGCAATTCACGGTGTTTCAGATGAAGAATATTTCTCAATGATAGAAAAAACTCTGGACAGCCAGCCAAATCTTATTTTAGATGATGGCGGAGATTTAGTTGAAGCACTTCATACAATTAAGAAAGATTTGGCAAAGGATATCTGGGGCGGAACTGAAGAAACCACAACAGGTGTTCATAGACTTCGTGTAAAAAGTGCAGCGGGAGAACTTAAGTTCCCTATGTTTTTGGTTAACGATGCTGATTGCAAACACCTTTTTGACAACCGTTACGGTACGGGTCAGTCTGTGTGGGACGGAATTAACAGAACAACTAACCTTATAGTTGCAGGAAAAACTGTTGTTATTGCAGGTTACGGCTGGTGCGGAAAAGGCTGTGCAATGCGTGCAAAAGGTATGGGGGCAAAGGTTGTAATATGCGAAATTGATGCCATAAAAGCAATAGAAGCTGTTATGGACGGATTTGAAGTTATGACTATGGATGAAGCCGCAAAAGTCGGTGATATATTCATTACTCTTACAGGCTGCAAGGATGTTTTGGTAAAACGTCACTTTGAATCAATGAAGGACGGTGCAATAATGGCAAATGCAGGTCACTTTGATGTTGAAATAAACAAAAATGACTTAAATGAACTTGCAAATAATGTAAGAGAAGCAAAACCTTCAATTACAGAATATAATATGGGAAATAAAAAACTTTACCTTCTTGCAGAGGGCAGACTTGTAAATTTGGCAGCAGGCGACGGACACCCAGCAGAAATTATGGATATGAGCTTTGCAATACAGGTATTAACCTTAAAATATCTTGCACAGAATCATAAAAACTTTTCTGCAGGAGTTTATGATGTTCCAAAAAGCGTTGATTCTCACGTTGCTAAAATGAAGCTTAAAACACTTGGAATAACCATAGATGAGCTTACAGAAGAACAGGAAAAGTACCTTTATAAATAAATAAAATAAAAAAAATTAAAAAAATTAAAAATTTCTCTTGACAAGAGGGCTGTGGTTTGGTATAATAGGCAATGCCCTCGAAAGAAAGGGCACATCGGACCTTGAAAATTAAATAGCGTAAAAGGGCTCAAGAAAACTTGAGAAAACAAAGACTTTTAAAAAAGTTTTAAAATGTACAAAGCAGTACAAAACGTAAATTATGAGCCAACAAAAGCTCAATAATATTTTTATTGAGAGTTTGATCCTGGCTCAGGACGAACGCTGGCGGCGTGCTTAACACATGCAAGTCGAACGGAGCACCCGGAATTGAGACTTCGGTTGATTTTTTGGAATGCTTAGTGGCGGACGGGTGAGTAACACGTGAGTAACCTGCCTTCAAGAGGGGGATAACGTACCGAAAGGGACACTAATACCGCATAATGTATGTTTTCCGCATGGGAGATATAC
>JAZSDN010000024.1:0-4444 GCA_045531205.1 Clostridia bacterium | reverse complement strand
TGAAATCATGTCAGAACAAAGCTCCCGTTATGCTTTCATCGTCGGTGCAGGCAACTCTTGAAGGAAGATTTGCAGGCTCTGAATACGGAAAAAGCAAACTCGAAGCTGAAAATATGCTTTTCGGCTACGGCGAAAAAACGGGTGCAAGGGTGCTCGTTTACCGTCTGCCCAACCTTTTCGGAAAATGGTGCAGACCCAACTACAATTCCGCCGTTGCAACCTTCTGCAACAACACGGCAAAGGATTTGCCCATAACCGTAAACGACCCCGCCGTTGAGCTTGAGCTTCTCTATATCGATGACTTTGTTGACGAAATGCTCAATGCTCTTGAGGGCAAGGAAACCAAAGACGGCAATTTCTGCAGTTTCCCCGTAACCCACAAAGTAACCCTCGGCGAAATCGTTGAGCTTCTCGACAGCTTCAAGGCACAGAGTCAGACGCTTGTTGTGCCCGAAATTCCCCATAATTCATTCGCCAAGAAGCTCTATTCAACATATCTTTCCTATCTTCCCGAAGAAAAAGTAAGCATTCCTCTCAAAATGAACTGCGACGACAGAGGAAGCTTCACCGAAATCTTAAAGGCCGTTAACTGCGGTCAGTTTTCCGTTAACGTCAGCAAACCCGGTATAACAAAGGGTCAGCACTGGCACAATACAAAATGGGAGTTTTTCATTGTTGTTTCGGGCACAGCCCTTATTCAGCAAAGAGAAATCGGTACAGATAAGGTGCTTGAATTCCGTGTTTCGGGCGATAAACCCGAAGCAGTGCATATGCTCCCCGGATTCACTCACAATATAATCAACCTTTCCGAAACGGAAAACCTCGTAACTCTCATGTGGGCAAACGAGCAGTTTGACCCCAATAAACCCGATACTTTTTTTGAAGTTGTGTGATATAAATGGGCATCAAAAACGCCGAACTCCGCAAACACGAAAAAATTTTGCTGGATATTCTTGCCAATAATCTTTTCAATGCAGGGCGCAAGGTTGACCTTAACGAGGACAATCTGAATGCGGTCTGGCGCGAAGCATACGTTCAGGCGGTTACGCTCATGGCATTCCACAACACAAATGACGAAGTATGGCAAAACAAGAAATACTCATATATAAAAAGCAAGCTGAATCAGACTCTTGCGGATAACGCCAAAATTGATTTTGAGCATGTCAGAATCAACGGCATCATGAAAGAAGCAAACATCCCTTACACCGTTCTCAAAGGTTATGCTTCCGCACTCTACTACCCCGACCCGCTGATGCGTTCAATGGGTGACGTAGATTTTCTTGTTGATACCGACAATTTTGAAATTGCAGACAAAACTCTGAAAGAAAACGGATATAATCCTACAGAAAAAAATCACGATGTTCACGATGTTTACATGGGTAAGGTCTGCAGATGCGAAATGCATTTTCAGCCGTCAGGTATACCGCAGGGCAAGGCGGGCGTAAAGGTGAGAAAATATCTTTCCGATTTGCTCCCCCGCTCCGAAACAAAACAGACCGAGCTCGGCGAAGTAACCGTGCCGTCAGCTTTTCATCACGGACTGATTATCCTGCTCCACATGTGCCATCATCTGACGGGTGACGGACTCGGTCTCCGCCATCTGTGCGACTGGGCGGTTTTCATCAACTCAACAGGAGAAGAAAAATTTCTTGAAATGTTTGAAAAAGTGCTTAAGGATATCGGACTTTGGGAATTTGCGAAGATTATGACTTTTATTTCCTGCGAATATCTTGGCTGTCCCGGAATGTCATGGGTATCCGATGCTGATAAAAAACTTGCCGATTATATTTTAATCGATATTATTATCGGCGGTAACTTCGGACAGAAAAATGCCGACAGAAGCCATGAGCATCTTCTGATTTCAAGCAAAAATGAAAAAGAAGTTCCCATGATAAAGCAGTTTTTCATCTCTGCCAACAGCATTGTATATAAAAACTGGAAAGCGGCAAGAAAATTTAAAATCCTGCTTCCCTTCGGCTGGATTTTCTTCGGCGGAAGATATATAATCCGCTCAATTCTGGGCAAACGCCCCAAAATCCGCCCCCAAAAGGTTGCAAAAGAAGCATCGGAAAGAATAGATATCTATTCCGACCTCAAGCTCTTTGAAAAAACGAAGAAGTAATTATTTATTCGTATAGAGGTGTATTATAATTGCAAAACTTCAATGATTACAAGCATTTTATTTCATTAGGAGCAAATTGTTATGTGTCCGAGGATTTTAAAAAAATTAGGATTAATAAATTGTTCTTATCCTTTTGATTGGCTTTTTGCTGATGATTTTTTTGGCATTATTTCTGCAATTAAAAATGATTTCTCCGACTTTTTATCATATAATGTTCTGTTGCAACACAATGATAACAAAAACAGATATTATAACAGTTCTTATAATTTTTCTTTTTTTCATGATTTCAACAAGTTTCAATCATTGAAATCACAATTAACGTCAGTTCAGAAAAAATATACACGCCGCATTAATCGATTTAAGAATGATATATGCGAACCTACTTTGTTTTTAGATATATATATCAAAAAAAGATATAAACTATATAACTGACAACTACCAAAAAATTAATTCCTTTATTAAAAGTTTTTGTCCGTCAAATCACATCATATACATTTCTCATTATAAAGAACTTTCAAGTTTGCCTATAGGTGTTTACATAGTAGAGAAAGATGTCGGAGATTGGATTACGCGAATCCCATTGCTTAAAGATAACGTTTTAGCAAACATTCTGCAAAACACCTACATTGATAAAAAAGAAACAAACAAAATATTCTCTCAAAAAATGCATAAAAAGTTTTCTTTAGAAAGAGCTGTTCGTAGATTTCTAAAAAAAGAATATGTTCATTCTAAAATTTATAAAAAGTAAGCTTACAACATTAAAAAGGTCTGTTCGCTTTGACGGTGAACAGACCTTTTTCTATACGTGGATAATTATTTTAATTTACTTTTTATAAATTTGATTTTTTTCTTTAACGGCATATCGAAGAACTCTTTGAGATTTCTTATATGCTTGTTTTTCTTTGTAACCTTCTTTTTGGTTAAAGCGTAGAGGGCTTTTATTTTTCTTTTTTCAAAAAGCACTTTATTTTCGTTTAACCATATTCTGTCCTTGTCATCAAAAACATTCGTGCTTTCCTGAAAAGGACTTATGTAAGGCTGATAATAGTCATATGCTCTGCCAAGTTCGTCATAATCCTTTATTGACCGTTTTGCAAGATAATTTATTCTTGCAATTAAGTTACGTAAAGCATTTTTTGCACAGTATTCATCCGCAAGTTTTCCTTTGCAGTTTTTGAGAATAAACCTTTCCTTCGCTTCAAATATCGCTATCTGACCCGATAACGGAAAAAATCTGGTTGCACCGTTCGAGTTAAAACAATAATACTTGTAAAGCGGTTCTTCAATAAAGGACACTTTTTCCGAATAAAAAAGATACTGAAAAACCAACAAGTGATCCTCTCCGCAAACTAAACCTTCTTCAAATCTTAAATTATTTTCAACAAACAATTTTCTTGTGAATAATTTTGCATGTGTAAAAGGCATTAAATAATTTGAACATAAATCAATTATTCTTTCGTTTGGTGAGTTCGAAAAATCAATTGTACAACAAGGCTCACAAAAATCTTTTATTATTTTTTTGTGATATTCAGTTATTCCTGCAACAACAAGCTGTGCTCCTGTGGCAACCTGGTTTTCTACAAGCTTCTCTATCATGGTTGGGTCAAGCTCATCATCTGAATCAACAAAACATAAATAATCCGCTTTTGCCTGCTGTATACCGATGTTTCTTGCGGATGATACTCCACCGTTTTTCTTATGAATAACCTTTATCCTGTTGTCATCAATTGCGAGTTGGTCGCAAATCTCACCGCTTTTATCCGGCGATCCGTCATCAACCAATATAATCTCAAGATTTTTATGAGTCTGTGCCTGTATAGATTTCACGGCAGCTTTCAAAGTTCCTTCAGCCCTATAAACAGGAACAATTACGGAAACCGAAATATCCGCTGTTTTATTAGACAATGACAAAAAATCACCCCATTATTTAAGCAATCCGTTTTCGATTAACTGCATCAGGAATTCTTTTAAATCCTGCTCTGCTTCTTCTTTTGAAACGCTGTAATTCTTAAGCATGGCGTCAAGCAGCTCGTCAAAGGTTTTCTCTGTTTTGAGTTCATCCCAAAGGAATTTGCTTACGGGGTTGAGAACAACGATGTGTGCTCCGCATGAGGAATCAACAGGAACGGCTATATACTCTCCTGCGATTTCTCTTGCAACGTAACCCTGCTTTATACTGAATTTTTTGTTTTCCATAATTTAACCTCACATATAAAATTCTTTGTACCATTCTGCAAATTTGCGGAGTCCGTCACGCAGAGATGTTGACGGCTTGAAACCGAAATCACGCTCAAGTGCGGATGTGTCTGCATATGTTACGGG
>JAZSDN010000099.1:0-2600 GCA_045531205.1 Clostridia bacterium | reverse complement strand
GTCGCCCATACCGTTTACTATCTGAAGTCCGTAAGCTGCTGCAACGTTTGCGTAAGCCCAATGCTCGCTTGTAACGTCGGTAAATATGTCTTTACCTGCAACCTTTCCTTCCATACCCTGAAGGCGGAGGATAATTGTTGCAGCTTCAGCACGGGTAAGTGTTGCGTCAGGTTCAAAAGCTTCTTCGCTTCTGCCTTCAACTATACCAATGCTTGATAATACGTCTACTGCTTTCTCGTACTTTGTTGCTGCAGTATCTGTGAACACTGTTGCTGATATACCCATTGGCATAATCATTGTGCAAAGCATTGCTACTGCAAGAATGAGTCCTAATGTTTTTCTCATAGTTTCTTCTCCTTTTTTAAATTTTTTGGCGTGTAAATGCCTAAAACGAGTATAATTTTTTGCAAAAATCGTGTTATTCACAGCAAAATTTCAAAAAAATACACCATTTTCAAGTAGTATAACATACTTTTTTTTCAAATGCAAGCCTTTTTTTATTACATTTTTTTTACAATTAAAAAAGCACTCGTGTGAGTGCTTTTTTGTGTTATTTTGCCTGTTTGTAAACAACTGTTAGAATATTTGAATTCATTGTTATGCCCATGCCCCAGAGTGATGCATATACATCTCCTTGTGCTATGTCAAGGTAGGAACCTGTTTTTATTGTGTTTTTCGCTGTATCTACAACCAATGTTGATGCAGGAACATCCCATACATAAGTTCGTGCTATTGACGAAGGTGTTTTTGCTATGCCCGCATCGATACTCGGTTCATAGGTTGTTGCTATTACTCTGTTATCGCTTTTTACATCGTTTACAGTAGAAACATACATAGCGCTGGTACCCATGTAGTTATATGTATCACCTAAGTAGCCTGTTCCAAGTACACCGCCGTTACGCACCGAATATGATACAAGACCGGGGTTATCTGCTTTCATTAAAACGTTAAGCATTACTGCTTCGTTTGATGTATTCATATCATACTGAACAATGTCGCCAAATGCAAGGTCTTCTACATAAATATAGGAATTATTTACTTTTCTTGTTATTTTTGAGCCTGTGCGTGATACCACAAGACCTTTACTTTCAGGGTTTTTGAAGAGTCTTGATTCTTCTTTTGCGATTACACAGTTTATCATACCATAGTTAATTTTAAAGCCATCGGGAACTGTTATTTTGAGTTTTCCGGAAGAAGTTTGCAGGTTAAGATAAGTTACTACCTGTTCTTCAGCATTTATTCCCTTTGTAATCTCTGTTACAACCCCTGGCTTTTTGGTTTCTATCTGTGCATAGGAAATACTGTCGCCTCCGCCCAAACCTGCTTCATAATCAAAAAGCTCTTTGTTGTTCTTTACTATTACCGACAATACACCGCTGTCGTTTGCATCGTAGCCGTAAGTACATTTAGCTTCGTCACCGTGTGCCCAGCCTGTTCTTGCTGTTGTTACCGCAAAATCTTTTGCTGTGTAGTTTTTGCCAATTGTAAGTGTTTTGGTCTGTGCACCTATAAGATATTTTCCGGCAATTATATTGCTTGCTATTATTGTAAGCTTGTAAGTATCTTTTGTTCCGCCTTTTGTATAGCAGTAAGCTTCAGCGTCACTTGAGAGGTCAAGCGAGAAAGCATTTGCACGAACGTCCTCGTTTAATCCGTAAAATTCAAAGCGGTAGTCCTGTGCTACTTCGAGTTTTGTAATTAAATCGTTTTCATTCTTTTCGTATCTTACAAGCTGTGCAATTCCCGCACCGTTTTTGTAAATAGACTTTTCTTTTAAAAGGTCTTCCTTGTCAATTGTTTTTTCTGTGTTGTAGGGGTCTACAAATGTAACTCTTTCAGCAAAATCTGCAACGCTCATTTTTGCTGTGCTGATATCAAAAATTTCTGCTTTTACGTTTGTGCCGAATGCTGAGCCACCATCAACGCCGATATCCTTCATATAAGCATACAGATAATTTGAACCTGTGTTTCTGTTTACGGCTGCGATTTTTCCCATAAAGTCAAGGAAATAGTAAGCGTTTTTACCAACCACGGGCTTTGTTACACTTGCAGGAGCTTTTTTAAGTGATGCCGCAAGCTGATATGTTTCTTCGCCTATTAAAACGCCTTTTCTTGATTCTTCAAGTGCAACACCATCAACATAATCTTTTGAAACAACTGCTGTTATTCTTGATGTGCTTTCTAAAACTGAAAGAACATCCCATTCAGCAAGCTTCTTTAATGCTACCGCTTCGCCATCGGCATCTATAAGCTCAACCTTTTTGTCGAGTGAATCTACATCGATTTCCATCTGTGTTTTGCCGCCGAAGTTTTTGAAGTATACTATTTTATCGTCTGCATTTACATTTTCTACTACATAGTCAGTATAAGCTTCAACTATTACATAAGCATAAGCATTGCTTACGTTTGATACAAGTGTTACTGTACCGCAGTCGGGATAAAGTTCGGAAGCTTTCCATGTCTGTCCGAGGTTATCGCCATTTTTAACCATTACTGCGTTTGTAAGCTTTGCTGTGTATTCTTTGTTATCGATTTCGTATACAACTTCTGATTTGTTTGTCTTTGTTGATACGATATCGTCTGCATCAAGTGTTAAGATG
>JAZSDN010000019.1:0-30071 GCA_045531205.1 Clostridia bacterium | reverse complement strand
GTCAGCTTTTGCTTCTACGTTATCGTAAATACCAAGCTGACCTGCTTTTGCTACATAGCCTGCGGGGAATCCGCCCTGTGCATCTGCCTGTACTGCATAGCCGAGTGCACAAATAAGCATTTTTGCTGCCTGTGCGCTTGTTACTACTGCGTCGGGAGCAAATGTGCCGTCACCCATACCGTTTACTATCTGAAGTCCGTAAGCTGCTGCAACGTTTGCATAAGCCCAATGCTCGCTTGTAACGTCGGTAAATATGTCTTTACCTGCAACTTTACCTTCCATACCCTGAAGGCGGAGGATAATTGTTGCAGCTTCAGCACGGGTAAGTGTTGCGTCGGGTTCAAAAGCTTCTTCGCTTCTGCCTTCAACTATACCAATGCTTGATAATACGTCTACTGCTTTTTCATACTTTGTTTGGGCAGTATCTGTGAACACTGTTGCTGATATACCCATTGGCATAATCATTGTGCAAAGCATTGCTACTGCAAGAATGAGTCCTAATGTTTTCTTCATAATTTCGTCTCCTTTTTTAGTATGTTATTATTATACTAAAGCGTTTTAGTATTGTCAATATATTTTTAGAAAATTTTTTATTTTAAGCTAAATCCGAAAGCTCTGTTTCGTACTTTCTTATAGCGGCAACAGCTTTAAGCTTTAAGGTTTGTATCTGTTCCTTTAAAGCTTCCTCTTCTTCTTTTAATACTGCCAAAGCCTCTTCTGCCATAAGAATTTTCTTTTCAGCTTCTGCTTCGGCTTCTTCTATTATTTTGCCTGCACGCTCTTTAGCCGAAATAAAGGCATCCGAAATAAGCTCTTTTTCTGCCATAAACTCTTCGTTCTTACGGAAAAGCTCGTTGTTTTCGGTTAAAAGAGCCTTATTTTCTTTTGTTATGCGGGTATTTTCTTTTTTTAAGTTTTCTATTTCGGTTTCATAGTCTGTTACTACTGTATCAATATACTCCATAACATCCTTTTTGTTGTAACCGAACATACTTTTTCTTAATTTGTTTTTATCCATTCTTATCACCTATTTTTCATTATACATATAGTACTTTTAATTGTCAAGTTAAAAAAATGTTACCTGACTTGTATCGGGCATACCTTCCAAACAACCGTTACGTTCAAGAACTTCTATTACGGTTTTGGTGGCACCTGTACGGCTGTAAAGCTCGTCTTTTGAAATAAATTCTCCGTCTTCTCTTGCCTTTACTATGCTGTATGCAGCGTTTGTGCCAAGCCCCGGAACGCTGTTTAAGGGGGGCAGAATTTTTCCGTCCTTCTTTAAAAATCTTGTAGCGTCGGACTCGTAAATGTCGATAGGACAGAACTCTATTCCCCTGCAATACATTTCGTTACATACTTCAAGTATTGAATGAACGTTTTTGTCCTTCTGGGATGCCTGCGAGCCTTGTGAATCTATTTCTTTCATTTTGCGTTCAACCAAAGTTCTTCCTTTTGCCATCATTTCATAGTCAAACTCGTCGGCTCTTACGCTGAAATAGGACATATAAAATTCAATAGGATAATGAACCTTGTACCACGCTATACGAAGCATTTCGGTAACATAGGCTGCTGCGTGTGCTTTTGGGAACATATAACTGATTTTTTTGCACGATTCTATGTACCATTCGGGAACAGAGGATTCTCTCATAGCCACTTCCCATTCGGGCTTTAAGCCCTTGCCCTTACGGACAGATTCCATTATTGTAAATGACAAAAGAGGTTCTACTCCCTTATCAATAAGGTATAGCATAATATCGTCACGGGTACAGATACAGGTTGAAATTGTACATTTTCCCTCGCGTATTAAATCTTGTGCGTTCCCGAGCCAAACATTTGTACCGTGCGAAAGTCCGCTGACTCTTATTAAGTCTGACATATTCTGGGGTTTTGAGTCAAGCAGCATATCTCGTACAAATTTTGTGCCAAATTCAGGCAGGGCATAAGTGCCCACCTTACTATGTATATCTTCTGCCGAAACGCCCAAAGCTTCAGTATTTTTAAAAAGACTCATAACCTCGGGCGGTGCTATGGGAACATCACGTGTTGCAACGCCCGTTAAATCGGCAAGCATTTTTAAAACTGTAGGATTATCGTGACCTAATATATCAAGCTTTAAAAGGTTTTCGTCTATTGAATGATAGTCAAAGTGGGTTGTTATTATATCTATACCGCTTTTGTCGGCAGGGTGTTGAACGGGGGTAAATTCTTCTATTTTATGTCCTCGCGGTACAACTATAATACCGCCGGGATGCTGACCTGTGGTTCTTCGTACCCCAACGCAGCCTACCGCTATTCTTCTGACCTCGGCGGCACGTACCGGGAGACCTCGCTCCTCAAAATACTTACGCACAAAGCCTTCGGCTATTTTATCGGCAACACCGCTTATTGTTCCCGCACGGAAAACCTGTCCGTGACCAAAAAGCTCTTCTGTATATTTATGTGCATTTGCCTGATATTCTCCCGAGAAGTTTAAGTCAATATCAGGGTCTTTTTCGCCGTTAAAGCCAAGGAAGGTTTCAAACGGGATATTGTGTCCGTCTTTATACATAAGTGTTCCGCATTCGGGACAGTTTTTATCTTCTAAATCCTGACCTGAACCCAGGTTTTCGGTAAAAAACTCGCTGTGCTTACAGTTTTTGCAAAGATAATGGGCAGGCAGAGCATTTACCTCGGTAATATCCGACAAAAAAGCTATA
Source organism: Clostridia bacterium (assembly GCA_045531205.1). Classification (GTDB taxonomy): domain Bacteria; phylum Bacillota; class Clostridia; order UMGS1883; family UMGS1540; genus JAZNQL01. The sequence continues at coordinate 27,372 of JAZSDN010000019.1, read as the reverse complement.
AGTGATGAACCTACGCTTCCTCGCGAGCCTACCTGATACCCGTCATCGTTTGATTTTTTTACAAGCTTATGGGCTATCATATACATTACGGCAAAACCGTTTCGTATAATACTGTCAAGCTCTTTTTTTAATCTTTCCTCAACAAGGGCAGGCAGGGGATTTCCGTAAAGAGCGTACGCCTTTTCACGGCTCATTCTTTCTATATCCTCTGCCGAGCCTTCAATTTCGGGCGGGAATTTCCCTTCGGGCACGGGGCGGATTTCTTCTATCATATCGGCTATGAGGTTTGTATTGTCGATTACTACCTTTTCTGCCGTTTTTTCTCCAAGATATGCAAACTCGCTGAGCATTTCTTCTGTTGTTCTGAAATATAAAGGTGCCTGATTGTCGGCATCACGGAAGCCCTTGCTTGCCATTATAATACGGCGGTACACTTCATCCTCGGGGTCTATAAAATGCGCATCACAGGTTGCGACTACGGGTTTTTGATATTTTTCGCCAAGCTCTATTACACGGCGGTTAAACCCTTCAAGATCTTCTCTGGTTTGTGCAGTTCCGTTTTCAAGCATAAACTCGTTATTGCCAAGAGGCTGTATTTCATAATAATCATAAAATTTACATATTTTTTCTATGGTTTTTTCGTCTGCCCCACGGATGATTGCACGCATAAGCTCACCCGCCTCGCAAGCAGAGCTTATTAAAAGACCTTCTCTCTTTTTTAAATACTCACTCTTTAATATGCGGGGCGTTTTATAGAAATATTTTAAGTTTGAATCGGATATCATATCGTACAGATTTCTAAGACCTGTAAGATTTTTTACAAGTATTACCGCGTGGTAGGAGGGCAGTTCTTTATATCGGTTTTCGCCCGATATTTTAGAATCTATTTCGCAAAAATCCTCTATGCCGTTTTTCTGCATAATTTCAACGCACTTTACCCATATTCCGCATAAAACCTCTGCATCGTTTACTGCACGGTGGTGTGCGGGGTTTGGAATGCCAAGCATTTCTGCCATAATATCAAGCTTGTGCTTTTTCTTTTCGGGAAAAAGGGTACGACAAAGCGCCAGCGTATCAAGATACGCAGGCTCAAAGGGAATGTTGCTTCTTTGGCATTCTGCCCTTATAAAGCCAACATCAAATTCTGCATTGTGGGCTATAATGGGTGCTGTACCGCAAAATTCCAAAAATGCTTTTACGGCTTCTGTACTTTTTGGAGCGCCTTTTACCATATCGTCTGTAATGCCTGTAAGCTCTGTTATTTTTTCGGGGATATGACGCTCGGGGTCTACAAAGGTTTCAAATCTTGCAACCTCTTCGCCATTACAGATTTTTACTGCACCTATTTCGGTTATTCTTTCACTTGCATTTGAAAGACCTGTGGTTTCTATATCAAAAATTACGGTTTCGCCTAAAATGGGGTGTGAAGCCCCTTTATAAATAAGACTGTCGCAGTCGTTTACAAAATAAGCTTCAGTTCCGTATATAATTTTTATGTCCTTGCCTTTTTTTGCACGGTGTGCATCGGGGAATGCGTGAACACAACCATGGTCTGTAATTGCTATTGCAGGATGACCATACTGTGCGGCGCGTCCTACAAGATTTTTGGTTTCGGCAACGCCATCCATTGCCGACATTTTTGTGTGAGCGTGAAGCTCTACACGTTTTCTTTCTGCGTTATCCTGCTTTTTCAAAAGAGGAGGCAGCATTTCAACCGACCTTACCATTACTGTAATCTCACGTTGGAAGCTGTCATACGAAACATCTCCAAAAACCTTTACTCTGTTGCCTTCCGAAATATTTCCCTTAACTTTTTCATTAAAGGTGTCGGCTGTTAAAAAGACTTTACAGGTTATGGAATTTGTACGGTCGGTAATATCAAACAAAAACAAAATTTTTCCGTTTTTCATTTCTCTTTTATCGGTATAGAAAACTGTTCCTTCTATTACGCATCTTCCGCTTTCGTCGGAAAGTGTGTCTAAAGGAATAACTTCTCCGTTTATGGCTTTGCCTATTATGGGAGTGCCGGGGGCAATTTCTTTTGATTCTGCTTTTACTTCGGCAGGTTTTTTTACAGGGGGTTTGGAAAGAGGTACATCAAATTTTACCTCCATAAAATCTTCTACAAAAGTGAATGTAACTGATTTGCCCAAATCTCCGCTTACTATTTTTTCTGCCATCATTTTTATGTTGTCGCAAAGGTTTAACCCTTCGTGGCGAACGGTTACAGTTATATTTTCTCCGTCGGTTTGCCAGTCGCTGTCTCTTAAAATATATCCCGCCATGGGAGTTTTTGCCAAGAGGCGTGACATTACATAAAGCTTATATTCAGAAAGAAATTCGTTTGTAAGATTTTGTTCAAAATTTGTTTGTATTACAAGCTCGTTTAAGCTGTAGTAGCTTTTTATTTCGTTATAAAACTGTTCAAAAATTTTAAAGGGAATTAAAGAAGGCATAAGAAAAATTGATTTCATGCTTCTTTTTTCGTTATCTATCTTAAGAGCGCATACCAAAATCCCCTCTAATTCCGAGGGGATTTTGGTGTCTTTAAATACTTCTTTAATGGGTTTTTGCATTTTTGTCTCCTACAACTTATCAATTTCAGAAAAAAGTTCTTCTAAGATTTTATCTTCGGCAACTGTTTTTATAATTTCGCCTTTTCGGAACAGTACGGCTTTGCCGTCGCCGCCTGCTATGCCAACTTCTGCATCCTTTGCTTCCCCGGGGCCGTTTACTATGCATCCCATAACTGCTACCTTTATGGGTTTATCAAGCTTTGATATGTATTCCTCAACTGCGTTTGCAAGCGGAAAAAGGTTTATTTTGCATCTTGCACAGGTTGGACAGGAAACTAAAGTGGGTGCCTCTCTTTTACCTACTGCCGCAAGTAATGCTCTGCCTGCACGCACTTCCTCGCAAACGGGAGCTGTTAAGGAAACTCTTATGGTATCTCCTATTCCGTCAAGTAAAAGCGAGCCTATGCCTGCTGCTGATTTTATTATTCCGCTGTAAGCTGTGCCTGCCTCGGTAACGCCAAGGTGCAAAGGATAGTCACACTCCTCTGCCATTATTTTGTAAGCCTCTACTGTAGTAGGAACATCCGACGCTTTAAGGCTTATTACTATATCGGTAAAGCCTTCGTTTTCTAAAATTCTTGCGTGGTTTTTTGCACTCTCTACCATAGCACGGGCAGTATGTCCGTATTTTTCGGAAACCTCTTTTTCTATAGAGCCCATATTTACCCCTATTCTTATGGGGATGCCTGCTTCTTTTGCGGCAGCGGCTACTGCCTGCACTCTTTCTCTTGCGCCGATATTACCGGGGTTTATTCTTATTTTATCGGCTCCGCCTTCTATTGCCATAAGGGCAAGCTTATAATCAAAATGAATGTCTGCTACAAGCGGCAATGGTGACTGCTTTTTTATAAGTGCAAATGCTTTTGCAGATTCAATATCAGGCACGGCAAGACGTACTATATCTGCCCCTGCTTTATAAAGCTCGTTTATCTGCAAAAGAGCACCCTCTACATCGGTGGTTTTAGCCGTAAGCATAGACTGTACGCTTACGGGTGCTCCTCCGCCTATTTTAACTTTGCCTGCACAAACCTGCTTTGTCATTTATTCTAATCCTTTCAGATATTCCAAAGCCGAAAAAAGCTGATTATCAACCAATTCTTCAAGCTCGGAATATTCAATATCGTTAAGCTTTACAAGTGTGTATACGTCTGCAGTTCCTGTTGCCGAAAGTCCTGCATAAGCCTGAAAGGTTTTTACGGCATCTTCTGTCTCTGTATCAAACACCTCATCAAAGCTTTCCATATAACCAAGACATTCAAGGCGTTGTTCAAGTGCTAAAACACCCATACCCTCGTCGCCTGTTTTAAATTCTTTTGTTAAGTCCATTTCTTCAAAAGTTGAAGTATCAACTTTCTGATATTCGTTTTCTATATAAAAGTCGGGCTTTATTCCTTTTTCGTGGATTGTTCTTCCGCCCGCACTTTTATATTCGGCTATTGTAAGACGCATTGCTCCGCCTGTTACAAGGGGACGGAGTGTTTGAACTGTGCCCTTGCCGTAGCTTTGTGTACCAAAGGTTTTGGCAACGCTTGTATCGGACAAGGTTCCTGCAACAAGCTCGGACGCTGATGCCGATGCACCATTTATAAGTATTGCAAGCTTATAGCCTGCCCCTTGTGTTTCGGAATAATAAAGTCCGTTTATATCGCTGTTTTTCTGGTTATATTCTATTCTTGCTATAACACCTTTTGGAGCAAAAAGGTCGCAGATATCAAGTGCCGCATCAAAGCTTCCGCCTGTGTTATTACGTAAATCAAGCACTGCTTTGTCTATCCCTTTTGCCGTAAATTCAGAAAGTGCCTTGTTTACATCTGTTAAAATTGTGTTATTAAAGCTTGATATTGAAATATAGCCTATACCGTCTATTATTTCGTGTTCAACATATACATTTTCTATTTTTGCACGTACAATATCAAAGGTAATTCTTTGCTCCCCGCGTAAAAATGTTACTGAAACAGATGTCCCTTCCTGTCCTGTTACAACAGCCTGAACTGCGTCAACGCTTTTGCCTTCAACGCTTTCGCCGTTTACTGCTACAATAATATCGTTAGGCAAAACGCCTGCCTTTTCTGCGGGCGAGCCCTTTATAGGCTCTGACACTACTACTCTGCCGTTAACCCCTACAATATGCACACCTATACCGCATATTTCTCCGCTTATGCTTTGAGAATAAAGACTTTTATATTCGTCTGCCGTAAGATAACTGCTGTTTGGGTCAAGGCTTGACATTAAGGCAGAAAGCACCTCTTCAAGTCCTGCTTCTTTATTTTCGAGCAGAGTTTTTAAGGCTATATCTTCAAGTTTGTCTTCTGACACATCAAATTTATAGTATTCTGATATGTATCTTATAGCTTCCCGAACATAGGCATAATCATTTGTTTCTGCCGATACTGTGGCAGAAAAAACCAATATAAAGGCTATAAGCAATGCAAGTAATTTTTTTACGCTTTTCATTTTAAACCTCACATCTTTTCGGGTGCTGTTACGTTAAGAATTGTAAGAACGTTTTGTATTACAATTCTTACGCTGTCAACAAGCTTAAGTCTTGCTTTTGTAAGTTCCTTGTTGTCGCTTTTTACGTGGCAGGCATTATAGAAGCTGTGGAAAAGTGCTGCTACATCCTGCACATAACGTGTAAGGCGTGAAGGCTCGTAAAGGTCTGCTGCTACTGCAATTTCGTCGGGAAGGTCGGCAAGCTTCTTTATAAGTTCAATTTCGTGTTCGTCGCAAAGAAGCGAAATGTCTGTTTCGCTGTACGAAGGAACTTTTACCCCTTCTTCTTCAAGAAGGCGGAGTATACTGCATATTCTTGCGTGTGCATACTGAACATAGAAAACAGGGTTTTCGTTTGAGTTTTCTACTGCAAGCGATAAATCAAAATCAAAATGACTGCCCGGCTGACGAAGGTTAAAGAAGAAGCGTGCTGCATCAATTCCTATTTCTTCTAAAAGGTCTGCCAAAGTTATCATTTTACCTGTACGCTTACTCATACGAACGGTTTCGCCGTTTTGAGTAAGTCTAACAAGCTGCATAATTACAACGTCAAGTCTGTCTTTATCAATGCCAAAGGCTTCCATTGCACCCTTCATACGTGCAACGTGACCGTGGTGGTCTGCACCCCATACGTTTATTGCCTTGTCAAATCCACGGCTGAACTTGTTGCGGTGATATGCTATATCGGCAGCAAAGTATGTGGGAATGCCGTTTGTACGGATTAAAACGTCATCTTTTTCTGCACCGAAAAGTGTGCTTTTAAACCAGGTTGCATCTTCTTTTTCGTATGCAAGTCCTTTTTCTTTTAATATTTTTATTGTATCTTCTACTTCGCCGCTTTTATAAAGCTCGCTTTCGCAAAACCATACATCATAGTTTATTTTGTAGTCGCCCAAAACCTTATGCATATAATCAAGGTTTAAGGGGAGTGCATAATCTATAAGTGCTCTTTTAGCTGTTTCTTCCTCTTCCGACAAAAGCTTGTCCCCGTAAAGATTTATATAATTTTTTGCGTGCTCTAAAATATCTTCGCCCTGATATCCGTCTTCAGGGAAGTCTTCGCATCCTGTTAAAACCTGTTTATAGCGTGCCAAAAGAGAACGGCCGAACTTATCTATCTGTGCACCCGCATCGTTTACATAAAATTCTCTTGATACATCATAGCCTGCAAAGTCTAAAATCGAGGCAAGACAGTCACCAATCGCACCGCCTCGTGCGTTGCCCATGTGCATAGGTCCTGTGGGGTTTGCGCTTACAAACTCAACCATTACCTTTTTGCCTTCGCCTTTTGCTATTCTGCCGTAGTCTTTGCCCTTTGCTTCTATTTCTTCCATTACGCTGTGTGCCCAAAGGGGATTAAGATAAAAGTTTATAAAGCCTGCACCTGCAACCTCTACTTTATCTATAATTCCGTCAGCTTTTATATTTTTTATAATATCTTCTGCTATCATACGGGGTGCTTTGTGCAGAGATTTTGCAAGTAACATTGCAACATTGCTTGCAAAATCCCCGTGGGTTTTATCTTTTGGGATTTCTACCAAAAATTCAGGCGACTCGTCTGTCAACGCCTTTGTCGCCAAAGTAATTTTTTCTTTTATTTCGCCTATTGCTTTTTCAAGTACAGTCATATTTTCAGCCCTTTCATTAAGCTTCTCGTATATTCAGTGTTAAATCGTGTCTTGCACGGGTATTGTTGTCAATTTCAAGCAGATATTTTATTCTTATATCTCCGCCATTGTCGCCTATCTTTACGTCAACCTCGTCGGAGATAACACCTATTGTAAAGCTTCCAAACGGAGTTTCGTAATGGGATATATGCTTTTCGCCCGGTTTAAACACCATGTGGGTGTTTACCTGCCCGAATCTTGTCATAGCAACGGTGTCTCCGTCAACCTTTATGGTTGTTTTTGTGTTTGTATCAAAGCCTGTCATAGGAGTTTCGTTATAGGAAATAAAATATTTGTTTCCCTTTTTATAATACTTGCCCTCTGTTACAAGCTCGGTTTTTTCGTCGGTGCCGTCAAGATAATTTTCCTGACCGCATATTGATATTATTGCCCCTTTATTCATTTTAAGGAATCCTCTCTTATTGTATGTCTACTTTGCGGACTTCAATTTCCATATCGCTCTCTAAAAACGTAGAGCAAAGCTTTTTGAAGCCTTCAGGTGAATCGCTTACCCAGAATTCGTGTCCGCCCGTTTTCTCTCCCGAAAGCATATCCTGACTTTCAAGTACACTTTTAACATACTTTGCAGTTTGTGCACCGGGGTCTACAAGATATGTATTCTCACTCATTATATCACTTATTACCCCGCGAAGCAACGGGTAATGTGTGCATCCCAAAACAAGAGTATCCACTCCTGCATTTTTAAGGGGTTCAAGGTATTCTTTTGCTATAATTTTGGCTACTTCGCTTTTTGCATACCCGTTTTCAACTAAAGGAACAAACATAGGACAGGCTACAGAATAAACCTCGGCTTTATCCGAAAGCTTTTTTATTTCTTCTTCATACTTTCCCGATTTTATTGACCCTTCGGTTGCAATTACGCCTATTTTGTTATTTTTTGTTCTTTTTACAGCTTCCGCTGACGCGTGTTCAATTACCCCTATAACGGGTACCGGTGTTTTTGTAAGATAGGGAAGTGCTACAGAGCTTGCAGTTCCGCAAGCCGATACTATAAGCTTTACATTACGGCTGCAAAGAAACTCTATATCATCATTTACATATCTTTTTATGGTTTCGGGCGAGCGTGTGCCATAAGGAACACGGGCAGTATCTCCAAAATATATTATTTTTTCGTTTGGGAGTATTTTCATAAACTCCTTTACTGCCGTAAGTCCCCCGAGACCCGAATCAAAAACGCCTATAAATCTGTTATCCATACTATTACTCCTCAAAGGCTTTTTATTTTGTTATCCTTTGAATTTTTTTAAAGCTTAATATACACAGGCATACCGTCACGGCATATAAGCTCTGCCTCTCCTTTTATAAGAGGCTTTACATATTCTATGAATTTATCGGTAATATTGTTACCCTCTTTGTTTATAAATTCGTCGCAAAGCATTTTTTCTTCGTTTGCAATAAGAGAAATGTCCTGCGATTTTACTTTAAAGGAATCGCCTGTTCTTTCAAAGTACATCATTACGCCTGTTTTGCCTTCTATTGCAGAAAGTGCCGCTTCTTTTCCTATCTGCACTGATGTTTGTATATCAACTTCTGATCTTATATGTGAAGCACAACGTTGGCAGGTGTTAAGCTCAACTGATCTTACCTTTACCCCAAGGCGTTCTCTTACAATATTTTCAAGCACTTTTCCTGTGCCGCTTAACATTTTGTGACCAAAAACATCGGTTACTCCGCTTGATGCACCTTCGCAGATGTATGTGCCGTTTTCGTCCTTTACACCTTCGGATACTACAACTACAACGCTATGGGAATCTACATTTTTAATATCCTCGATAAACTTATCAATCGAAAAAGCTCTTTCGGGCACATAGATTAAGTGAGGTGCCGAAAATTCTTCTGTGCGTGCAAGTGCCGATGCCGCTGTAAGCCAGCCTGCGTTTCTGCCCATTGCTTCCACTATTAAAACCGATTTTGAGCTGTATACTGCCGCATCAATAGCAAGCTCGCGAACTGTGGTTGCAATATATTTTGCCGCACTGCCAAAGCCGGGGCAGAAATCTGTAACAGCAAGGTCGTTATCAATTGTTTTGGGTGCACCTACAAAGTTTATGTCAATATTATTTTCTTTTGCGTATCTTGAAAGCTTATCCACGGTGTCCATGGAATCGTTTCCGCCTATATATACAAAATATTTTACGTTGTTTTTCTGTAAAACATCAATTATCTTTTTATATTCTGCATCATTTAAGTCTTGCGGAAGTCTTTTTCTGCACGAGCCTAAAAATGCTGCAGGTGTCTGCTTTAAAAGCTTGCGTTTTTCTTCGCTTGCAAAAAGCTGTGAAAGGTCTGCAAAGTTTTCATTTAAAACCCCTTCTATTCCGTTAACGCATCCTAAAATTTTGTCTATATTTCCGCTTTGAAGTGCTCCTTCAATTACTCCGCAAAGTGTTGCATTTATTGCCGCTGTGGGCCCGCCTGATTGTCCTACTGCTATATTATATTTCATTGTCTTCGCTCCCTTTAAGTTTTATTTTTGCATATACATCTCGTTTTGATATTCCCATATCAAGTGCTACCTTTTTCATTGCATCTTTGTCAGAAAGTCCTTTATTTATATATTCAAGATAACATTCTTCAATGCTTGCGAAAGGTTTTTCTTCTTCTTTTTCCCCTGCCCCTTCAACTACCAAAACAAACTCGCCTTTAGGGGGTGTTTCTTCATACATTTTTGCTGCTTCCGACAGGGTTGTTCTTATAACCTGCTCGTGCAGTTTGGTAAGCTCCCTGCAAAGAGCAATTTTTCTGTCCCCAAAATATTTTAACAAATCGGCAAGCGTTCTTGTAAGCTTGTGGGGTGCTTCGTAAAAAATAAGGGTACGCTTTTCGTCCTTTATTTCGGTAAGTCTGTCTATTCTGCCCTTTTTGTTCATAGGCAAAAAACCTTCAAAAACAAATCTGCCCGTTGGAAGTGCCGACACTGTAAGTGCACATATTGCCGCACACGGGCCTGGGATGGGGATTACCTCTACATCGTTTTCTGAACAAAGCAATACCAAATCCTCCCCGGGGTCTGAAATTGCGGGAGTACCTGCATCGCTTACAAGGGCAACGTTTTTGCCGTCTAGTATTTCTTTTAAAATAACCTCGCCCCGCTCACGCTTGTTATGCTCGTAATAGCTTATCATAGGCTTTGATATCCCTAAATGATTCAAAAGCTTTAAGCTGTGGCGTGTATCCTCTGCGGCAACAATGTCGCAAAAAGATAAAACCTCTTTAAGTCTTTCTGAAATATCCGAAAGGTTTCCTATTGGAGTGGGGCACAGATAAAGACTACCTTTCATATCGGTAAATCCTTTCATATTCTTGAGTGTATCCGCCGTTTTTATCATAAATCACAAGCGGCGGCATTACTTTTAAAAACGAACCTCCGCCCAAAGTGCTTTCTATAAGCACGAGCACCGCTTCCCCATCCTCTTCCGAATGGATAAAACGCAGGCGTTTTGGTTCAAGTCTATATTTTCGTAAGGTTGTTATAATATCCGAGAGTCTGTCAGGTCGGTGCACCATTGAAAACTTGCCGCCAAAGCGTAGCATCTGTGATGCGGTTTTTACAACGTCATCAAGAGTGCATAACACTTCGTGCCTTGCAATGGCTTTTGCATCGGCAGGGTTTGCCTTGCCGCCTTCTGCCTTTATATAGGGCGGGTTGCAGGTTACATGGTCAAAATACCCCGAATTAAAATGCCCTAATGCATCCTTTATATCTGCCTTTATTATAAAAACATTTGAAAGGGAGTTTAACTCTACATTTCTTTTTGCAAGACTTGCGGCTTCAGGCTGTATTTCAATGCCGTAAATTTCTCCCGCTTCTGTTTTCGCGGTCAGAAGAACCGGGATTATTCCGTTACCCGAGCACATATCCAAAACCTTGTCTCCCTTTTTTATATCGGCAAAGGATGCAAGCATTACGGCATCTGTTCCAAAACAAAATCCTCTTTTGTCCTGAATAAGCCGCAAATTTTTTATTTGTAAATCGTCAATTCTCTCATATTCACGGAGCTGCATATAACTCTCCTTACGAATAAATCCCGTACAAATTTTTCGGGAATAATAAACAAATATAAGGGCGGAAAACCGCCCTCATAAAGTCACGCATAATTACTCTTCAACAGGAGCATCTACGGGACATACGCTTGCACAGCTTCCGCAGCTGATGCATTCGTCCTTATTGATTTCAAATTTTGAATCGCCAGCGCTGATGCAGCTAACAGGGCATTCGCCTTCGCAAGCACCACAAGCTATGCATTCGTCAGAAATTACATATGCCATGAGAAATTACACCTCCTTGAATTTTCTTCTTTATATACAATACCACGATATTATACTTTTTTCAACACATTTTTCAAAATTTTTTACAAATCATTCGCTGTAAATGGGCATTGTTATTGTAACCTCGGTTCCAATACGCGGTTTACTTTGTATTTCTATCTTGCCGTTATGAGCTTCAATAATCTCTTTTGCAATGGCAAGACCAAGGCCTGTTCCGCCGTATTTTCGCGTTCTCGCCTTGTCAACTCTATAGAATCTGTCGAATATATGGGGCAGGTCTTCTTTTGGTATTCCAATGCCTGTATCGGTTACTGTTATTATTGCATCTGTAAAATAGTATCCGCACGAAACTGTAACCGAACCACCGTCGGGCGTATACTTTAACGCATTTGTAACTATGTTTATAATAACCTGCTCAAGTCTGTCTTTATCGCCAAAAAATGCAGGGAGTGCACCTCTTTTTGTAAAGGTAAGAGTGTGACCGCGTTTTTTCGCTTCCATTCCCAGTTTTTCTACAATATTTGCACAGAGCTTTTGCAAATCAAAGTTTGTTTTTGTAAGCGAGGTTCTGTCATAATCAAGCCGTGACAGGGTTAAAAGGTCTTTTACAAGGCGTGTCATTCTGTCGGCTTCGCTGTTTATAACCTCTAAAAAGGTTTCTTCCATAGAGTCCTTTTGTGCACTTTGCTGCAAGGTTTCGGTATAGCTTTTTATGGTGGTAAGCGGAGTTCTAAGCTCGTGCGAAACGTTTGCCACAAACTCACGACGGTCATTGTCAAGCTTTTGCTGTTCGGTAATATCCTGAAAAACTATTACAACGCCGTCAACCCTTCTGCCCTCTGACATAAAGGGGGCAAAATGAGCCTTTAAAATTCTGTCGCCCGTTTTTATTTCTCTTGTAAAGCCTTTATCGTCGTTATCGGTAAGATAGAGTATGCTTTTTAGCGAAATATCCTCGCCGTAAGGTTTAAAAAGCTCTTCAAACGAAATGTTGCCATCCTCTATCGAAAGCATTTCTTTAGCCGCTGTGTTTACGTGTATCATTTCGCCAAACTTATTAAATGCCACAACACCGTCGGTCATATAAAGAAAAATGGTTTCTATTTTATTTTTTTCGCCTGCAATCTGTGCTATGTTGGAGCTTAAATCGGCAGACATACTGTTGAAGGCACGGGTTAAATCCCCTATTTCGTCGCTTGCCTTAACTTCTATTTTACTGCCAAAGTCACCTGCGGCTATTTTTTCTGCCTTTTTCTGCAAGGATGCTATGGGGGCAATTATTGTTCTTGACAGAAAAAGTCCTAAAATTATTGACATAAAAAGCCCTACTGCAAGTGCTATTAAAATTATAGTAAATATGTTGTTTAATATGTCAAAAACTTCTTCTTTTGTGTCCTGCACATAAATTATATACAAAAGCTCTCCACCCGCTGTTACGGGGTATGCATAATCCATTATTTCGCTTGCGGTGTTTATTTCGTTACCGAGTTTTCCGCTCATTGCAGACAAAAGATTTGAGGATGCCGCAATAGTTCCCGTCTGTCCGTTTGGTGCAAAGGCAATATTGCCTATTTTATCAAGAATATAATAGTTTCGAAATGAGTCTATACCCATTCTTCCGTTATAGGCTTCCAAAAGTCCGTGCATAGCTGCCACGGGCTCTTCTCCTTTTGCGGCGGCAGAAAGCTGTTCGGCAAAATCCTGACTGAAAACATTTCTGTCCATCTGGGTTGTAAATTCCTTCAGGTAGTAGTCGTTTATATTTCGCATCAATATTACGCCTACCAGAATCATTACCGAAACTACCAGCAATATAAATACTGTAAGAATCTTCCACTGAATACTTTTAAACATATTTTATCCTGCTTTTATTCGGTTTTCATATAATATCCCACGCCACGCTTTGTCATAACATATACGGGGTTTTTGGGGTCGTCCTCTATTTTTTCACGCAGTCTTCTTACTGTTACGTCAACTGTACGTACATCTCCGTAATATTCATAACCCCATACCTTTTCAAGAAGCTGTTCACGCGAGAAAATACGTCCCGGTCTTTGTATTAAAAACTTCATAAGCTCAAATTCACGCAAGGTAAGGTCTATAACCTTGCCGTCTTTTGCTATTTCGTAGCTTGCGTTATTTATAGTAAGATTCATATAACGTATAATTTCAGCATCGCCTGTTTTTTCTTCTTCCGCAGTTCTGCGAAGGTTTGCCTTTACTCTTGCCATAAGCTCTCTTACGCTGAAGGGTTTTGTAACATAGTCGTCTGCACCCATTTCAAGTCCTAAAACCTTGTCAACCTCTTCTTCTCTTGCTGTCAGCATAAGAATGGGAACACTTGACTGTTCTCTTATTTTACGGCATACTTCAAAGCCGTCCATTCCGGGCAGCATTACATCCAAAAGTACAAGGTCGGGCTTTTTTGAAAGTGCAAGATTCAAGCCCTGCGGTCCGTCAAGTGCAGAAATTACTTTATATCCGTCCTTTTGAAGATTAAATGTAAGAATATCTACAATAGGTTTTTCATCGTCAACTACCAGAATCAATTTTTCCATGGTAAACCCTCCTTACTTCTTTCATATTATTTTATAATAATTACAATGATATGTCAAGTAATAAAATAATATTGACTTTGCTACTTCGCAATGTTAAAATTAGCGTATAAATGTTTGAAGGATGTGGATTTTTTGGATTTAAAAATTCTTGGAAAAAAAGCACAGAGTGCATCTTTAAAAACAGCTCTTTTGAAAGAGAGCGAAAAAAACGAAATTCTTCTTTCTGCGGCAGATGCTCTTATAAAAAATGCTGACTATATAATAGCTGAAAACCAAAAGGACGTACAAAGAGCAAGAGAAAATGGTATGAGCGAGCCGTTAATTGACCGACTTATGCTAAATGATGACAGAATAAAGGCAATGAGTGACGGTATTCGCGATGTTTCCCTTCTTGCTGACCCTGTGGGCGAGGTTTTGTCCGAAAACACACGTCCCAATGGTCTTTTAATCCGTGAGGTACGTGTTCCCATTGGTGTTATAGGCATTATTTACGAGTCACGCCCCAATGTTACCTCGGACGCGTTTGCTCTTTGCTTTAAATCGGGCAATGCAACAATTTTAAGAGGGGGAAGCGATGCCATACTTTCAAACTCTGCAATCACTTCTGTTTTGCGTGATGCTTTGAAAAAATATGACCTTGAGGATGCTGTGTGCTTTGTTTCTGACCCTTCAAGAAAAGCGGCCCTAGAACTTATGCATCTTTCGGAATATGTTGACCTTTTAATCCCCAGAGGCGGTGCGGCTCTTATAAAAACCGTTACCGAGCAAAGCAGAATCCCCGTAGTTGAAACGGGTACAGGCAACTGCCACGTTTATGTTGATAAATACGCAGACATACAAATGGCGGCAGATATTATAGAAAACGCAAAAACCCAAAGAATGGGGGTTTGCAATGCATGCGAATCGCTTGTTTTTCATAAAGATATTATAGGGAAAGCCCTTCCTCCCATTGCCAAAAGGCTTTATGCAAAAAATATTGAAATACGAGGCGATGAGGCTGCCCGCGAAATCTGTCCCGATATTCTGCCCGCAACAGAGGAAGACTTTTTTACAGAATATTTAGGACCTATTATTTCGGTAAAAACCGTAGATTCTCTTGACAGGGCAATAACGCACATAAATATGTGCCACACCCGCCATTCAGACTGCATTGTTACTGCCGATGATATGCGTGCTGAAAAGTTCCAGATGGCAATTGACTCTGCCGCTGTTTACCACAACGCATCAACCCGATTTACAGATGGTGCTGAATTTGGTTTAGGGGCAGAAATTGGTATAAGCACACAAAAAATTCACGCCCGCGGCCCTATGGGCTTAAAGGCTCTTACCAGCATTAAATTTGTTATAAATGGCTATGGTCAGGTAAGAAAATAGTGTTGTTTTTTGGTAAAATTGCACAAAAATCATTCTAAATTATTGTTATATATTTTCTCTTTATCATTTTGCCGTTTTGTATTATAATATATGTAAGGGTTTTTTCCCGTACTGTGGTAGTATTGGTCCTCGCAAAATTTTCGAGTATTAATATAGGCCATGCAAAAATTCTAAGCCTATTTTTTTATAAAGGCAAATAAGGAGTGTTTAGTTATGAGTAATTTTTCAACCGACAAGATAAGAAACGTATGTCTTATCGGACACGGCGATGCCGGCAAAACCACATTTGCAGACGCTATGTTATTTAACGCAGGCGTTATTGACCGTCCGGGTAAGATTGCTGACGGTTCAACCGTTTCAGACTATGACTCCGAAGAAGTAAAGAGAGCCTTCTCCATAAACGCAGCTATGACTCCGTTTGAATGGAAAAATACAAAGGTTAACGTTATTGATACTCCCGGATTCTTCGACTTTGTAGGCGAAGTTCACGAGGCTGTAAGAGTAGCCGATGCTGCTATCGTTTTACTTTCAGGACGTTCGGGCGTTTCGGTTGGTACTGAACAGTGCTTTGATTATGCACAGGAAAAAGGTATTCCCGTTGCATTTTTCGTAAATAAAATGGATCATGAAAGAGCTAACTTCCACAACACTTTGGAAGATTTGAAGGCTCACTTTGGTTCATCGGTTGCACCTTTCCAGCTTCCCTTAATTGAAGGCGGTACTTTATCAGGTGTTATAGACATAATAAATATGAAAGCTTACAAGGCTGACGGCGCAAAGCTTGCAGAAACTGCAATTCCCGCTGACGCTGAAGCTGAAATAGAAGAAGCAAGAGGTATTTTAATTGAAGCTGTTGCTGAAACTGACGAAGCTTTAATGGAAAAATATTTCGCAGGCGAAGATTTTACTGCAGAAGAGCTTACAGGCGCTATTAAGGCAAGCTTTAAGCAGGGTCTTATTATGCCGGTGTTCTGCGGTGCTGCAGGTTCAAACCTTTGCATTACTCCTATAATGGACGCTATTGCTGATTATTTCCCTGCTCCTTCGGATATGCCCGAAGTAAATGCTAAAAACGCAAAGGGCGACGGCGAAGTTATGCTTAAAGCTGACCCCGCAGGTCCTTTAGCTGCACTTGTATTCAAAACAATTGCTGACCCGTTTGTTGGTAAAATCTCACTTTTCAGAGTTTACTCGGGTACAATGAAGCCAGATTCAACCGTATTTAACTCCTCAAAGGGTGTTAACGAAAAAATCGGTAAGGTTATTATGCTTCGCGGTAAAAAGCAGATTGATGTTTCCGAAGCTACCGCAGGCGATATTGCTGCAGTAACAAAGCTCTCTGAAACAGTTACAGGCGATACTCTTACTTCTGCTTCAAACCCCGTTATATTAGACGGCATAAGTTTCCCCGCACCTTGCATTTCAATGGCTATTATGCCTAAATCCAAAAACGATGAAGGTAAAATAAGCACAGGTCTGCAGAGACTTGCTGAAGAAGATCCGACCTTCAAAACATACACAAATGCTGAAACACATCAGACTCTTGTTTCAGGTATTGGCGAGCAGCACCTTGATATTATCGTTAACAAGCTCAAAGGTAAATTCGGTGTTGAAGTTGACTTAAAAGAACCCAGAAACGCTTACAGAGAAACCATCCGTAAGAAGGTTAAGGTTCAGGGACGTCATAAGAAACAGTCGGGCGGTGCAGGTCAGTTCGGTGATGTTTGGATTGAATTTGAACCCGGTGAAACAGAAGACCTCATCTTTGAAACAAACATTTTTGGAGGCTCGGTTCCCAAGAACTACTTCCCCGCTGTTGAAAAAGGTTTGCGTGAATGTGTTTTAAAGGGCGTTTTGGCAGGCTATCCTGTTATTAACCTTAAAGCTACACTGGTTGACGGTTCTTACCATCCTGTTGACTCAAACGATATGTCCTTTAAAATTGCGGCATCTTTAGCTTACAAGGCAGGTCTTGTTCAGGCTTCTCCCGTTATTTTAGAGCCTATCGGCAAGCTTGAGGTTACCTGTCCTGACAGTATGATGGGCGATATTATAGGTGACGTAAACAAACGCCGTGGCCGTGTGCTTGGTATGAACCCCGCACAGAAAAAGGGTTGCCAGCTTGTTGAAGCCGAAGTTCCTATGAGCGAAATGAATAAGTACGCTACAGACCTTCGTTCAATGACACAAGGCAGAGCTTCCTTCTCGCTTGAATTTGTAAGATACGAAGAAGCTCCCGCAAACGTAGCCCAGACAATTATTGAAAAATCAAAGCTTGAAGAAGAATAATTCTTTGAATTATAAAACGGTGCAACTCTCGTTGCACCGTTTTTGTTATACAAGAAAAAACTGCCAATAGTAGCAGTTTGATTATTTATCCATATTTTGTTTTGCGGTATTGATAGAAGAGATTAGCATCACTCTGATACTTGTGCATTTTGAATCCAGTTCTTTATGAGTAGCATCATTTATGTACCCAGTCTTAAAAAGTAATTCAAGCCAATATCCCGTTTCGTTGGACTCTTTCAGGGCAATTTGAAGTTTTGCAATGAAATCTGCAGTGCCATGAGCATAATGAGCCTCCCGGATGTTTGCGCCGATTGATGTTCCACTTTTTCCTATTTGATTTGAAATAATGCTTTCTTTTTTAGATTTTAACTCTTTAACAAGATTTATGATTTCTACTGCAAAATCCATGGACTGAATAGATAATTTATCTTCACGCATTAAAAACACCTGCCTTATGTTAAGTATAACATAAATTTTAAGAAATGCAAATGAAGTATTTGTCTATCGACAAATATGAAGTAGTGGCTTTGCCACTATGAAGCAAATCCGCTTGGCGGATTTATGAAGCGAAGCGTTCTGAAATGTTGCGAAGCAACACTTCATTAGCAAAGCGTCTTCATTAGCATTAGCGACTTAATGTTCCCGTAGGGGACGCTTCATTGAAAAAACCGCAGATTCTATCAGAATCTACGGTTTTTTCTGGTGCGCACAGTGGGACTTGAACCCACACGTCGGTGACACACGCCCCTCAAACGTGCCTGTCTGCCTATTCCAGCATGTGCGCAAATTATTTTTACTCCAAAGAGCAAGATACATTATAGCAAGAAAAATCCCGCTTGTCAATATAATTTTAAAAAAATTTTTAAAAACTTTAAAAAGACGTAAATTTTTCGGAAATTTCTTCCTATAAAAATAATATATACAAAATTCAAAAATAGGTTGACATGTTAAAATTTTTCATATATAATATAAAAAGGTGTGAAATATTTTCAAAAGGAGAGCAAAAATGGAGGAAAGAAGAAGTAAAATTCTGGAGCTCATTGTAGACAACGGCTTTATGAGTATAGCTAAACTTGCAGAGCTTTTTCCGAATATTTCAGCAATGACTATAAGACGTGACCTGGAAACGCTTGAACAACGCGGAGAGGTTGTGCGGACAAAGGGCGGTGCAAAAAGCATAGTTCATCTTTCTATGCATAAAGAAGCTACCTACCAGAGCCGTGAAAATGAAAATAAAGAGCTAAAAAAAGAAATAGCTAAAAAGACCACAGTTTTAATAAACGAAAATGAATGTGTATATCTTGACTCGGGCAGTACTATTATGTACATTGCGAAAGAAATTCAGGACAAAGCATTCTTTGTAGTAACAAGCGGCCCCAATGTAGCAACAGAGCTTGCAAAAAACACTCTTTGCGAGGTAAGTATGCTTGGCGGCAGATTAAATCACGAAAATATATCTTTGTCGGGTCTTGGTGCGGTAAACTTTTTACGTGATATAAATATCGGCACTGCCATTATTGCAGCATCGGGATACTCTCCCGAACACGGCTTTACCTGCGGTCATTATGATGAATGTGAGTTAAAGCGTGCAGTAATAGCCAAAGCATCCCGCAAGGTTGTTGTTATGGACAGCACAAAGTATGGCAAAAGCCAGCCCTTTACCATAGCAACCCCAAATGATATAGATGTTTTTGTTACAGACAGCCTCTTTGAAAAGAGTGCCCTTGGGGTATTCAGAAAAGCAGGCGTTCAAATACTTTAGAAAGGCAGGACTTTTTATGAAAACAAAAGCAGTAAGACTTTACGGTGCAGAAGATTTGCGCCTTGAAGAATTTGAGTTGCCCCCAATAAAGGATGATGAAATTTTAGCAAGAGTTATTTCTGACTCTATTTGTATGTCATCCTTCAAGGCAGCCGAGCAGGGAGCAAACCACAAACGTGTTCCCAATGACGTAGCCGAAAATCCTATTATTATAGGTCATGAATTTTGCGGCGAAATTGTAGAGGTAGGCTCAAAATGGCAGGACGAATGGAAAGTAGGACAGAAATTTTCTATTCAGCCCGCTATTAACTATAAGGGTACTCTTGATGCACCTGGATATTCTTTCCAGAATATCGGCGGCGACGCTACCTATGTTATAGTACCTCATCAGTTTATGGAAGAAAAATGTCTTCTTCATTATGACGGAGATGCCTTCTTTTACGGCTCGCTTGCAGAACCTATGAGCTGTATAGTTGGCGGATACCACGCAAACTATCACACAAAAGCAGGCTCTTATGTTCATTCAATGGGCATAAAAGAAGGCGGTGCAGCTGCACTTTTGGCAGCAGCAGGTCCTATGGGTCTTGGTGCTATAGACTATGCTATCCACTGCGACAGAAAGCCCTCGCTTTTAGTTGTTACAGATATTGACGATGCACGACTTGAACGTGCACAGAGCATTATAACAGTTGAAGAAGCTGCTAAAAACGGCGTAAAGCTTGTGTATGTAAACACAAAAGACAAAACAGCCGAAGATTTAATGGCTTTAAACGGCGGAAAAGGCTTTGACGATGTATTTGTTTATGCTCCCGTTGCTCCTGTTGTTGAAATGGCTGATGCTATGCTTGGAAACGACGGTTGCTTAAACTTCTTTGCAGGTCCTCTTGACCCCAAATTCTCGGCTAAATTCAACTTCTACAACGTTCACTATGCTTCAACCCACATTGTAGGAACAAGCGGTGGCAACACAGATGATATGATTGAATCACTTTCCATGATGGAAAAAGGAACAATTAACCCCGCTGCAATGATTACACACGTTGGCGGTCTTAACGCTGTAGTTGAAACAACTTTGAACCTTCCTAATATAAAGGGTGGTAAAAAGCTTATTTATACAAATATTGATATGCCCCTCACAGCACTCGAAGATATGGATGGTGAGCTTGGCGAAATAGTAGCCCGCCACAATGGTCTTTGGAGCGCAGAGGCAGAAAAATACTTGCTCAGCAATGCAAAAAGCATATAATATAAGATATTTTAAGAAAGGAAGATGTAATAAATGGCAACAGCAATTATGATGCCCAAACAGGGTCAGTCGGTTGAAAGCTGTATCATCGCAAAATGGCACAAACAAAAAGGCGATGCAGTAGCAGAAGGCGATATTTTATTCACCTATGAAACCGACAAAGCAACTTTTGACGAAGAAGCAAAAGTTTCAGGTACAATGCTTGACATTTTCTTTGAAGAAGGCGACGATGTTCCCTGTCTTACAAATGTCTGCGTTATCGGTAACGAAGGCGAATCCACTGCTGAATTCGCAGTAAAATCAGAAGAAGAGGAAGCTGCAGCTGCTCCCGCAGAAGAAAAGAAGGAAGAAGTTGTAGTAAAACCCGTTGTTACAGAAAACACAACAGGTGACGTTAAAATTTCTCCCCGTGCAAAAAATCTTGCAGAACGTGCAAACGTTGATGCAAGCATTGCGACCCCCACAGGTCCTCACGGAAGAATAATTGAAAGAGACGTTGAAGAGTTAATTGCAAGCGGTAAAGGCTTTACTTCCGCAGCTCGTGACGGATATGCTGAAGGTATTGAAGGCACAGGAATAGGCGGCAGAGTAAGAGTTGAAGACTTGAATGCTCCCGCTGCAGCAGAAGCTTTGGCTGCTCCCGCAGCTGCACCCGAAGTTGAAGATGTTCCCATCTCCAACATCCGTAAGGTTATTGCTCGTTCAATGCACGAATCCTTATCCACAATGGCTCAGCTTACTTTGAACTCGTCATTTGACGCAGCTGACATTATGGGCTACCGTGCAAAGGTTAAGGCTAATGCTGAAAGTATGGGTCTTGCAAACATTACTCTTAACGATATAGTTTTATATGCAGTATCAAGAATACTCAAAAACCACAAAGACTTAAACGCTCACTTCCTGGGCGATAAGATGAGATACTTTGGTTCAGTAAACCTTGGTTTTGCAGTTGATACTGAACGCGGACTTATGGTTCCCACAATATTTAATGCTGATAAGAAATCATTAAATGAAATAGCTATCGAAAGCAAACAGCTTGCTAAAATGTGCCAGGCAGGTACAATAAGCCCTGACTTCTTGCAGGGTGCAAGCTTTACAGTTACAAACCTCGGTTCAATGGGTATTGAATCATTTACTCCTGTTATCAATCCTCCCCAGACAGGTATTTTGGGTGTTGATACAATCACAACAGGTATCCGCGAAGTTGCAGGCGAAATCAAACCTTACAAGAAAATGGGTCTTTCACTCACCTTTGACCACAGAGCTATCGACGGTTCACCCGCAGCACGCTTCTTAAAAGACCTCGGCACAGCACTTGAAAACTTCAGCGTGCTTATGGCAAAATAAGGAGGCAGTAAAATGGTATACGATTTAATTGTTCTGGGCGGCGGCCCTGCAGGTTATCTTGCCGGTGAAAGAGCCGGTCATGCAGGCTTCAAAACCCTCGTAATTGAAAAAAGAGCTTTTGGTGGTGTATGCTTAAACGAAGGTTGCATACCCTCAAAATCACTTCTTTACTCAGCAAAAATATATGACTATGCACACCATGGCGACGCTTACGGCGTAACAGTACAGGGTGCAAGCATTGACCAGAAAAAGGTTATTGAACGCAAGAACAAAGTTGTAAAAACTTTAGTTTCTGGTATTGAAATGACCTTAAAGGGATTAAAGGTTGACACCGTAAAGGCTATAGGTAAAATCACAGGCAAAAACGCTGAAGGCTTTACCGTAGAAGCTGACGGACAGACATATACTGGCAAAAGACTTTTAATCGCAACAGGTTCTGAACCCGTTGTTCCCCCCATCAAGGGCGTTGACGACGGTGTTAAGAGCGGATTTATTATGACAAACCGCGAAGTTTTGGATTTAACCGAAATTCCCAAAGACCTCGTAGTTGTTGGCGGCGGTGTTATAGGTCTTGAAATGGCATCCTACTACAATTCTGTAGGAAGCAACGTAACAGTTGTTGAAATGATGCCCAAAATTGCAGGTCCTACCGACGACGAAATAAGTGATATTCTGCTTAAAAACTATAAAGCAAAAGGCATTAACTTCTGCCTTGGTGCAAAGGTAGTTGAATTTACAAACAATTCCGTAAAATTTGAAAAAGACGGCAAAACCGAAGAAGTTCGCGCCGATAAAGTTTTACTTTCAATAGGAAGAAGAGCTGTTTCACGCGATATCGGTCTTGAAACTATAGGTGTTGAAGTTGAACGCGGCGCTGTTAAGACAGACCGTTACTGCAAAACAAATATCCCAGGCGTTTACGCTGCAGGCGATATAAACGGCAAGTCAATGCTTGCTCACACAGCTTACAGAGAAGCTGAAGTTGCAGTAAACAATATGCTCGGCAAAAAAGACGTAATGAGATACGAAGCTATCCCTGCTGTTATATACACAAATCCTGAAGTTGGCTCGGTTGGCGAAACCGAAAAAACAGCTAAAGAAAAAGGCTTTGATGTAGAAGTTGTAAAGCTTACAATGAACTACAGCGGCAGATACGTTGCCGAAAACGAAGGCGGAAACGGAATAATCAAGCTTGTTATCGATAAAAAGCACAAGAGATTACTCGGTTGCCACGTAATTTCAAACTACGCATCAGAATTTATTCTCTCTGCAGTTATAATGGTTGAAACACAGATGAGAATTGATGATATTAAGGAAATTGTATTCCCCCATCCCACAGTATGCGAAATCATACGCGAGGGTATATTCCAAAGCAAAGTAAATTAACATTAAAATAAAGGAGTGTAAAAAATGACAAAATCATTGTTTATGGACCCTAACGAGTTAAGAAAACCCGGTAAGGTTAAGTTTACAGACATCCCCGTAAACCAGTACAACAAGTCAATTGAAGATGAAAAAGCTAACTTCTCAAAGAAGGATTTCCTCCGCATTTACCGCGATATGAGAATTATCCGTGAATTTGAGACAATGCTTTACCTCATCAAAACACAGGGTAACTACAGAGAAATCGAATACTCAAACCCCGGCCCTGCTCACCTTTCAATGGGACAGGAAGCATCAGCAGTAGGTCAGGCTTACCTTTTAGACGTTGATGACTACATCTTCGGTTCACACAGAAGCCATGGCGAAATTTTAGCAAAAGGTCTTTCAGCTATCGAAAAGCTTTCCGACAAAGAACTTATGGATGCTATGACAGGCTTCTTTGACGGTGCTACATACAAGGTTATCGAAGGCAAACAGAATGATGTTAATGACGTAAAAGAAGTAGCAACAGACTTCCTCCTTTACGGTGCTATGGCAGAAATTTTTGCAAGAACAACAGGCTTTAACAAAGGTCTTGGCGGTTCAATGCACGCTTTCTTTACTCCCTTTGGTATTTACCCCAACAACGCTATCGTTGGTGGTTCAGCTACAATAGCTATGGGTTCAGCTCTTTACAAGAGAATTAACCAGAAGAAGGGCATAGTTGTTTCAAACGTAGGTGACGCTTCATTAGGTTGCGGTCCTGTTTGGGAAGCTCTTAACATGGGCGCTATGGACCAGATTAAAACTCTTTGGGAAAAAGGCTTCAACGAAGGCTTACCCATTATCTTCAACTTCTTCAACAACCTCTACGGTATGGGCGGACAGACAGTTGGCGAAACAATGGCTTACAACGTACTTGCAAGAGTTGGTGCCGGTGTTACACCTAACCAGATGCACGCTGAAAGAGTTGACGGTTACAATCCTCTCGCTGTTATCGATGCTATGCGTCGTAAAATTGATATTATCAAGAAGGGCGACGGTCCTGTTCTTATGGATACACTTACCTATCGTATGGCAGGTCACTCACCCTCAGATGCTGACAGCTACAGAACCAAGGAAGAAAAAGAGGCATGGGCAGCACATGACGTTCTTGAAGCTTACAAGGATAAGCTCATCAAAGCAAAGGTTGCTAAGAAGGCTGACTTTGAAGCTATGGATAATGACATTATCGCAAGAACAGAAAAAGTATTGAAGCTTGCTATCAACGAAGAGCTTTCACCCAGAATGAACCTTCAGGTTGTTCCCGATGCTATCGAAAGCATTATGTTCTCAAACGAAAAGGTTGAAAACTTTGACGAAAGCCGTACACCTGATGTACTTATTCCTATGGAAGAAAACCCCAGAGTTCAGCAGCTTGCTCGTAAGAAGAGATTTGCTTACGACGAAAACGGCAAGCCCTATACAAAGAACCAGGTTTACCAGCTCCGTGACGGTCTTTTTGAAGCTATTATTGATAGATTCTATAAAGACTCAACACTCGTAGCTTATGGTGAAGATAACCGTGACTGGGGCGGCGCTTACGCTGTATACCGTGGACTTACAGAAGCTCTTCCCTACCACCGTTTCTTTAACTCTCCTATTTCAGAAGCAGCTATCGTAGGTAGTGCTGTTGGTTACGCTATGAGTGGCGGTCGTGTTATTGCAGAACTTATGTACTGTGACTTCCTCGGCCGTGCAGGCGACGAAGTATTCAACCAGCTCGCAAAATGGCAGTCAATGTCAGCAGGTATCCTCAAGATGCCCGTTGTTATCCGTGTATCCGTTGGTTCGAA
Organism: Clostridia bacterium; assembly: GCA_045531205.1. Classification (GTDB taxonomy): domain Bacteria; phylum Bacillota; class Clostridia; order UMGS1883; family UMGS1540; genus JAZNQL01. Next base: position 2,573 of record JAZSDN010000019.1, on the reverse strand, counting down.
ATACGGTGCACAGCATTCACAGGACTGGACAGCTATTACAGCTCACATCCCCGGTCTTAAAGTTATATTCCCCTCAACACCTTATGATGCTAAGGGTCTTATGGCTTCAGCTCTTTCGGGTACTGACCCTGTTATCTGCTTCGAAAGCCAGAGAATTTATGATATTGGCGAACAGTTCCACGAAGGCGGCGTTCCCGAAGAATACTATGAAATTCCCATCGGCGAACCCGACATCAAGAAGGCTGGTAGCGATGTTACTATCGTTACAATCGGTGCTACACTTTACCGTGCACTTGATGCAGCTAAAGAACTTGAAGAAAAATATGGTATCTCAGCAGAAGTTATTGATGCTCGTACCATAGTTCCCTTCAACTACGAAAAGGTTATTGAATCTGTTAAGAAAACAGGCAGAGTTGTTTTGGCAAGTGATGCTTGCGAAAGAGGTTCACACCTTAAGGATATTGCTCAGACAATCAGCGAACTCGCATTTGATTATCTTGATGCACCTCCCGTTGTTGTTGGCGCTCGTAACTGGATCACACCCTGCTACGAACTTGATGCTGACTTCTTCCCACAGGCAAGCTGGATAATCGACGCTATCAACGAAAAGATTCTTCCTATCCCCGGATACGTTTCAGGACAGAACTTTACAGAAGGCGAACAGATCAGAAGAAATAAGCTTGGCGTATAATTTAAATTAAACTTAAAAGGCACCCGCACGGGTGCCTTTTTTGCATTATAAACATTTTTACGAATATACATTAACTGTATACAGGTTGACAAATGACGTAAAAAATTATATAATTATATAAAATGGAGGGATTTATTTTGATTGAACTGTCTTATTTTATATTGAGAATATTTATTGCCGGTGTTTGCGGTGCAATAATCGGGTACGAGCGTATGCAACGCACAAAGGACGCAGGAATGAGGACTCACTGCCTTGTTGCGTGCGGTGCCGCACTTATGATGATAATTTCAAAATATGGATTTTTTGATATTGTAAACTATCCCGGAATTAAAGAGGCTGACCCTTCGAGAATAGCGTCACAGATTGTAAGCGGTATAGGTTTTTTGGGTGCAGGTATGATTTTTGTGCACAAAAAGTCAATAAAAGGTCTTACCACTGCGGCAGGAATTTGGACTACTGCAGGAATAGGTATGGCGGCAGGGTCAGGTATGTATGCTCTTTGTATTATAGCTACTCTTCTTATTCTTATAATACAAACCATTTTAAAGCTTATAGAGCATCCTAAAAAAATACACTCTCAAACTCTTATTATTGACGGAGTAACAGAAGAAAACTTTTCGCTTTTTGTGCACGAAAAGCTTTCCGATATGGATATCTTTGTTGAAGATGTATGTGTATCTGTAAGAGAGGACAAAAAAAGATACGAATTTAAAATTTCAATACCCGAAAATGTAACTTTAGAGGACGTTACATCGGTTTTTGAATATGACTCTGTTGTAAGAGTTAATTATTAAAGAAAAAGTTTTGAAGGGAAAAATGAATATGGAGAAGAGAAAACGCCGTTTTGGCGACAGACCTGATGGCAGAAAATTACGCACACTTGCGCCTATGAGCAGGCTTGAATCCTATTTAATGCCAAAACGTATCGGTGCTCAGAATCTTATACAGGCAAAGATTGATATTACAAACGCCTATGATTACATACATCAAAAAAGGCGTGAAGGCTTAAAGGGTTTTGGTATGCTGCATCTTATTGTGGCGGCATATACAAGGACAATTACAGCCTATCCTGCAATAAACCGTTTCATAAACGGCTTGCAGGTATATGCACGCAATAATGTAGAGGTTGTTATGTGTGTAAAAACCAAAATGACAACCGAAGCTCCCGATACTATGGTAAAATTTTATCCAGAGCTTACCGATACAGCGGCAGAGGTTTTTGAAAAGATAAACAAGGTAGTTTTAGAAAATAAAGTGCCCGAAGGGGAAGAAATGCAAGAAAGCAGTTTTGATAAAACTGCCCGCATTTTAAACTATATTCCGCGTACTCTTTTAAGAATAGTGGTATGGCTTTTAAAGGTAATGGACTTTTTGGGAATTCTGCCAAAGTTCTTACTCGGGGTAAGTCCTTTCCATGGCTCTATAATATTAACCTCGATGGGCTCTCTTGGTATACCTCCTGTGTTCCACCATCTTTATAATTTTGGTAATCTACCCGTATTTTTGGCTTATGGAACACCTTATTCAGAATACGTCCTTAAAGCTAATGCCCAGACAGAAAAGAGAAGATTTGTTGATATAAACATTTCGACAGACGAACGTATTTGTGACGGTTTTTATTTTGCAGCAGCGTGGAAATATATGCTCTCTATTTTGCAAAATCCTTCTGTTTTAGATGCTCCGCCCGAAAGCATAAAAGAAGATATAGACTAAATAAAACATAAAAAAGCCTGAAAGCTTGTTGATATGCACCCCAAAAGTTAGACACTTTTGGAGGTGCATATTTTTTATGGGTAAAACAGGAAGAAAAAACAAAACATACTCGCCAGAATTCAAAATATCTGTTATAATGGATATGCGAGAACACCACCTTGGGTATTGT
>JAZSDN010000004.1:0-25266 GCA_045531205.1 Clostridia bacterium | reverse complement strand
GAAATTATAGTTCTCGATATGGAGAACAACGAGCTTGCCCTGGTAATAGTAATGAACGCACCATTCGGTGAGTACGGCGAAATATTCGATGACGATGGAAATGTAACCCTTGCACACAATGGAGATTACAAACCGATACCTCTCGAAGAAGTGAAGAATTAAAGAAAAAGTGCTTACGGGAGAAATCTCGTAAGCACTTGGAAAATGGTGCAGGTAACAGGACTTGAACCTGCATGAAATTGCTTTCACATGGACCTGAACCATGCGCGTCTGCCAATTCCGCCATACCTGCGTAATTCAATTTTTATGTACCAAAAGTACTGAAATATTATACTGCATTTTACTGCTTATTGCAAGAGTTTTTTTATAAAAATTCTATTTTTTTGAAATTTTTTTAACCCCTTTTGGGCAGAATATAATCAATACTCAAAAAGGAAGTTATATTATGAAAAAAATTGCAATGTTTGACACAAAACCCTACGACATAGAAGGCTTTGAAAAATATAACGGCAAGGATTTTGACATAAAGTTTTTTGATATGCGTCTTACTCCCGACACCGTTATGCTTGCAAAAGGCTTTGACGGGGTTATTTGCTTTGTTAATGACGAAATAAACAAAACCGTGCTTGACGCTCTTTATGAGTACGGCATAAACATTATTGCCATGCGTTGTGCGGGGTACAACAATGTAGATATAAAAGAGGCTTATAACAAGGTGCACATTGCAAGAGTGCCCGCTTATTCCCCTCACTCTGTAGCAGAGCACGCTATGGCGTTGCTTTTATGCTCTGTAAGGCGTATTCACAAATCCTATATACGCACAAAGGATTTTAATTTCAGTCTTTCGGGACTTCGGGGAATAAATCTTAACGGCAAAACAATGGGTATTGTGGGAATGGGCAAAATAGGCAGAGTTTTTGCCGATATCTGCCGTGGCTTTGGAATGGAAATTCTTGCCTACGATTTAAAGCCCGACAAAAATCTTCCCTTTGAATTTGTTTCTCTTGACGAAATTTTTGAAAAAAGCCATTTTATTTCCCTTCACTGCCCGCTTACCGAAGATAACCGATATCTTATAAACCGCGAAAGTATTGAGAAAATGCGTGACGGGGTAATTATTATAAACACCTCCCGCGGGGCTTTAATTGATACGGATGATTTGATTTTGGGTATTAAGGAACGCAAAATCGGTGCTGCATGCCTTGACGTTTACGAAGAAGAGCACGATATATTTTTTGAAGATAAATCGGGGCACATTTTAGATGACGATACCTTGGCACGCCTGCTTTCGATGCCAAATGTTATTTTAACCTCGCATCAGGGCTTTATGACAGAGGAGGCTCTTTCAAGCATTGCAAAAACTACCGTGCAAAATCTAAAAGACTACTTTTTTACTAAAACCCTTGAAAATGAAATATGCTACCGATGCGGAAAGGAAGGAGTGTGTTACAAAAAAAGAGAGGGCAAATGCTTTTAAGAATATTTTTCCCTCATCCGTAAAATAAACTTTTTTTCGGTTCTTGACACCTTTACCTGTGTTATTCCTAAAATTTGTGCTATTTCATTTTGTGTTTTTTCCTGAAAATATCTCATATAAATAACCTTTCTTTCCAAAGGCTCGGCACTTTTTAAAATTTCCTGTGCCAGAATTTTATTTTCGCATTTTTGCTCGGGACTTTCTTCACTATAAAGAAAGTCCATTAAAATTGCATCTCCCTCTTCTTTGTATAAAGATTCGGTTCCCCCTGCGGCAGAAAGTGCCATACTTATTTCTTCGGGACTTTTCCCGAGCATACACGCAACCTCTGTTATTTTAAGGTCAATTCCGTTTTTCTTTCTTACCTCTTCTATTAAAGCTGACGCTTTCTGTGCAGTTTCTTTTATAGAACGGCTTACCTTTACTGCTCCGTCATCCCTTAAAAAGCGACGTATTTCTCCCATAATAAGTGGTACAGCATAGGTTGAAAACTGTGTGCCGAAATCAGGCGAAAATCGGTACACTGCTTTTATAAGTCCAATATTCCCTATCTGGAATAAGTCTTCGTCATCTGTTCCTCTTCCCGAAAAACGCTTTACAATACTCCATACCAGTGGTGCATTTTTTTGTGTGATTTCGCTGAGTGCATCCTTATTTCCCTTTTGTGCCATTTTTAAAGTAATATCGTTCATAAAATATTTTTTGTCATAGTTACAACGGTTCCGCTATTTGGCTTTGATGCCACAAAAAGCGAATCCATAAAGCTTTCCATTACTGTAAAGCCCATACCGCTGCGTTCAGAGTCGGGCTTTGAGGTATAAAGAGGTGCCATTGCTTCTTCTATATTTTCTATTCCGCAGCCTCTGTCCTCAACTATGTATGTAAGCTGTCTTCCCTCTCTTTTCATTGTAAGAGTTACCATTCCCTCTCCTCCTTCGTAGCCGTGAATTATCGCATTTGTTACAGCTTCGCTAACAGCAGTTTTTATGTCCGATACAACCTCAAGCGTAGGGTCAAGCTGTGCGGCAAAAGCGGCAGCACATACTCTTGCAAAAGCCTGATTTTCGCCTTTTGAAGAAAATTCTATTTTCACAAAATTATCCATACTTACATTCCTTTCATTGCAGTTTCAATACTGCTGCACACAGATATAATTTTATCAAGTCCCGAAATTTTAATAAGTCTTTTAATCTCGGGTGTAGGTGCGGCAATTTTGGTTTTACCTCCAAGTGCCGAGGTAGTTTTATATCTTCCTATAATTACACCAAGTCCCGAGCTGTCCATAAATTTAAGCTTTGACATATTAAAAATTATATTCTGTGCACCCGAGGTGCGTATTTTCCTGTCAAGCTCGCCCCGTATGTTTGCCGCAACATGCTGGTCAAGCTCGCCCGACATTGTTATCACCAGTGTATTTTTTATTTTTTTAAACAAAAGCTGCATAAAATCACCTTCCATATTTTTCCATTTACTAGTTTAATTCTGTGTTAAATTTTTAACTCCTTCATCAAAAAATGTCTTTTTTTGTCATATACCATTTTCTGGCATTTATTTCTAATAATTATGTAAACCTTTTTTGAATTTTCTTCCAATTTGCTCTTTTCTCCTTTTTTGCTTTTTCCACACTTTAATGCTTGAAAAATAGGGTTATTCACAACTTTATCCATATTTTCCACAGTGTTTTTGCCTTAAAACGGGCAGGGGTGTGGAAAACTTTTTACAACACATTTATGCCAAAAATCAGGTTTACAAAATTCGTTTAAGTTTTTGTCTATTTTTTAACAAAAGCTTGTTTTTGCTTGTCTTTCGACTTTTTATTCCATTTTTTACCATACGATTTTTTGGTCGTTTTTTAACGAAAAATACAAAATTATTATACTATTGCAAAAAATCTTTTTTTATAGTACAATATACTTTGAAAATTGAGTTTTTAAGCGAGTTGATGTTTTTGAAAGAAAAAATATATACAATTCTTATAAATGAATTGATGGAAGAAGACGGATGCCCTTTTTGTCTTGCCGAAAAGGTTTTTGAAAAAAATGCACTTGAATATTTTTTGGGACCTGCTATGATGGAGCCTGATGTAAGAATTATGACAAATAAAAAGGGTTTTTGCCGTACACATTCCGAAATGATGCTTTCAGATAAAAACAAATTAAGCCTTGCCCTTACCCTTCATACTAGAATAATAGAGGTTATGGGTATGCTTTCTTCAAATAAACGTGTAACTACCGGCTGTTGCGTGTGCGACAGAATTGAAAATAATTTTACAAAATTTGCTTCAAATTTTGCAGATATGCTTAAAAGTGATGAATTTATACAAAAATATAAAGACAAAAAAGGTGTTTGCTTAAAGCATTATTTGTTACTTTCAAAATTCAGCTCCAAAAAAGTTTCTAAAGCGATAAAAGAAGTTCTTGTAAGCTCGCTTTCTGAATCTGAAAAGGAGCTTGCTGCTTTTTGCCGCAGCTTTGACTACCGCTCAAACGACGAAATTGTTGCAGACGCCCCCGAGCGTGCTTTAAATAAACTTGTTTAGGAGATTTTATTATGGGATTTTTTAATCATTCTAATTTTTCAAGACCCGGAAGAGGTGTTTCAAAAAATGCTCCGCAAAAACGCGGCTTTTTCCGTTTTTTTGAGCTTTTGGGAAGAAAGTTCTGGAGCATTTGTACCTTAAGCCTTACCTACACTCTTTTTGCGGTTCCGTTTTTTATTGTATACCTTTTGCTTTCGACAGTTATGGTATCAACCTTTGCAAAGGCTGAAGGAACTACTCAGATTATGGCATATTCCGCAATAAGCATTGCTCTTTTATTTACAATGTATCTCGGTGCAGGCCCCGCCTCTGCAGGACACACAAGGATTCTTACAGATTTTTCGAGAGAAGAACCCGTGTTTTTGTGGTCTGATTTTTTAGAAAGCTTAAAAAAGAAGTTTGTCCCCACTTTACTTTTGTTTGTTCTGGATATTGTTGTAATATTCTTATTTACTTTTGCAACACTTTTCTATTTTGGCAATATGGATACAGGGTTACCTGTCTTTTTCAGAATAGTTCTTGGGATGCTTATGCTTTTGATTTCTCTTGTTTATGTTATGATGCATCCGTTTGTATACTGCCTGATTGTTGATAAGAACCTGCGACTTTTTGAGGCTTTAAGTCTTGCTTTTACAATGACAATGGCAAAGCTTCACGGCGTAATTTTTGTATTTTTATCTTCTCTTGCCGTTTTGGGAATAATTACAGCACTAATTCTTTATGTTGGCGGATTTTTTGTTTTTCTGCTTCCCTTCCTTGTATTCTCGCTTAATCAGTTTATGCTTACTTTTTATGCGGTGCAGGTTGTGGATTTATTGTTCCCATACAAAAAAGAAAATGACTCTCAAGCTTCAGAATCCATATTTAACGACTGATTTTTGTGCAAATTGCACAAAAAAATCTAGTAAAAAATATATATTTCGTATAGTTTGAGTCTTGAAATTGGGGGAAATAGGTGCTATAATATGTACATAATTTGAATGATACATAAATTTTTCATTTTCCCTCCTTCTTAGACCGTCTCACCAGCGGTCTTTAATAACTCAATTAAAGCCAACGGGCTTTACATTAAAAATATGACCTGCTTTTAAAAGTAGGTCATATTTTTTTGCACAAAATCAGCCTTGTGCCTGTTTTTTCTTTTTTAAATATTTTTCTTTTGTTGCACGCCCGCCTCTTATATGGCGTTCGCTTTTATTCTCTTCAAGTATAGCCCTTACATCCTTTGCCATACTTAAATTTATCCGCGGCAGTCTTTCCACAATATCCTTGTGAACTGTCGACTTCGAAATGCCAAACTTTTTGGCTGCAGCACGGACAGTATATTTATTTTCTATTATGTATTCTGCCAGAGAAAGAACTCTTTGTGAAATGTAATCTTTCAAAATACCCTCACCTCAAACTTTATCATTTATTAAAATGATATGAGGCGAAGGATAAAAGTATGAATTTAAATTAAGCCTGCCGCAAATGCCTTCTACCAAATAAAAGGAATAAGCCGATACTTTACTTTCTGTGTGTATTCTTTATATCCCAAAAGCTCTGTTTTTAAAAATTCTTCTTCATATTTTATTCTTTTTGCAATAATAAACGGATAAACCAAAAAAATTAAAAATGCGAAAACTGAACCCAGAATCAACGGCATTGAAAGAAATAAAAGCAGGGTTGCCGTATACATAGGATGCCTTACAATGCTGTAAAGCCCTGTATCTATAACCTTTTGGTTTTTTTCTACCTTTATAGTTCGTGAAAGATAAGTATTTTCTCTTATAACTTCTGCATACATAAGATAAGCTATGCAAAACAAAATCAACGAGGCTATTGTAACCGCCTTTGGTAAATTACTTAAATTAAACCTGAAATCAAGCCCAGCCATAATAAACCCGAGCAAAAACATAATTCCGCTTAAAAGCACTACCTCTCTTTGTTCCTCTTGTTGTTCTTTTGCATCAAGGCGACGTTTTAAAAGAGACGGGTTATAAATCATCATAAAAATTCCCGCAAAAAACATTGGCACAAACAAAAATGTCATTAAAAGCCATCCGTTTTTAAAATAAATTGTGCCTGCGGGTAAAAAGATTAAAAGTCCTGTCAGTATAATTCCCAAAAGTATTTTGAATATTGCCTGAAAAAATAATTTTAAAGTCATAATTTCACCACATATTCCCAAAGTTATATTTATTATACATATAAAGCACTCTTATTTCAAGTAAAAATGCCTCTGTTTATTTTTTTGTATATTTTACCATTATTTTTACAAAATTTTTTCATAAACTAATATATAATTGATTTGAGGTGATTTAGTTGACAAAAAATAATGAAGTTTTACAAAAGCAGGAATCACCGATTTCTTTATTCACAAAAGGAGAAAATTTTAAGTCTTATAATTTTTTTGGCTGTCATCCTTTAAAAAACGGTTTTATTTTCAGAGTATGGGCACCAAACGCTAAAAGCGTAAGTTTAGTCGGAGATTTTAATCTTTGGGACAAAGAAACAAATAAAATGACACGCCTGCAAGACGGGATATGGGAGTGCTTTTGTGAAAACGCAAAGGTATATGATGCTTATAAGTATGCAATACAAAAGCAGGACGGCTATTATGTATTAAAAAGCGACCCGTATGCCTTTCACTGCGAAACACGCCCGCAAAATGCAAGTAAGGTATATGATATTTCGGGCTATTCGTGGCAGGACGGTGCATACAGGCGTTCTGTAGCAAGAAAAAATCATTTTGCAAACCCTATGAATATTTACGAGCTTCATTTTTCTTCGTGGAAAAAACATTCTGACGGCAACACCTTAAGCTATCTTGCTATGGCGGATGAGCTTATCCCCTACGTTAAAGAAATGGGATATACTCATATTGAGCTGATGCCTATTTTTGAGTATCCGTTTGACCCTTCGTGGGGGTATCAGGTGACGGGGTATTTTGCACCTACATCACGCTATGGCACTCCGCATCATTTTATGGAATTTGTAGACCGTTGCCACAGAGCCGGAATAGGAGTTATTTTAGACTGGACTGCAGCTCATTTCCCAAAAGATGAGCACGGGCTTTACGAGTTTGACGGGACCTGCCTTTATGAATATGAAGACCCCTTAAAAAGAGAGCACCCCGACTGGAACACAAGAATTTTTGATTATGGGAAGGGCGGAGTTTTAAGCTTTCTTATATCAAATGCCGTGTACTGGGTACGGGAATATCATATAGATGGTTTAAGGGTTGATGCTGTAGCGTCAATGCTTTATCTTGACTATGGAAAGCGAAATTCTGAGTGGCGACCCAATAAATACGGTTCAAACGAAAATCTTGAAGCCATTGAATTTTTAAAAAAGCTTAACAGTGCAGTATTTTCTGTAAACAAATCGGTATTGATGATAGCAGAGGAGTCAACAGCCTTCCCTATGGTTACAAAACCCGGGTATGACGGTGGGCTTGGGTTTAACTTTAAATGGAATATGGGATGGATGAACGATATGCTTGAATATATGTCGCAAAATCCGCTTTTCAGAAAAGGGTGTCACAAAAACATTACCTTTTCGCTTACCTATGCTTTTTCTGAAAATTATATTCTCCCTCTTTCGCACGATGAGGTTGTGCACGGAAAATGCTCGCTTATAAACAAAATGCCGGGGGAATATGACCAGAAGTTTTCGGAGCTTCGAGCTTTTTACGGGTATATGATGGCATACCCGGGAAAAAAGCTCAATTTTATGGGAAATGAATTTGCCCAGTTTATTGAATGGGATTTTTCAAAAGAGCTTGACTGGTTTTTGCTTTCCTATGACAGGCACAGGCAAATGCATGAGTATGTAAAAGCGTTAAACTTCTTTTATCTTGAAAATGCGCCCTTTTGGCAAAATGATTCCGACTGGGAAGGGTTTAAATGGATTTCAAACGACGACCACACTCAAAGCGTTATAGCCTTTCGCAGAATAGACAAATCAAAAAACGAAATTATAGCTATATGTAACTTCTGCCCTGTATGCCGTGAGGGGTACAGAATAGGCGTTCCCCAAAAAGGTGAGTATGTCCCTGTTTTTTCAAGCGATGATTCTGTTTTTGGCGGTTCGGGTATAGCTTTAAATACAGTTTCTACAGATAAAACGCCAAGTCACGGGTACGATTACAGCATAACTCTCACATTGCCCCCTACCTCGTGCATATATTACAAAAGACTTAAAAAGCATAATAGTGTTACTTTTAATGCATAATAAAAGAGTGTAATTTTTATTAAAAGGAGCTAAAAACTTTGGACTTAAACAAAAAAACTCTTTCTCAGAATTTAAACGATGAATGTGTTAAGCTTTTCGGGTGCTACATAGATGAAGCCTCCGAAAAACAAATTTACAAAAGTATATGTTCTTTAACCCGCGACCTTCTGCAAAAACAAAGAAGACTTTTTGAACAACAGATAAACCGCGAACAAAAAAAGCAGGTTTATTATATGTCAATGGAGTTTTTAGTTGGCACATCTTTAAAAAACAACCTTTTTAATTTAAAGCTTGAAAATACTTTTTCGGATATTTTGTCCGATATAAATGTTGATATCGAAAACATATATGCTCTTGAGCCTGATGCAGGGCTTGGCAACGGCGGTCTTGGCAGACTTGCCTCGTGCTATATGGATGCGGCAAGCACTAAAGGTATTTGTACAACAGGTTTTTCGATAAGATATGAGTTTGGAATTTTCAGGCAGAAAATTGTTGACGGGTGGCAGGTGGAGTTCCCCGACAACTGGCTTGAAATGGGTGATATATGGTTAAAATCACGCCCCGATGATGCTGTGTCGGTAAAATTCGGGGGTAATGTTTCGGAATGGTTTGAAAATGATAAGCACTTTTTAGAGCATACCGATTATGAAGAGGTTATTGCTCTTCCTTATGATATGCTGATTTCGGGCTATGACTCTGAAACTCCAAACAAGCTTGTTTTGTGGAGTGCAAAATCGGCAAAAGCCTTTGATATGTCCGCCTTCTCACGAGGGGAGTATATTAAAAGCCTTGAACAGAATACTCTTGCCGAAACCATTTCAAAGGTTCTGTACCCCGCAGACGACCATTTAAAGGGTAAAATTTTAAGAATCCGCCAGCAGTACTTTTTTGTAAGTGCATCTTTGCAGAGTATTATAAAAAGTCATCTTTCAAAATATCCATCGCTTGACAATCTGCCCGACAAGGCGGCTATTCATATAAATGACACTCATCCTGCCCTTTGTGTGCCCGAGCTTATGAGGCTTTTGATGGATGAACACGGTTATGCCTGGGATGATGCGTGGGATATTACCTGCCGTACCTTATCATACACAAATCACACTGTTATGAGCGAGGCTTTGGAGCGTTGGAGGGAGGATATGTTTTCAAAAGAGCTCCCGAGAATTTATCAGATTGTTAAAGAAATACACAGAAGGCTTTCTTTGCATCTTCACAATATCTATGGCGACGATTTTGCAAAAATAGAATATATGTCTGTAATTTCAAAGGGCGAAATACACATGGCAAACTTATGTCTTTCTGCCTGTCATAAAATAAATGGTGTTTCAAAGCTTCACAGTAACATTTTAATAAACAGCATATTTAATGACTACTACAGAATAAGCCCTGAAAAATTTTTAAATGTTACAAACGGAATTGCTTACAGAAGGTGGCTTTGTCAGGCAAACCCTGCACTTACAAGTCTTATTTCTTCGCTTATAGGAACAGCCTTTATGTATGATGCATGCGAGCTTTCAAAGCTTATGGCGTTTTATGACGACCCTGTTGTTTTAGAGGATTTAAGAAAAATAAAACTCAAAAACAAAGAAAAACTTGCAAATTATATTTCTGAATCTATGGGAATAGTTTGCGACCCGCAGAGCATATTCGATGTACAGATAAAGCGTCTGCACGAATACAAGCGTCAGCTTTTGAATGCACTTCATATTCTTTATCTTTATAAAAAAATCAAGGAAAATCCGTTTATTGATATGCACCCCCGCACTTTTATTTTTGCGGCAAAGGCATCGTCGGGTTATTATATGGCAAAGCAGATTATACATCTTATAATGTCGATAGCAAAGCTTGTAAATTCTGACCCCCTGGTGCGTGACAAAATAAAGGTTGTATTTTTAGAGGATTACAAGGTATCGCTTGCCGAAATAATTATTCCCGCTTCCGAAATATCGGAGCAGATTTCGGTTGCAGGAAAAGAGGCTTCAGGCACAGGCAATATGAAGCTTATGATAAACGGCGCTGTTACTTTGGGAACTCTTGACGGTGCAAATGTAGAAATTTTTGAGCAGGTCGGGGAAGATAATATTTTTCTTTTCGGACTTACTTCAGAAGAGGTTTTAAATCTTTGGCAAAAAGGCTATAATCCTATGGATTATGTTCGTGCAGATGCGGCTTTATCTTCTGTGCTTGATATGCTAAAATCAAACTTTTTAGGGGCAAACTTTACAGATATTTATGATTCTCTTACCTCAAAGCGTTTCGGGGTTGCAGATTCTTATATGACTTTAGCAGATTTTGATGCCTACCGCACCTCCCACGAAAGAGTTTTACAGGTTTATTCAGATAAACGCACATTTACCAATATGTCTTTAACAAACATTGCACACGCAGGCGTTTTTTCGGCTGACCGTGCAATTATGGAATACTGCGACAGAATATGGAAAATATGAATATTTTATATGACAGCAAAAATGGGGCGTTCAAAACGCCCTTTGGTGCTTTGCGACAAGATAAGGAATGCACTATTTCAATTAAAATTCCACGGCACTTTGCCGTTTTAAATGTTTTTATTATAATAGAGCGTGACGGAATTTTATATAATAAAACAGCCATGCATTGGGAAGAAATTTGTTCAGGCTACGATGTGTACAGAATAACCTTTTCGTTAGAAAAAACAGGTCTTTATTTTTATTATTTTGAAATTGTGGATAAGGATAACACCTATAATATTTCAAAAAAAGACGGGCAGATAATTAAAGGTCTTTTTGAAAAGTGGCAACTCACCTGTTTTGACAAAAGCTATACTCCCCCAAAAGGCTTTGAAGGAGGGGTAATGTATCAAATTTTCCCTGACAGATTTTATTTTGAAAAGCTGTGTAGCACCGAAGGTAAGCTGAAACCCTTTTTCATTCATAAAAACACCGATGAATGTCCCGTGTTTTTGCCTGACGAAAATGGAATAATACAAAACAACGATTTTTTTGGCGGAAATCTTGCAGGTGTTACAAAAAAACTTCCATATCTCAAGGATTTGGGGGTTAGCATTTTATATTTAAATCCTGTTTTTATGGCATATTCAAACCACAGATATGATACTGCCGACTATCTTCGCATTGACCCTCTTTTGGGAAACCAAGATGATTTTAAACAGCTTTGCGACAGTGCTCATAAAGAGGGTATCAAAATTATTCTTGACGGAGTTTTTTCGCACACAGGCAGTAACAGCCGTTATTTTGACAAGGAAAAGGTTTTTGGAAATGGTGCATACAAAAACCCCTCTTCCCCTTATTATGAGTGGTATGATTTTTCCTCTCCCGAAAAATATACTTCGTGGTGGGGTATAAATACTCTGCCTTGCGTGAACGAAAATGTGCCGTCTTACAGAGATTTTATTATTGAAAACGAAGACAGTGTAATTGCCCATTGGCTGAATATGGGTGCTGACGGGTTCAGATTAGACGTTGCTGACGAGTTGCCCGATTCGTTTATAATGGCTCTTTCAAAACGGGTACGCTCTTTAAAGCCCGATGCCATTATAATAGGCGAAGTATGGGAGGATGCATCAAACAAAATAAGCTACGGGAAAAGAAGAACATATTTTTGTTCAAAGGATGGTGTTGAGCTTGACTCTGTTATGAACTATCCCTTCCGCAATGCGATTTTGGATGTTTTGCTTAATAAAATAACACCGCCGGAGTTTGCCCGAACTGTTATGAGTATAGCAGAAAATTATCCAAGACCTGTATTTTTTAATCTTATGAACTCGCTTTCCACTCACGATACCGAGAGAATTTTAACCCTTCTTTCTGACGTTCATCCCTCTTCGAGAGAAGAGCGGGCGAGCTTTTTATTAACAGGTGACGAGCTTTCTATGGCACTAAAAAAAGAAGAAGCGGCAGTATTCTTGCAGTTTTTGCTACCTGGAATCCCTTGCATTTACTATGGGGATGAGGCAGGCTGCCAAGGCTTTGAAGACCCTTTCAACCGCAGATTTTTCCCATGGGGAAAGGAAAATGAAAATCTTATAAACTTTTATAAAGATATGGCTAATTTACGAAAGCTTATTCCCTATGATGCTGATATTTCTTTTTTCGAGCATGATTCTTCCATTATTTTTAAGCGTGACAGCTTTATTGTTGTCTGCAATACGCAAAATTTACCCTGCAGTATAGAGTTCGACTCTGTTACGCCTTGCTACTTCAAAAATGCAAAACTTGCCCAAAATACCCTGTTTTTAAAGCCTTACGGCATAGCTTTGCTAAAGATAAAAATTTAACCCCGTCCTTTTGGAACGGGGTTTTCTCTTTTGTACATTCTGATTCTTTTGTGCGTTAAAAATCTTTTGTATTTAAAATTCAAGCATCAGCTTAAATTTTACTCCACATTATCATTTATTTCCAAGGGACTTTTAAATGTAGGAACTGCTTTTTTTAATGCTTCCTTAACCGTTTGGTTGCAATTTGTTGCAAGAGCCTCTCTTAAAAGAGTAATTTTTGCATCAATTTCCGTTTCTTCAAAAGGCTTTTCCCTTTCAATAAATATCATTTCATTCTCGGTTTTATCAAGCTCTTCGTTTTTTATTAAAAGCTCTTCATAAAGCTTTTCGCCCGGACGAAGACCTGTTTCAACAATATCAATATCCTTATATGGTTCGTAACCTGTTAAGGTTATCATATTTTCGGCAAGCTCTAAAATTTTAACGGGTTTACCCATATCAAGAACATAAAGTTCTCCGTTTTTGGCCATTGCACCCGACTGCAAAACAAGCTGGGATGCTTCAGGAATTGTCATAAAATAACGGATTATTCTTTTATCGGTTATTGTAATAGGACCGCCGTTTGCTATCTGGCGTTTGAAAAGCGGAATAACACTTCCGTTTGAGCCAAGTACATTCCCGAATCTTGTCGCGCTGAAGTTTGTTTTTGTATTAGAACGGCTTAAAACTATCATTTCGCACATACGCTTTGTTGCACCCATAACGTTTGTGGGATTTACTGCTTTATCGGTTGAAATCATTATAAATTTTGAAACTTCGTATTTTTCGGAAACTTCAACAATATTAAGTGTACCAAAAACATTATTATACACCGCTTCACAGCAGTTGCGTTCCATAAGCGGAACGTGTTTATGTGCTGCTGCATGCAAAACAATGTCAGGTCTGTGCTCTTCAAATATTTTTTCAAGTTGAACACGGTCGCATACCGATACAATTTCAACCTGCAGTTCCAAATCCTTTCCGTAAGCAATACGGAGTTCCTGCTGAATATCGTAAGCACCGTTTTCGTATATATCAAGAACAATAAGCTTTTTAGCGCCCATTTTTACAACCTGTCTGCAAAGTTCCGAGCCTATTGAACCGCCTCCGCCAGAAACTAAAACTGTTTTATCACGGTAATACGAAGCTGTTTTTTCGTCTACAAATTTCTTTTGTTCGCGGAAGAGTAAATCCTCCTTATCAAACTCACGTAAAGTTCTTTTATTTTTTGACGCAGACTGTATCAGCGGATAGTCATAAGTTTTTATTTTGCATTTTGTTTTTTTATAATGGTCATAAAGGAATTTTTTTCTTGAACTGCTGACATCGGGAATAGCAAAAACTATTTCCTGAACAGAATAGCTTGCAAGTGTATCGGGCGTTGCCTGTTTATCCGACAAAACACGTATACCCGAAATCTGTCTTCCTATCTTTTCGTGGTCGATATCAACAAAGCAAACAGGAACATAAGGCGAAGAAGGGTTTGAAAGAAGCTCTTCTGCAAGAGCTGAGCCTACTCTGCCTGCGCCTATAATTGCTATTTTTATTTTATTTTTATATGCATCATTTGTATCTTCTGCCGGTTTTATATTTAAACCTGTTAAAATATGCGCCAACGGACGTACTATTTTTGCCATACGCGAGTTCTTACTTGAGTTTTGATATAAAAACTGGTAAGTAAGTCTTATTATAATGCCTATTAACAGATTTATGGTTAAAATTGCTGTTTTATTTAAAACAGGGATATGATAAAACGGCAAGATTTTTCCCAACACATAATAAAGCACACCTGCCATAAAGTCCGCTTTAATAAAGTTTATGTATGTATTGGTTACTGCAAAACGCCAGATGTTGCGGTAAACTCCGCACACAATACGCATAGAATACAAGCATACGGCGCCTAATAAAACCTGATATACTATTTCGTTCACATCAAGCGGCGAAGGCTTGTTTGGCCATAACATAAAAACAATCAGCACAGAAAATAAAAATGTTAAAAAGTCATAGAGTGCAAGTGCTGCTCTTCGTGTGTCTGTACGTTTTCTTTTGTTTGTCCCCTGGGGTTGTTTCATTTGTTCAACTCCTAATCAAGGTTAAACACCTATTATTTTTTTGTTTTTTCAAACTATACTCCACCATATATCTATAACTATTATTATTGTATCAAAAATACTTTCACTTGTCAACCTTTTATAATTTTTATGGTTTTTACATTTTTTACACAAAAAAAGAGAAGACAAAATTGTCTTCTCTTTCGCAAACTAAAATAAAATTATTTAAGTTCAACCTTTGCGCCAACTTCTTCAAGTTTAGCTTTGTAGCTTTCAGCGTCTTCCTTGGAGATGCCTTCCTTAACTTTGCCAGGAGCTGCATCAACGAGGTCTTTTGCTTCTTTGAGGCCGAGGCCTGTGATGTCTTTAACAACCTTAACAACCTTAATCTTTTCGGGACCAACGTCTGCTAAGATAACATCAAATTCTGTTTTTTCTTCAGCTGCTGCGCCACCATCAGCGGGGCCAGCTGCTACAGCTACTGTTGCAGCTGCGCTTACACCAAATTCTTCTTCCATTGCCTTTACGAGTTCAGCAACTTCTAATAATTTTAATTCTTTAATTTCAGCAATGATTGCTTCAATTTTGCTCATTATGATATCCTCCTATCAATTTTTCTTATTCTGCAGCGGGAGCTTCCTCTGCGGGTGCTTCTGCTGTTGCTTCCTCTGCGGGAGCTTCTTCTGCTACTGCTTCTGCAGCAGCTTCTTCTGCGGGTGCTTCTTCAGCAACCTCTTCCTTCACAGCGCCTGCTGCGAGATCAGCGGGATCCATTCCCTTATCAACAATTGCCTGTAAAAGTCTTGCAAGACTTGAAACAGGTGCGTTCAAGCTACCCATAATTTTAGCAATTAAGGTATCTCTTGAAGGTGTGGATGCGAGTGTTGTGATTTCTGCAAGGCTTATAACCTTACCATCTAAGAAACCGCCTTTGATTTCGAGATTTTCGTTTGCTTTTGCAACTTCTGCAAGAATTTTTGCAGGAGCTACAGGATCGTCTTTGCTGAGTGCTATGGATGTAGGACCTGCGAGTACGCTTTCGAGTTCTTCAAGACCTGCTTCCTTTGCTGCAAATGTTGTTAAGCTGTTTTTTACAACCTTGTAAGTAACACCTGCTTCTCTCAGTTTATTACGCATCTGTGTATCTTCTTCAACGGTTAAACCGCGGTAGTCAACAACGATACCTGATGCAGACTCCTTTAATTCTTCCGCCAAAGCAGCTACTATAGCTTTTTTCTGTTCTAAAATTTTAGCACTGGGCATATCGGTATACACCTCCTTTAATTAGTGTGATAAAAAAGGTTCTCCGCACAAAAGACACGGAGAACCATAAATTACTTTAAAACTCTCCTCGGCAGGATTTACACACAAAGCGACCTGCTGTCTGCGGAATACTTTTCTATATTATCACAAAAAAATCTTGTTGTCAATACTTATTCTGAAATTTTTGCTGTGTTGAGTTTAATGCCAGGGCCCATTGTTGTTGTAACAGCCACGCTCTTTAAGTACTGGCCTTTTGCTGCTGAGGGCTTAGCCTTAATAATTGTTGTCATAAGTGTACGGAAGTTTTCTTCGAGCTTTTCTTTACCGAAGGAAACCTTTCCTACAGGACAGTGAATGATGTTTGTCTTATCAAGACGATATTCAATCTTACCTGCTTTAATTTCTTCAATTGCGCGAGCAACATCAGGAGTAACGGTACCTGCTTTGGGGTTAGGCATTAAGCCTTTAGGACCTAAAACTCTACCGATACGACCTACAACACCCATCATGTCGGGAGTTGCAACAACTATATCAAACTCAAACCAGTTCTCGTTCTGAATCTTTGCTACGAGATCATCGTCGCCAACGTAGTCTGCACCTGCAGCCTGTGCTTCTGCAGCCTTATCGCCTTTTGCAAATACGAGAACACGTACCTTTTTACCGGTACCATGGGGCAGAACAACTGCACCTCTAACCTGCTGGTCAGCATGTCTTGAGTCAACGCCAAGCTTGATATGAGCTTCAACTGTTTCGTCGAACTTTGCTTTGCCTATTTTTGTAACAAGTTCCATAGCTTCAGCAACTTCGTACAGTTTGCCGCTTTCAATCAGCTGTGCACTTTCTCTATAATTCTTACCTCTTTTCACTGATAAAACCTCCTCGTGGTAATTTCGAATCCTCTTTCAGATTCTCCCACTTCATTATTCTTCTACTGTTATACCCATGCTTCTGGCTGTGCCTGCTATCATACTCATAGCAGCTTCAATGCTTGCAGCATTAAGATCAGCCATCTTTGTTTCGGCGATTTCGCGAAGCTGTGCCTTGGTTACCTGAGCAACCTTGGTTTTGTTAGGTACGCCGGAACCACTTTCAATCTTACAAGCTTTTTTAAGTAAAACTGCCGCAGGGGGAGTTTTTGTTATAAAGCTGAAAGATCTGTCAGCATATACAGTGATAACAACAGGAATAATGAGACCTGCGTCTTTAGCGGTTTTTTCATTGAATTCCTTTGTGAACTGTACGATGTTAACGCCGTACTGACCGAGTGCAGGACCAACAGGGGGAGCCGGTGTAGCTTTACCTGCGGGAATCTGCAGTTTGATGTAACCTGTAATTTTCTGTGCCATTGTAAAGCACCTCCTTGATTAAAAATGTGGTAATGGCGGATTCAAGATATCCTCCCACTCTATCAAAAGCCAAAGGCTTATCAAGACAATGTTTCAACCTGATAAAATTCAAGTTCTACCGGTGTTTCACGACCGAACATAGATACGCATACACGCACTTTCTGCTTTTCGGTGTCGATTTCTTCAACCTCTCCGATAAAGCTTTCAAGCGGGCCGTCGCATATTCTTACGTTGTCGCCTACTGCAAAGTCAATCTTTACAGTTCTTACTTCAACACCGAGCGAATCTATTTCCGCTTCAGTTAAAGGAACGGGTTTTGAACCCGGACCTACAAAGCCGGTAACGCCACGTGTGTTTCGCACTATATACCAGCTTTCATCTGTCATAACCATCTTAACAAAAACATAACCGGGGTATATTTTACGGGTAGTTATTTTCTTTTCCTCACCCTTTTGCTCGCAAACCTCTTCGGTGGGAACCTTTACATCTAATATAAGATCCTGAAGGTTTCGGTTTTCGATGGTTTTTTCTATATTTGCTTTAACGTTATTTTCATAACCGGAGTATGTATGCGCTACATACCATTTTGCAACAGCTGCCATACTAAACCAAGAGACCAAAAATATAGGGTCTCTTCCTCCTTTCAGGTGTTATCCGAGCAAGCTCTGTGCTCCCCAGCCAAACAGCAAGTCCAAAAGCCAAATAATAATACCAACAGCAATTACAAATATAAGTACTATTGCTGTGTTGTTAATAAGCTGTTTGCGGGAAGGCCAGATTACCTTCTTCATTTCTGTTTTTTCATCTTTGAAAAATTTGCCTATTCTTGCAAAAAACTTTTTCATAACCTTTTAAACATTCCTTTCTCACGCTTTTTCGCGCAGAATTAGCCGGAATTATTTTGTTTCCTTATGCAGAGTGTGCTTTTTGCAGAATCTGCAGTACTTGTTTAATTCCAGACGGTCAGGGGTGTTCTTTTTATTCTTTATTGAGTCGTAGTTACGCTGTTTGCATTCTGAACACGCCAATGTGATTTTTACTCTCATGTGTGACACCTCACTTACTACTTGTGAAAATCTTAAATTTCTTTGGTAAAGCCCTGTTACAATCCGAATTTTTGCATCATAAAAAAAGACTTCACCAGGGAAGTATACGAATTATATCATATAAACTCCTCATCTGTCAATATTTTTTTTAATTTTTAAAGAAATTTTTTTATAAATTTCAAAAGAACTGCAAAAAATTATTTTTTACAGTTCTTTGTTTTTTGCGGTCTGGACTTTTTTTACATTCCCTTTATGTCTTATTTTTGTTCTTTATATACAGCATAAATTCCTATTCCGTTTGAATCTCCGCCCGACAAAAGGTCGCCTTCTTCCGATATATGGAATTTCATTGCGGTATCGCCCTTCCAGTCGCCGTACACATTTGATGTGAATACTATTTTGCCGTTTTGTATAAAGTATGAATTTTCGTTATAAACGCCCTTCATTGAAGAACCTAATCCCAAAGTACATTCTTCTGCTTGTGCAAATTTTACTTTCTTCAAGCCCTCAAATCTTTCTTCAATATATTCTTTGTATTCATTTATTGTGGTAAAGCCTATAAGGTCAAGATAGTTTCTTATCTCGGGGTCTGATTCTTCTCCTGTCATAAGGAAGCCTGCATATTCATAGGTTTTTCCGCCAACCGATTCAATAACTGTTTTTTTGAATTTGTATTCAATATCAAAGCCTACATATTTGTATTTAAGAGAAAGCTCATCTCCCTTAACATAAAGAGGTGTGGAACTGTCTACAGGTGCTTTCTGAATATTTGTTAAAAATACATATTCGCCTTCCTGCACCCAATATCCGTCCTCGGGGAAAAGGGTGTACATAACCTCATCCTCAAAATATGCATAACTTGTTCCGTTTTTATAGAAGGTTATTTGTCCGTTTTTAATGGCATTCTTAAAATATGCTTTATATTCTTCCTCGTTTTTAAGGTCTGCCGCAGCATAAGCCTGCGGAGCATTTTCGTCAGGTGTTCCGCTGAAGGTTACGTCTGTACATTCAAAGGTTTCCCCATAAACTGTGGGAGAGGTTTTAAACTCAAAGGTTACCTGTGCCGTTGTTTCTTCATAAGAAAGCTCTGTTGTAAGCGTATCTCCCGAAACTGTGAGCTGAAGCTTTTCGCCCTTCATATCGCCATTGTCGGCAATATACACCTTGCTTCCCTTTTGTTCCCAGAAGCTGTATTCTCTGTAATCAAAATAGCCTGCCGGCATTACAAGGTGTGCAGAGCCATCGGCATAAAATGCTACCTGCATATCTTTACAAAGAGTCTCCATAACCTCCGTATCTCCTTCTGTTTTAAGGCTGTTGAACGCATAGGTTCTGCCCGATACGGAAATGCTTTTTTCTGAACATCCTGCAAAAAGCGATGCAAGAACTGTTATTATTAAAATAAGTACAATACTTTTTTTCATAAGTAACCTTCTTTTTATTTTTTTAATATTTTATAATCAGGTGAACGATTTAAATGATAAACTTTTTGGCGATATACTCACTTCGTTCGTGCGATATATTTGCTTCTCAAATGCGATATAACTCCATTTCATTCCGTTGCGATATGATACAAATTCCTTTTCTCTCGTCCCGAAGGGACATATCGCATCAAAGATATATCGCGTACGAAGTACATATCGCAAATTTTACCAGGAATTTATATCGCTGATTTCATCTTTGATGAAATCATTTTAACACACTTTTTTTCAAATTACAACATCAAAGTTGTATAAATGCACATTGTCGTCCTTTGTCGGTGTGGCGGTGCGAAAAGAACAAATCGTTTGAGCAATAGGTACATAAATCGCTTCTGTCAATTTGTTTTATGCCCGCTTCTGTTAAGTCTGCTTCTATAAAGCCTGCTACATCGCTTTTGAATTTACTGCCGTACTCTTTTGTTAAATGGGAAAGATGAGGATGTGTGGTGTCAAAAACTTTTTTTGTATCCTCCCCTATTTCAAAGCAGCATTTGCCTATAGACGGACCTATTGCAGCTACTATGCTTTGGCAACCGAATTCTTCCTTCATTATTTTTACTGCCTTTGCCGCTATTTTTTTAGTAGTTCCTCTCCAGCCCGAATGTATTGCTGCTATTACCTTTTTATTATCATCATATAAAAGCACGGGCACGCAGTCGGCAGTAAAAACACCTATGGTTATTCCTTTTTCGGCAGTTATAAAGCCGTCGGCTACATACAGGGCGTTTAAGTCAGATTCTTTATTCAGCACAACTATATTATCTGTATGCTCCTGCTTTGGAGTAATTATTTTTGAAAGGTTAAAGGTTTTGCTTAAACGGCTATAGTTTTCGGCTATGTTTTCGGATTTATCGGCACTTCTTACTCCAAGATTCAAAGATGCAAATTCCTTTTGCGTGCTTACGCCGCCCACTCTTGTAGTAAATAAATGGGTTGTATTTATTATTTCACTTTCCAAAAACTTAATTCCGTTTTTTTCTTTTAACTTCACAAAATCACTCTCCCGTTAGAGTATAGCAGATTTTATTTGTTTCGTCAACTTTATACAAGCTTTATTATGTCATAGCTTGTTGCAAATAATGCCCAGTTTTGTGCAAATGGGAACATTATGTTCCAGTACCCTAGCCCTGCAAGATTATATCTGTCGGCAAGGCGAAGCTTTTCGTCAATACTCCTTACATCCTCAAACCATACTATATGGCTTCTGCCGTTTTGAGTGTAATAAAAGTATGGACTTTTGCTTTCTGTATCAAACTGTATTTCGGCATTTTGCTGTGCCGCCAGTTGAACTGCCGTTTGATTCCCTAGTGCCTGTGCCCTTGAGGTGCCTTGCTCGTAAGGAAGTGTCCAGTCATATCCGTAGTTTGGTATGCCCATATAAATTTTATTCCGCGGAATTTCGGAAACGGCATATCTTACCACATCTTCAACCTGCGGCAAAGGTGCTACTGCAAGAGGCGGACCGTAGGTATATCCCCATTCATAAGTCATAAGTAAAACTCTGTTGGCTATTGCCCCTATTGCAGGATAATTATGTGCCTCGTACAAAAGCCCCGGCTGGTTTGCATAGGTTTTGGGTGCCAGAGCAACGCTTAAGGTAAAGCCATTTGCCAAAAGTCTGTCTCTTGCATTCTGAAGGAAATCAAGATACGCTTCGCCATAATCATAGGGAACATATTCAAAATCAACATCAAGTGCAAGATACCCTTTTTCCCGCATAACTGAAATAACATTGTCAAGCACTGTGTTCTGATAAATTGTGTCGCTTAAAAGCCTTTTTGCTTTTTCGCCCGAGAAGGTTCCGCTTTCGTCTATTGTGGTAAGCACCATTACAGGAACTGTTTTAAATTCATAGGCAAGGCGTATAAGCTCTGTATCGTCTACTCCTATCAGCCCGCCCTCATCATTAAACCCATACGAAAAAATTGCAAGATAGGTAAGATATGGCAATGCTCTTAAAAGAACATTCCTTCTTATATAAGGATAGGCATACCCCATAACCGAAACTGCCCGACGTTTAGTTCCCCTGAAGGATATTGTAAGCTCTTGCCCCGGAAAAAGAGCGTTTTCGGTTGCAAGGGTGGGGTTATTCTGAATAAGCTCTATTTCGCTTATGCCAAATCTTCTTGATATAGAAAAAAGGCTGTCCCCGGGCTGTACTCTGTAGGTTTGCAACGGTAGCGTTACAATAAGTGCCTGCCCAACAGCAAGACGCGAATTCAGAGTAAGACCGTTGTCGCTTAAAAGCCTTGCAACCGAAACTCCGTATCTTGCCGCTATGGCACTTATTGTATCTCCTCTTTGAACAACATGTATAAGCATTATATCAACTCCTTTTTAGCGTTAGTTGTTAAGGCTATCTTTGCTTAACATATTATTCAGATTATTATTTTTAGTGAATAAACAAATTGTGCTCAAAAAGTTGACAATTTTTTACAGGTGTGTTATATTGCTTGTGTAAAGTTATTTTGAATATAAAATAAAGGAGGTGTATTCTTTGTTTAAATCGGTTTTTACATAGATAAAAGAAAAAACACATTAGAAAAGCCGCTACCAACAGCTTAACAATGTGTTTGTTTGCGGATATACTAAACGCATACCTCGCTCCTTGAGTACAGTTTAGCATATTCGTGAACCAAAATCAAGACAAATTTTAAAAAACAAAAAAATAATTAAAAAACGGAGGTCTTTTTAGGTTCATGACTTATGAAAAATTTAATAATTACGATGTATTCCATTCTTTTCTGGTAGAAAATGCCGACTATGATGGTTATTTTGAGTTGCCCATTATAAAAACGAGTGACCATTTGCCTGATAAAGTAATAACATTTTCAAAGGCAATGTCGACGGCGTGGAGCGACTACGACTGCTGGGTTATTTTTTACGAGCACAATAAAAATTTTGAACGGCTCTGGAAAAGCCCAAGGAAATACCTAGATAAGCTTAAAAGGTTTAAAGGTATTATCTCCCCCGACTTCAGCCTTTACAGAAATATGCCGCTTGTAATGCAACTATGGAATACATACAGAGGCAGAGCAATAGCCGTTTGGCTGCAGAATAACGGAATTGAAGTTATTCCCAATGTGAGATTCGGGGATGAAAGAACTTTTTCTTTCTGTTTTGACGGATTAGAAGAAAATAAGACTGTTGCGGTAGGCACTCATGGTTGTATTAAACGGAAGGAAGATAAAATCTTCTTTAAAATAGGATTAGCCAAAATGGTACAAAGGCTGTCTCCTAAAACCATTGTCGTCTACGGTAGCGCACCTGACAGCATTTTTAAACCTTACAAGGATATTGGGATAAATATCATAGCCTTTGAAAGTGAGTTTTCAAAGTCCAGAAAGCAGGTGACTGCTTAATGGGTGGAGGAGTAAGATGAAATTTTGGAAACACTCAAGGGAGTCGCGAGTATGACTGGAGAAGTGTTTTAGACAGTGTGAGTAATGTTCTAACTGGCGCATCGCTTATTCCGGGGGTGGATACTTTTACTAATCTAGCATCAATACCTGTTGACCTTGCAAGAGGTGATTTCCTTTCTGCAGGACTTAGTGCTATTGGGGCAATTCCATTTGTTGGTGAAGTTGCAGATACTGCAAAACTTGCTAAAATGGCGGATAAAGCGGTAGATGCTGCGAAAACTTTGGATAAAGCAAGTGATATTGGAAAAACTGCAATGCGTTCACCACTAAAGATTCCCAAAACAGCTACAGCAACAAAACAAGCAAAAAATGGATATTCTCAAATCAAATATGAGTGGCGAAGTGGAAAATACAATTATTTGAGCAGATGGCATACTAGAACGCCTAATGCTCCAAAAAATCAAGGTAATTCTTGGGTGGTTGAAAGAAGAATAAAGGGTGTTGGCTATGGAAAAAATGCTAATCCTGGAAAACATGAAGTTTTAGTTGGCAAAAACAAATGGGTGTCAATGTCAGAGTGGAAAAAGGCTATAACCGCAAGGAAACAAGGTAATGCGACAAAAAAACAAATAGAAATGTTGAATAATGGTCATTGGAGGGATTTAAAATGATGGATATTATAGATTTATATGCTGGATATGAAGGAGAACCCGAAATTGTTTTCCAGGTTATTAAGAATGAAAAAGTAGTTAAAACCTTAAATGTTTGGGATGGACATTTGCTATTTATTGTCGAGAACTCCTTAAAAACAGAAATGGGATGGAAAGGTATTGCAGGTGCATATTACAATGGAGATTTAGACGAAGAATGGACATTCTACAATCTCAAAGAATGTTTAGAGGATTTAGAGGAAACCAATGTTGAAAATGTTGATGATGAGACCAAAATGGTGCACAAAGCATTAATAAACATTTTTAAACTTGCAATTGATATTAATGGTGTAATAAAGATTTTTAATAGTTAATGATAAGTAGTGAAAAGTGAAGTGGTTAGATAATGGGCATTGGAAAGATTGATAATTACAAATTTTATGAAGGATAACTGTTACAAATCCCGGAAGAATTAAACCACAAAAAATTCATTTTATAAAATAAAGGAGTGAAAAAGATGGTATATGTAACATTAAATGAAGATATGATAGAATTATTAAGAAATCTTAAATTTTCAAACTTTATTTCATACGAGTGTGCAAAAACGCACAATACAGCTTATGGGAATTTAAGAATTAAGACCGATAAATGTTCAATCGAGCTTAGTAATATTGAAAGAGAAATGCCTTTTTTTGATATTACTGAAGATATAGCATGTTTTGAATGCAAATTTTCTAATCCTGCTATTGAATTTAAACCCTATTGCATAGAACCTTTTGAAGTATTTGAAATAGACGGAAAAATCAAAAACATTGAAATTATAAATGATGTAATTGAAGTAAATGACGGAGAATATGAAATTTCTTTTGACAGAGCAATTATTTTTAGAACAGATAAAAAAGACATAATGTTTTCAAGAGATATATGGTTTTCTGAGGTAATTACAATTAATGAAAATGATGATTATGATGCCGTTTATTCTATCGACCAGGTTGTTGAAGCTTGGTCAGATGAAGGAGAAAACAAAGTGAATGTAATCAGGACTAGTAGAAAATTATAGGCTTAATCACCTACTTTCTCAAAATGGAGAAGGTAGGTGATTGTTTAATCAGCAAAGTTTATTAAAGGTTGTGGTAACTAATGACAAGTAAAGAGCTTAATTTAAAATTAATAGAATCATTCCCTAAAGTCAAAGATGTTTATTATGAAGAAACATCGTGGCAAGATGGTGATGAAACAGGATCACATGTTGTTTATGCAGATATATTTGTGCCTTTTATAAAGGCACAAATATCTTACGGACAAGAACAAACAGTAGCTAGTGCATTTCATTACATTGAAAAATTGCTTGAATTAAATGATGAATATGCAAATGAGGTAATAGCTTTGAGTGTCCTTGAATCATTGCTTTTTGATGAAGATATAGATAATGCGTTTTTTATTGAGTTTGCCAAACCAAATACTTTGGAATTAATTCAAGAAATTATACATAGCATAGATGAATAATTTGTACATAGGGGTAACAAATAATGATATATATTACAGGTGATACACACATACCAGTCGATATACAGAAACTTTCCA
>JAZSDN010000003.1:0-96801 GCA_045531205.1 Clostridia bacterium | reverse complement strand
TGGAAAGTTTCTGTATATCGACTGGTATGTGTGTATCACCTGTAATATATATCATTATTTGTTACCCCTATGTACAAATTATTCATCTATGCTATGTATAATTTCTTGAATTAATTCCAAAGTATTTGGTTTGGCAAACTCGATAAAAAACGCATTATATACATCTTCATCAAAAAGCAATGATTCAAGAACACTCAAAGCTATTACCTCATTTGCATATTCATCATTTAATTCAAGCAATTTTTCAATGTAATGAAATGCACTAGCCACTGTTTGTTCTTGTCCGTCAAATATTTGTGCCTTTATAAAAGGCACAAATATATCTGCATAAACGACATGCGATCCTGTTTCATCACCGTCTTGCCAAGATGTTTCTTCATAATAAACATCTTTGATTTCAGGGAATGATTCTATTAATTTTAAATTAAGCTCTTTACTTGTCATTATTCATCTTACCCCTTGGCATATTTCATGGATAATTATAGTGATTTAGATGCTGGTTATTCTACATCTATTTTTCTGATTATTGGCTCCACGCAAGTGATTACATCTATAATCTGATTTTCCGAAGATACTTCAAAGTGTTTCCATTCTCCCGGAAAGAAATCTCCATTATCTAGCTTGCAACAAATAGTTGCAGTAGACACATAATCTAGCAGTCTTGACTTTTCATAGATAATCAAATGCCGTCCTTTACCTATCTCATAATCGTCGTAGGTACAATATGATTCATTTCTTACCTGATAAAAAATATAATCCTCGAAAGTGATTTCATAAATGTTTTTTTCATCAGGATAAATTGGATATGCTTCTTTTAAAAGTTCTTTTATTTCATCCTTTGTATCCTCATCAATATCAGAACCTTTTTCCCCGATTTTGGGCAAGGCAAATAAAATTTTCAACACATTGTCAGTATCATCTATATTAATTATAAACGGAAAATCACCACATTCTTTGTTTTCTGAACCGAATTTCAACATACACTACCTCCATATAAGGTCACCCAGCATTTTATATATTATACTACATCATCTTAAAATTTTCAACAACGCCAAAACAATCCATAATTTTTTCTAACATTTTTCTAGCACTTTTCTAGCGAAAACCCAAAAAAAGCATCAAAAAGTGGCAATACGAAATTTGCGAGAACAGCAAAGGCTTTGAAGGTTTTTAACCCCTCAAAGCCTTGATTTTATGCGGTTTTTATCGTTTTTTAACTTCCTTTAACTTCCGCTTATTTCGTCTATCTGAAAAGACTGTCTAACAGCTCGAAATGCGTTTGCCTTCACGGGCACGTGGGTTCGAATCCCACCTTCTCCGCCATAGGCTAGGTTCTACTTTCCTTTTTTATGCCGTCACAAGTCCGGTCGGGACAAAATTTCTCCCGTGACTTTTCCGTCTATTGATGTCACCATGTGACAGATTATGTACGGTCTGTTCATCAAATCACCCCTAAATACAAACGAGGCACATCGCTTTTAGCACTGTCAAATCATAAATAATATTTTTGGTTTTTTGCAAATCGCATCTTAAAAAGCCAGTGGGAAAAACATCCTCAAAGCATTCTATAAAACTATCATCTGTTTCACCAAGGCTATGCCATCCAGTTCCCGATCAAACATATTAAGGTAAAATTTCTTAAATGCTTTAACTATTGGTCAACTTGATATATCAATCCTATCCTGTATTTCTCTTGATATATCTAATATCATTGAATTAAACTTATTTTTCTCCTGTGCACTAATTGTATTGTTTCTTAAACATTAAACCACCATGGTGTTTTAGGAGGTTCATCTTGGTTACTCAATGGAAATTCCACATTGTGCTCTGCTGCAAATCTTTTTAGCATCATTCTATATATCCCCGCCATAGTGACAGTATTGAAATATGGCTGGCCAAAATGAATACTTGCTTCATTCATAACAAAATCCATACAAATTTTCCATTCTTCCTGGAATTTGTCGCTATTTTGCTCTATTCCTATTTGGGTTAATATGTATTTTAATTCTTCACTAACTTTTTTCTTATACATAAACTCATATTCTTTCATGCCCCTGATGCTCCAAAAAGTCTCATAAAAAGGAACCTTGTACGCCTTTATCCAATCCCACATAATTTCAGGATCCGTAACATTTGGCCCTTCCGCATGACATCTTTTACATAGCAAAACAATGTTTTCAGCACAGTCTTTCCCACCTAATGCATCAGGGATTATGTGACAGCGTTGCAAATGTTTCTTGCAACCGCAGCGCCAACAATGTGTATCTGCTTCGCTCCAATCAATACTTAAATCACATTCATCCACAAATTTAATCCAATAATCTATCGCTTCCTGAATAGTTGTTTTAATCGCTTCTCTTTTTTTACTCATAAATATTTCTCCTATTATTTCTTAAGCATTTCCAACAAGTCTTAATAATTTCCGTAAACGAAAGCGAAGGTTTCGACAAGATTGAAATTATCATTCAAATCGAGTATTGATAAATTTTGCCATTTCTATAATATTGCCGCAATAAAACCCCAATCCATAATCATTATATGTTTTACCTTTTTCTTTAACAATATCTTTTGAAACACAGTTATCCTCTCGCTTCTTTAACTATATTATACCTCTATAAGTTTAGCTTTTTCAAGTTTTAATTAAAATTCAATTTATTTTTTAATAATTTCCTAGCAAAAACCTAAAACCAGAAGAAAAGTCAATACATAAAATTCGTACAGAATAAAGGTTACAAAAAATAGTACAACCTATACTTTAATTTTATTTGTAATTTCAGCAAACTTACTTATCTAAGCAAATTTAATGAATAACATAAGTGTCATTTTATAAAGAAAAATCATATAATATAACACGGCCTTATATGCTAGAGTATAGTTTTTATGAATAGAATAAATTTTTTCAAAAATAAAAATGATTGCGAAAATGACTGCAATAATGACAGTCATCAGACAAAAGGTTGCTATACGGACAATCATCCATCAAACGATTGCTGTGATAAAAAAGATGATTGTTTCTGTTGTACAAAATGTCCTCCGGGACCGCCCGGCCCTAGAGGACCAAGAGGTCCTATGGGTGAACCTGGTCCCATTGGTCCGCAAGGCCCCTGCTGGTGAAGCGGGCGGTGTGTTAAACTATGCTGATTTCTACGCACTAATGCCACCAGATAACTCTGCTACAGTTGCACCGGGCACAGATGTAAGTTTTCCGCAGGATGGTCCTAACAGTGGTTCAGGCATAATCAGAACCGGTCCTGACTCGTTCAATCTGACACAAATTGGTTAAATCTTTTATACAAAAAAATATTTATCATTGAATGAACAGAGCCGAACCCATAGTAACTACCTCGGGTTCGGCTTTTTATATGTATCATATTTATCTATTCACCATTGCATCCTGAATTTGCTCAAGTACAGTTTTCATATCTGTAATTTCAATCAATTCCGTTAGCTTATTTAATATTTCTTCAGCAGTTTCATAAGTTTTAACCTCATAAGAAACATTATACTCATCACAAATCGCCATAAAAATTGCATCAGCAAAATCCGCCTGCCTCGTTTTTAGTTTATCGTTGTCCTCTTTGTTACTTATAAATGCAGTTTCAACTAATATTGCAGGCATTGCGGTTTCTCTTAATACAGCAAAATTAGCTGTCTTTGTCCCTCTGTCTGTTGTGCCAAGAATTTCTATAATTTTACTTTGTATTTTTTTAGCTAATGGCAATGCCTTGCTTGAAGTGTCGAATGTATAAACCTCCGTGCCGTTGGCAGTATTATTAGTCGATGCATTACAATGTATTGAGATAAACACGTCTGCACCCCAGGTGTTTGCAAGTGATGCACGTTTTGATAAAGAAGCACTTGCGTTTGTACCGAACATTGTGTATACTAAATAAAAAAATTTATTTTAAAAAGCACGAGAAACGGCAATACAAACATTTTGTGTTCAGTAAAATGAACATAATAAAAAGAAAGTAACCCACTTATTTTACGTTTTTTCTTATGTAACTGCACAAAAAAATACCCGAGCGTAAACGCTCGGGATAATTTTTTATTTGATAAATTAACCTTTTACAGCACCGGCTGAAAGACCTGCAACGAATTGTTTCTGACAGAATGAATAAACAATTAAAACAGGTACAATTGATATAAGTGCCGCTGCCATTTTTATGTTAGCTTTATGCTCATACATATCCGAAACGTGGCTTAAACCTATCGAAACTGTATACTTTTCGGGTTTTGTTAAGTAAATCAACGGACCATACAAATCGTTCCAGCAGCCCATAAACACACGGAGTACTATGGTAGCAATCATAGGCTTTGCAAGCGGGAAGTATATTGTAAAGAATATACGAATCGGGTTTGCACCATCAAGCCAAGCTGCTTCATAAAGCTCACCAGGCATACCTTTAAAGGTCTGTCTCATTAAGAATATGTTCATCGCATTACCTAAAAACGCAGGTAAAATAAGAGGAACATAAGTGTCAACAAAACCAAGCTTATTCCAGATAATATAAGAAGGAATTGTCATAACCTGTGCAGGCAAGAACATTGTTGCCAAAGCACACATAAATAATACATTGTGTCCTTTAAATTCATATCTTGTAAAACCAAAGCCTACAAACGAGTTTGATAAAACCTGACCAATACCATTCATTACAATGACATATGCAGTGTTTAAGAAATACTTGTGAAGTCCTGCTTCTTTAAAAACTATAGCATAGTTTTCAAAAGCAAATGGGGGTTTGAAAAAGGATTCAATATCGTAAGCATACAAAGAATCTCTAACCAAAGATATTCCAAATGCCCATAAGAACGGGAAGATTAATAATCCGGCAAATGCAACTAATACTAAAAACTGTATTGTATGTACTCTGCGGATATATTTAGCAGGTTTTTTTCTTTTATTAAGATTTGGATTGTTTGTTATTTCTATCTGTTTACTGTTCATAATGCACCCACTTTTTCTCAGCAACCTTCTGGATAATTGTAAATATAAGTACCATAAAGAATACTACAAAACCAAATGCTGCTGCATATCCAATTTTACCTTCCGAAGTCCAAACCCAGTCATAAATCATCTGGTTAGGAACCATAGCAGCCGAGTTTCCTTCTGCTCTTAACAGGAAGAAGGGTTCGAATACCTGCAACGAACCTGCAAAACCTGTTATAATAAGGAAGAAGAGTGTAGGACTCATAAGGGGGAATACAACGCGTAAAAACTTTTGTACGCCTGTTGCTCCGTCAACATCGGCAGCTTCTAAAATTTCGGTGCTTATGCCCTGCAAGCCTGCCAAAAGGAACATTGACGAATAACCAACACCCGACCAAATACACATAAATACTACAGAGAGTGTAACCTCAAACCAGTTAGGGCTGTAGTGGTATTGGAACGGACCAAGTCCTATATAAGAAAAGAGGTTGTTCAAAATACCATCCGGTCTGTACAACATGCCAAAAATCATTGATGTAACAACAACTGGAGTAAGGTTAGGAATAAAGTATATTATTCTGAATGCTGAAATGCATTTTAATTTCGAATTTAAAAATACTGCCAAAACACTGGCAAGAGAAAGCTTAATAGCTTCCTGTAATATGGCAAACGCCCATATAGTTCTTAATGAAGGCCAAACATCTTCGTTTTCAAAAAGAATATATTTAAAGTTTTTTAATCCTGTCCAAATAGGAGGATAAAACATATCATACCGACAAAATGCCAAATAAATTGCAAATAAAAGCGGTATTAAAGTCAAACATAAGAGACTAAGTACATAAGGTGATACAAATACCCAGCCCCATCGTGCATGTTTTCTTACCAAAGTACACACCTACCTTAAATTTTAAAAAGTTAATTCATCAAAAAGTAAAATATTTTTCTGTAAGGGGCAGATTATGCCCCTTACAGAATTAAATTTAATAATTAATAGTTGTAATAGTAGTCAAGTGCTTCCTGAACCTTTTCATGAACTTCAGGCATAATTTCTGCAGCTACTTTTTCACCACGAACTATTTCAGCGGCATATCCTGCAACAACACCATTCCATTCTGACCAGCAGGGATTTTCGAATAATGTTTCACCAAATTCGTCGATGTATCTGAAGTAAGCACCAACGTTTCTGGGAACTGCTTCTTCATTATTTTCTATGTTAGAAAGTGTAGACTTTCTGATGGGGTAACCGGAGAGACAATACTTACCGGTAATATCCTGAGCTTCTTCGCTGAGGTAGTACTTTAAGAATTCCCAAGCTGCGCCTTTTTCCTGTTCGGTTGCGCCGGAGTAAATACCCCACATATTGGGAACGTATACTGAGTAACGGTTGCCGTCCCAACCGATAGGAATGGGAGCTGCATCGTATTCAAAATCATCTGCTTTGTTTTCGTTGATAGCACGGATGTTTGAAGACTGAGCCAATATGATAGCAATCTGGCCTTTTACGAAGGGCAGAATTCTTGTTCCGCCGGGCTGAGCTGAAATCCACTGCTGTGTGGGTGAGAAGCCTTCTTCGATAGGCTGATAAAGTCTTTCAAAACCCTTTAAAACTTCGGGTGTGTTAAACTGTGAAATCTTGCGTGTTTCATCAAGAAGTCTACCACCTGAAGCCAATACGTAAGGCAAGTAACCTTCTGTGATGTTGTAACTTGAAGCGTAGCCGTAAACTTCGGGTTCGCCGTCGCCGTTTTCATCTTTAGTAAGCTTCTTTGCCATTTCGTTCATTTCTTCGAATGTCCAGTCTTCTGTAGGATAAGCAAGACCTGCTTCGTCAAAGAGTTTTTTGTTGTAAAGGATAGCGATAGAGTTCATAGCATGAGGAACGCCCCATACGTGACCTTCTGCGTCTGTAGCAGCAAAGAGAGCTGCTGTGTAGTCTTCTGCGTTAATGTCTCTGTCAATAAGTCCCTTAAGGTTCATAACCGCACCTTTGCCGCCAAGGCTTGCGTTGTAACCTGAGTCATTCATAAATACATGTGAGGGATCTTTTGCAGCGAGCTGAGTTTTTAATTTTCTCTGGAATTCTCCCCATGCTGCTACATCTACTTCAAGAGTGATGTTGGGGAATGCTGCGTCAAAGTTATCAATGATTTCCTGGGGTGTTATTGTGTCACCGCCGGGGCTACCGATCTTAAGAGTTACTGCTGCGTTAGGATCGTAACCTTCAAGAAGTTCTGCTTCGCCGATACCTCTTTCGCCGCCTGTACAAGCAGACAAAGCAAATACCATGCTGAAAGCGAGAAGAATACATAAAAATTTCTTCATTTACTTACATCTCCTTTAATTTTTTTTGGGTGATAACACCCTCTTTGCGGAATACGGCAGGTTCCGCTTTTTAATATACTTTCTGTGATTTTGTATGTATTGCACATAAACCACGTTAGAATTATAACATATTTATACATAAAGTGCAATACTTTTTTATAATTTTTTTATTATTTATAAAAATTTTTACAATAATTGATTTTTTTTATTTTTATATATGTTAAACAAACACAAAAAAGACCCAAAATCAGGTCTTTTTTGTGTTTGTTTCATTTATATGGTCTTCTGTTTTGTGTGTTTTGTGTGTGTAACTTTTTGCATCCATTGATTTTATTTCCTGTGCAAATATACCAAAAATACCAAGTTCATCTGCTATTTCCGCTTCAATATTTTTATTCTCTTTTCTGTTCATTGTGCCTCCTCTGTGTAAAACTATAATACATTTTTAGTTTGCCACAGATTTTTTCATATATCACAGAATCAAATGGTAAGAGTTCCGCTTTCTGTTACCATAAGCAAAAGCACGTCTTCTTCCTTCCCTGTTTCGGCATTTATATATATTAAAAACTCATTTTTGTCAGTTTTCGCCAAAAACTCATAGCATAAAACCTCTTTTTTCGACTCAAGAGGAATAAGTGCAAGCCTGCCCTTGTCTGCTGTAACTGTTTTGCTTAATTTCTTTCTTGCTTCTTCTTCGCTTATGAGATTTGACGAAAAAGTTCTTGCCCTGTGATTTGCAATATACCCCGCACTCTCTATTCCCAAAACTTCGCCTGTGTCCATTGCTATCTTTACTTTTATAAGATCAGGATATATTACAACTCCGTCCTGCGTGCAGGTAAAGTTTATAGTTGCTACGCAGGATTTTATTTCATAATAACTTTCCTGCATATCACGGATTCCCATTGTTTTAAGATATTCTTCTGCATTTTCAACTGCTTCTTGAGGCGTTATTTTTATTTCTCCTACAGCCCTGTTATCAAGCATCCAGACAACAGCATTACCCTTCTTTGTTATTTCAACACTTATGTTTCTGTTACTGTTATCAGGTTTTACCGAAAAAGTATAGGAAGGTATTTTCCCTGTGTTTTCAGAAATGAACTCAACTTCCCCATATCTTTCCTTCCCCACCACTTCTAA
Source organism: Clostridia bacterium (assembly GCA_045531205.1). Classification (GTDB taxonomy): domain Bacteria; phylum Bacillota; class Clostridia; order UMGS1883; family UMGS1540; genus JAZNQL01. The sequence continues at coordinate 88,409 of JAZSDN010000003.1, read as the reverse complement.
AAGTCTTGCCTTTGCCTCGTCTTTTGTATATTCTCTCTGTCCCTTTAAAAGCTGTGGCTCACTTTTTTCAATGTGGTCAGAAAAAGGCCCGTCATAAATTAAGGAAGGATAATCTGCAAACTTATTTTCTATATTTTCAAACTCGTTTGCCATAACTCTCTGACTTTCTGTTGCAAAATCAGGAGAAAGACTTACCTTTCCGCTGTATACGTCATCCTGCATCAAAAGAAGCTCGTCATTAAGAGTCTTTGCATATTCACTCATTTGCAAAAGAGTTTTATTTTCTTCTTCTGTCGGTTCTCCCCCTTCTATATACTTCATTGAAAGAGAATATGTGTAATCCCCCACCTGCGACAAAAACTTCATCATATTATCAAGCTGTGTGTCGCTTATCATAAGCTGTCCAAGGTCTGCCTCTGCCTGCGAAGCTTCGTTGTAAATTTTGCTTGCTATTTTTATCATACTTCTCGGGTTTGTAACAACTGCGCCCTTTGCAAGATTAGTTTCAATATTATTTATATACTGAACTATTTCTGCAAAAGAACGACGGTATTGGTTATCTACCCTCATTTTGTAATCGGCAGCCCTTTCCGAATAATGAAACACCGAAAAAGCGGTAACCGCTATTGCTGCACAAAGCATTGCAACAATACTTTTTTGAGAAATTTTGTTTTTTAACTTCATTTTCATTTTAATCACTCCGGCATTATTTTCCCCATGCTTCATATTTTTATGTAACTTGATTTTTCCTTATTTTTCTTTGAATATATTGTTTTTGCAGAGGTATAATAACAACGTGACTTAAAGTCACATTCGGAGGCAGTAATGAAAGTCAAAGACATTATGACAGCCCCGGCTGTATCAATAAACAGTGATGCAACAGTCGAGGAAGCCGCCAAGGTTATGCGTCGACACAATATAGGTTCAATTCCTGTTACAGACGATTCGGGAAAGCTTTCCGGAGTGTTAACAGACCGTGATATCGTTATAAGAGCAGTTGCTCGAGGAATGGATATCAAGGAGCGAACCGTAAATGAAATTATGACGCAAAAAGTAGTTTTTGTGTCGCCAAAAACCGATATCGAAAAAACAGCCCGTACAATGGCACATGACAGAATAAGAAGATTACCCGTAATCGAGCACGACAGGCTTGTTGGTGTTATTGCTTTAGGCGATATAGCCGTCTGCACGGATTTTGCCGTTGAAACAAGCGAGGCTTTATCAGAGATTTCGGAAGGATGCCACAAAAAATACCCTTCAAAGCATTAAGTATAACCCCGTCATGTTGGCGGGGTTATACTTTTTGAAGATTAAATTTATTTCGGCAAGTGCGGTGTACCGAATCAAAATTATTCTTCATTATATACTATTAAAAACAAATAAAAATGTGTAAAATTTTGTCGTTTTATATAAAAAACTTCGCTAAAAAAAGCGAAGTTTTAATTTATTTTTGAAACGCTTACCGCTCCGTTTATTATATGTGCTCTGTTTATAAAATCCTTTACCGATACTCCTGTTACCGCAATTCCTTCAACATAATATCCTGACTTTGTAACCTGTTTTACCGTACCCTCAAAAATTCTGTACATTGCACGGTCTCTCTCTTTAAGCTTTTGCATGCCTATCCATTCTTCAAGGCGTATCTTATCGCCTTCCCGAAATTCTGTTCTTGCACGTTTTTTTATATTATCAAGCAAAATTTTACGGCGGTCAGCCATAACTATGCTGTGTATTTCCTGCTCTATTTTCAAACGCTTTTCGGCTTTCTTTTGTTCCTTTGTAAGAACTGCCATAAACACGCCTCCTTTGCTTTTCATTTTTAGTATACCACACTTTTTTTATATTTGCCACAACAAAATAAAAAAATTTTTAAAAAAAGGTTACATTTATGGTAATTTTGTTGTATAATTAAGTTTGTAGTAATTTTACTTTTTGAAAGGACGTGTTATTTTATGACTTTTTGGAAATCTGTTACAGATTTTTTTGCTATGATGCGTATTACAGATTTTGTAGATATTATATTGGTCGCATTTTTATTTTATAATCTTTTAAAGCTTGTACGCGAAACTCGTGCAGGTCAGCTTGTTAAGGGTATTTTGGTGCTGGTTCTTATTTCGGTTTTAAGTCATTGGCTCCAATTTAACACTTTAAGTTATATAATGGATAATACTCTTCAGGTTGGTTTTATTGCTTTAATTGTAGTGTTTCAGCCGGAGCTTCGTCGTGTTCTTGAAAAAATGGGACGTTCAAAATTTTTGGCAGATATTTTTTCGGGTGACGAAAATAAGTATGATTATATAATAAATGAAATTACGGCTGCTGCACAAAAAATGTCAGAAGATAAAACCGGTGCTCTTATGGTAATTGAGCGTAATACAAAAATAGGTGAATTTATAAAAACAGGTACAGAGCTTGATGCCAAAATAAGTTCCGACCTTCTTACAAACATATTTGTACCAAATACACCATTGCACGACGGTGCAGTTATTATCCGTGACGGAAAAATAATATCGGCAGCTTGTATTCTTCCTCTTACGCAAAACGATTCTTTGAGCCGTGAGCTTGGAACACGTCACAGAGCCGCTTTAGGCATTACAGAAGTATCCGACTCAGCGGTAGTAATAGTTTCTGAGGAAACAGGCAAAATTTCCTTTGCTGCAAACGGATATATGACAAGAAATCTTAATACCGATTCTTTAAAAACTATGCTTTATGACACCTTTCATCCCTCACAAGCCTACAACACAAGCAATATTTCCTCATGGAAGGAGCGTTTGAAATGGTTAAAAAAATAATTTCCAATGATAAAAAAAATAAAAAAGAAGAAATTTTTATGAGAGTTATCTCGGTAGTTGTTGCTATAGGTCTCTGGCTTTTTGTTGTATATTCCGAAAACCCTGTAAGAGAGGTATGGGTTCGCAACATCCCCATTGCTTATAAAAATTTTGAGGTTTTAGAAAATAACTCTCTTGTTATTATAGAAAGTAATACAAAAAATTCTTCAGTAAAGGTAAACGGCAGAAGACGTGATGTTCTTATGTTAAGTAATAATACTGTTTCCGCTTCTGTTGACATTTCAAACATAAAAGAACCCGGACAGTATAATCTTCCTGTTTCCTTTTCTTTCCCTATTGACAGTGTGGATATTACCGACAAAAGTCCTTACAATATAACTTTAACTGTTGACAAGCTTATAAAGACAACAAAAGAAATCCAGGTAAACTACATAGGTTCTCCCGCCGAAGGTTGTCATTATGAAGATGCTATTTTATCTTCCGCTTCGGCTTTGATTTCAGGCCCTTCTTCCCTGCTTTCTTCTGTAAGTTCTGTAAGTGTTGATGTTGATATTTCAGGCATTTCTGAAAATATGGAAACAACTGCAGTTCCCAAGATTATTTTTAAAGAAGGCTTTGAAGAAAATGCTCAATATATAAAATGTGAAACTTCTTCTGTAAAGGTTTTGGTTCCTGTGGGAGTTTCAAAGGTTGTTCCAATTAAAGTTGATTACGCTTCAACTCTTGTTTTTGAACCGTCAACCGCTGAAATTACAGGGCCTGCAGAGATTATTTCATCTATAGAAAGCATTACAACCCTTCCTGTTGTTTTCCCTGAAGGAGAAAATTCTGCCGTTGCAGAGCTTGTTCTCCCCGAAGGAGTTGTAGCAAACATAAGCAGTGTAACTGTATCACTTCCCGAGCCACCTTTAACACCCGATGAGGAGAATACCGAGCAATGAAAATATCATCCACTCAAAGCGGTATAAAAATAGAAAATATACGTGACTTTAATCCTTTGCACACCTTTACATGCGGACAGTGTTTCAGGTGGGAACAAGAGGAGGATTCAAGCTTTACGGGAGTTGCTTTCGGCAAGGTTTTAAATGTAAAGCTTGAAGGCGACACTCTTTATCTTAATAACACAGATATATCGGAATTCAATTCTCTATGGAGAACTTATTTTGATTTTGACCGTGATTACAGCAGTATTAAAAATTCGCTCTCTGTTGACCCCTTTTTAAAAACTGCTACCGAATTTGGGAGTGGAATACGAATATTAAAGCAAGATTTTTTTGAAACCCTTGTTTCTTTTATAATTTCTGCAAACAACAATATACCAAGAATCCAAAAAATAATAAATACATTTTCAAAAATGTATGGTGAAAAAATTTGTTATAACGGAAAAGAATATTATACCTTTCCTTCCACTGAAAAACTTTCGGGCATAACAAAAGATGACCTTGCACCTTTACATGCAGGCTACCGTGCAGATTATCTTGCAGACACTATAAATAAATTTCATACTTTATCTTTTGACGAAATAAATTCAATGCCTCTTTCGGACGCCAAAAAAGCTCTTTGTTCTTTAAAGGGTGTAGGTCCAAAGGTTTGCGACTGTATACTTTTATTTGCTTTTGCAAAGTTTGAAGTATTCCCTACCGACGTATGGGTAAAGCGTGTAATGAACGAGCTTTACGGATGTGAAGAAAACAAGGTTACCCGCTTTGGAATGGACAAGTTCGGGCAGTTTTCGGGACTTGCACAACAATATCTTTTTTATTGGCGAAGAGGTGCTTAATTTATAAAAAATCTATGCAGGGTATTCCCCTGCAATATTTTTAAAAAAGGAAAATGACTTATGGATATAGCAATTATTGGAGGCGGAGCCTCGGGTCTTACCGCAGCAATTACCGCAGCAAGACTTGGCTGCAGCGTATGTATACTTGAACGCTTGCCAAGAGTCGGCAAAAAAATACTTTCGACAGGTAACGGAAGATGCAATATTTCAAATGCAAATATTGATATTTCACGCTATCATGGCGATACCGCCTTTGCCCAAGCTGTTCTTGATAAATATAGCTTACAATCGGTACGCGACTTTTTTAAGAGTATCGGTCTTGAGTTTTGCGAGCTTGAAGACGGCAAGCTTTATCCTAAAAGCTTGCAAGCTTCCACCGTGCTTGATATGCTTCGTCTTGAGGCATCAAGGCTATCTGTAGAGGAAATCACTGACTTTGAAGTATGCAATATAAAAAAAGAAGGGAATTCCTTTATTATAACTTCAAAGCAAGGAAAAAAAGTTTTTGCAAAGGCAGTTATTATGGCTTGTGGCGGAAAGGCCGCTCCTTCTTTGGGAACTGACGGTTCTGCATATTCTCTTGCAGAAAAATTCGGTCATAAAACCACAAAGCTTTTACCATCTCTTGTTCAGCTTAAATGTGAAAACACACCTAAAGCATTAAAAGGTGTGAAGCATATTTGCAGGGCAAGTGTTATAGTTGATAAGAAGCTTGTAAAATCAGAATACGGTGAGGTTTTATTTACAGAGTACGGACTTTCAGGTCCTCCTATATTTCAGCTTTCGAGAATTGCATCAGGAGCATTAAGCGAAAAAAGGTCTGTTTATATTTCGTTAAATCTTTTACCGGAATATTCTGAAAGTGAACTTTTTTCGATTCTTTCAAAAAGAAAAGCCGATTTCTATTATATGTCTAAAGAAGATTTTTTGTCGGGCATTATAAACAAAAAAATTGGGTTTGAAATATGCAAAAAAGCTAGTAATACCAAGGATTTAGCGGTACTTTTGTCAAACTTTGAATTTAAGGTTTCGGGCACTCTTTCGTGGGGTCAGGCACAGGTTACGGCAGGCGGTATAAATTGTGATGACATTTACTTTGAAAGCTTAATGTCAAAAAAGCTTGAAAATCTTTTCTTTACAGGCGAAATTTTAGATGTTGACGGCGACTGCGGAGGCTTTAATCTGCATTGGGCATGGTGCACGGGAATGCTTGCAGGTAAAGTCGCCGGGGAGGTTTTAAATGATTAAAATTTCCAACATAAAAATGCCAGTGGAACATAACGAAAAAATGCTTTTAAGTGCTGTCGAAAAGCTTTTAGGATGCCCTTGCACAGATTTAAAAATACTTAAAAAATCTATTGATGCACGCAAAAAAAGTGATGTATTTTATGTGTACACGGTTGCAGCTTGTTGCAAAGATGAGCAAAAAATGCTTCAAAAAAAGAACGTTTCGGAGCATTCTGAACCTTGTATGCCCTGTATTCCTAAAATTTCTTTCAAAAAAAGACCTGTAATTGTAGGAAGCGGTCCTGCCGGATTATTTACTGCTTATATTTTAGCACAAGCAGGATTATGTCCTGTTATTTTAGAGCGTGGCAAAACTGTTGACAAACGAAAAAAGGATATAGATAATTTTTATAAAAACAGAGTGCTCAATGCTTCATCAAATGTTCAGTTTGGTGAAGGCGGTGCCGGGACTTTTTCTGACGGAAAAGTTGGAACGGGAATTAAAAGTCCTTATATTTACCACGTTTTAAAAACTTTTGTTGAATGTGGTGCAAAACCAGAAATTATGTATGATGCTCACCCCCATATAGGCAGTGATGTTTTACCCGTTGTTATAAAAAACTTAAGAGAAAAAATCAAAGCTTTGGGCGGAGAGTTTTTATTTGAAAACACTTTAAGAGATATTAAAACAAAAAACGGCAGAATTTTTTCTGCCATTACTGATACTTGCGAATTTGAGACTGACCATCTTATTTTAGCAACAGGTCACAGTGCAAGAGATACCTTTAAGATGTTATTTAGTAAGGGTATATCTATGAGTGCGAAAAACTTTTCGGTTGGTGTCAGAATTGAGCATTTGCAGGAAGATATAAGCAGAGCATGCTATGGTGATTTTTATAATAAACTTCCTGCTGCAGATTACAAGCTTTCGTGTCACCTTTCAAACGGGTTTTCGGTTTATACATTTTGTATGTGTCCAGGTGGATACGTTTCGGGTGCTGCAAGCGAAGAAGGCGGTGTTGTTACAAACGGACACAGTCTTTGTGCACGTGATGGAAAAAATGCAAACAGTGCGTTGCTTGTTGGGATAAGTCCCAATATTTTTGGAAATGAGCCTCTTTCCGGTATAGAATATCAGCGTAAAATTGAGCGTGCAGCTTTTGTTTTGGGTGGAGAAGATTATTCCGCTCCGTGTGAAACCGTTGGCAGTTTTTTAGGTAAAAATATAGGTATGGGCAAGGTTTTGCCTACATACTCCCCTTCTGTAAAAGAATGCAGTATATCGGGAGTTTTCCCGTCATATATAACAGAGTCATTAAGGCTTGCTTTGCCCGTACTTTCTAAGCAAATAAGCGGTTTTGACAATGACGAGGCAATACTTACTGCTCCTGAAACAAGAAGCTCCTCCCCTGTACGGATACACCGCAACGAAATGGGAGAAGCCAGTATTTTTGGTATTTATCCTGTCGGAGAAGGCAGTGGGTATGCAGGCGGTATAATGTCGAGTGCTGTTGACGGAATAAAAACCGCACTTTCCATTATACAAAATGTTCCAAGGCAATAAGCACACACAAACCCGGTATGCCGAGCAGACCGCAAACAAAAGCCGTAATAAAGTTTACTGCTATGTAAATGCCGCTTGTTGTACCAAAGGTATTAAGCACTAAAAGAACTCCACAGCCTATAAGAGTGCGTAAAGAAGCTTTTGCAAGCAATTTAAAAGGTTTTCGCATTAAATACATAATGCCTATAAGTATTATAAGAGAAGATATATATATTAAAACATCTTTCAAGCCCTCTCACCTCTTTTAAAAGGTATGAGGGTTTGTCTTATTTTATGCCTAAAATACGAGGTGTTATATTTGCAACAATAACTGTTGTAATAATAAGCTCGAAAAGCATATAGCTTCCGTTGTACAAAAGTGAATAAAGCGCGGGACTTGTGCCTTCGGGTGCGTAAACTCCCCATATAATTATGCCAGACAAAAAGTGGCATATAAATCTTAAAAATATTACTGTTGCAGTTGAAAGGGCAAGGGAAAATCTTTTTTGCTTACCATAAAATTTTTCAAAGGTTTCTGCAAGTCCTAAAACACCGAAAGCCAGGATATAATCTAAAAGTACAACCAGAAGATAAGAAATAAAATCCTGCACGGGAGGTGCGGGGATGCCTGTAATAAACATTTGTAATACTCCGTAAACACAAGCAGACATAACGCCCCATAATGTTTTATATTTTACTGATATAATTATAAGCGGTAACATTGATACCAAGGTTATACTTCCACCATAAGGGGCACGGAATATTGTGATAAGCGAAAGCACTGAGGCAAGTGCAAACATTATTGCTGTTGTTACTATTTTTTGAGTTATTGTTTTATTCATTATAAATTTCCTTTCTGAAGCTATTTTGCCTTCAGAAGAAAAAAAGCAGTACACCAACATATAGGGGTGTACTGCTTAAATTCCTACGTTGGCATTATCCAAATCAGGTATGCGGGTCGGATTAAAATCCCTCTCAGCCCATAAAATGAGCTCCCCGTTTTATTATTTAGTTCTTACATAAGTTCTACATAAAGCTCGCGAACTGCGTTTTCGTCTGCAGGTGCTTCTTTTTTATCTCTTGTTTCAAAGAATTTTTGTGCAACCTGTGGGAAAAGTGCATAGCTTAAAACGTCTTCTTCGCTCTTTGCCATGTCTTTTGTTTCTTCGCGATATTTTTCGAGTTCGGGCTGTAAAAGGTCAGCAGGTCTAACTGTTACTATTTCATCGTCGCCTATTGCCTTTTTACGTACTTCTTCGTTTACTGTGCCGGGAAGTTCGCCATATTCACCCTTTAAAAGACCTTTTGATTCTTTTGTGAATATCTTATATCTTTCTCCCGATAAAACATTGAGTACTGCCTGTGAACCTACTATCTGGCTTGTAGGTGTTACAAGCGGAGGATATCCGAAATCTTCTCGAACTCTGGGTACTTCTGCCAATACTTCATAATACTTATCTTCAGCATTTGCCTGTTTAAGCTGTGAAATAAGGTTTGAAAGCATACCGCCGGGAACCTGGTATAAAAGTGTATTTGTGTCAACACTTAATACCTTGGGATCAAGACTGCCCTGTTCTTTTAACTTTGCGGCAACTGTACGGAAATGTGCTGCTGCTTCTGAAAGTTTTGCAAGGTCAAGACCTGTATCTCTGTCGGTACCCTGCAATGAGGCAACCAAAGCTTCTGTTGAAGGCTGTGATGTGCCATTTGCGAGGGGTGAAAGCGCACAGTCAACAATATCAACACCTGCCTGTACTGCCATAAGGTATGTCATATCACCTGTACCTGTTGTGTTATGTGTATGAAGATGTATAGGAAGGCTTATGTTTTCTTTTAATTTCTTTACGAGAGAATATGCATCGTAAGGAAGTAAAAGGTTTGCCATATCCTTTATACAAATTACATCTGCACCCATTTTTTCGAGTTTTTCTGCAAGACGAACAAAATAATCTTCGTCGTGCACAGGACTTACTGTGTAGCTGATTGCCGCTTCACATGTTCCACCGTATTCTTTAATGTACTTCATTGCTGCGGCTATGTTTCGTGTATCATTTAATGCATCGAATACTCTTACAACATCAATACCATTTTCGATGGATTTTTTACAGAAAGCTTCAACAACATCATCTGCGTAGTGTTTGTATCCCAAAAGGTTCTGTCCACGCAAAAGCATCTGTAATTTTGTTTTAGGCATTGCCTTTTTTAATGTACGAAGGCGTTCCCAGGGGTCTTCATTCAAAAATCTCATACAAGAATCGAATGTTGCACCGCCCCAGCATTCAAGTGACCAATAGCCCATATTGTCAAGAATTTCGCAAACAGGAAGCATGTCTTCTGTTTTCATTCTTGTAGCCGCCTGCGACTGATGAGCGTCACGTAAAATTGTATCTGTAATATATAATTTATTAGCCATAATTTATCCTTTCTCCCTTACTTCAAGAATAATGTAAGGAGCGCACCCGCTGCTATGGCAGAACCTATAACGCCGGAAACGTTGGGGCCCATTGCATGCATAAGTAAGAAGTTTGAGGGATTTTCTTTCTGTCCAACAGTCTGTGATACTCTTGCAGCCATAGGTACAGCAGAAACGCCTGCCGAACCGATGAGGGGGTTGATTTTATTCTTTGTAAAGAGGTTCATAAACTTAGCAAGTAATACACCGCCGGCTGTACCGCCTGCAAATGCAATTACACCCATTACTATTATACCGAGAGTTTTCCACTGAAGGAAAATTTCAGCTGTTGCTGTTGCTCCAACAGAAATGCCTAAGAATACTGTTACGATATTCATAAGCTCGTTCTGTACAGTTTTTGAAAGTCTTTCGCAAACTCCGCTTTCTGTAAGAAGGTTACCAAGCATAAGTGAGCCTATTAAGGGAGCTGCTGAAGGAACTAAAAGTGCTACAAATATTGTAACAACTATGGGGAATACAATTTTTTCTGTTTTTGAAACAGGTCTTAACTGTTTCATTACAATAGAACGTTCCTTTTTGGTTGTAAGAGCCTTCATAATAGGAGGCTGAATAACGGGAACGAGTGCCATATATGAATATGCAGCTACTGCTATGGGACCTAAAAGGTCGGGAGCAAGACGAGATGTTACATATATAGCCGTAGGACCATCTGCGCCGCCGATGATACCAATTGAAGAAGCTTCAAAGGGATTGAAGCCGAGTGCTACTGCGCCAAAGAATGCTATAAAGATACCTGCCTGTGCTGCAGCACCTAAAAGCAAGCTTTTGGGGTTTGCAATGAGGGGACCAAAGTCTGTCATAGCACCAACGCCTATAAAGATAAGGCAAGGATATATACCGAGCTTTACACCGAGGTAAAGATAGTCTAAAAGCCCTGCTGTAACTTCTGTCCCGTTAACCAGACCGTGAGGAAAGGCTGCCCAGTTAACAGTTCCGCCGCCAAATATTTCAGGATGATATAATCCTGCACCGGGTAAGTTTGTTAAAAGCATACCGAATGCTATTGGTAACAAGAGCAATGGCTCGAATTTTTTTACAATGGCAAGGTACATAAGTACAAGAGAAATAGCTATCATTATAAGGCAAAGATAGTTTTCTGCCAAAAGAGCAAAGCCTGTGTCACCAAGAAAATTTAATATTGTTGACATTTTTATTACTCCTTTAAGTTTAAGCTATTGTGCAAAGTACTGTTCCTGATACTACTGATGTGCCTTTTGTAACGCAAACTGATTCAACTGTACCGTCGCAGCCTGCCATAATTTCGTTTTCCATTTTCATAGCTTCCAAAACCATAAGAACCTGGCCTTTTTTAATTGTATCGCCAGCCTGCACATTTACTGCTAAAATTGTGCCGGGCATTGGAGCTGTTACCTGCTGTCCTTCGCCTGCGGGAGCTGCTGCGGGTGCAGGTGCGGGTGCTTCTTCTTTTGCAGGTGCGGGAGCTGCTACGGGAGCCTGTGCTGCGCCTGTTAATTCTTCAATTTCTATTTCATATGCTGTTCCATTTACATTTACTTTATACTTTTTCATTCTTCTCTTTCCTTTCCTCTCACACTTTTTTAATTGAATGTATTCTGATACCCTTTATATCGGTACCAAGTTCTTCTGCTATTACTGCAGAAATTGCTGCTGCAAGTTCCTGCTTATTTGGAATTGTTGTTGCCGGTGTTTTAGCAGGTGTCTGTACCTTTTTGGGTTCTTCTTTTACAAGTGCTTTGCAAACTGAACCCATGATATAGCATATTGCTATAAGACACACAAGACCTACAAAAACAAGCCCAAACCCAAAACCGAAAACAGTTAATTCGCTTATCTCGTTTGCAGCTTCAAGTGAAATTGTGTTCATACTGTTCTTCCTTTCCTCAAAATATTTCCAGCATACAGTATACTCTAAAATATTTCCAAAGTCAATATCATTTATTAAATTATGTCAAATAATTTTTATATAAAAACATTTGACATATTATATAAATAGTAATATAATTTTAAAAAACATTTTACGAGGTTTATATATGAGAAATTATGCTTTAGAACTTGAAAAAAGAGTTTCTTTTATAAAAGAGGTTCTTAAAAATTCACATGCTGACGGAATTGTATTTGGAAACAGCGGTGGTAAGGATTGCACTTTAGTTGGCATTTTATGTAAAAAAGCCTGTGATAATGTGTTATCGGTTATGATGCCCTGCAACTCAAAACGCAATTTTGGGGAAGATATGCAGGATGCTGTTGCTACCTGCGAAAAATTCGGAATAGAAAACATAACCGTTGATTTAAGCGGAGTTAAAAATACTATAGTTGATGCAATTTCTCCAATTGAGTTATCCCTTCCCTCTTCTATGAATATAAATCCGCGTCTTCGCATGACTACGCTTTATGCTATTGCGCAAACACGCAATGCCGTTGTTGCGGGAACCGGGAATAAATGTGAGATTTTTATGGGATACTTTACTAAGTGGGGCGACGGTGCTTGTGATTTTAATCCTATAGCCGACCTTACTGTAAGTGAAGTATACGAGTTTTTGGAATTTTTGGGTGCTCCCGAAAATATTATTAAAAAAGCTCCGTCGGCAGGCCTTTTTGAAGGGCAGACCGATGAAGCTGAAATGGGTGTTCTTTATTCTGAAATTGAGGATTTTATAGAAGGAAATGAAGTAAATTCGATTTCTGCTGAAAAAATATCTTCAGCACACAATCGTACCGCTCACAAAAGAAGATTGCCTTTATATTACGAAGGTTAACCTTTTTTACACTTTACAAATCTATTTTACTATGTTATAATATTTACGGTGGTGCAGTATCCTAGTCAATTCTGCCGAATCCCAGGGCGGGCCTAAAAATCCGCCGACGGGCACATCGATGAAGTTCCTTGTGCCGGCTTTTGATGCCAGTCAGGGGCTGGTGCTGGGAGTTAAGGTTTGCGGGTGGGTTGTAACGGCATACGACTTTAACCCTCTTTCCGTGGAGACCCATTTTCGTGCATTTTGCTTTATAAAGGCTGGTGTACGGCTTGGGATTAAACCTGCTTTGCGGTGCCTTTTGGTGCTGTGGGCAGAGTAGCCTGCCTTGAGTGGCCATAAGGGATTCTTGCTTGGGCAATTCTTTGTGTCGGCCAACACAAGTTTTGCTATCGCTTGATGAAATTATGTCTGCAAAAGAGGCTAAAGATTTGGCGTGACTGTTGAGGAAATCTCCTAGGCTGTCCCTTTTTCTAGGGAAGGATACGAAGGATTGCAGTGTGGACTTAGTGGTAATCCGGTTTGAGCCACGGCTCAGCTTTGGTTTAAAGGGGAACCGCCACGACGGCGACGCGTGGTACTGATGCGGGAAATCCAACACGGACCTATGCCGCAAACTTAACTTCGTGTTCTACCACCTACTTTTTTATATGCTTTAGGATATTATTATGAATAAGGATAATCAAAAACGCAAAATTAAAGTAAAAACTTCTCATATTCAGGGTAAAAACTTCAGCTTGCCCTGGGTTTTGTTTGTTACTTTTATTGCGTTTTTTCTTTCGATTTTAATTACTTTTGTTTCTAATATTTTGTTGTCGGATTTACCTATAGGTATTGCCTTTTTGGTTTTATTTTTTATTATATGCATAGGTATTTTCTTTGACGTTTTGGGGATTGCTGTTGCTTCTTCGGTTGAGTCACCTTTCCATGCTATGGCCTCAAGTAAAATTGCAGGGGCACGTCAATCGGTATGGCTTTTGCGTAATGCCGAAAAGGTTTCGAGCTTTTGTAACGACGTAATCGGTGACATCTGCGGTATTGTAAGTGGTGCTGCGGGTGCTGTTATTGTTGCTTCGCTCACTTTAAAATTTTCGTGGGACTCGCTTATAACTACCTTAATAATTACCGCCATCACTGCCTCTTTAACCATTGGTGGTAAGGCAACTGCCAAAACCTTTGCTTTTAAAAACTGTAATTCCATTGTTTTTTTCATTGGACGTATTTTAGCGTTTTTTTCAAAGAGGGATAAATAATGCTTCTTAATAATATCAGTTCTCCTGATGATTTAAAAAAACTGAATTTTGATGAGCTTGAAGTTCTTGCCGGTGAAATAAGAAGTTTTCTTATTGAAAAAGTAAACAAGTCCGGCGGGCATTTGGCTTCTAATCTCGGGGTTGTGGAGCTTACTTTAGCTTTGCATTACTCTTTTAATGCCCCTTACGACAAAATTATATGGGATGTTGGCCATCAAAGCTATGTACATAAAATTATTTGCGGAAGACGTGACGGGTTTGATTCATTACGTCAAAAGGGCGGATTAAGCGGTTTTCCCAAAATATCAGAAAGTGAATATGATACTTTTAATGCGGGGCATGCGGGCACTTCCCTTTCGCTTGCTTTAGGGCTTGCTCTTGCCAAAGATATAAACGAAGAGAATTTTGAAATTATTCCTGTTATTGGTGATTCTTCTTTTGCAAACGGAATAAATCAGGAAGCGTTGAATCATCTCTCACATTGTGGGAAAAAGGTTATTATTGTTTTAAACGATAACCAGATGTCAATACAAAAATCTACAGGTGCATTTTCAAGATATTTAAATAGAATAAGAACTAATCCTATTTACTTTGATGCCAAAGGACGCACTAAAAAAGTTTTTTCGAAGATACCTTTAATAGGTTCTTTTTTGTATAAGGTTACAAGCAAGCTTTCGAAGCTTATGAAGTTTATTTTTGTGCCCGGAATTTATTTTGAAAAGCTTGGTTGCAAATATCTTGGTCCTTTTGACGGGCACGATTTAGAGGCTTTATGTACTGCTTTTTCGCAGGCCAAAAAATATGAAAAACCTTGCATTGTACACATTTGCACAAAAAAAGGTAAGGGTTACGAAAAAGCTGAGGCAGAGCCTTCTAATTTCCATGCGGTTTCTTCTTCTGGAAAAACTGATAGCGGAAAGACTATGACTGCCCAGTTTGGTGAAACTTTAACAAAGCTTGCAGATGAAAATAAAAAAATATATTCAATTTCTCCCGCTATGCCTGTTTCGTGCGGACTTTCCGAATTTATTAAAAAGTTCCCTGAAAGATTTTCGGATGCAGGTATTGCAGAAGAACACGCTGTTACTATGGCGGCAGGGCTTGCACACGAAGGATTTGTTCCTGTTGTTTCGATATACTCGACCTTTTTACAAAGAGCGTATGATTCTTTGATTGAGGATATTGCACTAGCAAATTATCATGTTATTTTTGCAATAGACCATGCGGGGATTGCGGGTAATGACGGCGAAACCCATCAGGGTGTATTTGATATTTCGTTTTTATCACACATACCAAATATGACTATTCTGTCGCCCTCTTGTAACGAAGAGCTTGATTTGATGCTGAAATTTGCTGTGAACAGTATTGAAGGACCCGTGGCTATTCGTTATCCTAAAGGGCCTCTTCCCCATATTGATACTCATTTCAATTTTGCAAAGGCTGAAATTTTAAAAGAAGGAAATGATGTTACCATTGTTTCTTACGGAAGGATGGTTTATGAGGCACTTTTAGCTTCTGACATTTTAGACGATAAAGGTGTATCAGCTGAAGTTATAAATATGTCTACTGTTAAGCCTTTTGATAAAGACAGTATTTTAAAATCTGTTAAAAAGACAGGAATGCTTGTAACTGTTGAAGATAATATGGAATTTGGTTCTTTAGGAGAAAAGCTTGGGGCTGATATTATAAAAGCATTCCCTGATGAATTTATACCGCAAGGTTCAATAAATGAGCTTACAAAAGCTTACAGGCTTGATGGTGAAAGTATTGCAGAAGATATCCTACGGAGGTTACAAAATGAAGATAAGGCTTGATAAATATTTGACCGAGCACGGTTTGGTAAGCGGCAGAGACAAAGCCAGTGCTATTATAATGTCAGGCATTGTATATGTAAATGACCAGAAGGCTGACAAGGCAGGTATGCAGGTATCGGAAGACGATGTTATTGAGGTTCGCGGAAGCACTCTTAACTATGTAAGCCGTGGTGGGTTAAAGCTTGAAAAGGCTATGGCACAATTCCCCATTACACTTGACGGATGTATTTGTATGGACATTGGTGCTTCAACAGGCGGATTTACTGACTGTATGCTCCAGAACGGTGCAAAGAAAGTTTATGCAGTTGATGTGGGTTATGGGCAGCTTGCATGGAGCTTACGCATAGATGAAAGAGTTGTTAATATGGAGCGTACAAACATAAGATTTGTGACGCCAGAAAACATTGACGAGGCTTTGGACTTTGCTTCTATTGATGTTTCTTTTATTTCTCTTTCTCTGGTTTTGCCTGTTTTAAAAAATCTTTTAAAGGACAATGGCGAAGCCGTTTGTCTTATAAAACCGCAATTTGAGGCAGGCAGAGAAAAGGTTGGGAAAAATGGGGTTGTAAGAGACCCGCTTGTTCATATAGAAGTTATTGAACGTGTATTTTCTTTTGCAAAAGAAAACGGTTTTTCGGTTTTAGGTGCTGATTTTTCTCCCGTAAAGGGACCTAAGGGAAATATTGAATATTTAATGTATATTAAAAAATGTTCTGATATGGATGCAGAAATTTCAGCATCCGAGCTTGTAGAACTCTCTCACAAGGAGCTTGACTAATGAATATTTTATTTATGATTTTTTCGTTATTTATTAAAATTGCACGGTTATTGGGTGTAGGCTTTGATGAAATTGGAAAGGTTTTGCTTGTTCTTTACCCTTCGGCTTTTAACCTTCTTTGCGAAAAATTTAAGATTGTTTTAATTGAAGGTACTAACGGGAAAAGCACTACCTCTGAAATTCTTAAAAGCATTTTATACTGCGACGGTGTAAAGGCTTGTGTTGCAAAAGCTTCCTTAAACACAAAGGAAACTGTAACAGCTTTTTTAGCAGAAAACTACAAATGCAGTATAGCTGTTTTTTCGGCAGATTCGGAAGCTTTAAAAAGTTTGCTTGAAAATGTTTCGCCCGAAATTATTGCTGTTACAAATTTATATTCTGATATCACTGATACTTATGAAAATCCTGACAAAACAAAAGAGCTTCTTGCCGAAGCTTACAGACATTCTGAAAATTCAACCCTTATTTTAAACGGTGATACTACTGTTTTTTGGGACTTTTTACCCTCTTATGAAAAGATATATTATGGTATAAAGGAAATCCCTTCAGGATTTTCTAAAAGCGAAAATCTTTGCTGTCCTATGTGTCAGGCAGAAATTGTATCGGGCGAAGATTTTTCTTACGCTTGTTCTGTTTGCGGTATAAAACGTCCCACTCTTGATGTTTACATAAGCAAGATATTTGAAATTACTCACAATTTTTCGAGAATTTGTTTTAATGACGGTATGCAGGTTTCTCTCCCCCTTTCAGGTATATATAATATTTACAACGCTCTTTGTGCTGCTGCGTGTGCAAAAAAGCTTGGTGTTTCAAAGCACAGCATTGAAGAAGCATTATCAGGTCTTGAAAGAAGCATTGACGGCACCCAAACTATTATAGTTGACGGTGTTGAAGTTGTTATGATGCCTGTTAAAAATGCTGCAGGGGCAAACGAATCGATACATTCTGTTATCCCTGACAGAGAGCCTTCAAACCTTGCATTTATTTTAAACGACGACGAAAAAGACGGAATTGATGTTTCGTGGATTTATAATGTACGCTATGAGGCTGCAAAAGAAATGAATTACAATAACATTCTTATTGCAGGAAACCGCCGTTATGATATGGCAGTCAGACTTAAAACAGCGGGGCTTAATACATCTGCTTTCTTTATGTGTGCAGATTATGAAGCTTTGCTTTACGATATTAAAATGCATTGTCACGACAGGATATATCTTTTTACTACATATTCGGGAATGCAAAACTTCCGTAAATTTTTACGTAGGAAAAAATATTAAAGGAGGCAGTATTTATGGAACTTAATATTTGTGTATTTTATCCTTCTCTTCTTAATATGCACGCAGATTCAGGAAATGCTGCTATACTTAAATTCAGAGCTGAATCAAGAGGTATAAAAACTAATATTACCTCGTTTAACCCCGGTGATTATTTCAGTCCTTCAAAATATGATATTATAATATTGGGCGGTGCTAAAGGCGAAAAGGTTTTAACTGCTCTTGACGATTTGAAGAAGAATATAAAATATTTAAAGGAATATATTGAAGATGAAGGCGTTATGTTAGCTATTGGAACTGGTTTTCAATGCCTTGGCGAATATTTCTTTACAGAAAGCGGACATCAGGTTGACGGATGCAAAATTATCCCTGTTTATACAGAAGAAGCAGGAAAACCCTTTACAGGTGACATTTCGGTTAAAATTGATAACGAAATATGTGTAGGTTTTGAAAATCATTTTGGCAGAACATTTTTAAAAGGTATTTCTCCCCTGTCTTCGGTTATAAAAGGTTTTGGTAATAATGGAGAAGACAAAACAGAAGGTGCACGTTACAAGAATCTTTTATGCACATATATGCATGGGCCTTTTTTAGCTAAAAATCCTTCTGTCGCTGACGAAATGATTCGTACTGCCATTGATAAAAAATATGAAAATGTACCCGTCTTTGACCCACTTGATGACGAGTTTGAAAGAGCTGCAAAGCGAATTATTTTGAAAAGGCTGAATAAATAGTAAAAAAGAGTTATACTAATATTGGATTCCAAAATATATTTTACGGAGGTGTTTTTATGAAAAACCAAGCTTCGCAAAAGAAAAATTTTAAGGAAACCGAGATAAAAAACAGGTATGACTATCAGGAACCCGAAATTTTACACAAAATTTCAAAGGATGACCCCGACCGTTTTTGGGACGGAGAAACTATCAGGGAGGATTAAAAACGGCACAGATTTTTCTGTGCCGTTTTCAATTTATTTTTCTTTCTTTTAATAAATCGGTTGAAACTAATGGTCTTTGATGTTATAATGTTTATAAATATAAATCAAGGAGTTCTAATATGTTTAAAAAAGTTATTTGTTTACTAATGGTTTTATGTATTACTATCTCGTTTCCGGTATGTGCTGAAGGCTTTTCTGATGTATCAAAGGAAAGTCCGTACTATGATGCTATAATGAATTTAAGTAAAAAAGGTATTATTAACGGATACGATGATTCTACCTTCAGACCCGAAGGTAAAATAACAAGAGCAGAAGCTGCTGCTGTAATTACCCGTGCTGCAGAAATTCCAAAATCTTCTGCTGAAAGTGTATATTACGACGTTGAAAATGATTTTTGGGGTTGCGGTTATATTATGGCTGCAACAGAAAATAAAATTATAAATGGCATGGGCAATGGCATGTTTGCTCCTGATGACAAAGTAACCTATTACGAAATAATAAAAATGCTTGTGTGCATGGCGGGAATGGAATATGATGCCGCACAGAAAGGTGGCTGGCCAAAAGGCTATGTGGAGGTAGCGCGTAACACGAACATTATTGATTTAACAGCATACTATGACATTATGTATGGTGATGGTAGTAAAGCTGCAAATCGTGGTGATGTTGCACGTTTTGTTTATAATACAATTTCATATCTGGAAAAAAATATCATATATATAAATAATCAAAAATTGTTTTTGGGTATGAGCACAGAGTCTTTGGATTCTCCCGACGAAACTCTTGAATCAACTGGCAATTTCAAGTGGAATGTTTATGGTACAGATACTTACAAAAACTTTTATGCAATAGGTGTGGATGCCGACAGAATAGTTGCTATTGCATCAACAGGAAAAGCTTTTTCATATCTTGATTATAAATGTGGCGACATAATAGGAGATGAAACAATTTACGGAATTTATGCCGATTCAAACGACAATAATAAAATACACAGTATAAAGCTATTTAATGACAATTATAACCCTGTGCGGTATGACATAACATCATTCTCGGATGAACAGCTTTTAGATGAGGGCAAAATGAACTTTCATTTTACCAATGCTTTCAGGGTTATGCATAATTTAAAACCTTTTAAATGGAGTGAAAAGGCAGCAAAATCAGCAAAGCTTCACAGCGAAGATATGGCAGAAAACGATTATTTTTCACATACAAATCGAAATGGCCTTTCAAGCTCTCAAAGAATGTCAGCGCAGGGTATCAATTTGAGGAAGTCTGGCGAAAATATTTCCGGAGGCGGTGGAAAATTTTTAGGTTTTCATTCTTTTTACGGATTGGTAAATTCAAGCGGTCACAGAGAAAATATGTTAAGCGATTATGATTATCTTGGTGTTGGTATTGCATGTAATCCCAACAGTACCTACACATATTATCACACACAAAACTTCTTCAGCGAAGGCTGAGATTAAAAAAGTCAGCGGCACAGCCGCTGACTTTTTATATTATTTTACTGCATATATCAGATAGTGTACATTTATCACAATAGGGTTTTCTTGCACTGCACACTTCCCTCCCGTGCATTACAAGGCGGTGGCAAAAATCAGAACCTTCGTGCGGAGGAATTATTTTTAACAAATCCTGTTCCACCTTTGCGGGGTCTGTGTTTTTTGTAAGGCCCAATCTTCTGCAGATTCTGCCGGCGTGAGTATCGACCACTATTGCAGGTTTACCAAAAACATCGCCTAAAATTAAGTTTGCTGTTTTTCTTCCTGTCCCTGGCAGGGTTAAAAGCTGTTCCATAGTATCGGGTACTTGATAATTAAAAGTTTCTCTTAATTTTTGTGCACAATTTTTAAGGTTTTTTGCTTTGTTATGATAAAAACCTGTAGGTCTTACCGCCTCTTCAAGTTCTTTAATGTCGGCATCTGCAAAAGCATCAATATTAGGAAACTTTTTAAATAGCCCCGGTGTTATAAGGTTTACCCTTGCATCGGTACACTGTGCAGCAAGCTGGGTTGCCACTAAAAGTTCGAATGGATTTTTATAGTTTAATGTACAATCTGCCTCGGAGTATGTGGTTTTTAATATCTCTATTATTTCAAGTGCTTTATCTTTTAGGTTCATATTTTTCTCTCTATCTTTAGTTTATATTACCCGTTCACTTTTACATAACGGGACTCTTCTTTCGTTCCATACCATTACTTTGATTTGGTCAAAATCTCCGTTCAGGGTAAAGGTTACTGTGTTTTGATTATAAGTTTTGATTTGGAAGGCTGCCATTCTTCCGTTTTCATACCCTACTGCAATAACTTCGCAGGGTTGTGAAAAGTTATATAATTCTGTCTTAACAGTGTATTCTTCGGCATTTTTTGTAAGAGACGAGAATGTATATGGTACGGTAGTTGTTACAGGAGCGAGGTTTGCTCTGTTAATCGCTCTCGAAATTGTAAATTCAGTGTAACTTGTATAAGGGATGTTATGTTTTGTTACAAGGCAATTATAAGTGCCTTGGTAGTTTGAATCCAAAACATATATTCCATTTTCGTTTGCACTTATAAATATTACTGAATGTCTATTACCAAGCCTTAATATATCGCCCTTTTTTGCATATATTTGTGCATTGCTGTAATTAAAAGAGTATGTTCCCATATTATTTGTGGATACTGTGTCGGTATTGGCTGTTTTAAAAATATACCATTCGGCAAAGTTTGCAAAACCAAGGCACGACCAACCGTTTCTTGTATAAGTTACACCATTTCCGTACTGATTTGCAAACTGCGAGGTAGTGCATGTGCCGAAAAGTTTTTTAAACCATTCTGATTCAACTATATTGGGAGTATAGCAACTACCGCAACTATGCCCTGCTGATTTTTTACCGCAGGCTATGCTCTGCTCTGTATTAAAGTACATATTTCCGACGAGGTTATATAAAGCATCTATTCTGTTTTGTATAACGGTATCGGCTGCCTGTACAATTACTGCCGTTGATAAAGTAAACAAAATTATTATAAATGCAAGTAATTTGTTTTTCATTTTTTAATCCTCCGGGGGTAAACACGAGGCAAAAATGACTATACATTAAACTGCTTTTTTATTGTAACATAAACATTTCTTCTTTGCAACATTACTTTGACAAATTGTTGTAATATCTTGATTTTTCCAGCTAACATATATATAATTAAATTGAAAGGAGTAGTTTATTATGAAAAAACGTATTTTTGCATTATTTATTGCTATGTTTACCTTTTTTTCGGTAACTGCCAATGCTTATGTATACAAAGCAACAATAAATGATAATTACGACTTTGGTGACCACTTTTGCAGAGGTGTAACCGTGGTACACAAAGACGATATGTCGGCAGTTATAGATATTTATGGTAATGTTCTTATTCCTTTTGATGAGAGGGTAAAGTTTTTATGCTCTAACGGACTTATTCAGATTTTAGGTAAAAATGAGAAATATGCTTATTTTGACAGGTACGGAAATCAGCTTACAGAGTTTGTATATGATGCATTTTTTCTTGAACAGATTAAGCAAAATCCACGCAGGCTTTACCGTAATGACCCAGGTGGTGACGGCAAAAGTGATTTAATCCCTGTAAGCCGTGAGCATAAATTTGGATACTTAAATTCAAAAGGTGAAGAGCAGATTCCCTTGCAGTTTGAATATGCTTATGGGTTTCATGACGGTGTTGCCATGATATGTTCAGGCGGACAGCTTAGTCAATACGGAACTTACACGGGAGGCAAGTATGGATATTTGCTTGAAAATGGCGAAATTTTAAAGGCTCCCGACACATACTGGGCTGCACACAATTTTAAAGACGGGTATGCAAAAACCGATTATGATGTTATTGATAAAAACGGAAATGATATTTACACTTACAATTACAACTATTCTGTTCAATATTTATTAGACGGCTATATGGTGGTAACAGATGCAAGCGGTATGTGGGCTGTTATGGATATGAATCAAAACATAATTATACCTTTTGATTACTCTATGAAAGAGCTTGCGGGCGGTGAGGCATTTATTGTAGACCAAAAAATTATTAAAAATGCTCAAAACCAGATAATATACACAGCTCCCGAAGGTGTGACTTTAAGGGGTGCGGGAGGCGGTTACAATGTTTATCCCTTTATTCAGACAAATATGGTTGTCGGTCCCTATCATATTTTAAAAGGTTTGATTGATGCAAACGGAAATAGTGTTCTAAACACAAAATTTGAATATATTCACGTTTATGGCGACGGGCTTATATATGCATACGATTCGGAACACGTGTATTTTTACGATTACGGAGGAAAGCAGATATGCACGGTTCACGGTAATGATGCCTATTACTACGGCGACGGATTTTTGGGCATAAGAGAGTTTGACACAAAGTCGTGGGGGTACATCCCAAATCCGCTTATTTACCCGAAGGTTTTTATAAAAGATAAAGAGCTTGTAAGTGATGTTTTGGCAGAAATTGAAAATGACAGAACATTTTTGCCCATGCGTGCTATTTTTGAAAGTCTTGGTGCCAAAGTTTTATGGGATGACACCGCTAAAACAGTTACGGCTACAAAAGATGATACTGTAATTACTATTACAATAGGCGAAAATGTTTTATATAAAAATAATGAGGTTATTTCGATTGATGCACCTGCAAAGATTGAAAACAGCAGAACTTTAGTTCCTGTGAGAGCTGTTGCGGAGGCTTTAGATTGCTACGTTTTTTGGAACAGGCAATCAAGACAGGTTATTATATGGGAATTTGATGAGGAAAATCCGCATGATAAAAAGATAAAGGAATATGCTGAAAGCAAGGTTTCTTCTATTCAGGAAATGATACAGACTCCTTACGGCACTGTACTGCTGATGCTGCAAGCTACTCCTCACGGCGGAAATCCAAGGCTTTGTTTTATTGACAACGAAGGAAACGAGCACGCTTTATACAAGGATGCTCCAAGAGAAAGTTTATTCAGGAGTAAAGTACCTGACGGATTTCAGCTTTCGGAAGACCAAAAGGTTTTGAGATATGAGGTTTCATTCCCTTCAAAGGCTGTGGACAGGGTTGCAGACGGTGAGGAGTTTGTGTTACACGAGGCAGGAACCTACCATTATGAAGTGAATCTTGAAACAGGCGAAGAGAAGCTTATAAACATTGAGCCTTTGGCTACTCCCTATTTTGAATAAAAATTATTAAAGCGCCCGAAAAATTTTGTTTTTCGGGCGCTGTTTTAAGTTGACAATTAGGAAAATATGTAGTATTATATATTTATATATGCATAAGAGTTTTTCTTTGAAAGGAATGAATTAGTTTGAAGGAAATGGAAAAAACCTATAATCCCTCTGCGGTTGAGGACAGGTTATATAAAAAATGGATAGACAATAAGTACTTTGAAGCTAACCCCGATAAAAACAAAGTACCTTTTTCTATTGTTATTCCCCCTCCCAATGTAACAGGACAGCTTCATATGGGACATGCTTTGGATGAAACTTTGCAGGATGTTCTTATAAGATTTAAGAGAATGCAAGGGTATAATGCTCTTTGGGTTCCAGGAACAGACCATGCAGGTATTGCTACACAGATTAAGGTTGAAGCAGAGCTTAGGAAAGACGGAATAACAAGACATGATTTAGGCCGCGAAAAGTTCCTTGAAAAGGTTTGGGAATGGAAAAATAATTACGGAAACAGAATTATAAATCAGCTTAAAAAGTTAGGTTCTTCGTGCGACTGGTCAAAAGAACGCTTTACTATGGACGAAGGTTGTTCAAAGGCTGTTAGAGAAGTTTTTGTTTCGTTATACGAAAAAGGTCTTATTTACAAGGGTAACAAAATAATTAACTGGTGTCCCTGCTGTACTACTGCTCTTTCTGATGCAGAAGTTGAATATTCCGAACAGGAAGGATTTTTCTGGCACATAAGATACCCCTACGAAGACGGAAGCGGTTACATTACTGTTGCTACAACAAGACCTGAAACCATGTTTGGTGATACTGCTGTTGCGGTAAATCCTGCTGACGAAAGATACAAGGACAAGGTAGGCAAAAATCTTATTCTGCCTTTAACTGACAGACGTATCCCCATAGTTGCAGACGATTATGTTGATATGGAATTTGGTACAGGTGCTGTTAAGATTACTCCTGCACACGACCCCAACGACTTTGAAGTTGGTTTAAGACATAACCTTGAGCAGATAAAGGTTTTAACCGATGATGCTAAAATGAATGCTCATACCGGAAAATACGAAGGTATGGACAGATATGAAGCAAGAAAGCTTTTAGTTGAAGATTTAGAGAAGGAAGGATTCCTTGTAAAGGTTGAGCCTCACTCACACAACGTTGGTGCCTGCTACCGTTGCGGTACTACTGTTGAACCCATGACAAGCGACCAGTGGTTTGTTAAAATGCAGCCTTTGGCAAAAGAAGCTATCAGGGTTGTTGAAGATTCCACAGTTCAGTTTGTTCCTGACAGATTCAGCAAAACATACTTAAACTGGATGGAAAATGTACACGATTGGTGTATTTCAAGACAGCTCTGGTGGGGCCACAGAATCCCTGCTTTTTACTGTGATAAATGCGGAAAGATGTATATAAGCCGTGAAAATCTTGACACTTGCGAATGCGGTGCTCCTTTAAGACAGGAAGAGGATGTGCTTGACACATGGTTCAGTTCTGCACTCTGGCCTTTCTCCACTTTGGGATGGCCCGAAAAAACAGAAGAGCTTGACTACTTCTACCCCACAAGCGTGCTTGTAACGGGTTATGATATTATTTTCTTCTGGGTTGCGAGAATGATTTTCTCGGGTATGGAACACATGAAGGAGGCTCCCTTTAAGCACGTATTCATCCACGGTCTTGTTAGGGACAGTCAGGGCAGAAAAATGTCGAAATCACTCGGCAATGGTATTGACCCGCTTGAGATTATCGGAACATACGGTGCTGACGCTTTAAGATTTACTCTTGCAACAGGTAACTCTCCCGGAAACGATATGCGTTTTTATATGGAAAGAGTTGAAGCAAGCCGTAACTTTGCAAACAAGCTCTGGAATGCTGCAAGATTTGTTATGATGAATCTTAACATTGACAAGGTTTGCTTGCCCGAAAATCCTGCTATCGAAGACAAGTGGATTTTATCGAAGTTTAATAAGCTTGTTGCTGAAGTTACAGATAATCTTGAAAAGTTTGATATTGGTATTGGTCTTGCTAAGCTTTACGACTTTACATGGGATGTTTTCTGCGACTGGTATATTGAACTTGTTAAGCCCCGTCTTTACGGTGATGACAAGGATATTGATGCACAAAATACTCTTGCTTATGTATTAAGCGGTATATTAAAGCTTTTGCATCCATTTATGCCTTTTATTACAGAAGAAATTTTCTGTTCGTTACCTGTTAGCGAGGAAACCATTGTTACAGCCTCCTGGCCTGAATATAATGAAAATCTTTGCTTTGAAGACGAAGAAGCTAAGATGGAAATTATATGCGAAGCTATCCGCGGTATAAGAAACAGAAGAGCTGAAATGAATATTCCCCCTTCAAAGCAGGGTAAGCTTATTGCTATTACTCAGAACAAGGAACTTTTTGAAGCAGGCGAAGCCTTCTTTAAAAAGCTTGCAAGTGCAAGTGAGGTTATTGTAAAAGCCGAGAAGGATGCTGAATGTGACAATGCCGTAAATATTGTTGTTTCGGGTGCTGAAATATTGCTTCCTTTAGCTGACCTTATTGATAAAGATAAGGAACTTGCAAGACTTACAAAAGAAAAAGAACATCTTGAAGATGAAATCCGCCGTGTTGAAAACAAGCTTTCTAATCAGGGCTTTGTTGCAAAGGCTCCTGCAAAGGTTGTTGAAGAAGAACGTGCGAAGGGCGAAAAATACAAAGAAATGCTTGAGGTTGTACTTGCAAGCATTGAAAAGATGAAATAATTATGAACTACAACAATGCATTAGATTTTATTCACTCATTATCAAAATTCGGCTCAAAGCCCGGACTTGATACTATAAGTGAGCTTACAAAAAGAATAGGAAATCCGCAACAAAGTTTAAAATTTGTGCATGTTGCCGGTACTAACGGCAAGGGGAGTATTACTACTCTCCTTGCCTCAATTTTGCGTGCAAGCGGTTACAAGACAGGTGCTTATATTTCTCCTTTTGTAGACCATTTTTGTGAACGTATTTCTGTAAACGGACAAGCTATTCCCGAAAGCGATTTAACAAGACTTATTGAAAAAATAAGTGTTGTTTGCGACGATATGGTGAAAGACGGGTTTTCTCATCCCACAGAGTTTGAAGTTATTACTGCTGCAGCTTTTTTATATTTTAAAAATATAGGCTGCGATTATGTAATTTTAGAGGTAGGACTTGGCGGAAGGCTTGATGCTACAAACATTATTGACTCTCCCCTATGTTCTGTTATAACATCTATAAGCTTTGACCACATGTCGGTTTTAGGAAATACTTTGGCTGAAATTGCAAAAGAAAAATGCGGAATTATAAAAAAAGGATGTCCTTGTGTTGTTTATCCAGAGCAGGAAAGCGAAGTTTTTGAGGTTATAAAAGCATACTGTGAAAAAATGAATTCAGATATTCATATTGCAAAAATGCCTGAAATTTTTGATATATCTTTAAACGGAACTTATTTTTCTTATGAAGGTTATGAAAGGCTTTGTATGCCTTTAATCGGCCGTCACATGGCAAAGAATGCGGCAACTGCACTTTGTTGTGTTGATGTTTTAAGAAAAAGTGGCATAGATATTCCTGAAAATGCAGTTTATGAAGGTTTTTCGGCGTTAAAGCATCCCGGAAGAATGGAAAAAATTTCTGAAAAACCGCTTATTATTACTGACGGCGCTCACAACATATCGGGAATGAAAGCCTTTTATG
Organism: Clostridia bacterium; assembly: GCA_045531205.1. GTDB lineage: Bacteria > Bacillota > Clostridia > UMGS1883 > UMGS1540 > JAZNQL01. The sequence goes on along the minus strand of JAZSDN010000003.1, from coordinate 60,932 downwards.
ATAGTGTTACTACTCTTTTTGAAGGCAAGAAAATAAGCTTTATAATGGGAATGTTAAAGGACAAGGAATACAAAGAAGCAGTTGAAATGATTGCAGATATTCCTGAAAGGTTTATAACAGTTTCTGTCCCCTCTCCCCGTACACTATCAGCAGATGAGCTTGCTTTTGAAGTTAAAAAGCACAGAAGTGATGTTATATCCGCCGAAAGTATTGAAGACGCTTTAACTAATGCTTTACAGATAAAGCCTGATGTTGTTTGCATATTTGGGTCTTTATACCTTTTGGGAGAATTTAAAAAATTTGTAAAAGATTTTAAGGAGTTTTAAAATGGCTACTGTAACAATTATAGGTGCCGGAATGATGGGGTCAGCCCTTGCCTTCCCTGCAAGAGAAAACGGAAACGAAGTAAGGGTTTGCGGTACTCCTCTTGACAGAAAAATAATTGATAACTGCATAGAAAATAACAGACATCTGAAATTTGAAAAGGATTTTCCTTTGGGAATTAAATTTTATCAGATAGAAGATGTTAAAAAAGCAATAGACGGTGCCGATATGATAATTGGCGGTATAAGCAGTTTTGGTGTTGACTGGTTTTCGGATGTAATTCTTCCGATTATTCCTGAAAACATTCCTGTTTTAACTGTTACAAAAGGGTTAATTGATACGCCCGACGGAAAGCTTATTACATACCCTGATATATGGAACGAAAAGGCGAAGGAATTAGGAAAAAATATTTCTTTAAACGCAGTTGGAGGACCTTGTACGAGCTATGAGCTTGTTGCACACGACCAGACACATGTTTCTTTTTGCGGAAAAGATATTGAAGTTTTAGAAAAGCTTCGCAAAATAATGGAAACAGATTATTATCACATAAGCATAACAACAGATGTTACAGGCATTGAGAGTGCTGTTGCTTTAAAAAACGGTTATGCTTTAGGTGTTGCTCTTACTATAGGATTAAACCAAAAAGAATTTGGTTTAGATAGTCCTTTGCATTTTAATTCACAGGCCGCTGTATTTGGTCAGGCTCTTGATGAAATGTATAAGCTTTTAGAGTTTCAGGGAGTTTTATCTCTTAACAACTTAAAAGTAGGAATTGGCGATTTATATGTTACTGTGTATGGTGGCAGAACAAGGCTTATAGGTATACTTTTAGGCAGAGGTCTTGATATTGACAAGGCAAAAGAAGAGTTAAACGGTGTAACCTTGGAATCTTTGGTTGTAGCAGAAAGAGTTGGAAGAGCCATTATTAAAAATGCAGAAAAAAATGTGCTTGATTTAAATAATTTCCCTCTTTTAATACATATAAATGATATTCTTACCAAAAAGGTAAAGGTAGACATTCCTTGGGATAAATTCAGATATAAAGAAGAAATATAAAACAAAGAGGTTTTGTTATACAAAAAATGCGGTGTAAAACGCCACAACCAGGTAAGGCAGTTTTGGTTTTGAAGCCATATTTTTAATTTATACTACATCAAAAAAGCCCGAAATACGTCGGTATTACGGGCTTTTTATTCTTTGTCTAAATATAAAAATCTGATATTCAAAACTGCAACGCATCCTGAAATCAAAATTTTTGTATGAAGTTCAAGGCTAAAAATGTACATAATCCTGACGGATATGCACATTTTTTAACGCAGAAATTCAATAAAAAGGTGATTTTCAGGACAATATTTCCTTATCTGGCTGTGGCGAAACCATATTTTTTAATATTACTTTTTTTCTATAAATGGGAAAAGCAAGGCTCCTACTGTATTGCCGAGAATTACTATGCATATATAAATAAATGCCGAAAAGCTTGTTATTCCCGATGCTGCGAAATAAAACATATTTGCAACTGAATGTTCAAATCCGCTTAATATAAATACCGGGATACAGAAAAGTATGCCTGTTATATTTTTACCGTCTTTATAAATGTTTACTGCAAGGTACATAAGAATACCGCACATTATTGCACGAATAAACGCCTGAAGGGGCATTTGTGCAAGCTTGGCTTCGCAAATTGTATAAGCCGTTTCTTTTAATGCAGGAACTGCGTATGCTATAAGTATACCAAAAACTGTTGTTGCAATAAGGTTGCCTAAAAGTCCTAAAAGAAGAACTGACCATTCTTCTTTTCCGTGGGCGTAATACATAAAGCCTATTTTGCCCGTATAAAGGGAATATCCTTTAAAGCATATTGTTAAAAGGGCTACTGAAAAAAGAATTGCTCCTACATATTTTACGTCGCAAGAAAGGTAAACAGAGCCACCTATTGCAATAAGTATTCCGGCACATATACCGTCAAGTATTTTTCTGATCATTTTATCCTCCTGTATATTATTAATTTGTAATCTTTTTAAAGGTTTTGTTGCTTATATCTATATGCGAGTCACACACTGACAATGCTGCATTTTTATGTGAAATAAAGAGCACTGTTTTTGTTTTGAGTGATGCTATATTCTGAAGCATTTGTTCTTCAGTTTCGCTGTCAAGTGCGGATGTACATTCATCAAGCAAAAGAATTGGTGCGTTACTGCAAAGTGCACGTGCTACCGAAATTCTTTGTATCTGCCCTTCGGAAAGGCCTGCTCCCCTTTCGCTTATATATGTATTAAATCCATCGGGCAGAGTTTTTATAAAGTCATATATGCACGCAGTTTTTGCCGCTGAATACATTTCTTCATCGCTGATGTTTTCTTTTGCAAATTTTATGTTTTCTGCAACTGTTCCTGATATCAAAAGATTTCCTTGAGGAACATAGGCAAACATTTGTCTTGTTTTTGAAGAAATATCCACATCTCCGTTTTCTAATTTAAAACAAAGATTTCCTCCACTTGTTTTATAAAGCCCTAAAAGCAGTTTGAAGAGTGTACTTTTACCTGTGCCTGAAAGACCTGTTATTGCTGTCATAGTGCCTTTTTTTATCTCGAAGTTGGAATTTTCTATAACATTATTTTTTCCGTATTTAAAGGAAAGATTTTCGGCTTTTATGCTTTGCATAGCGTTATAAACTTTTTCTGTTTCAAAGTTATCGTCGGTTTCTTCATCTGCAAGGTACTCAAACTCCATAAGACGTTCGGCCGAGGCTTGGGCACTGTAAAACTGGGTAACAAGTCCCGATGCATTTACAAAGGGTGAGCGTATTTGCGAAATAATCTGCAAAAATGCCATAAGTGTACCGTAATCCATTTTTCCGTCGGCAAGAAGGAAGCAACAATAACACAATGTTCCATAATAACCGAGTGTGAAAATAAAGGTTACTCCGCCGCCTGCAAAGTTGCTTACAAAATTACGAAACATCTTGAGTTTATAAATTTTACGCATATATTCCATAAGCTTTACAAGAAGCAGTTTTCGATTTGAAAAGGATTTTACAACTATAAGATTTTCGGTACATTCCTGCACAAATCCACGCATTGTTCCCGATGCACTTTGAACCTTTTTATGAAGCTTTTTGTAAAAGGTTTTGAAAAATGCAGCTATTAAAAGCATTGCAAGACCGACTGCTATAATTAAAAGTGCAAACTTTTTGCTGAACGAAGCAATAACCAAAAGACCTGCTATTATTTTTGTTGCCATAGACAGTGTTCTTGGCAAAAAGCCTGTTATCCCTTGTACAACTATATCAATATCGCTTGTGAAACGGTTTAAAATTTCTCCCGAATGTTTTTTTGTAATATCCGAGAAATTTTTTTGCGTTATATTATCAAAAAAACTTTTACGAAGTTCCATTTCAAGTCTGCCTGATATCATTGCAGAAAGGTGAGATGCTAATATTGCAAGTATTATCTGTGTAACTATAACACAAAGCAAAAAAAGCCCGTATTTTATTATATCACCCTGCACCGATTCAAAGCTTTTTGCACCTACTGCTATATTTATAAGCTCTTTTGACAGCAGTGCCGGTAATACATACGATGCGGAAACAATAATATTTAAAAGAGCCAGCACAAATATTAATCCTTGCTGACTTTTTGATTTTTTTAACATCCAAAGTAATGTTTTTTTGTTATTCAGTGTTTTTCACTTACCTTTCGGCAAAAATTCTGCCTAGTTTTCTTTTTACTCTGCGTGCAAATATTTTTATTTTCTTTATCCCTGTTTTATACCATAAAAAACAATATAATTCACACAAAAGCGAGTGTGGATTTATTTTTCTTTTTCGGCGTATGATTTCTGTAACAACACCTATTATTTCTTCTTTTTCTTTTTTCTCGATAAGGCGTGCGTTATCTCCGCTTATTACTAACGTATTCCCTTCAAAGCCTATTATTCTGTGAAGAATATACTCATTATGTACTTTATAAAGTGCTATATCATAAAGCTTTAAATCTTGCGATTCTTTTATTATTACTTTGTCCCGCCCTTCTTTTAAAAAGGGACTCATACTTATTCCGCCAGGGGATATTTCAAGCTCTTTTTTTATCAAGAGCATGGTTTTCATAGGGTCATTATTCATTACACATCAAGCCTGACTGTTCAAAAATTTTTAAAATATCTTCTAAATCAGAAGCTGCTGTTTTTTCTTCTACTTCATATTTTTCCTGAAGTTTTTTTACTATTTCTTCCTTTGAAAGGTTTTCCTGTAATTTTTCAAAAATAAATGCTCCTGTTTTATTAAGTTTCATCATACCGCTGAAACTTTCGGGGTTTGACGAAATAACTACAAATTCGTCACCCATATCATGTATAGTTAAATCCTGTTTCAGTTTCATAAATTACTCCTCGCTTAAACCTTTGTATGCTATATGTGCCGCTTCCTCTTCCTTATTACATTTTAAAAGATAAAAAGGCAGGTTTTTTACCATTTTATCGGCAAATGATAAAAATAGCGGCATTGTTGGCTCTCCTGCCATAGGAATTGCAAGCTGATTAAATAATCTTTTAATAACCTCGCCTGTTTCAATTTTAGAAATAGAATTTTTTTCTGCCCTTTCGATAAAACAAACGCTTTTTAATGGTACACTGCGGTTTTCTGAAAGTCTTTCTTTTCCGCACCATGGTGTTCCGCTTATATAAAATTTGTTATCCGAAAAGGTTATAAGTGGTTTATCTCCGTTTATTATGGAGCATCTTTCACCAAAAGCTTTTTTCCATAATGCTGCGTGCGTGGTTTTTCCAACTCCTGAAGGTGCCGAAAAAACATATCCTTCATCATCAAGTGCCAAGGCTACAGAATGCAGAACTATTGCATTATGTTTTAAAACCTCTCTTGCAAAGATACGGAAAAGTGACATAAATTCTATATATTCTACCGATTCTGTTTTAAGGAAATCTGCCGTTTGTTGAATCACTTTTTTGGAAGGGGTAAGCTCAAAGTCAGGTTTTAAGCCTGAAACAATATACTTAGAGCATGCTTTTTTGGCATACTCATATTCGGTATTTAATTGTACCGTGAGGTTTGCACACCTGATTTGAAAGCTGCCCATTTTATTCTCCTTACCAGATTCCGCCTGTTTCGATATCGTCTCCGCCTATTGTTCCTTCGCTTTCTGTAAGCTGGCCTACTGCTTTATATGCATTTTCTAAAAGCTGCATAACTTCTGCTCTGGTAATATTGTTTTTAGGATATATGCATCCGTCATCACGTCCGTTTACTACTTTGTTTTCGGCAAGAGCATACACGCTGTCAAGTGCCCATTCTGAAATTGATGCAGCATCAGGGAATGCTGTTTCTGTGGTTTTTTCGAACTCAAATATGCGGTTAAATATAACAAAAGCTTCTTCTCTTGTTATATTGTCTGTAGGACGTGCAAGGTTATTATAACCAAGCATAATGCCTGCAAAGTTAAGCTTTAACACGGCTTCTGTATAAAATGCGTCAGCAGGTAAATCTGTAAATGTGTTTTCGGATTTACCTTCGATAGTTACTATACGGTTTACTATTACTGCCATTTCGCCTCTTGTGATATTATCGTTAGGTCTGAAAAGGCCGTTATACCCCTGGATAACTCCACGGTCGCTCCATGTTTTTATTACACCTTCTGCCCAATGTCCTGAAATATCGGTAAAGTCTGCTGCAAGGGCGCCTGTTGTAATTGTCGAAAGCATAAGTACTGAAAGTATTAACGAAATTATTTTCTTCATAAAAAATACCTCTTTTTCTTATAAAAATAAATATATTATGATTATAACACATAATAAAACAAAAAGTCAAGCCGAATAAGTCTTTAATGCAACTTATTCGGCTTTTTTCAGTTAAGCTTTATATATTTAAATTCATCCATAAACTTTAAAGTTTCGATAAGGTCTGTAAGCTGGGCTTCACTAAATGCTGTGCGGGCTTCCCATTCTGCTTCGATAATCAAATCTTTGAGGTTTCTTTTTCCGTCCATTGAAGAGAATACTCTGTTCAAAATATTCTCGTTAATAGGATGCCATCTTCGCTCTAATGGTACTCTTGCAAAATCGTGCGGAACACCTATGGAAGTCCTTTTGGGGATTATGTTTTCCATTGAATCAAATACGGGTGTAGGTTCTGTTTTTTCTTCTGTGGGAACAGGTGTTATTCCGTTTACGAAAGCATCAAGCATACTGCAGGCTTTGTTTATTGCTTCTTCGCTGACACCTGCATCTTTAAAGGATTTGATGTTATTTTGTTCTAAAATTTTTCTGTGATTTATTCTTGCTTTTGCGTCAATTCCTTTTCTTTCGGGTGCTTTTTGAGCAAGTTCCGCTATTCTTGCCGATGCATAACTTACTGCCATTGGCAAGAATTTTTCGAGTATTTTGCCGTCATAAGCTGCAACAGAGGCTATGTATGCTGTATAAACTGCACAGACTCTTGCAAATTTATCGTAATCTATACAACCGTCTACGCATTGTTCTGAATTATGCCAGGAATATTTATTGTCGTATTCGGGCATAAGAGTCGGAAGCCCTACAGATGAATCGGACAGAATGCAGTCATCTCCCCAATGGTCACTCCAGGAGGTGAAGAAAGGTGTTTTTTTAACTGTTCTTCTGTATTCGTCCCACATTCCTTCAAAAAGTATATTTCCGTAAAAAGGAACGGCTGCAGGTGCAAACATAATTTTCATTGTATCAGTTTCCTCGTTTACGGGGATTCCGTCAACGTTCAAAGCACCTATACAACGGTTATGAAGTTGTCCTCCAAAATGTTCTGCAAAGGCTGCAAAGCCATACATTTCGGGTGCAAAAAGCAAGCGTATTGAATATTTAAGAGAAGGTATTTTTCCTTCTGCCAAAGCTTTTTTTATTGCCATTAAAGACTGTATACAACAAATAACGCCCGCCGAATTGTCGTCTTCAAGAGGCTCTGCTGTATGGGCAAGCACCCAGAATTCTTTTTCGCTTTCTCCTTTTAAAAGTGTTGTTACTGCGGGCATTGTTCCTTCGAAGCGGTGTCCGTCACTTTCTGCTTTTAATATGATTTCTCCTTTTTTATATGCATTCTCAAGCTTTTCAAGAGTTCTTGGTGTTATACTGTATGCCAAAAAAGGTCTTTCGTCGGCATTTACATGCCAGGAATTTGTTTCTGTACAGTTATTTCCCCAATGCAGTGAATCAGGTCTTTCAACGCTTGAACTTATGGTTCCGCTGACTATTCCTATTCCGCCATTATTTAAAATGGGAACGAGGGCTTTATCTGTTGGAAACATTCCTTGCGGAAGCAATACAAAGGCATCTTTTACGCTTTTCCCTGCTATCATATCATCCCATGTAACGAGGGGTGCTGTAAGACCTTCTTTTGGTGTTTCGGTTGAATATCTTATTATTGAAAAGGGTTCTTTTTCGTAATCAGCAATTACTCTTTCCCCTTCCCACTCGGACATTACTGTGAGTTTAGCTCTCTTTACATCCCAGCATATAGGCATTATTTTATCCTGATATGAGGTTTTTCCGTCGGATGGAAAGTCAATACGTTCTGGCTTAAAGCCCACACTCTGCAAAAGCTCGCATATATAATCAACCGCTTCGGCAATGGCGGGTGTTGTTTGCGGCATTTCCCTTTTTGTAAGAGCCTGATTATGCTTTTTCGAAAACTCAGCATTTATTTCTCCTATAAAAGCATTGAGATAACTGTTCATATTTTTCTCCTTATAGCATAGTAATTTGGTCAGGCTTAAAAAGCCTGACCAAATTGTTTTTAATAATTTTTGCAATTTAATTCAAAGTAGCTCTGAGGATGGTCGCAAACAGGGCATTTTTCAGGTGCTTTTGTTCCAACCATAATATGACCGCAGTTACGGCATTCCCACACTTTAACTTCGCTTTTTTCGAATACCTGTGCAGTTTCAACATTCTTTAAAAGTGCACGATAGCGTTCTTCATGTTCTTTTTCGATAGCTGCTACCATACGGAATTTTGCAGCAAGCTCTATAAAGCCTTCCTTTTCGGCTGTTTCTGCAAAGCCTGCGTACATATCTGTCCATTCATAATTTTCGCCGTTTGCGGCATCAACAAGATTTTCTGCTGTATCGCTTATTCCGTTTAATTCTTTAAGCCAGATTTTTGCATGTTCTTTTTCGTTATCGGCTGTTTTTAAGAAGAGGGCTGCAATCTGTTCAAAGCCTTCTTTTTTTGCTTTTGAAGCAAAATATGTGTATTTATTTCTCGCCTGTGATTCGCCCGCAAAAGCTGCTGCAAGATTTTTTTCTGTCTGTGTTCCTTTGTACTTATTATCTTTCATTTTAAAACACTCCTTTTATATTATTTTACCTGTAAAAGAGTTAAAAATTCTAAACTCTTCATCATTTTAGCATAACAGTTTTGTTTTGAAAAGAGTTTTTTTGAAATTTTTAGAAATATTTCACAAAAATAAGGAACGCCACACAGGGCGTTCCCTACAATATTTTTTTGCTGTCCGGATTTTTTTACATCCTCTTTTTGTTTATTCTTTTATACATTTTCCTTTAAAACCAAATGTTAACTGTGCTCTTAATGGATTTTGATTTTGAGCATCTGCTGTTAATTTTGCCATAAATTCACCTTCCGGCACAACGAGTTTGCCTTTAAAAGGTATCTCGGTTTCGTTACCTTTTTTGTCAATCATTTTTGCTGTTTTTCCGTCAAACTCGATAAAGTCAGTGCTTTTTAAATCACATTCAAAAATAATTTTTGTATTTTCTACAGTAACAGTTGGGTTTTTTAAAACTTCAAAGCTACGTTTTGTAAGCGTAATATCAGATATTTTTACTCCGCTTACATCGCCTTCTGTTTCGATATATCCTTCTTTTACTTTGTTGTATTTAAATCTTTCGCGTAAGAGAATATAAAAAACGTTTTTTTCGATACTATCAAGCTCAAGATCAGGACGCTCTCCGTTATCTGTTTCGATAAGTACAAAATCACGCCAACCTTCAAAATCTGTATCAATATAGTATTTTGCAAGACTTCGGGCACTTTTATCACCCATTGAAATACTGATTGCTCCTCCCTTTTTGCCATTGCCTAAAACAGAAACCTTTTTTACCATTAAATCTGTAAGGTCAAAGGGCGTTTCGAAAATTTTTGTAAGAGGCTGCTGTGTAAGGTCTTTGCTTTTATCAAAGTTCATAAACACTTTTTCATATCCGTCATCGGCTGACATAAATGCTTCTATACGAATAAAAGGTGTTTGATTTGAAAAAGGATTTTTAAAGGTTTTTATATTTCTTTTTTCGTCACGAAGGTTATAAAGTTTTTTCTTCTGGTAGTCCCATTCAACAACGGCATAATCGTTTTCGCCCATCTTTTCAACGTGATATTCATATTCTCCGTTTTGAAATTTTTTAAGAAAATCTTTTGAAAAATAGTTGTTTTGACGAAGTTTATCGTATTTTGAATATATTGCAATATTACGTTTTAACGCGGGAATTGTTTTGTATTCTTCGGAGTTATTGCAGTATACCATACTACTGTTAGTCTGCAAGGATAAAAATCCAAGATTTTCTATATCATCGGTATGATGATATCTTATTGTTTCGTTACCGTAGAGAGTTTCTGTATAAGGATATATATTGTACCATCCTGAAGTGGTCGCATAGTATATCTTTTTAAATCTTTCATTATCATTTTTGTGGATTTTTTGAAAGGTTTTATATCCTCTGGTCGGGAAATCAAATGCCTTGGCATTACCTCTTGCAGGCCATATACTTGGTTCTATTGTTGAATACTCTATTAGCGGGTCTTTATTACAATGCTTTAATATTTCGCATACAAATGCTGCAAAATAAAACCATCCTTCTTCTCTTTTTATATGATGGTAAAGCCCATCTAATGCATCAAGATATATTGCACCATATCCGCCTTCGTTAAATGCTTTTGCTGTATTGCGTGCAATTTCAAAGAAAAGATTTGAACAAAGAGCCGGCAAAATACCCCTGTAATATCCGTCAAGATGGTAAACCTTTTCGCCTTTTTTATGGGCAGATGCTTTTGTTCCGCAAGCACCGCGTTGTATTGATTCAAACCCGTTTTCTGAATTTTTAAATTTTATAAGCTCTTCACCTACAAGTAAAAACGGTGTGCTTCTTGTAAAAAAGCCTTTAAGTCCGGAGACATCGTCTATAACATTATCAGTAGGTTCCATAACTGGTAAAGCTTGCGCATTTTCGTCAATATCGGCAGAAAGAGTAAAGGTTTCAAGTGTTGCTAATTGTTTTTGCCATTTTGGATTTGAAAGGATGCTGTTGCAATTATAATCTATATATGCAGAATAGGTGTGTAAGCTTGCTATTATATTTTCTTTTTCTAAAGCAGCTACAGCTTTTTCTTTGAATTCTGTATTATTTTTATAAAAAACAGGCTCGAAATCTCCCTGACAAAAATTGCATCCCTGATTAAAATCTACTATTCCTATATTCAAAGTTTTATAAAATTCAAGTTGTTCCAGCATTTTTTCGTAAGGCAATTCATGTACACTTATTTTATTTCTGTAATTATCTTTGCAATCTTCTCCCCACGCACCGCCAACTCTAGAAACAATGCCATAATTTTTGTCTATTGTAAGGGATACTTCTTTTATAATTTCTTTATGCATAGCAATGGGTGCTATGATGAGTGCATATTTTGCATCTTTATCCTTTAAATGTTGAATGACTTCTGCTTTTGTTTCCATATTAGCTGCATCAGGATAAAGGCATGGGTTTGCCCAGTAAGTCATAGCTATACCTGCAGCTGCGCAGTTTTGTTTATTGTTAAAATCATAATCGTATTTTGCGTGTGCTATTACTGCTTTATAGCATGCAGGCAAAGCTGTTTTAAGTTCAAATGTAAAATACTGTTCCTTATCGCAAACTTCAATTTTGAAGTTACCTGTTTTTGTTCTTACAGTTACAATATTTTCTTCTAAACTTAATTCAGATGGAAGCAGAAATGTTTTTTCATCTTCTGCTACAAGATAAAAAAAGTGAGTTTCAGCTCCCCTGATTTCTTTTTGCACAGTTTTATCGATAATACTCTTCACTTTTGCATCTTTTTTGGAAAGAGTTATTTTTGAAAAACTGTCTTCGAAAATAATGTTGTTTCCCTCTTTGTAAATGCTCATATTTTTCTCCTCCTAAAGTACCCACAATATAATGGCCACAAGTGATAGTGCGGCACTTATTAAATGCCTTTTTGTAACAGTTTCTTTAAATATATAAAGTGAAATCAATACTGTAAAAATGCTTCCTACAGAAGATAAAAGTACTGAATAATGAGTAATGCTTATCATTCTTAATATCTGCAAAGCAATCAGAGAGCTTGCGTTATTGATTGCTATTTCTGCAAATATATTTATATAGTTTTTGGGTTTTATTTTTTTTATATCACCTAAAAGTTGTGATAAGCCTTCTTTTTTAAGTATTGCTATTGTGATTATTGGTATAATTATTATATTCGTCCAGAAGCAATAGCTGCTATCACTTACTGAGGTGCTATGTTCCCCATAGAGTTTGTTTATTATACTGCCAAGTCCCGAAATTATAAATATAAAAATGTATAAAATGAAACCTTTTGTTTTCTTTTTTTCCTGAAACATAGGCAGTAATACTGCCTTAAGCCTTATAGCAACTGCTATAACCTGAAAAACAGTAAAAGCGTTTCCTCTTAAAAGATCAAACAAGAAAGGGATTATTGTAGAACCTGCCCCTCCCAGTACACCTATATAAACTAAATTTGCTCGTGTTAAGGCATGCAAATTTACGAGGACAGAGCTCATGCAAATTATGCCGTATAAAAAGGCAAAGAAGAAAGAATTTGAATCTATTGTAACATTGCCTTTTGAAAGAATAAAAAAATATACTGCTGCTATTGGATGTGCCACCAACATAAATATATTTATTGATGACTTTACATTCAAAGTTCTGTTAATATAATTTTTTCTTAAAACCGTTGAACTACTGCTCATTACTGCAACAAGAAGCGTAAGCAAATATCCCATATTTATCACCTTAACTTATTATAATAGCTTGCGTCTTGACATAGCAAGAAATATAATATATAATATTAGACAAATTTTGATATTTTAAGGTGACGGCTATGAAGTACCAAATTAGACCCGAAAGAGGTTTTTCCGATTTTTTTCATTGTAATAATTATAACAATGTTTCTTTTCTTTCTCACGTTCACAGCCATATAGAGTTTGTTTTTGTTTTAAAGGGAAGTATTGATATTACTGTAGAAAATCAAAAACATATTTTAAAAAGCGGAGATGTGGCAATTATTATGCCGTACGAAATACACGAGGAAATATCAGGAGAGGATGTAGATATTTTTATTATTGCTTGTCCGCCTGAATATATATCGGAATACAGACAAATTTTGCGTGGCAAAGCTTTTAAACCTAATTTTACGAAGTTTGAACAAAGCCATCGCGAAATTATATTTGATATAATAAAGTCAAACTTCGAAGATAACCTTTTAAAAAAAGCTTTGCTTTATGCAACCGTTTCTCTTTTTGTTAACAAATGCGAATCTTTTGAAAAGTCAGCCTTTGAATATGACGTATACAGAAAAGCTATTTCATATATTTCGGAGAATTATATGGAAGATATAACTTTAGAGAAAACTGCTTTTAATATCGGGGTTACAGTTTCTCACTTAAGCAGAGTTTTAAACAGTGATGGCAAACCCGGATTTTCGGAAATAGTTAATTCTTTAAGAGTTTTTGCTGCAAAACAGCTGCTTGAACAAAATAATATTCCTGCAAGTGAGGTGGCTTTTAAAACGGGTTTTGGCAGTATAAGAAATTTTAATCGTGTATTTAAAAAGACTTTTGGATATAATCCAAGTGATATCAGAAAACCAAATATACATAAAAGCACCGCAAAGTAAAACTTTGCGGTGCTTAATTTAAATAATCCATTTTTTAAGAATTGGTATTTTGGATATTACTGCGTATATACCAGTGCATATTAAAAGTGCCAAAACAGATATTAAAGGTACTGTAATAATTGCAAGGGTTTGTGGGGTAAGCGAAAGTTTTGCAAACCGATACAAAACAAACATGTGGGAAAGATATATACAAAAGGATGCTTTTGATATATACACAATTATTTTTGAAAGTTTTCCCACTAACTTTTCACCTGCAAACAAAGCGACAGAAAAAATTCCTGCAGCATAAAGGCAAACACCTACGCTCATACCCTGGAAAAACAGCTCGTACAGCATTCCATATTTTTGTGACATATAAAATGTAAAGCCGAAAACTACGGCAAATCCCGCTATAAGGCATATTAATGATGCACGTATTGACAAAGGATATTTTTTAAGGTAATATCCCAAAATTCCGTAGCCTACTGATGCCCATGTCATATTTATAAGCCATTGGTTTGTTAAGCCCGATAAAAGGTTAAAGGGATAAAAATCTTTTACTGTAGGAAATAAAATGGCAAGTAAAAACCATACTGCAAGAGCATACTCCAAAAGCTTTTTATCTGCCTTTTCGATAAATAGTCGGGTTATTGGCAACACTGCATACACAATTAAAATTATATGTATATAATAAAAATGAAACTCCTGATCAAAAAGCAGAAGGCGTTTTAGAGCATACCAAAGGTTTGATATGGTAAACTGTTGTCCGTCTATTAAATGATATATTTTATAGGCAAGCCCCCAAAAAAGCATGGCAACTACTATTCTTGCAATATTATGAAACCAAAGCTTTTTTAAGGTAATATTTTTTGATGTATCAAGCATCAGTGCTCCGCTTGTCATTAAAAACAGAGGCACGCTTGCTCTGAAAAACGACGCCCAGAAAAGTCCGCTTGTCCATTCAAATGAGCCTATTTTATTTATACTTAACAAAGACGAGCCTGCGTGTATTGCTATAACTCCTATTATGGCTATTGTTTTTATAAGGTCTATACTTACATTTCGTTTTTCTTGCATAATTATTGTGCTGCAGTTGTCCAGTCAAGGTTAAAGAATAACTGACATACTTCTGCCCTTCTTAATGTTTTATCGGGATTAAAGGTACGGTTTTCGTCGACGCCCTGTGTAATTCCTGTATTATATGCCGCTAAAACTGCCTCTTTATATTCGGGTGATATTTTATCGCCGTCAGGAATATCTGCAATTGTTAAGGTGTTAGTTACTGTTATGATGTCTTTTTTAGCAAGATACATTGCTGCAACTGCTGCTTCCCTTGGAATTGCAACATCATAATTTTCGGGGGTAATTTCTCCGCGGCTTATTATATAGCCTGCGTTTACACATCCTTCTACCGCTTTGCCCGCCCAGTAATTATTTATTTCACCTGTGCCAATACCTTTTGCACGTGCCATAATCTGACAGAACTGTGCGTATGTTAATGTAACCTCGGGCATAAAAAGATTATTCCCTACACCGTTAACAAGCCCGCCTTGTGCCATTTTTGTTACTGCTGCGTAGTACCATGCTTCGGGCAATACATCTGTAAAGCCTGATGCTTTGGATGTTGTAAATATAAAGGTTGTGGCATCTTTAATTGACTTGACTATTTTAACAACGTCAATTATAATTTTGTTTCCTGAAATTGTTATGCCATCGCTTGTTCCTGCTATCTGCTTTACATCTTGGGGGAAAGTGATTTCATAAGCTGCATACATTTCTTTTATAATTTCTTCTGTCTGTGCATCATCGTAGCCTGCACCTTCAAGCTCATCTTTCAGTTCATCCCCTGTTAAAGTAATTGTATAGGTAAAGCTTCCGTCAGCATGCTTTTCAAGTTTTTCGTAAGAGTCTGTAGTTTCTTCTTCGATTGCTTGATTATATTCTTCAACTGTAGCATAGTTTTTTTGTTCGGTTTTACCGTAATATTTTATTCCGTTATATTCGATAGCTTGTGCTTCTGCTTTAAACTGTTCAACTGAAGCGGCTGTATCCTCTGCCCCCATTGCGGACATTATCATTTCAAGTCCTTCTTCTGTGTAGCCTGCAAATGCTGTTATTGCTGTACTTCCGTCTGCATTTATAACGATTTCTTCTTTTATTGCCATACAACCCGAAAGCATAAATACACTTAATGCCAATACTAAAATCAATGCCAATAATTTTTTCATCTTTTTATTTCCTTTCTTTTATATGTTTTTAAAATAATTATACACACTTTCGAGATTTTTGATTTCGAGTTTTACTTCTTCGTCGCTTTCGAGTATAAATTCATTATTTTTAAGTTTTTCTATAGTTTGCAACGCTTTTTCGGCAATAAGTTTATTATTTAATTTTCTTGCCGAAGGATGAAGATTTTTATGGTTATTATAATAAATATCCTTTACATCTTCTATATCAAGTCCCATGGGGTTTAATGTCCCGAGGTTTCTTGCTTCAAAGCTTTCGGAAGGGTCTTTTTCGAGCATTCTTCTTACAAGGTTTGACCTTCCCCATGCGCAAGTTTCCAAGTCGCCAGAAATGGGAATGTTATAGGTATCGGTGCCGAAGAAAATTCTGTTTTTATATTTTTTGAAAAATTCTTTCCATTCTTCTGGACGTTTATTAAAGTTTACAAACATTTCTCCACCGGGTGTAAGGTCGAATGAAACATTTTCCCACCTTTCGAAAAATGCGGTTGCTCCCTCTAAATCGTCAGAATAAAAATAAAAATGTGCAAGGCAAAGCTTTAACTTAGGGAATTTTGTGAGAATTCCGTCAATTTCGTCACGGAATTCTGCCAAAGTCGGGAAAGTTCCGTCGCCATACCACCATCCCTGATTTATAGTATACTCGTCCATAGTTGACTTTTCTCCCCAGTTTGTTATGGGGTCGCCAAGATGGTATTTTAAAGGAAGTCCCTTTTCTTCCATAAATGCGTACATTTTATTGAACACGGGGTCACAAAGTTTTTTACCAAGCATTTTTCTTAAATTGGGTTTGCCGTCGAGCATTTTATATCCGTCAACGCCCATATCGTAAAGTTCTTTTACCTGTGCAAGGTAACCGTCTTGTGTATCACGTTCGTCATAAAAATGAAATGGACTGCCGTATACAAAAATTTTGTCTTCGTTGTACTCGTTATTTAAAAGCGATTTGAGGTAAAGACCTTTTAAATTGTTTGCAGGGTCTGCTACGCGGTGTGAGCTTTTTGCCATACAGCAAAGGGTTACTCTTTTATAATCGTAATAGTTTATAATATTACGGAAAATATCTGTGGTATCTTCTATTGTTTCGGGATAAATTAAATGAAAATGTGTGTCGCACAGAGGTATGTTATAAAAATTATTTTTTTCTGCGTTTTTCATGGTTTTTACCTCGTTTTTTCTGATTTGATTTTTTATGTTAATCTTCGCGGAGTGTATACTTTTGAAGAAGCGGAAGTTTATCCAGATATTTTCTTAAAATATCCTGCGAAAAACCATTATTCTTTATTATATCACAGAAAAAGTAGCCACTTTTTTTAATTTTTCTCTCAAAGGTTTTAAAGTTAACATCCACAAGCCCGAATCGCGGTGCAAAAGTGCCCCACTCATAATTGTCGAGTAATGACCAATGCATATAACTTTGTATGTCAATGCCGCTTTCAATTGCTTCGTGTATAGCATTTAAATAAAGTGCGAGATACACAATACGAAAATCATCATCATAGCAACTACAACCGTTTTCTGTAATGTGCACAGGTAAATCCTTAAGACGGCTTAATTGGTGAATAATAGTTTCAGGATACATTTCTCTATGATAAAATCCTTCCATTGGAAGCATCTTCATATCTTTATGGTGATACGGAATGGTTTTTGCATCATCTTTTCTTGCATCAACCATACTTCTTGTATAGATATTAATTGCCCAGAAATCACAGGTGTTTTTAATTTCTTTGTCAAAATATCCTTCGAGGAAGGGAAAAACAACCTCGCCCGTTCGAATAGCGTTAAAGAAAAATTCGTTTACATAGCAGTCTTTAAGACTTGCAGCAGCGTTATCGAACTTATCGTACTTTCGATATGGTTCAAAAAGGATAAGTGCATGTGCTGTGGAAACAGGTGCTTTAGAATATGCCTTTATAAAGTGGTAACCGAGCGCATGATAACGTATAACGCTCATCTTATTTTTGCAGGCTTCTATGGATGTACCGCAGTTAAATTCGTTAAGAACAGTCCACATATCAACATAAGGAGAGAAAATAGGTATTACCTTTTTGAGATATTTTTCGAAATACGGAAGGTTATCAGGTGTGTTCATCCCACCTTTTTCTTCAAACCAAAGCGGCAGAACGAAATGTACCAGTGTAAGGCACACCTTGATACCACGCTTTTTAAGGTTTTCGAGTTCATACAGATAATGATCAATTGCCTCTTGACAAAATTCTCCCTCTTTTGGTTCTATACGTGACCATTCCACACTCATACGATAAATCTTGACAGAAAGCTTTTCAATAATTGAAATGTCTTCATCCACCATATTATAATGGTTACATGCCATACCTGACGGCACATAAATTCCTGTAGGATCCTTTGGTCTCTCCAGTTCTCTTTTCCAGTGCCCGCTATGAATATTATTTCCTTCTATCTGGTGACCTGCAGTTGCCACACCCCAAAGGAAATTTTTTGAAAACTTAAAGTCAGGTAATGAAAAAACGTCATACATTTTAATTTATCCTCCTGCAAAAACTAACCATTCAAATTGTAACACAAGCGAAGTTAAAAGTCAACAGAAAAGGAGATGCAAAAATTTTTTTGCATCTCCTTTTTGTTAATTTGTCTGTTTTTGTTTTTCGATTTGTTCGCGTATCATCATATCCTTAACCTTCATAAGTCGGACCTGTGTGGAACGCTCATTTTCGTCAAGCTTCATTGTTATATATTTTATTTTTTCTTTTGTATCGGGAATTACAACGTGTTCTAAGGCGTTTACTCTTCTTCTTGTTTTTTCGATTTCGCCTGCCATAAGCTGACACGCTTTTTCGCACTGGGCGAGCTTTAACATTTCTTCAAAAACATCGGAGAGTGATTTTACTGCCGTATCAAGGTCTGCTGAAGTAAAGGCAAAGCCGTATGAATAAATATCGTTTTTATCGGCGGTTTTTGTTTTTGCTTCAAAAGACGGTATTTCTACGCTCATTACATTCTGCGGTTTAAACTCAAGCTCTACCTTTTGTTTTGGTGCCATAAATGCAGTTTTTAAAGCTTCCTTTGGCATTGTTGCCTTTGCTACAACGAATTTTTGATTTGAGCCTTTTATTCCCTCTTCAACCTTTAAACGAAGCTCCATATTATATCGCACAAGCTCTAAAAAGCGACGCATAAGTTCGTCAAGCTTATCTTTTAGGAGTTTATGTCCGCCAACGGCTGTTTTAAGCTTCTTTTTAAGGCGGGTAAGCTCCATTCTGGTGGGATTTACCTGTACAGAAGCCATTTATATCACTCCTTACCGTAATACTCATCAAGGAACTTATCGTCTATACGTTTTAATTCGCTTCTTGGGAGAAGTGACAAAAGTCTCCAGCCTACCTTTAAGGTTTCTTCTATGCTTCTGTCTGCTTTATAGCCTTGTGACAAATATTCCTGTTCGAATTCTTCGGAGAAGTGTGCATATTTTAAGTCAATTTCGGAAAGTGCTGCTTCACCTAAGATTGTCATAAGTTCTTTTGCTTCTTTACCTCTTGCATACGCCGAGAAAAGCTGATTTAAAACGTTTGAATGGTCGGCTCTTGTTTTACCTTCGCCTATACCTTTATCCTTAAGTCTTGAAAGTGAAGGAAGAACATCAATGGGAGGCTCTACGCCTTTACGGTAAAGCTCACGGCTTAGGATTATCTGTCCTTCTGTTATATAGCCTGTTAAGTCAGGAATTGGATGTGTTTTATCATCTTCGGGCATAGTGAGGATGGGCATCATTGTGATACTTCCCTTTTTGCCGCGCTGACGGCCTGCTCTTTCGTATAAAGTTGCAAGGTCTGTATACATATATCCCGGGTAACCACGGCGACCCGGAACCTCTTTTCGTGCGGCAGATACTTCACGAAGTGCGTCTGCATAGTTTGTTATATCGGTTAATATTACAAGAACGTGCATATCCTTTTCAAATGCAAGATATTCTGCTGCTGTAAGTGCCATACGGGGGGTTGCTATACGCTCAACTGCAGGGTCGTTTGCAAGGTTTATGAAAAGGGTTGTTCTGTCTATTGCGCCTGTTTCTTTAAAGCTTTCGATAAAGAAGTTTGCTTCTTCAAAGGTAATACCCATTGCTGCAAATACAACGGCAAACTGGTCATCAGTTCCTCTTACCTTTGCCTGTCTTGCTATCTGCGCTGCAAGCTGTGCGTGAGGCAAGCCTGAAGCTGAAAATATAGGTAACTTCTGTCCTCTTACGAGGGTATTAAGTCCGTCGATTGCTGAAACGCCTGTTTGTATAAATTCGTTAGGATAGTTACGTGCTGCGGGGTTCATAGGCAAGCCGTTTATATCGCGGCGTTCTGCCGGCAAAATTTCGGGGCCGTTATCTATAGGCATACCAAGACCGTTGAATACTCTGCCAAGCATATCTTCTGATACGCCAAGTTGCATACTTCTGCCCATAAAACGCACCTTACTGTCGGAAAGGTTTATACCAACGGCATTTTCGAAAAGCTGTACAAGTACATTGTTTCCGTTTACTTCTAATACTTTACAACGACGTGTTTCGCCTGATGCAAGTTCTATTTCGCCAAGTTCGTCATAGGATACCCCTTCAACGCCCGAAACAAGCATAAGAGGACCTGCTACTTCCTGAATTGTTTTATATTCTTTTGGCATCAGTCTTCCTCCTTACTTATAAGTGTGTTAATCTGATTTTCAAGCTCGTTATAAACTTTTTCGTATTCTGCTTTGCAGTTTTCTTCTTTTACATATTTAAAACGGCCTATTTGTTCTCTTACAGGGAGATTTATAATCTCTCTCATATCTGCTTTATTTTCAAGTCCCTGCATTGCTTTTTGATAATATGCCAAAATAAGCTTTGCCATTAAAATCTGTTTATCAGGGGTTGTATAAGTATCTGTTTCGTGGAACGAGTTCTGATGCAAGAAGTCTTCACGGATACTGCGTGCAGCTTCCATTTTTATTCTGTCCTGCGATGACAAGGCATCTATACCTACCATTTTTACTATTTCGTCAAGCTCGCTTTCTTCCTGCAAAAGACGCATCATAGCGGCACGTGCTTCTGTCCACTCGTCAGATATATTTTTGTTAAACCATTTGCCTGTATCTTCCTGATAAAGCGAATAGCTGTTAAGCCAGTTTATTGCCGGGAAGTGACGTTTGTATGCAAGTGCCGAGTCAAGTCCCCAGAATACTTTTACTATACGGAGTGTTGCCTGTGCTACGGGTTCTGAAATATCACCACCGGGAGGTGATACGGCACCGATTACTGAAAGTGCACCTTCTCTTCCCTCTGTTCCGTTTGAGATAACATATCCCGCTCTTTCGTAGAACTGTGCAAGACGGCTTCCGAGGTATGCAGGGTAGCCTTCTTCACCGGGCATTTCCTGAAGTCTTCCTGACATTTCACGAAGTGCTTCTGCCCAACGTGAGGTTGAGTCTGCCATAAGTGCTACCGAATAACCCATATCACGGAAATATTCTGCTATTGTGATACCTGTGTATATTGATGCTTCTCTTGCCGCAACAGGCATATCCGAGGTGTTTGCTATCAACACTGTACGTTCCATAAGCGAACGACCTGTTTTGGGGTCGATAAGTTCGGGGAATTCGTTTAAAACGTCGGTCATTTCGTTTCCACGTTCTCCGCAGCCTATATACACAACTATATCTGCATCTGCCCATTTTGCAAGCTGATGCTGTACTACTGTTTTTCCGCTGCCGAAAGGTCCGGGTACTGTTGCTACACCGCCTTTTGCTATTGGGAAAAACATATCTATAACTCTTGTTCCTGTTACAAGCGGCATTGAAGGCTGCAGTTTTTCTTTATAGGGGCGGCCTCTTCGTACAGGCCATTTTTGCATAAGTGTAACTTCTTCTTCGCCTTTATCTGTTTTGATTTTTGCCACAACATCGGAAACTTTAAAGTCGCCTGATGTAATTTGTGTTATAACACCTTTTATACCGTTTGGCACCATTATTTTGTGAAGAACAACGGGGGTTTCCTGTACTGTTCCCAAAATATCTCCGCCTAAAACATTGTCACCTACAGAAGCGGTTGCATTAAATGTCCATACCTTTTCACGGTTAAGAGAAGGAACTTCAACTCCTCGCTCAAGGTTATTCCCGCATTTTTCCATAATGGCTACAAGGGGTCTTTGGATACCATCGTATATACTTTCTATAAGACCGGGGCCGAGTTCTGCACAAAGCGGAATTTCTGTTGATTCAACAGGTTCACCGGGTTTTAAGCCCGATGTTTCCTCATATACCTGAATGGATGCCTCGTCCCCGTGCATTTCTATAACTTCGCCTATAAGACGTTTTTCGCTTACTCTTACAACGTCAAACATATTGGCGTCTTTCATACCTTCTGCTATTACCAATGGTCCTGCAATTTTTTTAATTCTTCCTATACTCATAATAACACCTCTTATTTATCAGAGAACAATATGTCAGAACCTACTGCCTGTTCAACCGATTTTTTTACGTTTATTATACCTTCGCCCGTATTTCCCACTACTCCGGGAATCAAAATTATTGACGGCAATATACGGGTTTTATATTCAGCTATTTCTTCGCTGATTTTTGAGGCTAAATTTTCTGTTATATAAATGACCATATATCCGGCTTCTGCCAGATTTTTAAGCTTTTCTGCTGCTTTTTCGGGCTGAGTTTCGGGAAATATCTCGAGTCCGATTGCCGCAAAGCCGTATATACTGTCATAATCGCCCATTACTGCTACTTTACTCATACATTTTCCTTACCCTTTCCCTGATACTTTCGTCAGAAAAGCCGTTTTGTTTACAGGTTAAAATAATTTTAACCGTTTTTATTTCGTTTTCGCGTGCGAGATAATATGCAATTACAGGTCCTGCTGAAAACGGATTGTATTTTTGAGGGAGAATTGCATCTATTATGTTATTATCACACCAACACTCAAAAGCGTTTACCGATTTTTTAAGCTTCTCTACAGCTTTTGAAAATCCGCTTTCTGAAAGATATTCTGCTAATTCTTCTGCCCCACCGGCTGCTGCCCTTGACAAATCGCGAATATTTATACTGTCGCACGGTGCCAGAGCATTAAAAGTAAATTCTTCACTTTTATTTGTTTTTGCACAGCGTACCGCTATTTTTATGTTTGCGGTTTCGATATAAGATTTTGCATAATCTTTAAGTATTTCTTCTTTTGAATTTTCTGCCGCTTCTTTTATTGCAAGAAGGGTTGCTTTATCGAGTATCATATCGCAAAGCTGTCCGTCGCTTGTGTGCATCAGCGTTTCATACGCTTCCTGTGCAGGAGACTGCATATACTTTGGAAGTTTTTCAAACGCTTTTTCGGTTACCGCACTTAAAAGTGTATCTTTATCAAAAGATGCGTCTAGATAAAAAATTCCGTCTGGTATATCGTTTGTTATAAGACTTTTTATTGCTGCTTTTAAATTATGAAAATCTTTTTCAAACGAAAAAACCGAAAGTAATGAAACATCAATAAGCTCGTTTACCGTTTTCCATGTTTTTTCTCTTTCCTTTGAAAACATAAGTTCATAATTTTCGGTATCCCAGCCTTTTTCAGAAAGAAGGCGCAATGAACTTTCGGTATCGCCACAAGCCATAAGTCTGTCGATATCGGCATTGGTTATAAGATTTATTTCGAGTGCCCTTATGCGGGCTACAGCGTAAGCATAATTTTCCATACGCCCTAACCTTCCTTTCCGAAAATCAGAAAACTGTTTTGCTTATAATATCCGATATTGTATCGCTGTTTTCGTTTATAAGTGCTTTAAGTGATGTATTTTCAACTACATCTCCATAAGAAAGCAAAAATCCACCGTCTATATCGGCTGTTTCTTTTGAAAGGGTTATTTTTCCGCCTAAAGGGGATGCAATTTGGTTAACCTTTTCTAAAAAATCTGCCGGCATATTTTTTAAGTCAGCCGTGTTAAAGCAAAGCGTTCCTTCTGCTCCCGTTATTTTTTTCTTTAAAAGAGAGAGCAAAAAGTCAAAATATTCTTCTTTTGGCATTTTTAAGATTGCATCGGTTATTCCTTCTTTGATATCAGATATAACCTTTTGTTTTGCTTCAAGAATTATTCTGCGTGCTTTTAAATCTGCCGAAGATTTTGCCATAGTTTCTGCAGAAGCTTTATCTTTATCTATTTTTGAAACAATGGTTTCTTTTTCTTTTTGTGCATCAAAAAGAATTCTATCGGTTATTTCTTTTATTTTTGAATCGTATTCTTTTTGAAGTTCTTCTGCCTGTGTGCGCGCCTCTTTTATTATTTCGTCGGTTATTTTTTCAATTCCCATTACACTACCTCTTAGAACTGAATTCCGTTTACTGCAAGTATTGAAATGAGAAGTGCCAAAATTGCATAAGTTTCAACCATTGCAGGGAAAAGCATTGCTTTACCAAACTGTTCGGGTTTTTTAGCTACTATACCGATACCTGCTGCTGCAGTTTGTCCCTGATATTTAGCCGAAATAAGACCAACTATGCCAATTGGAAGGCATGAAGCTAAAATTAAAAGTCCCTGTGCTACTGTTAAGTCAACCAAGGCACCTCCGAGTACGCCTATTTTTGACAATACTATAAAGCCTACAAGCAAGCCGTAAATGCCCTGTGTGCCGGGAAGAAGCTGCATAATAAGTACCTTTGCGAATTTATTTGGGTCTTCGCTTACAACTCCTGCTGCCGCCTGACCTGCAATTCCTACACCTATAGCAGAACCTGCTCCTGCTAAAAATACTGCTACTGCTGCTCCGAGTAATGCGTAAACTATTCCTGTCATAATGTTTTTTCCTCCTTGATATCAACATATTTTGTGTTCTGCTTAAAAGGTGAAAATGCTCTGCCGCCGCCTTCGTAGAATTTACCGAAAAATTCTACATACTGCAAACGGTTTGTATGCACATACGCCCCAAGCAAATTTATTGCTATATTAAATGTATGTCCTATAATGAACACTACAATAAATATAACTGCGCCTATAATTCCTCCACCGAACATGGAGCCCATTGAGTTTATAACCTGTGCTATTACGCCTGTTGCAAGACCTAATGCTAAAAGTCTTGAATAAGAAAGTAAGTCGGAAAGCCAGCTTGTTATTCCGTAAAGGCTATATGCACCGAGTGCCAAAGAGAGGATTTTGTTCTTTCTGCCTCCGCCTGCTGTAAAAAGTATTCCCACGGCTCCGCCTATAGCCAATATTTTAAATGTTGTATTAAGCCATATAGGGAATATCACTTCAAAGCCGGCTATTGATGCAAATATTTTTGTGGGAAGGAATATCCCTACAAGTCCTGTTAAAAAGAAGAACCATAAAATTACATCAGCAAAAAGTCCTTTATAATCTTTATTTTTTAAAAGGGCATAGCCTTTCATTCCAAGACCTGCAAAAAGATGGATAAGCCCAAAAAGCAAGCTATACAAAAGAAGCTTCATCGGGTCGTTTATAGGTGCAAACCACAAGGGCTTTATAAGACCGCCTTCGGGTATTTGCACTCCGAAAAAGGTTTTTGCCACTACGTCTATTGCGTCCCCAAAATATCCGCCGAACATAATTCCCCAGAAAAGGGTTGAAAGTCCGCAATACATATACATACGCAAGGCTTTGCGAAGTCCTTCCCCCATTTTAGGAAACTTTTTCAATGCTACAAAGCATACAACGCTCATTATTAAGCCATAGGCTGCATCCGAAAGCATAAGCCCGAAAAGGAAGATATAAAAAATGCTCATTACTTTTGAGGGGTCAAGCTCTCCTTTTTTAGGAAGTCCATAAGAAGATAAGACTCCTTCAAATGCACTTGCGACGGTTCCGTTTTCCAAAGCTACGGGAACATCGTCATTTTCGCAAGGCTCTGTAAGGGATGTATAGCAAATAAATTTCTTTTCAAGTCGGTTTATAATCTTTTCTGCTTCTTTTTCAAGAACATATCCGCTAATAAGAAAAGTGTTTTCAGATTCAAGGGTTTTATCTGATACTTCGTATCTTTCAACCTTTATACGGCAGTAATCACAAAATATTTGTATATTTTTTATCTGCTCACTTATTTTACGTAATTCTTCTTCTATACTTTGTATTTCTTTTTCAAGGTCTTGAATTGTTTTGTCAATATTTTTAATTTCTTCACAAGGAATCAAAGATGTGTTTAGTGCTATTCTTGAAAATCCTATATCACGAAGAATATTTTCAGCCGTTTTTTCGTCTTTTGAAAGTAAAACCAAAGCTATACAGGTTTGAACTTTATCCTGAAATACTGTTTCGAGATAAAAAGGAGAATCCTCTTCTAATTTTGAAGAAAGCTTAAAGCATATATCTTCGTATGAAAACTCGCCCGAAAGAGTGCCGAGTATAACAGAAGTTTTGTTTGTTTTTGTAAATCCTACGGGGATATCAAGCCCTTCCCAGGGTTTTAAAGCTTCTTTTTTATCGGCCTCTTGCTGGATTTTTGCTTTGTTTTCAATAAGTGATGTCTGCAAATCCAAAACACGCTGTACTGTTGATTTTATGTCATCGCTTTTATCTATTACAGCCTGCAGTTTTTTGCCTTCTATTTCGCCCCTGCCTTCAAGCGAAGCGAACATAGATGCTTTTTTCCCTGAATAGCCCTGCAATATTGAAATTGCGGTTTCTGCATCCTTTAACTGCTTTTCAAACAAAAGACGTTTTGATGAAGAATCTGAACTTACAAATCCCTCTTCTTTCTCTATGCTTTCAATTTCCACTATTCCTTTTTTCTGCAAATATTCAAGCAAAGACTTTTTATCTTTTTTCAAAGCGCATATATGAAGTTTTTTCATTAAAAGAACTGCCATAATACTACCTACTTTTTTAATCTTTTATTCAGCAAGCTTTTTTAATACTGCCGATATAGCCGAATCTTTATTTGCGTTTGCACGCAGAGATATTTCCGAAGCCTCTGCCATAGCCTTGTTTTCAGCCTCTTTTATAAAAGTTTCAGCCATACTTTGTGAATCCTTTTTAGCTTGTTCTGCAAAGCTTTTTGCTTCAAAAATTATTTGTTCTGCCTTTTTTTCGGCATCTTTTTTTGCAAAAGCAAGTTTTTGCTCGCACTCTTCTTTTGCAGTTTTTAACATTTGTGACGCCTCATATTCGGTCTTTTTGATTTTTTCCATAATTTCTTTCATATAAATCACCGCTTTATGACTGTTTTTTATTAAATAATACTCTTCAAACGCAATTTTAACATTTTTTGTTATAAATTACAATAGTTTTCGCAAAAAATTTACATTTTTTGTTTGAAATTTTATTTTCGATTGTCAAGTTCTCTCATTGTAAGTGAAATTCTTTTTTTATTTTCATCAATTTCAAGTATTTTTACATTTACTCTGTCGCCTACTTTTAAGACTTCAAGCGGATGCTTTATATACTTGTCACAGATTTGTGAAATGTGAACGAGCCCGTCCTGATGAACGCCTATGTCAACAAAGGCACCAAAGTCTATTACGTTGCGGACAGTTCCCTTCATTATCATTCCTGGTTTTAAATCACTTATGCTTAAAACTCTGGATTTAAAATCGGGTGCGGGTAATTCTTCACGCGGGTCTCTTCCCTTCTTTAAAAGGCTTGTACATATATCACGCAATGTAGGTACGCCTGTTTTAAGTTCTGTTGCAAGCTCTTCTATATTATGCTGTGCAAGGCGGCTTTGTATGTCTTCTATTTTACCTTCCTCAACATCCTTTAACTCATAACCAAGCTTTGTTATAAGATTTTCTGCAACTTCATAGCTTTCGGGATGAACAAAGGTATTGTCAAAAACATTGTTACCGTCGTTAATTCTCATAAAGCCCGCACACTGCAAGAATGCCTTTTCGCCAAGGCGGGGAACCTTTAAAAGTTCTTTACGGTTTTTGAACTTTCCGTTTTCTTCTCTGTATGCTGTTATGTTTTCTGCTATTGAAGAGTTTATTCCTGCAACATAAGAAAGAAGTGAAGGCGATGCTGTATTTAAATCAATACCTACGCTGTTTACACAGTCTTCTACTACTCCGCCAAGTGCTTCGCCAAGTTTTTTCTGGTTCATATCGTGCTGGTACTGCCCTACCCCTATAGCCTTTGGTTCTATTTTAACAAGCTCGGCAAGTGGGTCCTGAAGTCTTCTTGCTATAGAAACCGCACTTCGGAGTGATACGTCATATTCAGGAAATTCCTTGCTTGCAAGCTTTGATGCTGAATATACAGATGCTCCCGCTTCGCTTACTATAAGATATTTTAAATTTGGGCAATGCTCTGCTATAAGCTCTGCCACTACCATTTCGGTTTCGCCTGATGCTGTGCCGTTACCTATTGACACTAAATCTACACGATTTTTTTCTACCATTGATTTTAATATGAGTTTTGCCTTTTCTTTATCGTGATTAGGAAGTGTACAATATATTACGTTTGTATCTAAAACCTTGCCCGTTTCGTCTACTACTGCAACTTTACAGCCTGTGCGATACCCCGGGTCAAGTCCTAACACTGTTTTTCCGCGTACGGGAGCGCAGAGCAAAAGTCCCGAAAGATTTTTTGAGAAGACTTTTATTGCCGATTCTTCTGCTCTTTCTGTCAAAAGGTTTCTTATTTCTGTTTCTATTGAAGGTGATATAAGTCTTTTATATGAATCTTTTGCCGAAAGTGCCACATATTCTCCCGATGCTGTAATGGGGGTTTTTACTGTTTGCGACACAAGATAATCTTCGCACAAATTTTCGGTAATATCTATATTACATTTTAAGAAGCCTTCTTTTTCTCCGCGGTTTACTGCAAGTACTCTGTGGTTTGCTATTTTATTTACAGCTTCTGAAAAATCGTAGTACATACTGTAGACGCTATCTTCATCTTTTGCTTTTTTTAAGGATAATATTCCCTGCATATATGTAATAGAACGTATCTTTTTTCTGTAATCGGGGTTATCCGAAATAAATTCTGCTATTATATCCATTGCACCACTTAGTGCATCGTCTGCATTTTCTACATTTTCGTTTATAAACTTTTCTGCTTCTGCTTTTGGGTTTATATTTTCGTTTTGCATAAGCAAAAGCTCCGCCAAAGGTTCAAGCCCCTTTTCTTTTGCAATGGTTGCACGGGTACGGCGTTTTGGCTGATAGGGACGGTAGATATCTGCAAGCTCTGTGGGTGTTTTTGCATTTTGTATACTTTGCAAAAGCTCGTCTGTAAGCTTGCCCTGTTCATCAATATGACGGATTATTTCTTCTCTTTTTTCTTCAAGATTGCGAAGATACTGTAATCTGTCGTTTAAGTTTCTTAATGTTTCGTCAGAAAGCTCGCCTGTTGCTTCTTTTCGGTAACGTGCTATAAAGGGTATTGTATTTCCTTCATCTATAAGCTTTAAGGTGTTTACCACCTGAAATTCCTTTAATTTAAATTCTTCTAAAAGTATTGCTGATATTTTATCAAGTGCCATTTTAATATCCTCCTTATAAAAACAGGGACAGTATTCACTGTCCCTTAAATTATACATTATTTAGAAAATTTTTGCAATAAAATTTATTGTCATACAGAAAATTATTCCTGTAACTGTGGGAAGTAAAAAAGCAAGCAGAGTCCACCATATACTCCCTGTTTCTTTTTTTATTGTTATAAGGGTTGTAGAGCAAGGAAAGTGCATTAAAGAAAAGAGCATTGTGTTTAGTGCTGTAATCTGCGTCCAGCCGTTTTGTATTAAAATATCACGCATTGCTGAAAGAGAGTCCATTTCGATAAGTGTGCCTGCCGAAGTATATGCCATTAAAATTATGGGCAGTACTATTTCGTTTGCGGGGAATCCCAAAATAAATGCAAATAATATTATTCCGTCAAGTCCCAAAAGGCGGGCAAAAGGGTCTAAAAAATTGGAACATATATTCAAAAGACTTACTCCGTCTATTTTTGCATTTGCCATAAGCCATATAATAAGACCTGCGGGGGCAGCTACTATAACGGCTCTCCCCAAAACAAAAAGTGTTCTGTCAAAAATAGAATGTACAATAACCTCTCCTATACGCGGTTTTCGATAAGGCGGAAGCTCGAGTGTGAATGATGACGGCACTCCCTTTAAAAGAGTTTTTGACAAGACTGTCGTTGCAATAAAAGTAACCCCTACCCCAAGCACAATTACAAGCATAAGCATAAGTGCTGATAAAATTGAGCCTGAAAATCCTTTTTGCCACACAAAAAACATTGTAATTATTGATATGAGGGTTGGAAATCTGCCGTTACAGGGTACAAAATTGTTTGTTAAAATCGCAAGCAGACGTTCTCGGGATGAGTCTATTATTCTGGCACCCACTACTCCTGCTGCGTTACAACCAAATCCCATACACATTGTTAGTGCCTGTTTGCCGCAGGCACAGCATTTTTTAAAGGGTTTATCAAGATTATATGCAACCCTTGGAAGATATCCCGCATCTTCAAGTAAAGTAAAGAGCGGAAAAAATATCGCCATTGGCGGTAACATTACTGATACTACCCATGAAAGGACTTTATACACTCCGTTTACAAGCATATCGGTAATGTACGGTGGGGCTTTTAAAAGCTCAAAGAGAAGAAAAAGCTTTTCTTCAATGAAAAAGAACAAGGCTGAAAGCCATTTTGAAGGATAGTTTGCTCCTTGTATTGTAAGCCAGAAAATAAAGCCCAAAAGTATAAGCATAAAAGGATATGCTGTATATTTACTTGTTAAGAGTTTATCCATTTTTCGGTCAAAATTATTTTGTTTTTCTTTTTCGTATGTAACTGCACCATCGCAAATATCCGATGCTTTTTTTACTAAAGCTGAAACTGTAAGGTCCTTTAATTTTTCGCTGTCTATTCCTTTTTTTGTAAGCTCCTCTCTTGCCTTATTTATTTTTGGTGTAATATCTTGAAGAAAATCTTTACCAAGACAATTTTCAATTTCGTTTTTTAAAGACTCATCTTCATCAAGAAGTTTCAAGGCAAGCCATCTTTTATTTATTCCCTTTGTATCAACATCTAAAAGCTCTTCTTCGATAAAGCTTACCGCTTCTTCTATTTTTAAGTCATATTCAATTTTAAGAAAGCTTTGTTCTTTTGGCAGGCTGTTTTTTTCCATTTGTGCCACTAAAGAAGAAAGGGTTTTCTTTTTATGGGCAACTGTTTCTATAATTGGAACGCCCAGTCTTTTTGAAATGAGTTTTGTATTTATTTTTATATTTTTTCTTTTTGCCTCGTCCATAAGATTTAAGCAAACTATTACATTTGAAGATATTTCCATAGTTTGCAAAACAAGATTTAAATTTCTTTCAAGGCAGGTGGCATCGCACACTACCACAACCAAATCAGGTTTTGCAAAGCATATAAAATTGCGTGCTATTTCTTCTTCTCCCGAATGTGCCATAAGAGAATATGTGCCCGGAATATCCACCAAAACAAAGTTATGTTTTTTTCCTTTTGTATAACCTTGTGCGTTTGTAACGGTTTTTCCGGGCCAGTTGCCTGTATGCTGATTCAGTCCTGTCAAAGCATTAAAAATAGTGCTTTTACCAACGTTTGGGTTGCCTGCAAGTGCTACTACGATATCGTTTTTTGTTTGTTTTCGTATATCAAGACTTGAAGACACTGCCCCAAATCCTACCGATTTATTTGTAAGTCCCATAATCCCTCCTAATTTTTTATAATAATATTTTCAGAGTCTTCTGAACGTATTGCTATAACTGCTCCTCTTATAAGATATGCAGAAGGGTCGCCTAAAGGACTTCTTCCAAGACATTTTACTTTTGTATTTTCGATTAAACCTATATCGAGCAATCTTCGGCGTATACTCCCCTTTGATAAAAGTTCTTTTACCAGAGCTTCTTCGCCCGGTTTTATATCGTTAAGCGTTTTAACCATTTTTACCTTCTCCGTAAATTTTGCATATTTCTACTGTCAGTTTATGACAAAAAGCCAAAAAAAGTTACAAAATGGGGCGTCAAACTAAAAAAACAGGTTCGAAAGGAACCTGTTTTTTTAGTTTTATAATACGCGGACTTTAAAGTCTTTTCTGCACTTGGGGCAGGTACAGATATGTTTGCCCTTTTTGCGGGGAAGTCTTATAACTGCTTTGCAGGAAGGGCATTTGCGATAGATATGTGTTTTTCTTTCTGCAAATTTGCGTTTTCTTAAATTAAAGCGTGACATAAATTTGCTTTTAATACTTATATATTTCATATTTTCGCTTTGGCGTTTATAGAGATTTTTTGAGAATATTCTGAAAAATATATAAACAAAAAGCAACAAGCTTACAGATGAAAGTATACTGCTTCTTACAAAAAGATTTACAAGCCAGAGTGCAAAGTATATATAGGTTAAAAATTTTGACAGTGCATCAACACCGTTTCTGCCATACATAAATCTTAAAAGTTTATATCTTAAATTGTTCATTTTTATCTCCTTTTATTAACAAATACAACCTCTGCCGCAACAGCACCAGCACAAGAAAAGCTGCATAAGATAGGACAAAAACGGATTCCTGCTTCCGTAAGAAAAGCTGCAGGGTGTAAAGGTTGAATAAGAGCCTGAATATGCACTGCCTCCATTTTGTATTTGATTTAAGAGGTTTTGGTACTGGAAATTACCAGGTTCCATACTGCAGGCAACTTTTGCGTGGTTTAGTGCTGTTACTTTATTCCCTATTCCGTAATTTGCAATTGCACTGTAATAGTACCACTCGGCACTTCTGTCTGACATTGAATTTAAAACATTTATAGCTTCTGCAAAATGGCCTGCTCGTATATAATTTATAACGGGTGCAAAGCGTGAGCTTGTGTTGCCACCATAAGAGTTACCGTTATAAGAGCCGCCAAACGGGTCGTACCCGAATGGTCCCCAGGATGAACCGCCATAGGTGTTATTTCCTGAATAGGTATTATACGATGAGCCGGAATAGTTTGCTTTGCCGCTTTTAATTGCATCGTAGGCTGCGTTAATCTCGCTCATTTTTTCTGCCGCTGCAGGGTTATTTGGATTTAAATCGGGGTGATATTTTTTTGCAAGCTTTCGGTAAGCTTTTGTTATTTCTTCTTCGCTTGCGTTTTTTGATACTCCTAAAATCTCATAGGGGTCTTTATTCATCTTTTTTCTCCTTGAAAAATTTCATGTAAAATCTTGTCCAGATGCCCTCGCAAAGTATGTTTTGTATAAGGGTATCGGAAATATTTAAATCTGTCAGGGCTTTTATGCAATCTGTCATAAGCATTTTTAATATTGGTTCAAAATCCTTTGATTGTGTAAATATCATCGGATTATAGCTTTGGTGTTTTATATCGTGCTTTAAATCTACGCAGGCATCCATTATATAAATGAATTTACCAAGTGCAAAGCCAAATGAGTAAAGCTTATTTTTATTGCCATCATTCACAGCAGCAAAAAGGCTGCCCATTAAATTGCCGAAGGTCTTTGCTGCTATATCGGGATTTAATATATTATCCTTTTCGATTTTTGCAAGCTCATCAAGTGATTCTTTAATTGCATTTGCTTTATCGGGGTACATTTTACAAGCCTTGTTAAAGCTTTTTTTATACATTTTACTTTCGGCAAGGGATAGCAAATTTTTATCGTCGTTCCAGTTATCCAAAAACTTTAAGTAAAAAAGCATTATATTCACTGCTGCACAATACCCTGCAAAAGAGTTTTCTGCAAAGCTATGTTCTTTTATGGGGTGAAGAACACATTTTGTTTTTAAAAAGTTCTCGCTTTGCTTATAATAAACCGAAAGAAAAATATAAAGAAAGGTTACATCGTAATTTAATGCCATTTGCCCTAAGCGCCCATAATCTTCTTTTAGTGCGTGACATAAACCGCAATAATATGCACGATATCTTTCTTTATCGGTTTGCGACAAAGTTTTTAAGTTTGTTGTTACATATCCAAACATTTATTCACCTTTTTTCGGTTTTTTATGTTAATTAAACATATACTTATTAAAAATATTACAGGGAAAACTGTTGCTCCGAATATACCTGTTTTTAACGCATACTCTGTGGTGAAGCCCAAGGTTATCATTTTATCTGATACAAGTCCCACTATACCGGGACCCGCGGTACAACCAAAATCTCCCGAAAAGGCTATAAGCCCAAAAAGTGCTGCCCCTGCCATTGGAAAGGTTTTTACTGAAAGGCTTATTATTCCCGGCCACATTGAGCCTATTGATGCACCTATAAGTGCACAGGATATAAGCGAAAGAATTGGCCAGGGCGAAAAAACTGTGAGAAGGTAAAATACAACACTTCCTATTCCAGAATAAAGGAGTAGTTTTTCGAGGTTTATTTTTTTATCAAACACGCTGTAGAATATTCTTGATATTCCCATAAACGCGGCAAAGGTACAAACACCTATAATATCACCAAGTTCTTTTGATATGCCAAGTCCTGCCTCGGCAAAAAACGAAACCCATTGTGCAATTGAAATTTCTGCCGCACCTGCACTCATCATACAAAGCATAAGCAATATAAGTTTGCCGAGGGTTACTGTTTTTAAAAGGGGTAAGCCTTTTTCGTCTGCGGGCAGGGTGCAAAGCGGTGCTCTTAAAAAGAGAATAAAGTTTGATGCTGGAACTATTGCCCAGATAAGTGCAGAATAACGCCAGCAGTTTATACCGACAAACTTGAAAAACAAGGTAGACAAAAGTACTGAAAGCATTTGTCCCCAACAATAAAAGGAATGTAAAACATTCATTCTTGAAGCTTTTTGCCCGAGTGGCAATGCTTCAATTATAGGGCTTACTATTACTTCTAAAAGTCCTGCTCCTATTGCCATTATACAGTTTGCTATTAATATGCCTGTGTAGGGATTTTCAAGTGTGTAAGGTAATGTTCCTAAAAGAATAAGACCTAAAGAACACATAAGCTGTGATGTTATTGCCGCAAATCTGTATCCCGCTTTTTTTATGATTTTTCCCGCTGTAAGGTCGGTTAAAAGCTGTATAAAAAAGTTAAGAGATACTATAAGCGTTATTTTTTGAAGGGATACTTCAAATTCTGTTTGAAATCGGTAAAATACTAAGGGTGCAAAATTTATTGTTATGGCTTGTACCATATATGCTATGTAGGACGCGTAGAGCGTGTGTTTATATGTCATTTGTAACCTCAAAATATATAAGATAACAGGCGACCTTATAGGCCGCCTAAAAATCTATTTACCCCGCAATGCCGTTTTTAACCTCTTAAATTTAACCTGCTTCGCAGGTGGGTGACTTACAGGTTGTTCCTGGGTTTCCCTCATACCGACCGCAAAAGCGGTTCGGGGGGCATACACGCCGCAACCGGGTTTTGTCTCCCTTACATTATAAGTGTTGGTAAAATTTTTGAGGATGGCGTACACCGCAGGGATGTTTCTACCTTTTTAGTATATGATTTTTACTTTGGTTTATTCGTCGTCTTCTTCTGTAAACTCGAATTCTTCTTCAAGTCTTGTCTGAAGAATTGAATATATTTTATTGAGTTCTGCTTCGTCTTCGATAGGCTCAAGCATATCCTCTTCATCATTTGCAGGTACTATACGCATAATATATACCATATCTTCTTCGGATTCGGCATCTTCTTCGTTTACATAAACGCCTGCTGCGTAACGTTTGCCGTCATCTTCGATTATATCGATTATTTCCATTTCTACCTGATTTCCGTCTTCGTCAACCAGTGTTACAATGTTGTTGTTTTCTTCCATGATTATTCTCCTTTTTTAAATAGCATCAAGATATCCTTGTAATATAAAAGCAGCTGCAAGTTTATCGACAAGTCCTTTTCTTTTTTTGCCGCTGACATTTCCTTCTTCAAGAGTGCGATGGGCATAGGCTGATGAAAGTCTTTCGTCCCATTCTATAACCTGTATTCCCGAAAACTCTGCAAGTTCCTGCCCGAATTTTCTTGTTTTTTCGGCTCTCTCGCCAATTGAGCCGTTCATATTTTTGGGCATACCCATAACTACTTTTTCGGCTTTATATTCTTTTATAAGCTTATCTACCTCGGTAAGCTGTTTTTGCCGTTCTTTTTCGCTTATAACACACACGGGCTGGGCGGTCATTCCCATTAAATCACTTACCGCTATTCCTATACGGCTGTCACCGTAATCTATTCCTAAAATTCTCATCCAAAAAGCCTTTCTTTTGCCTGCATTACTTCATACTTTATTTTTTCTGCATCAAGGGTTAAATACTCCCCTTCTTTATACAAAACTTTTCCATCAACTATTGTATAGTCAACATCCGCACCCTGTGCCGAATATACCATATTTGCATACATATCGTGTTTTGGATAGTAATGAGGTTTTTCTGTATCAACTATTATGATATCTGCCTTCATTCCTTCTTTTACATCGCCTGTATCGTAAAAGCCGAGGGCACGTGCTCCGTTTTGTGTTGCCATTTTGAATATGTCTTTTGTGGGGATTCCCGACAAGAGTGCTGCCGTATGCATTTCTTCAATCATATTGAGGTTGTTGTTTGAGGATGCACCGTCGGTACCAATACAAAGGTTAATTCCTTTTTCGTAAAGAGTTTTCATTGGTGCTATTCCGCTTGAAAGTTTAAGGTTACTTTCGGGATTATACACAACATCAACCTTATACTGCTTTAATATTTCCATATCATTTTCGGTAAGATGCACGCAATGTGCTGCGATACAGCCTGTGTCAAACACACCTAAATCACGCATAAACTCTGTAGGAGTTTTTCCATACTTTATAAATGCATCACTATTTTCGGTTTCGGTTTCAGACAAATGTATATGAAGCTTTACATTGTACTGTCTTGCTATTTTTGCACATTCTGCTATATATTCAGGTGTGCAGGTGTATATTGCGTGGGGACCGAAGGTTATGTGTATTCGGTTATTTTCGGTGCCGTTAAATCTTTCATAGGTTTTTATATTTTCGAGTATTTTAACATCATTTTCAAATCCGCTGATTTTATCGGATGTAAGTCCTCTTGCACAGAGAACTTTAATGCCCGATTCTTTTACTGCCTCGCAAAATGTATCGCAGAAAAAGTACATATCATTAAACAAAACTGTGCCTGTTGAAAGCATTTCTAAAATTGCAAGCTTTGTTCCCCAGTATATATCTTTATCGCAAAGCTTGTCTTCTATAGGAAAAATACAGTCAAAAAGCCATTTTTGAAGCGGCAGACCGTCTGCATAACCACGCATTAAAACCATTGCTGCATGGGTATGTGCATTTACAAAGCCCGGCATTACTGTTCTGCCCCTGCCTTCAATTACGGTGTCGGCTGTAAAGTTTGTACGTTCGCCTATATAGCTTATTCTGTCATATTCAATATAAATATTTGTTTTTTCTACAAGTTTATCCTGGGTAAGGATATTTATATCTTTTATAAGTATACTCATAATTACTCTCTCATTTATTTTTTGGATTTAATATATCACGCCATGCTAAATCGCCACGCTCAAGTCCGTGTATCAGAACTTCGGCTGTTGCCATATTGGTTGCTATGGGTATATTGTGTACGTCGCAAAGTCTTAAAAGTGCTTCAACATCAGGTTCGTGAGGATGTGCTGTTAATGGGTCTCTGAAAAAGAGTACCAAGTCTATTTCGTTATATGCAATTCGGCTGCCTATCTGTTGGTCGCCCCCCTGCGGCCCCGATAAAAATCTATGTACATCAAGGCCTGTTGCTTCCATAATAAGTGTGCCCGTTGTTCCTGTTGCACAAAGATTATGCTTTGCAAATATGCCGCGATATGCTATACAAAACTGTACCATAAGTTCTTTTTTCTTATCGTGCGCTATAAGTGCTATATTCACCTTTTTTCCTCCATTTAATTTTCTTTCATTCTTTTTATAAGTTTTTTCCTTTTATTTTTTGCAAAAATATTTTTTGAGCCTGAAAATTTTTGTACAGGAATTTTTTCTCCCATAAGTCTTTTTACAATATTTTCATACTCTTTTCCTGCTTTTCCTTTTTTATCATGTGTTACTGTTTTTCCAAGGCTTGCAGCTATCTGGATTTCTTCGCTTTCGGCTATTGCTCCAAGAAAGTCAACCGCTAAAAGCTCTATTATTTCATCAACTGTAAGCTGTGCTCCTTTTTTGATAAGGTGAGGATTTATTCTGTTTACTATTACATATTTATCAATATCTCTGTCTTCAAGAAGGCACAAAACCTTGTCTGCATCACGAAGAGCTGCGTAATCGGGAGTTGTTACTATTAATGCTGTATCTGCTCCGATAACTGCATTTTTAAAGCCGTGTTCTATACCTGCAGGGCAGTCTATAAGTATAAAGTCATACTCACCCGAAAGCTCTTTTGTAAGCTTTTGCATCTGGGATTCTTCTATTGCTTCTTTTTCTACTGTTTGCGATGCCGCAAGCATAAAAAGATTTTCGTCTATTTGTATAAGTGCCTGAAAAAGACTGCATCTTTCTTCTAAAACATCTGCAAAATCATATA
This sequence comes from Clostridia bacterium, assembly GCA_045531205.1. Lineage (GTDB taxonomy): Bacteria > Bacillota > Clostridia > UMGS1883 > UMGS1540 > JAZNQL01. The sequence goes on along the minus strand of JAZSDN010000003.1, from coordinate 23,064 downwards.
CTATTTTGTTTTCTACCCCGAGTGCTACATCAAGATTGCGAAGACCTAAATCTGCATCTATAACAAGCACACGTTTGCCCATATTTGACAGAGTTTTGCCGAGATTTGCCGTTGTTGTTGTTTTGCCTACTCCGCCTTTACCAGATGTTACAACTATTACTTTTCCCATTTTTGCAAATCTCCTTTTTAATATTATAATGATTCAGTATATTTTTTTGCAAGTTCTGTTATTTTTTCAAATTCGTTATTTAAAACAAACTCTTTGTTTATTATATTAGAGCCTACGCCAAAGCCCGATACTCCCGCTTTTAAATATTCTGCCATATTGTTTTCGTTTATTCCGCCAACTGCAAGAAGTTTTATATGGGAAAGAGGTGCTTTTACTGCTTTTACATATTCTGTACCAAAATTTGTTATTGGGAACAATTTTACAAAGTCTGCGCCAAAGCGGTGTGCTGCCTGAATTTCTGTAGGAGTAAGTGCTCCCGGCATTGATACCATTTCAAGTTCTCTTGTTTTTGCGATTACATTTTCATAGGAATCGGGAGATATTATAAAGCTTCCTCCCGCTTTTTTTGTAAGTTCTACCTGTTTTTCTGTAATAACTGTTCCTGCGCCTATATACATTCTGCCGGCAAATTCATTTACAAGGATCTCAATATTTTCTGCTGTTTCTTCGTCTGTTACAATTCCTTTTGCATCGTATGTCACTTCAAGAAGGCGTATCCCACCATTATACATTGCCTCTGCAAGAGGTACAAGTTTTTCTTTTTTTATTCCTCTTACGATTGTTATTATCTTTTTATCTTCTATTGCTTTTAATATTTGTTCTCTCATTTTATAACTCCTTTAAATTCCATTTTTTTGTTACCATAATAATTTTAACACAATACAAGTATAAAATCAATGGGTGAGAATATTTTTAATGCTTATATCGTCTGCTTCAATTTCTCCGTTAAAGCAGGCTTTAAAAACATCTCTTGCTACTATTGCTGCATTTGAGCCATGTACGCCATGCTCTATTACTGCACAAACTGCAACTGTAGGTGCATTGCTTGGTGCGTAACCTACAAAAATTGCGTTATCAGAACCGTCAGACACTTCGGCAGTGCCGGTTTTACCGCCTACCCCAACCTCGAACTCATCGAAAACTGTGCTTGCTGTTCCAAACTCTACAACATTTTTCATACCGTTCATAACTGCATTTCTTGTTTCTTTATTAAGTTCTATACGGCTTAAAATTTCAGGTTCGATCACTTTTATTATTTCACCTGTTTCAGATGAACGTATTTCCTTTATAAGATGAGGTTTATATCTTGTTCCGCCGTTTGCCAGCATTGCAACATAATTTGCAAGCTGAATTGGTGTAAACATATTATCGGACTGTCCTATTGCTGCCTGCAGGGTATCGCCGGGCATCCACTCTTCTCCGCGTGCCTCTTTTTGTTCGGGTCCTGCCAGCATACCGCTGCTTTCTTCATTTTCAAGTTCAATACCTGTTTTGCTTCCAAGCCCGAACAGGGTTGCATATTTATTAAGTGTGGTTATTGTTGTTCTTCTTCCGACATCGTAGAAGAAATAGTTACACGAGTTTTCGAGTGCTTGTGTGACGTTTTGCGGTCCGTGTGTTGCACCTGAACTATATATCCAGCAGCGAGGCTTATAATCGGGGTAAAAGTCATATATACCCTCGTCTGTTATAGTTGTTTGAGGTGTGATTATTTTTTCTTCAAGTGCGGCTATTGAGGTTACCATTTTAAAGGTTGAGCCAGGTTCGTACGCACCGCCTATTGCACGGTTAAACATTGGAAGTCTCTTGTCTTTGCTTAAAGTCGAATAATCCTCGTCAAAGGTTGAAGGATTAAATGACGGATAAGATGCTATAGCAAGTATTTCGCCACTATTTATATCAAGGGCAACCACTGCACCGCTTGATGCATCATAGCCTTCTCCGTCTTCCTCGGCACTTTTCTCGCGAACATAGGCTATTGCTTCTTTTAAAGCTGTTTCTGCAGCCTTTTGAATTTCGGCATCTATTGTGAGTACAACATTATTACCTTTTTTTGAAAGCTGGTATTCTGTTACATCTACCTCTCTGCCGTCAAGACTTTGTTCTACTCGGCTTAACCCGTTTTTACCTTTTAAATCATCTTCGCAAACCTTTTCTATGCCTTGTTTGCCTATAATATCGTTCATACTGTAGCCTTGTTCCTGCAAGGTTTCGTATTCTTCTTTATAAATTCTTCCTACTCTGCCGAGAATGTGGGCAGCAAGTGATCCTTCGGGGTACTCTCTTATTGGAGATGTTGTTATTGCAACTCCGGGCAAATCCATTGACTGTTCTTTTACTTTAGTAATCATATCATCGCTTGCATTTTCTGCAAGGGTGTATTCAACAGAATCAGAAAAACCCAAAACGTCCATTTCATAACGGGCACCTATTATAAATCTTGCCTGTCTGCTTGTATAATAATCTGCTATATTATACTCTTTACGAAAGTGTTCAAGTATTTTATTTGCATCTGCATTTTTTTCTATCCCGTATTTTTCTTTCCATGCTTTTTCAGAGTCTCCGCTTATAAGTATTTCATAGGGTTCTTCATCGGACAAGGGTATACTTTCTGCGGTAAGGCTTCCGTCTTCTCTTGCCCATGTTGTGAGCGTAAGAAGTATTTTGTTCATTTGCTCGCTGGAAATATCGTTTACATGGTACACCTTTACTGCATAACCTGTTTTGTTTTTTACAAGTTCTTTTCCGTTTCGGTCTACTATATCTCCTCTTGGTGCTTCAACCGAGGTTGTGCGGAAAAGGCGTTGTTCGCTCTGCTCTCTGTATTCATCTCCTTTTATTATTTGGAGATGAATAAGTCTGCTGAAGGTTGCAAGGCAGAAAAAGGCTACAAGAAAATAAATTATGCGGTATCTTATATTCACTGTCTGCCCCTCCTTTCAACCCCAAAGGCAATAAGTACTTCAAACGGTTTGTAAAGCAAAAGCTGAACTACCGATGTATATGCCGCTACGGGAATTACATATCTGAATAATGCATAAGGAAGATTTCCTGTTCCCCATACTGTATATGTGAAAATATAAGAAATAAATTGCACTAAAACAGTCATAAGAAAAGTTGTCCACACTGTTACAAATTCTGATTTTTTATAAAATTCGCCCGATATAAATGAAATAAGTATTGCTGCATACATAAACAAAAGAGCGTTAAAACCAAAAACTCTTCCCCACAAAACATCTGTAAGAACACCTGCCAGAAGTCCTAAAAGACCTGATTCCAAAGGTTCTGACTCTAATGCTATCATTATAACAAGAGCGAAAGCAAGGCACGGCGATATTCCCTGAATGTTAAGGAACGAACCCCATGTACATTCAAGTATAAAGGCAAATATTATTGCTGCTGCTCTTACTGTATACTTCATAATACCTCTTTAATCAATTATTACCAATACTTCGTCTATTTTTTCAAAATTAACTGCTGTTTCAACTACAGCATTATGATAAAGTCCCTGCTCGTCGGCAGTAAAGTTTTTTACTCTGCCTATAAGAAGTCCTGCAGGATATATTCCTCCAAGTCCTGATGTTTCTACATAGTCTCCTACTGTCATGGAAGCTCCCTTTGAGATATAAGCAAGCTTACAGGTGCCATCTTCGGAAAGTTCAAGATTTCCTTCAACTATTGCACGGTCTCCTGTACGGTTTATTATTGCTCCTACCGATGAGGCTTCGTCAATAATTGTTATTACCTTTGCCCATGTTGTGCCGACTTCACTTACATATCCTACAAGTCCGTCGGGGTTTATTACGGGTTGTTTTTTCTTTATTCCGCTACTGGTGCCTCTGTTTATTGTAAAATCATAGTACCAGTTTCCTGCATCTTTTGCAGAAACCTTGGCTGCAACTGTTTTTAGTTCCGCTTTGTCTTCCTGAAGCTGCAAAAGACTTTTCAAACGTTCGTTTTCGTTTTGAAGGGTGTAAAGCTTGCGTGAGTCTTCTTCAAGCTCTTTAACGCGTGATTTTAAGGTTTCGTTTTCCTGTCTGTAATCGGCTATACTGCGAAAACGTTCAAAAAAGTTTTGTGTTGACGTGCCTATACTGTAAAAAAATCTTTGTACGGGGGTAACTACTATACCCACTCCATCCTCTGCAAAGTTTTCTTTATCTCTTGATATGGTTGAAAGTATCATAAGTGCAAAAATAAGCAGAGTTATTATTATCAATACTATAAAAAATTTACTTCTGAAAAAATTATTCATACTGCATCTCCAATTCAAATTCGTCTGCAAGAAAATTTTTTAAAGGTCCTATGGGAAGTCCTACAACATTTTCGTAATCCCCTTCAACCTTTTTTACAAAGGAAAATGGGTCTTGCTGAACGGCATAAGCACCTGCTTTATCCATAGGAATGCCTGTTTTTATATATTCATTTATTTCGTCGGGCAAAATTTTACGGAAGGTTACTTTTGTTATTTCGCAAAAAGAAGCTGTATATCCGTCTTTTACTCTTATAACAGAAACTCCTGTCATAACCTCGTGTGTTTGCCCTGAAAGCATTGAAAGCATTTTATGTGCGTCTTCTTCATCCTTTGGTTTTCCTAAAATCTGATTGTCAAACACAACTACTGTATCTGCACCTATTACAAGGCTGTTTCTCATCCCTTTTTCTACTACTGCAGCGGCTTTTTTTATGGCTGTTTGTTGTACTGCCATATACGGTGACAAAAATTCAGGAAAGGTTTCGTCGATATCTGCTATTTTTATTTCAAAATCAAAGCCAGCTCTCAAAAGAAGTTCTTTTCTTCTTGGGGAAGCTGAAGCCAGAATAAATTTATTCAAGATTTAATCTCCTTTAATTTTTTTAGTCTTGGAACTAAAAGGTTTGCACATACTCCTGTAAAAAAGCCTGTAAAAGATGAAATAAGTATTAAAATCATAAGATATGCAAACATTTTGTTTGTGCCTATCAGTACGGATGCTACCATAACCTGTGCCGTGCTATGTGCTATTGCACCTAAAAGGCTTATCCCTGCAAAGCTTAATTTGCCGTAAAACATTTTATATGCTATAAGCATTATAATCCAAGCGGAAATGCCTCCTGCAAGTGAAAAGGGGTATGCTGAAAATGTGCCTGTAAGAAGTGAAGTTACAAAGGTACGTGCCAAAACTATTAACAATGCTTCTTTTGCCGAAAAAACAGATATTGCGGCTAAAGTTACAACATTTGCAAGTCCTATTTTAGCACCGTACATAAAGCCTGGAGACGGCAACATATTTTCAACTATTGAAAGGACTATTGCCACTGCAGCAAAAATGCCCGTATACACTATCCTCTTTGCTTCAATACGATGTAGCATCTACGTCACTTTCTCCTTCGATATATATTATAAGTCTGTTTGGAATACAAACTATACTGTCGCCCGTTTTTGTTATTTTACCCTTTTTTACGTCTGTTTTATCGGGGCAGTCTGCCGTTTTTACATAAACTCCGTCTTTTTGAATCACAATGGTATTTGAGCCGTATTTTGTGTTTATTTCTACTGTTTTGTCTTCTTTTATATCTGAAAGAGAGTAGCGTGAATATTCCTGTCCGTCTATTTCTATGATAACTGTGTTTCCGCTTTCCTTAAGAAAAAGTGAACCCATTAAAAGCAAGCCTGACAGTATTACAGTCAATACAAGTAAAATTATATCGGCAGGTTTTATATTACTTTTTTCCTGTTGAGCCAAAGCCGCCCTCTCCTCTTTGAGTGTCGTTTAATTCATCTGTTAATTCTATTTCAAACTGAGGGGTATGGGTTATAACCATTTGAGCTATTCTTTCTCCGTCGGTTATTGTATATGGTTTGTCCCCTAAATTTATAACACCGCATTTTATTTCTCCGCGGTAGTCACTGTCTATAACGCCAACACAGTTTGATAATGTTAACCCATATTTTACTGCAAGTCCGCTTCTTGGGTATATCATTCCTGCATAATTTTCGGGTATTTCAATTGCTATTCCTGTTGGAACAAGTGCCTTTTGCATGGAGTTTAAAACTATATCTTCATCAATACATGCTGACAAGTCCATACCTGCGGCTTGTGCTGATGCATATACAGGCATTTTTGCCTTATCATTTAATTTTTTTACTTTTATTTTCACTGTAATACCCCCTTGTAATTATTCCGTTGTATTTTTCTTTGTTTTTTATCATACGTATTATTTTTTGTGTTTCCTCTTTTGTTTCCACAGAAAAATACATAAGTGCAAAGGATACACATTCTATAGGTTTATCGCCCATATAAAGCGGGCATGAGTTATAAATTATATTTCTGCAAGTGTCCCCCGCTTTTAATATAGGGAATTTTACGCCTAAAGCATCGGTAAACTCGCCTTTGCAAACACATTTGCCTGCCGCTTCTTTTATAAGACAGTTTTCGGTAATCATAAGAGGAAGTCTTCCGTAAATTACGGCTTCAAGCGGTAATATTGCACTTTGAGCCAAGTTTTTTACCGCTCCGTATGAAAGTTCAGGTGACAAGGCTGTGCTTTTTACACCTATATCCTTATATGCTTTAAGGGAAGCTTTATTTGTTATATTAAGTCCCATTCCGCCTATAATTTCGGCGTTGAGGGTTTTGGCAAGCTCTATGCCGTCAATACTTTCGCAATAGATTTTTGTTGCTCCCTGAAGGTTTGTTATAACCTTTTCTCTTTCGTCTTTTTTTATAATGGGCGGAAGAGCAGGAATTACTTGTTTATAATTTTTAAACTTTTGAAATATATGCTGGGGAACATATATTCTTTCTATCCCTTCTGCTAAAGCGGCATTTGCCTGTTCTTCTGTTGTTACGTAGCTTGAAAGCTTTAATTTTTTTTGCACACTGTCGCCTTGTATATTTATATCAAAATCATTTACTGTTACTTTTTTCGGTTTTGAAAGTTCCAAAATAAGTTTTTTGGTAAGCTCTCTTCTTGCAAGGTTAAGGTTTGAAATTTTTAAAGGATAGCTTTGATTTACTGTTACGCTATTTGCAAAAAAAGGTGTTGAACCAAGTTTTAAAAGTTGTTCTTTTATTCTTTCTTTTGAAATTTCGGGTACATCTTGTCTTTCTATTTTTGTGCTTACTTTTTTATCTTTCAAAGAAAAGGTTAGTAAATCTCCCAAAAACTCAATATCTATACCCTGTTTTTTGTTTTCTGCCCCTTCTTTATAAATCATCTGTGCTTTTTTCAAAAGCTTTTGAGATGCGGTTTTGCCCGCTGTATCGTTTGATACCGAGGATATTATCATATTCTTTTTATTGCCTGTAAAATATCCGTTTGTAAAGTTATCTCCACGGCAGAAAATTTCTTTGAGTTCTTCGTTATCTTCTCTTGTAAATTCTCCGCTATCTAAAATTTTGCGGTATATACTTGTTACAAGGGCTGTATATTCGGGAGTTTTCATTCTTCCTTCAATTTTAAACGAGGTTACTCCAATTTTTTGAAGTGAAGGAATTTCTTCTGCAAGGCACAAATCACGAAGGCTTAAAAAGTACCCTTCTTTTTTGCCAAGCTTATATTTTTTACGGCAGGGCTGTGCACAGGCACCGCGATTCCCGCTTCTGCCGCCTATCATACTGCTCATTAAGCATTTGCCTGAATAACTCATACACAAAGCTCCATGAACAAAAACTTCTGTTTCTATTCCTAAAGAGCAAACTTCTGCTATTTCTTCTTTTGTCATTTCTCTTGAAAGAACTACTCTTTCAAATCCATATTCCTTTAAAAGCTTTGCACCAAGTGCACTGTGAACTGTCATCTGTGTGCTTGCATGCAGAGGAATATCGGGAGTCATATTTTTTGCAGTATAAGCTATCCCCATATCCTGAACAATAAATGCATCTATACCTATTTGTGCAGAATATTTTATAAGGTCTTTTGCCTCTTCGAATTCTCTGTCATCTACAAGTGTATTTAAGGCAAGATAAACCTTACACCCCCTTGTATGTGCATATTCTACAGAGGTGCAAAGCTGTTCATTATCAAAATTTGTTGCTCCTGCTCTTGCAGAGAAATTTTGCGAACCGAGATATACCGCATCAGCACCACCCTGAACGGCTGCTAAAAGCTGCAAAGGGCCGCCTGCTGGAGATAGCAATTCAAAGTTATTCATAGGTCTTTTTTCTTTCAATATATTTACTATTTTATTATACACTATATTATCTGTAAAAGCAAAACTATTTTTCAAAAATTTACTATTTCTTAATAATTACTTGAAAAATATAAAAAATAATGGTAAAATTACAAGTAATTATGATTACGGAGGTATTTTTATGACCAAAGAAAAGTTTTATATAACTACAGCCATTGCTTATACATCAAGAAAACCACATATAGGAAATACTTATGAGATTGTTTTAACCGATGCTATCGCAAGATATAAAAAGATGCGCGGATATGATGTTTTCTTTCTAACAGGTACCGATGAACACGGTCAGAAAATACAGGAAATTGCCGAGGCCGAAGGTATTACACCTCAAAAGTATGTTGATAAAATTGCAGGTGAAATCCGTGATATATGGAATCTTATGGATACAAATTATGACAAGTTTATCCGTACAACAGATGATTACCATGTAAAAACAGTTCAAAAGATATTCAAAAAGTTTTATGACCAGGGTGATATTTACAAAGGTGAATACGAAGGTCTTTACTGTGTTCCCTGCGAAAGCTTTTTTACTGAAACTCAGCTTGTAGACGGTTGTTGCCCCGATTGCGGAAGACCTGTTAAGAAAACTAAGGAAGAAGCTTACTTCTTTAAAATGAGTAAGTATCAGGACAGACTCATGAAATACATTGAGGATAATCCTGAATTTATTCAGCCAGAAAGCCGCAAGAAGGAAATGATTAACAACTTCTTAAAGCCCGGTTTACAAGACCTTTGTGTTTCGAGAACATCCTTTACCTGGGGCATTCCTGTTACTTTTGACCCATCTCATGTTACTTATGTATGGATTGATGCTTTATCAAACTACATTACCGCCCTTGGTTATGACACCGAAAATAAAAGTGAACTTTACAATAAATACTGGCCTGCAGATGTTCACATTATAGGCAAGGATATTTTGCGTTTCCATACAATTTACTGGCCAATTATGCTTATGGCTTTAGGAGAACCCTTACCAAAGCAGATTTTTGGTCATCCCTGGCTTTTGTCGGGTATGGACAAAATGAGCAAATCACGCGGTAATGTTCTTTATGCCGATGCTCTTGTTAAAAGATTTGGCGTTGATGCTATGAGATATTATCTTTTAAGCGAAATGCCTTATGCACAGGATGGCACAATATCTTACGAAACAATTATTTCAAGATACAACTCTGATCTTGCAAACACTTTAGGTAACCTTGTAAACAGAACTGTTGCAATGGTAAACAAATACTTTGACGGTACGCTTGCTCCCGCCGAATGTCACGAAGATATTGATAATGAGCTTATTTCGTTTGCGAAAAACACTTTAGATACCTACAAATCTCAGATGGATGCTTTTCGTCTTGCTGATGCAACTGACACAATTATGTCGCTTGCAAAGCGTGCAAACAAATACATTGACGAAACTATGCCCTGGTCGCTTGCTAAAGATAGCGAAAAAACAGCTCGTCTTAATACTGTACTTTATAATCTTATAGAAGCTATAAGATTTACCGCTGTAATGCTTACTCCTATTATGCCAAGCACATCTGAAGCAATTTTTGCTCAGATAAATACCGATAAAAAGGATTTTGACAGTATTTGTGAATTTAATACATCTTTGGAACACAAGGTTAATAATGCAACTCCTCTTTTCGGAAGAATAGACGAAGAAAAAATGATGGCAGAAATAAACGCTGAAAACGAAGCAGAAAAAGAAGAACCAAAAGAAGAGGATTATGCTTCGATTGAAGATTTTGCAAAGCTTGATATTTGTGTTGCAGAAATTAAAGAGGCTGAAGAAATTGAAGGCTCTGACAAGCTTTTGAAGCTTTTGGTTGATATTGGCACTGAAACAAGACAGGTGGTATCGGGAATTAAAAAAGCTTACTCCCCCGCTGACCTTATAGGCAAAAAGGTTGCTTTGATTAAAAACTTAAAACCTGTAAAATTACGCGGTATTTTAAGCGAAGGTATGATTCTGGCAGCAGCTGACAAAAAGAATCTTTCTCTTCTTACAACTCTTGCAGAAATGCCTAACGGCACAAAAATAAGCTAAAAGAGGTACAAAATGTTTTTTGACGCACATGCTCATTACGATGACAAGGCTTTTAAAGAAGACAGAGATGAAGTTATTTTATCTTTAAAAGATGCAAATATCAGCTATGTTGTAAACGCAGGAAGCTGTATAAGAACAAGCAAAGCTGCTGTAAAACTTGCTGAAAAATATGATTTTATTTATGCGACTGCGGGAGTTCATCCCGGTAATATAACAAACTTTGGTGAAGCTTCGCTTGAAAAGCTACGGAAGCTTTGTGAACACGAAAAGGTTGTAGCTGTTGGTGAAATAGGGCTTGATTATCATTATGATAACACCGACAAAGCTTTGCAAAAAGAAGCTTTTTGTGCCCAGCTTGAATTAGCAAAAGAAGTGGGATTGCCTGTTGTAATCCACAACAGAGATTCTTTTGCTGACTGTCTTGACATTATAAAGGCTTCCCCAATAAGAGAGACCGGCGGTCTTATTCACTGTTTTTCGGGAAGTGTTGAGTTTTTAAAGGTTATACTTGATATGGGTCTTTACATTTCTTTAGGCGGAACAGTTACCTTTAAAAATGCAAACAAGCTTTTGGAGGTTGCAAAATATGTTCCCCTTGACAGGCTTATGCTTGAAACCGATTGCCCATATCTTGCCCCCGTACCTTTCAGAGGGAAAAGAAATTCGTCGGTTTATATTTGCCATACGGCTGAAAAAATTGCCGAGTTAAAAGGAATTTCGTTAGAGGAAGTTGCTTTTAAAACTTATGAAAATGCAAAACAATTTTACGATATAAAATAAAAAACGGACTTTTTAAAGTCCGTTTTTTATTTTGGAATATAACAAGGTTTTGCGTTTTTTATAATTTTTCTTTCAATTTCAGCAATTCTTGAAAGTTTTTCGTTTGACAGTTTTTTTGAAAGATATGTATATGCTTTTTTATAATCTCTTTTATCGGTAAATTCACGGTGCATATCTGTTCCCAAAAGACTGGCTGTTCCTTTTTTAAAGAAGGATATTGCTTTTCCTCTTGTCCAGAAATCATTTACATAGCCTGTATTCATTTGAAGAATGCATCCGTTTTCTTCAAGCTCTTTTAAAAACTTTATGCCATAAGTACCAATATATCTTTCAAAATGTGCCAGGATTGGGGTTATACCTCTTTGCGAAATAAGCTCGGTTATTGATTGAAAAACCGAAGAAGAAAAGGATTTATGAACAGGCAGTTCGAGTAAAAGATAATCGGTTCCTTCAATGCACAGTTTTTCAATATCGTCAACTCTCGATATTTCTTCAAAAAAATAGGTTTCTGCCCCAAGATAAAGTTCTATATTTACAGGGTCATTCTCAAGTGCTTCACACAGCTTTGACAAAGACTTTTCCCGTCTTTCAAGAAATCTTTCTATGCTGTTTTCGTAAGCATAAAAGTGCGGTGTAAGAACAATTTTGTCAACGCCGTGTTTTTCTTCTTCTTTAAGCAATGAAACAGATTGCTGACAAGATTTACTGCCATCATCCATTTTAGGCAAAAGATGCGAGTGAAAATCTGTCACAACTATCTCTCCCCTTTTTTAAGACTTGTTTTTAATATGTGTCCTCATATTTGCTTCTGCGATAATATCCGTCGTGATATTTAGAGTAATAAGAGCTTTTTTTGGTGGTTCTGCCATTTAATATAAATCCTAAAATTTTTGCATTTGCAAGTTTAAGTCTTGAAACTGCGTCGGAAACTCCGTCTTTTTCCGTTACACCCTGACGTACCACGAGTAAAACTCCGTCGGCAAGACGTGAAAGTATAATTGAATCGGCAACAACGTTTACGGGAGGTGTGTCGAGCAGGATGTAATCGTACTTTTCCGACAAATCTTCAATAAGTTTTTCCATAGCTTCCGAACCTAAAAGTTCCGCAGGATTCGGTGACATAGAGCCTGCAAAAATAACATCAAGATTTTCGTATTTTGTTTTATTTATAACACTCTCTATTGATGCAAGACCTACCAAAAGGTCGGAAAGGCCTTCCTTTGTTTTCATATTAAGAAGATTTCCCTGATTAGGTCTTCTTAAATCGCAATCTATAAGCAAAACTTTAGACCCGTTTTGTGCAAATGTTATTGCAAGGTTTAAGCAATTTGTACTTTTTCCTTCTGCCTCAAAAGAGCTTGCTACTATTATTTTTTTACAGCCTTTTTGCAAAAGGGTAAAAATTACGTTTGTTCTTAATGCTTTATATGCTTCTACAACGTCAAATCTGCTTTTTTCACTAAGTATTCTGGCACGCTTTGTTTCGGGCGTGTCCTGCTTTTCTTTCTTTTTAAAAATACGTGCTGCCATACGACGTGTATCTTTTCCTAAAGATTTTTCCATTTCTCTTACCTCCTTATTCATTCTCGAGTAACTCTTCCGCTGTTATTTCGGGTATATTCCCGAGTACAGGTAACGAGAAAAGGTTTGTTAAGTCCTCTGCTGTTTTTACTCTTAAATCAAAAAAGTCACGCAGGAAAACAAACGCCATACTTAAAATCATTCCAAATAATACACCTATTATTGTATTCTTTTTAATATTGGGCGATATTGGTGCTGTAGGCTTTATTGGTTTATCAAGTATCTTTACAGAGCTTGATTCAATGAAGTTAGGTATTTTTTCGGGGACTACTTTTCCTATTACCTTGGCTACCTTATAAGCGTGTTCGGGATTAGTGCTTAAAACCGTAATCTGAAAAATTTCGGTATCTTCCACTATCTGTACGCTTATCATTTTCTTAATTTCATCAATAGAACTCTTAAGATGTTCTTCTTTTTCGAGTGTTTTAACAACATCTCCTATTACCGAATTGCTTGTTGTTATTGCTGTATAGGTTTTTACAAGCATTTGTGCTGCATTTATATCGGTATAGTTTGTTTTTATCGGTTCTGCCCCATTTGTACTTTTGTAGTTGTTTACATACATAGATACATTTGAAGCATAAACCGGTGCAACATAGAACTTTGTATATGCAAAAGCTCCTGCTCCGAAAATAAGTGCCACAATAGCTATAACAAGCCAGTTTGCCAAAAGTATTGTGAAGATACGTTTTAAATCAATTTGGTAATTGTTCTCGTTCTGTTCCATTTGCTTTCCTCCTGCGATTTTTATTTAAGTTCGCCGTAGTCTGCCATGAATTTTCTGATTTCTTCGTAAGATTTAATTCCTGTGCTTGCACCCTTTGCCTGTACGCAATGTGTTCCTACTGCGTTTGCAAAAAGTCCGCATTCGTAAAAGTCGAGACCTTTTACCATACCTGATAAAAATCCTGCACAGAAGCTGTCGCCCGCACCTGTTGTATCAACAACAGGTACATTGTAGCAAGGATAAATAACTTCCTTTGCGTCTTTGCTTTCTCTTAAGTAACAGCCTTTGCTGCCTATTTTTATAGCTACTTTCTTAACACCCATATCAAAGAAGATATCAGCTGTTTTAGCAGGATCTTCAACTCCGCTGAACGCATAAGCTTCTTCTTTACTTGGAAGGAAAATATCTATGTAAGGCATACAAGGAAGTAATATTTCGTTCCAGCGGTTTTTGCTGTCCCACGCTGTATCGAGTACTGTTGTTTTCCCCATTTCTTTACATCTTTTTAATGTTTTTGCACAGTCTGCACCATCAAACTTATCCATAAGCATTGTTCCTGCAACAAAAACGATGTCGGAATCCTCAATAACCTTCCAGTCAATATCGTCATAGCAGAAGGTAGCGTTTGCTCCTACTGTATGTAAAAAGCTTCTTTCACCATTAGCTGAAGAGATTACAACAGACGCTGAAGTCTGTGCTGTATTATCAACCTTCATTGCAGCAGTGCTTATATTGTTTCTTTCAAGCTCTTTTAACAAAAAGTCACCAAAACTGTCGTTTCCTACTTTTCCTACCAATGCTGTTGATATACCTATTTTAGCCATATCAATAGCTGCGTTCATTGCACAACCGCCGCTGAACATTTCTATGGAGTCAATTCTGTCAAGCTTTCCAGGTTCCGGTAAAGCCTCTACCGGCTTTGCCATAACATCGGCAGTTAAAATTCCTATACATGCAACATCATACTTACTCATATTACCCTCCTGTTTTAAAATCTAAAAAATATTTTTTCTGCTATTCTTTTTAACTTTATTAAAAATGTATCACTCCCAGGGTCGCAGGGTTTTACAAGAATTTTATATAACCCGACTCTGTGAGCACCTAAAAGGTCTGTAAAAATCTGGTCACCTATTGCAGCTGTATTGCTTTTATCGGTTCCCATAAGTTCCATTGCTCTTATATATCCCTGCTTTTTAGGTTTCCCAGCTGAAAATATATAAGGCAACTTTAATGATTGATTAAATATCTGCACACGATCTTCAACATTATTTGAAACTATACAAGCTTTTATATTTTTTTGCTTTAATGCCTCAATAAAATCCTGTGCCTCTTTTGTACAATAAGGATATCCGTGAGGAACAAGCGTGTTATCAATATCAAGTATTATTCCCCGTATCCCTTTTTCTGACAAGGCACTTATATCAAGCTGTGCAAATGAATCCAAATATTCATCAGGTTTAATCAAGTTTAAAATCCTCCGCTTTGAATTTTGAAAAATCAACATTCCTTGGACGTCGAATTTTTAATTTAAAAGGGTCAAATTCATAATTTTCGCAAATATACCGTCTTGGAACAACTGCATTTTTTGCACAGAAAACTTCCCTCTTTAAGGGGATATATTTTCCGTGTTTGCAATATTTACAACAATGCATTGTTTCAGTTTCGTACATTTTGAATTATCCTATCTTTTCTATAATTATGTTTTGAAAAGCTTCTTTAAAAGAATCGATATCAGGAAGCTCTGTTCCTTCTCTTGCAATTTTGGCAGCTGCAAAGGATGAGGCATATTTTAAGCAGTTATCCATACTGCGGCTTTCTGAAAGACCGTAAATGTACCCGCATAAAAAACTGTCTCCTGCACCAACTGTGCTTTTTACATCCACCTTTGCAGGATATGCACGATATACACCGCTTTTCCCTGCTGCTATTGCACCGTTACCGCCCAAAGTAAGCAATACTGTTCCTATACCTTTTTCTACAATCTCGACTGTTGCCTGTACTGCTTCTGCGACAGATTTTATTTTTCTGCCTATTAAAGTTTCAAGCTCTGTCTGATTTGGTTTTATTATATCAGGACCTGCTTTGAGGCCTTCCATAAAAGCCTCCCCATCGGCATCCAAAACTGTAATGGCATTACTGTCTTTACCTATTTTTATAAGTTTGCGGTAAATATCGGGAGTTATGTTTGGAGGATAACTTCCGCCTACATAAAAAACATCGCTTTCCTTTGCTATTTTTGAACATTTTTTCAAAAGCTCTGCAATATCGGTATCTGTAACAGCAGGGCCTGATTCGTTGATATCGGTATAATTTTTGTTTTCCAAATCAACTATTTTTGTATTTACTCTGGTTTCGCCCATTGTGTGTACAAAATCGGTTGTAACGTCCATTTGTCTTAAAGAGTCTTCAATATATCTTCCGTTTGCACCGCTTACAAATCCGGTTGCTATACTCTTAAATCCGCATATTGATGCTATTCCGCTTACGTTTATTCCTTTGCCGCCAACATCGTTTCTTACCTTAACTGCACGATTTACCGAATTTAAGGCAAAGGATTTTACATAATATGTTCTGTCAATAGCAGGATTTAACGTTACTGTTGATATAATCATTTATTCTCCTCTTTTACTGCTGACAGCACTTTTTCAATAGACTGCTCTGCCGAAAGTTCTTCAAAATCCTTTGAAGCACGCAGCTTATATTCTACCACTCTGTCGCAAGCTTTTTTACCTACGGTTATTCTTACGGGAATACCTATAAGATCTGAATCTTTAAATTTAACGCCAGGTCTTTCATCTCTGTCATCAAGCATAACGTCAACGCCCTGTTTTCTTAACGCGTCATAAATTTCGTTAGCCAAAGCTGACTGTGTTTCGTCATCTTTATTTATAAGTACAATATTAACCTGATAAGGTGCTACTGACATGGGCCAGATTATTCCGTTTTCATCGTTATTCTGTTCTATAATAGCGGCAAGACAACGGTTTACACCTATTCCGTAACAACCCATTACTATGGGAGCATCGTCACGTTCAGGAATAGTAAGTCCCAAAGCTTTTGAATATTTTGTACCGAGTTTGAAAATATGTCCTACTTCTATACCGTGGAAGGTTTCGATTTCTTTGCCGCAAAGAGGGCATTTATCTCCGTCTTCTATAACTCTTAAATCAGCATATTTTGTTACCTTGAAATCTCTGTCCTGCTGTACATTTACAAGGTGGTAATCGGTTTTATTTGCACCAACTATAAGGCTGTTCATTTTTTCAACCTCAAGGTCTGCATAAATTTCAAGCTCAAGACCTACGGGACCTGCAAAGCCTACTTCTGCGTGTGTTACTTCACGAACTACATTTGGTGCTGCAAGTTCAAGGTCTGTTACACCCAGAAGGTTTTTAAGCTTTGTTTCGTTAAGCTCTCTGTCACCTCTTACCATTGCTGCAACTACTTTATCGTCAGCCTGATAAATAAGAGTTTTTACAAAGTTATAGGGTTTTACACCTAAAGAATCTGTAAGCTCTTCTATGGTATGAGAGTTGGGTGTTTCAATTTCTTCCATAGCCTTACCCTTTTCGCCTATTACCATATCATCAGGAGTACAAGCTGCTTTTTCTATATTTGCAGAATATCCGCAAACAGGGCAGTATGCAATTACATCCTCGCCCACTTCGCTTTTTACCATAAATTCCTGCGAGCCTGAGCCGCCCATTGCACCAGAGTCTGCATCTACAACTGTATAGTCAAGACCTAATCTGTCAAATATACGGCAGTACGCTTCGTACATCTTTTTGTATGAAATATCAAGTCCTGCTTCGTCTATATCAAAACTGTATGCGTCCTTCATTACAAATTCACGGCTTCTCATTACACCAAAACGGGGACGGCGTTCGTCACGGTACTTGGTTTGTATCTGATAAAGTGTCATTGGAAACTGTTTGTAGGAACGCACTTCGCTTTTTACCATTTCGGTAAAAACTTCTTCGTGAGTTGGGCCTAAACAGAAATCGCGCGAATTTCTGTCCTTCAAACGGAACATTTCGGAACCGAAAACATCCCATCTGCCCGATGCCATATATGCTTCAGCAGGTAAAAGAGCGCTCATTAAAAGCTCCTGTGCACCTGCACGGTCCATTTCTTCTCTTATAATCTGTTCAACCTTACGGAGTGAACGCAAGCCAACAGGCAGATATGCGTAAACACCTGCTGCGAGTTTACGTATCATTGATGCACGCATCATCAGCTTATGACTTACTATCTCTGCTTCTGCGGGATCCTCTCTTAAAGTTGGTAATAACATATTAGAAACTTTCATTTGTTAATCAAATCCTTTCCTAAATATATATAATAACAGATTTTTTATAAAAAAGCAACATAAATCTTGCCAATATTCGAAATAAGGGTTATAATTAAATTGTTTGAGGTGATTTTTTGAAGAAAAACGATATTTTTACTACTGAAATAACTGCTGTATCATCAGAAGGGCTTGGTGTTGCAAAGCCTGACGGACTCACAGTTTTTATACCTTACACCGTTCCAGGTGACAAGGTTTGTGCTAAAATTGTTAAAGATAAAAAAAGCTATGCTTTTGGCAAGGTTTTGGAAATTCTGGAGCCTTCTGCTGACAGGGTTGTCCCTCCCTGCTCTGTTTTTGGCAAGTGCGGCGGATGCAGTTTAATGCATATTGATTATAAAAAGCAGCTTGAAATAAAAAGACAGACAGTTTGTGATGCATTAAAACGCATAGGCAAAATACAATGTGAAGTTGCTCCTGTGTTTTTTATGGAAAATCCTTTCCGCTACAGAAACAAGGTTCAAGTACCTTTAAGTATGGAAAACAATAATGTTCTGGCGGGTTTTTATGCTAATCACAGTCACCGTGTTGTTCCGTTTGATGACTGTCTTTTACAAACTGAAAAAAATGCAGAGATTATATCTTCTGTTTGCAAGTGGATGGATACAAATTTTGTTATTCCATACAACGAAGAAACTGGCAGCGGTACTGTCAGGCATATATTTATACGCGAAGGATTTGAAACAGGCGAAGTTATGGTTTGCCTTGTATGCACAAAAAAATCTTTGCCAGCAGAAAACGAGCTTGCTGAAATTTTACAAAAGCTTAATGTTTCAACCCTTGTAATAAATATAAATTCAAAGAAAAGCAATGTTATTTTAGGCGACAAAAACCGTGTCATTTACGGTGACGGATATATCCACGAAATTATGGATGGGTTAAAATTCAAGATTTCTCCCAATTCATTTTTCCAGGTAAATCCCACTATAGCAAAAGAGCTTTACAAAAAATCCGTGAGCTTTATCTCGCCCGAAGATACTGTTTTTGACTTATATTGCGGTACCGGAAGTATTTCGCTTTTTGTCGCACGCATTGCAAAAAAAGTAATAGGTGTTGAAATTGTTGAGAATGCTATAAAGGATGCAAATTACAATGCTCGCTTAAACGGCATTGAAAATGCAGAGTTTTACTGCGGAGATGCTGATGAAGTTTTTCCGAAACTTTTATCTGATGGTATTTCTGCCGATGTTGCTATTATTGACCCGCCACGAAAGGGTTGCGGCAAAGAAGTTTTGGACTCGCTTGTAAAGCTTAATCCCAAGAAAATTATATATGTTTCCTGCAACTGTGCATCTATGGCAAGAGATATAAATTATCTTTCTGAATTTGGATTTAGGGCAGGTACTGTTTACCCTTATGACCAATTCCCTCATACTGAGCATATAGAATCGGTTGTTTGCTTATCTAAAACAATATAAGTAAAGGAGTTTTGTTATGAAAAAAATAAGTTGTTTAATAATATCGCTTGTTTTTATTTTAACGGTGTTAAATACTGCAGTATCTGCTGAAGTATTCAGTGATTGCTCGCCTTCTGACTGGTACTACGAAAGCGTACTGTTTGCAAAAGAAAAAGGCTGGGTAAACGGATTTGAAGACGGAAGCTTTAGACCAAATGATACTCTAACAAAAGCACAGGCTGTTTCTATTGTGTCAAGAGCTATTGGTTTAGATATTCCTTTTATTGAAGGTCCGTGGTATGCAGGGGCAGTTTTAGCAGGGAAAGACCGAGGTCTAATTGTTACCGAAAATTTTTTGGAGGATCCCGTAGAGCGGGCACAGGTTTTTTATATGATGTATGTTGGATATAATTTCGAACTTATTGACAAACCTGTAAGAGATGAGTTACTTCCTTTTTCGGATTACAGATATAATACATACAGCAAGGTTATACCTACCCTGTATTCTTTTGGTTTACTTAACGGCTATGACGAAGACGGAAAACTGAAAATTAAACCTTTTGATAAATTAACCCGTGCAGAAATGTGTACCATGCTGAAAAGAATATCGGAATTCAAGTTTGATGTATGGCGTGAGGAACGAAATTTTTATTCTGATGAAGCCGTTAAAAAGAATTTGGTAAAAATGATAGAAACAAATGAAAGCAGTTTCACAATGTATGCTTATGGCAAATCTGATGCCGAAGTGATTTCCAGATTACGACAGGTTGTTAAATTGTGTTTTGAAGAGTACGAAGATAAATATCCTGAATACTTTAAAAACTATTCTACTGCCTGCGGTTCTATAACCGAATATGATGAATGCATCAAGGTAACATTTAAAATGACTGAAAAATAGAATAAAATATTTTTCTTGTAATTTATTAACTGTTGTTATATAATACACAAAGCAAATCTTTTTTAGTAAATTTAATTACTTTTAATTTTAGTAATTGGATTTATTAAAAATCTTTGCACAAAAATTTTAGAAGGAGAAAAACATTATGAAAATCACGAAGAAAATTGTAGCATTATTGACAGTGTTATTGTTGACATTGTCAATGGTAACTGTTGTTTCGGCAGCCGAAACAAAAACAGTAAGCATGAATGGTGTAAGTCTTTTCAGTATAACAAATGTAGTTAACAGTTTTACTGAAACTTACGAATATGAAGGAGAGGTTTTTCACGAAGAAATTATGCAATGTGAAGCTCCTGCAGTTATAACCATGTTAAACACTATCCAGTATGTTGATATTATGGATCACACTTACGAAATCCAAAATGAAAATGAGCTTGACACAGGCTTTATTATGCCCGACAATTGTCCCGGCGAAAAAGCCTTTTGGGAAGAAGGTTTATACAGAGAAAATATTTCAGCCGGTACAACCTACGCTTTATCAGAGCCCGGTACTTATGGCATAAATCTTTCTTTTGAAGATGGTACCTCTTATTATGCTTGTGTTCAAATAGCCGGTGAAAGAGTAAAGGATGCTCCTAACTTTACAAAAGCTTATTATCAGCAAAGACAGGAAAATGCCGTAGATAATACAAATCAGCAGTCATCCAGTCTGTTAAACAGTTCCCTTATTACTTGCAAAAATATTCTTAAGCAGGACGGAACTATTAAAGTTGAAAATCAGAACAACGGCGAAATTGTAAGTGCTTTAGTATATTCATGCCTTACACCCGCTGTTATTACCGCTGCGACTGAGCTTGACAGTCTTCAGCTCTGGGGTGTAGAAGAAAAGCAGGATACAGGTATATATTATCCTTATATGCCTTATGACGCCGATAACGAAATCCCCGAAGGTTTTTACGCACGTTATGAAGGTACTACCCCTGCAGGTATAATGTACACAGTTACAGGAAGTTATGAGTTTTATTATCTGCATGCATCAAAGGGTGCTGAAGAAATAAATGTAATTCTCCGAGTTGATGGTTCTGCTCCTGTAAATATTGCTAACGGCAAAAGAACGGAAAATATTTTGTTCTGGAGCGAAATTCCTAACGGAAGTATTACAATAAACGGCGTATACGATATTTCTTATGATGAAGGTGAAGCTGTTTATGTAATTGATAAAGACAGCACTGTAACTTTTAACAGTTATTTAAGCG
The DNA here is from genome assembly GCA_045531205.1 of Clostridia bacterium. GTDB lineage: Bacteria > Bacillota > Clostridia > UMGS1883 > UMGS1540 > JAZNQL01. The sequence goes on along the minus strand of JAZSDN010000003.1, from coordinate 1,856 downwards.
ATTATATCCATGTTTATGCAGACGGAGATGAAGATTCAAAGCCTCTTCTTGAAAACAGCGTTTGTGTGCCTTTGGTTTATAACACCATCTCTTACACTGATAATATTTGGTGGTATGACGAAGAAGGTGGCGAAACAGAAGTAAAAACACAAGTTGCTCCCGGAATGACAGTTAAATTTAACAAGACAGGAAATCACTGGATACATTTTGGTCCCGGTTATGCTTCTAAAGAAGAAAGAATAGCAATTCAATATGACGAAAATACATTATACGGATGGCAGTATTCTCCCACAGTATCGTTTTTGGTTATAGACCCTGCCCCTGTAGCAAATTATACTGCTTCAAAGGTTATTGTAAACGGAGTTGAAACAGAGTTTGAAGCTTACAACATCAATGATAATAACTACTTCAAGCTTAGAGATATTGCGGCAGTAATCAATGGAACAGAAAAACAGTTTGCTGTTTTCTGGGATGGAGAAAAAAATGCGATTTCCCTTTTATCAAACGCTCCTTATACTCCTGTTGGAGGTGAGCTTGCAAAAGGTGACGGAGCTGCAAAGCAATCGGTTATGACTACATCCATTGTTTACAAAAACGAAAAGCCCATAAACCTTTCTGCGTATAATATCAATGGTAACAACTATTTTAAATTAAGAGATCTTGGCCAGGCTTTCGACTTTGATGTATCGTGGGATGGAATAAATAATTGTATTACAATTGATACTTCAAGCAGCTACACAGCTGACTAATAATTTAAAAAATTTCAATTTGCTATAATTTATAACCTCATAAAAAGGCTGAACATTTTGTTCAGCCTTTTTGTTGGTTTTATTTGCGGAATACTTCGCTTGCATTAGGATGATACATTCTTGTACCGCTCCAGCAAAATACATCATTTAAAATTTCGTGAAGAATAAAGCCTTTATTCCCTGCAGGGAATTTTTCTATTCTGAAAACTTCTGCATATTTGGCAGTCCTTCCGTCACGGGCATTAGCTGTTCCTGTTGCCATTTCGTAACCTCTGAACTCTGCAGATATTCTCTTTTCCTCCCACAGGTATTTTGCTCCTATCCCAAGTTTGTCAAATGCCATTATAGATTCTTCAAGTTTTTCCATAACAGAATCTATGCATACATGAAAATGTGGGCGGAAATAGCACATTGTCTGATAAGGTCCGCATTCTACAGAATAAACCTCGTTAGGCGAAACATTTCCAGCTCCTACTGCTGCTCCGAAAAGTGCTTCTTTTACAGTTTTTGCACATTCTACGTGTTCTATATGATTATCTTCGGGATACATCATAAAAATTATATCGGGATTTATTTCTTTAATTAATCCCTCAGTTTTACGTACTGTATATTCGTTTACACGATAAAATCTTGTATCGTGAGGGTAATCAAGTATTATCTTTTTTACACCTAAAACTTCTGCTGCCGCAATGCTGTTTTTATTATGTTCTTCTATATCGCTGTCGCTGACAAAAAGGTTGGGCATTATGTTTAATATTGTTACATCGCAACCTCTGTCCTTTAAAAGTTTTAATGTCCCACCTATAGAATATTCGCTGTCATCTTCGTGAATACCTATTGCAAGTACTTTTGTCATATTATTTCCTCCTGTTGTTCTTTTTCAGCATATTTTTTTGATATTATATCATATCACAAGTTTATATGCAATATCTTTGTTCTCTCAAAAAAGGGGATGTAAAAAAATAATTTTTTTACATCCCCTGGTACAATAAAAGTGTAAGTAAATTAACTATTGATGTAGTTGATTGCTTGCACTTATTTTTTTATAATAAGAGATGAAATGGTCTGACGTACAGCCCCTTGGATTTCGCATCCGCGATAAAGACT
>JAZSDN010000030.1:0-2108 GCA_045531205.1 Clostridia bacterium | reverse complement strand
GACTGAACTTTTTCTCCGTCCTCATTTTTGAGATTTGGGAAATTCTTGCGGTTAACATAAACATTTTCAAGTTCTTCCTGAACCTTTAAATCAACAGCAGCATATATCTTAAGTCCGCCGTAAAGTATAGCGTTTGCTGCCTGTTGTTTGGAATATCCATACTCCTTCATAAGGTCATTCTGAACGCATTGCCTTACATAATCAACATAGAAGCTGTGGTTGGTTTCTTCTTCGATAATATCGACTTTATCTTCTTTTTCTTTGGGAACATAGTTATCGCTATTAGTGAAAATAAGCTCATAGTCGCACGCGGCTTTGTATTCTTCTTCCGTGAGAGCACCCGTTTCTTTCCACATCATTTCAAGGCAATAAAGCTGACGCTTGCGGTTTTCTTCGGGGTTAAGCAAAGGATTATGCTTTGTGGGCTTTTGGGTTATTGAAGCGATAACCGCGCATTCAGCGGCGTTTAGCTCGCTGACATCCTTACCAAAGTATTTTTCGCTTGCTGTTTTAACTCCGTAGCATCCGCTGCCAAGATAAAGAGTGTTTAGATAAGCTTCGATAATTACATCTTTTTCATAGTTTTTTTCAAGATTTAACGCAGTAAGAATCTCGTTAAACTTTCTGACAACGGTAACGGCATTGTTATTAGTATAGTTTTTAATAAGCTGCTGTGTGATTGTTGAGCCGCCCTGGCCGAGGTTCTTGGGAACAACAATAACACCGATTGTTCTTATCCAGTCAACACCGTTGTGTTTTTCAAAGCGGGTATCCTCAAGAGCAATGAAAGCCTCTTTCATATAAGGCGACATGTCATCAAGGTCAACCCAAACTCTGTCTTCTTCACCATGAAGCCTTGCAAGCTCAACGGTATTGCCTTTTTCATCATAGGCATAAATAAAAGAAGTTTGGTTTTGATTTGCCTTGTATTCCTCGAGGTTGATAATTAAATCACCGTTTATAACCGAAATGGCATGAATCAAAACATAAGAAACAACAATTAAAACTGTTAGAGCGCAAACGCTTGCAAACCCATAAAGAATAAGCAGCGGCTTGTTTGTTTTTTTGTTCTTGTTTTGTTTTTTATCTGATTTTTGTGCGGCCCTGTTGTTCAAAACGCTTAACCCCCTCGGAAAATAGTATAGGTTGATTATAAAGCTGTTAATTTGTTGAATCACAGCGAAAATATAATGCTTCGTGTTTATTTGATTTTATCGGTATATTTAATTTGGTTGGCTATAAAACCAAAAAGAATCAAGATGAGCCAAACAGGAAGCAAGCCGATTAGAATAACTGCGCCGATAACGAGAATGGGCAGACCCTTTTTACTTCCTTTTACAGTGCTAATCCTTTCGGAAAATTCAAGCTTTTTAAAGCTGCAATCCTTTGATTCAAAATGGGGAAAAATTTCAAGCTCAGCTTCATATGAATCTATTTTTGCATTATATAACAATGGTTCAACAAGCTCACAAAGACTTGAAGAAACCTTTGTTATTTTTTTCAAATCAATATGAAGTATTCTTAACACGCTGTCCAAAATGCTCAAAAATCCCATAACGATTTTATAAATCGGTGTTTCGGGCGGATATTTGCTTTCTCCGCCGAAAAGATTCATCACCAGCTCGCAAATAATATCAACAACTTTAATATCTTTGATGTCTGCATAATCTTTTCGGGAAAGACCCGTCTCTTTTTCAGTCCATCTTGCGACAGTACCAACTTTCAAAGAGTTAAGATATTTGAATATCGGCTTTATTATCCAGCCGAATTTGTAAACGAGCTTTGGCTTAATACTGATTGCCGTTACTTTATCAGCAAGCTTGTCTATATCCTCTCCTGCAGTTTTTATAATGCCGCGAATTGCGCCGATAAGCTGATTTTCAAGAACATCCCTCAACTCTCTGCCGTCTTTTTTGAAAGCTTCGGGCGTTTTCACAAATTCGGTTGAAACCAAAACAGTGTTTTCTTTCGGATTGAAAGTGACGCTTCTCATAGCTCCGGGATAACCTATTGGAGATGAAGTGCAGATATCGTAAAGCACATTGCCCCTAGGGCTTTGATATGCTGATGTGTTGTGAATATGAGTATGTCCGGTAAAAATAAACTGT
>JAZSDN010000055.1:0-44046 GCA_045531205.1 Clostridia bacterium | reverse complement strand
ACAATACCCAAGGTGGTGTTCTCGCATATCCATTATAACAGATATTTTGAATTCTGGCGAGTATGTTTTGTTTTTTCTTCCTGTTTTACCCATAAAAAATATGCACCTCCAAAAGTGTCTAACTTTTGGGGTGCATATCAATTTTGACAAGTCTTTTTTACGCAATAAATTATAACATAAAACGGCAAAGTAATGCACATTTGCTATGTATATAAATAAATTGTTGAAAAAGTAAAGGAAAGATGATATACTTTTTTATATACAAAATTTGTTTGACATAAAGGGGTATAAGATATGGATAAATGCTATAAAACAGAGCTTCACGCACATACAAGTCCTGTAAGTAAATGCAGCGATATAAGTCCCGAAATAATGGTAGAGATTTATAAAGAACACGGATATGACAGCATTGTAATTACAAATCATTTTTTAAAAAATCTTGTAGGCGAAACAGTAGAAGACAAGATAAAATGGTATCTTGAAGATTATTATAAGTGCGTAGAAGCCGGAGAAAAGATTGGTTTAAATGTTATTTTAGGTGCAGAAATAAGATTTACCGAAAACATTAACGAATATTTGATTTTTGGCATTTGCCCCGAAGACCTTTACAGTATATATAAAATGTTGCCTTACGGGATTGACAGTTTTTACAAAGAATATAAAAATGAAAAAAATATTATTATTCAGGCACATCCTTTTCGTGACGGAATGCAAAAAGTAAACCCCAAAAGTCTTGACGGTGTGGAGGTTTTTAATGTTCATCCGGGACATAATTCACGCGTTGGATTTGCGGCTAAATATGCAAACGAAAATAATATGATTGCAACCTGCGGCACTGATTTTCATCATTTCGGACAAGAGTGTCTGTGCGGAATACTCACTGAAAAGCCGATGAAAACCTCTTACGATGTGGCAGAAGCTTTAAAAAACAGAGATTACAATATGTCTATTGGCGATTTTATTATAAATTTATAAAAGAAAAAGAGGTTTTAATATGCCGAGTATATATGAAATTGACAAGAATTTTGAAATAAAAACTAACATAAACAAAAAAGATATAAAATTTTATAGTATAGAAGAAGCTCCTTTTAAAGTGTTTGGCATTTTTAAAGAAAACGGAAAGTATAGGCGTATGCCTGAAGAAACGGCAAAAAAAGTCAGCGAAAATGTATATCTGTTGCACACTCACACAGCAGGGGGCAGAGTTAAATTTATTACAGACAGCGACTATGTGGCTATAAATGCACAAATGGATGGATTACAGAAAATGCCTCACTTTGCATTTACAGGTTCTATAGGCTTTGATTTATATGCTGATGGAAATTATGTAAATACATTTGTTCCGCCTTGCGAAGCAACGGACGGCTATGAGAATATTATAAATTTTGAAACAAGCAATTTTAAAGGCTTAAAAGAAATAACCATAAACTTCCCTTTATACAGCAACGTTAAAAATTTGTGGATAGGCATTCAGGAAAAAGCAAAGCTGGAAGAAGCTTCTCCATATAAAAATATAAAGCCTGTTGTATATTACGGATCTTCAATTACTCAAGGGGGGTGCGCATCAAGACCTGGAATGAGTTACGAAAGCATTTTGTCAAGAAAATTCAATTGCGATTTTATAAATCTTGGATTTTCAGGCAGTGCAAAAGCTGAGGATGAAATGATAGAATATATCAAAAATCTTGATATGTCACTTTTTGTTTATGATTATGATTATAATGCACCAAACGCAGAACATCTTGAAAAAACTCGCGAAAAAATGTTTAAGGCTATACGCCAAAAGCATTGTGACCTTCCTGTTATAATGATGCCAAGACCAAAGTTTAATCCTACAGAGGAAGAAAAAGAACGTATACGTATTATTGAAACTACATACAACAACGCAATATCTTCTGGCGATAAAAATGTGTATTATATAAGTACTCAAAAGCTTACAAAACTTTGCGAAAATAACGGAACTGTAGATAATGTCCATCCAACAGACTTTGGATTTGTTTCTATGGCGGAGGCGGTGGGCAAGGTTATAGAAAAAATTAATTGCTTTTGATTCCGGACGATTTATTGGAGGAAAACAATGAATAATATTAAAAAAATAGATATTCATGCACATGCTGTTGCTTTTCAAAGCACATACCCACCATATTATTCGGGAGAAAGATTTATATCTCCGGAAGAATTGATTGAAGAATATGACAAAATAGGGGTAGAAAAAGGTGTTCTATTGCCACTTGTTTCACCTGAAGCCACACTTTCGCCAATATCAAGCGAAAACTGCAGATATATTGCCGAAAAGTTTTCTGACAGATTTGATTGGTTTTGTAATATTGACCCTCGTGCAGGAGGGAATAATGCGACCTGTGATTTAGGCTGTCTTATAAATTTTTATAAAGAGCTTGGTGCAAAGGGGATAGGCGAAGTTACGGCTAATCTTTATGCAGATGATCCAATGCTTACAAATCTGTTTTCGGCTGCAGCAGAATGTGATATGCCGGTGATAATACATATTGCAGTTCAAAAGGGCAATATGTACGGAATTATTGATGATAAAGGGCTCCCCAAAATTGAAAAAATTCTGAAAAAACACCCAAAACTGAAGCTTGTAGGTCATTCAATGCCATTTTGGGGAGAAATTTCTTCAACCTTGACAGAAGAAGAGAGAATGGGATATCCTGAAGGGAAAGTAGTGGAAGGACGTATTTTAGAACTTATGAGAGAATATCCTAACCTTTACTGCGATCTTTCGGCTAAGAGCGGTGCAAATGCTCTTATGCGTGATGCTGATTTTACAGCGAAGTTTTTGGAAGAATTTTCGGACAGGATAATGTACGGATGTGATATTTGTATTAAAAATCTCGATTATCCTACGGAACTTGACAAATTTTTTGACAAAATGCTTAACGAAAAAGCTTTAACAATGGAAAACTACGTTAAAATTGTAAGAGATAATGCGATACGAATATTGAAATTAAGTAAATAGAAAAGGGTAGGGTATGAGTAAAAAAATTATTAATTTTGCTATTTGTGGGGCAGGGATGGCTTCTGTAAGCCATGCCGATGCAATAAAGTCTATTGATAATGCAAATCTTGTTGGCGTATACAGCAAAACATTAAAAAGTGCAGAAAAAATGGCAACAGAGTATAACGCAAAGGTTTATGAAACCTACGAGCAACTTTTAGAAGATAAAGAAGTTGACGCTGTTTGTATATGCACTCCAAGCGGATTTCATGCAAAGCAAGTAATAGCTGCATTAGAAAAAGGAAAGCACGTTGTAGTTGAAAAACCTGTTGCAATAAGTAAAAAAGATGCAGATAAAATTGCCAAAGCGGTAGAAAAAAGCAACTGTGTGCTTACAGTTATATCCCAGAACAGATTTACAGAGGATATAAGAAAAGTAAAAGAGCTTTATGATAATAATGCTTTTGGCAAGATTTCGTTATTTAATTTATATATGAAATACTGGCGTGACCCTGAATATTACAGCAAAAGTGACTGGAGAGGCACAATGGATATGGACGGCGGCGGAGCACTTATGAATCAGGGAATACACGGTGTAGACTTACTTTTATATATTGCAGGAGATGTAAAGCTTTTGTGCGGAAAAGCAAAAACAATGGTACATAATATTGAAGCGGAAGATACAGCCGTTGCAATGATAGAACTTGAAAACGGAGCTTTGGGTACAATAGAAGCATCAACCTGTGCGTATCCGGGATTTGAAAGACGAATTGAAATTTTAGGCGACAAAGGATGCGTTATTTTAGATAACGGTTCTATAGAAAAGCTTGTGCTTGACGGAAAAGAAGTTTGCATTGATAAAAAAGAAATGAAAATAAGCACAGCATCATCACCAAACAAAATGGGCTTTAAAATGCACGCAGCACAGCTTACCGATTTTATTGCCGCAGTAAACGGAGAAAAAGAGATAGAAGTTGGGGTAAACGAAGGCAGAAAAGCTGTAGCTCTTATAGAAGATATTTATAATTTCAATAAATAAAAAAGAAGAGAGAAGGCATTTTATATGAATATTGCTTTTGCGGGGTTAAGACACGGACATATATTTACACTTTATGATATGGCAAAAGAAAATCCGTTATACAACGTTGTGGGAGCATTTGAAAGTGATAAGGACTCTGTTTTGGAAGCAGAAAAGAAAGGTCTTAAGTGCAATTATAAAAGTTATGAAGAACTCCTTGCAGACCCAAAGGTTGATGTAGTAGCACTCGGCGGTTGTTATGGCGACAGGGGAGAAATGGCTGTAAAGGCACTTTTGGCAAACAAACACGTAATTGCCGATAAACCTTTGTGCACAAAGCTTTCAGAGCTTGATAAAATCGAAGAAGCCGCAAAAAAAATAGGTAAACTTGTAAGCTGTATGTTTACAATGCGCTTTGAAAATAAAATATGTGCCTTAAAAAAGCTTGTAGAAAGCGGAGTTTTGGGCGAGATAAACAATGTAAGCTTTGGCGGACAACATCCTTTGCAGTACGGCAGAAGACCTATGTGGTACTTTGAAAAGGATAAACACGGCGGAGTAATAAACGATATTGCAATTCACGGGATAGACATTCTTTCGTATGCACTTGGACTTAAAATAGAAGATATCTGTGCAGCAAGATGCTGGAATAAGTATGCAAAGGAACAACCCGACTTTAAAGACAGTGCACAGCTTATGCTTACGGCAGAAAACAAAGCAGGTATTCTGGCAGACGTTTCTTATGCCATTCCCGATGGTGTTGAATTTGCACTGCCCTATTACTGGCAGTTTTATGTATGGGGAACAAAGGGAACAGTGGGCTTTGCAATAAACGAAAAAGACTCATTTTACTATGTAAAGGGCAATAGTGAACCCGTTTTGCTTGAAAGTGTTGAACCCAAAACTGATTATCTTACCGACTTTTATAACCTTACCCAAAACAAAAAAGATGTAATTTTACCTATGGAAGATGTATTTTCTGCAACACGCACTACTTTGCAAATACAGGAAGTTGCTAATAGAATATAACAAAAAACCTGTCAGGAATTTTCTTGACAGGTTTTTAAAAACACCATAACCCGACAAAAAAACAAATACTGATAACATTATACCATTTTAAATTTGCACGGGTGGGTATATAATCAGATTACAATGTTTTGGGAGGTTTTTTATGAAAATAACATTTATGGGTGCAGGAAGCACAGTTTTTGCACGAAATGTAATTGGCGACTGCATGTGCGTTGAATCACTTCGTGATAGCGTATTTGCACTTTATGATATTGATGCAGACCGCATAGAAGAAAGCAGAATTATTTTAGAAGCAATGAAGGCTGCAAAAGGCGGTTTTGGCAAAATAGAATGCTACGTAGGCGAAGAAAACAGAAAAGAAGCTTTAAAAAATGCTGATTTTGTGGTAAACGCAATACAGGTAGGCGGTTATGACCCTTGCACAATTATAGATTTTGAAGTTCCTAAAAAGTACGGACTTCGCCAGACCATTGCCGATACTCTTGGCATAGGCGGAATTATGCGTGCTCTTCGTACAATACCTGTTATGGAGGATTTTGCACGCGATATGGCAGAGGTTTGCCCTGCTGCTCTGTTTTTAAATTATACAAACCCAATGGCAATGCTTACAGGTTATATGCAAAAGTATACTCCGGTTAAAACAATAGGACTTTGCCATAGTGTTCAGGTTTGCAGCGAAAGTCTTTTAAAACATCTTGGAATGGAAGATAAGCTTGAAGGCAGAAAAGAGCTTATAGCAGGCATAAATCACATGGCATGGCTTTTGGAAATAAAGGATAAAAACGGAGTTGACCTGTATCCTGAAATTAAAACAAAGGTTGACGTTTATATAGCCGACCCCGAAAAAAACAACAAAGTAAGAATGGACTATATAAGAAACTTCGGTTACTACTGCACCGAGTCAAGCGAGCACAATGCAGAATACAATCAGTTTTACATAAAGAGCAAATATCCCGAGCTTATAGAGAAATTCAATATCCCGCTTGACGAATATCCACGCAGATGTGTAGACCAGATAGAATCGTGGAAAAAGGAATACAGCGAGCTTTTGGAAAACGGAGTAAAGGAACACGAAAGAAGTCACGAATATGCTTCCTTTATTATGCAAAGCATTGTAGAAGATAAGCCCTATAAAATAGGAGGAAACGTTTTGAATAAAGGACACCTTATTTCAAACTTCCCCGAGGATGCATGTGTTGAAGTGCCCTGTCTTGTAGATGGGAATGGAATTCATCCTTGCTATGTAGGCGCATTGCCCCTTCAATGCGCCGCTATGAATATGCAGAACATAAATGTACAACTTTTAACAATAGAAGCTGCAAAAACACATAAAAAAGAACACATATATCAGGCTGCAATGATGGATCCGCATACTTCAAGCGAACTTGACATTGATACAATAAAGAAAATGGTAGACGAGCTAATTGTGGCACACGGAGATTATTTACCAAAATTCATATAAGAAAAGCGGAGCATTTTGCTCCGCTTTTCTTGTAAAAACTTAAAATTTGTGGTAGAATGAGTTTAATCGAAGATTAAACTCAGCGATATAAATTCCTCGCGGAATTTGCGATATACCTTCGGTGCGATATATTACTTCGTAATGCGATATGTCCCTTCGGGACGAGATAAGGAATTTATGTCATATCGCAACCGAACGGCGTGAGGTTATATCGCATTTGAACGGAGCGAAAATATATCGCACGAGCATGAGCGAGTATATCGCCAAATTTTTGTCCCTAACTTGACAAAATCATAGCATTGCTATAGCAATGCAGCGATATGAATTCTTACGAATTCTCGATATGTGCTTCGCACTCGATATGTTGCTAACGCAACGAGAATTCATATCATATTGAGTTTTGTAGGGAAGGGGCTTGCTCCTTCCGAAAAACATATCGATTTTACGGTAGTAAAAATATTGAGCAAACAAAGTTTGCATATCTACAGAAAATTATAGAAAGGAGACAAAAGGAATGAAAAAAATAATTTGTTTGTGCTTAATAGCGTGTTTATTACTCGGTTTTAATGTATATGCAACAGAAAACGAGATTTCGGACTGGGCAAAAGCCGAAATTGATGAAGCTATAGACATAGGATTTGTACCCGCAGAGCTTCAAGGCAATTATACTCAAAATATTACAAGAGAAGAATTTGCATATTTAACAGTAAGCTTTGTAATGAAAAATCTTTCCCTTTCCTTCGAAGAGCTGGCAAGTCAGGCAGAAAAGTATTCTGCACCACAAAAAAATTTTGATGATTGTAATAATGAGCTTGTGTTGTTAGCAGCACGAATGGGGATAATAAAGGGGATAGGAAATAATTTGTTTGCACCCATATCGCAAATCACCAGAGAACAAGCGGCTACTATGCTTCAGCGTACATATTGGTTATACAGCACGGGTCAAAATCAGATGAGGCAAGCTATGTTTGATGATAGCGATAAAATATCCGAGTGGGCGGTAAGAGGTGTTGAGTTTTGTGTTTCTTATGATGTAATGAAAGGAATATCAAGCACACAATTTGCTCCACAGGATTATTATACAAAAGAACAGGCGATAGCAACATTTTTAAGACTTTATAAAATTCGTGAATGGGAAGAGCAAAACCATTTGGCACAATATAAGAAAAAATTAAAATCAAAAGAAGAAATGCTTGCAAGCCTTATAAAAGCTGATACAGAGTATGTAAGCATTGTTGTTGACAATGAATACGGCACTGTTGTATATTTAAAACGTAAATTTAATGCAGGTACGGCAAGACATTATCTTGTGCTTATTGCAAATGACGGCAGTACATATACTCTTGTAGACGGCGCACCTGTTTTAGATAAAATGAACGGAAGTAATCCTCCTATTGAAAATATAACCCTTTCTGACTGGGGTTCAGTTGTAAATTATGAAAGGGTATATAATTCTTATGACTTTTCTCAAAGCAGCCCCGATGAACCTTGCGACGGTATACTAAACGTAAGCATTAATCTTATAACAAGAGAATATAAAAGCGAGCTTAAATCAAAATAGTCTTTGTAAAAAGGTTAAAACCCTTAGGCATCGGAGATTCGAACTAAATACGGTTTAAAAAGGGGAGTTTCGCATAATACTGCAGAAAATTCTGCAAATATACGCCAGTATTATTTTTGAATTTTCTTTGTCTTATATCAAAATTCCCTCTTTTTAAACTCCTTGACCTTATACTTGCCAAATTTAAAAGCATTCAAATTTGGCAAGTATAAGGCGCATTCAGTTCGACTCTCCGATGCCTAACCGCCAAAAAGACCGGTTAAGGGTTTTTGTTTATGTAGTTTTCGACTTTCTGTAGAATAACGGTGTCATATTATATTCTTTGCGAAAAGCTCTGTAAAAACAAGATTTTGTTGAGAAACCTACTGCCAGACTTATTTCTTCTACCGATAAATCACTTTCGCATAAAAGCTTTGCTGCACTTTCAACTCTTTTTTTTGTAATTACCTTGTGAAGTGGGGCATTGTAACATTTATGTACAATTCGCGCAAGCTGACGAGGACTTATATAAAGCTTTTTGGCAAGCTGATTGGCTGTAATATTTTCATAATATTTTGTAGATATAAAAGATTCAAGCTGAAAAATCAATTTTGAGTTTTTATTTGAATCTGCTTTTGAAATATCGGAACTTATAGTTTTTGTATAATTATCTGCAAGCTTATATAATGTGTGATATGCACTTATTGCAGGAAGGATGGAATCCGACGTTTTCAATTCTTCTATCCACAGCATTTCTTCGGGGAAAATCGGGTCATAGCGTCTGAAAAATATAGGGTTTTCGGCTTTAAACAACAAACTGAGAGTTTTAAAAGAGTTGTAACTATTGGTGCATTTATGTTGATTTAATATTATACCCACTGCCGAATTCGTAAAACGCAGACCGTTAGTAATATGAGATATGCCGGGAGGAACGAATAATATATCCCCTTCAGACAAAATATGTGAACCTTCAGGAAATTTAATCAGCATCTGGTCTTTTCTGCAGAAAAATAGCTCGCCGTAAGCGTGGTTATGAAACATTGTGGGAAGCGAACTTTCAAATGTGGTTGATTCATTTTCTTTTACCACTATATATGTCAGCGAAGTATCGTCTATTTTAATTGTTTGATCAAAAATTTTATCAGCGATAACATCAAAATTCAACATGATTCACCTCTGGTATAATTTTATTATCAAAAGACAAAAAAGTCAATAAAAAGTTGCAAATTCTGCCATATATTATTTTTTGTGTCTGCTTTTAAAATTTACATATTAACTGATTTTTTGTAAAATAAAATATATAGGAGGATTTAATATGAAAGTTACAGATTTTAATTTTATTTACGAAAACCCCATACCACAGCTAAAAAGCAGACAAAGCATGTTCCCGTGCCTTTTTAAACTGCCTAGCGGAAGACTGGGTGCAGTGCACGTAATCGGCGAAGCATTTGAAAGTGCTGACCACGTGTGCTATGTATCTTTCAGCGATGATGGTGGAAAAACATGGTCTGCTCCAAGAGAAATGTATGATAAAATAAATTTTAAAAAGCCTTTCAGTCATAGCAGTAAAGCTGTTTGTTTGCCTGACGGAAGGCTTATAAGCATTGGCTACGGTTTTTATCGTGGCGATAGCGAAAAGCCGGTTGGAAATCCCAAAACAGGTGGACTTTTAGATGATATTGTTTTTTATTCTATATCCGAGGACGAAGGAAAAACATGGTCAGAACCTTGCGAAATTAAGTGTTCATTTGGACCTCATGTAGAGGCATCCGGACCAATTATACATCTTCAAAGCGGTGCTCTTGCAACACCCATTACAGGATTCCCTGACTGGGAAGGAAATATGACAGCACCTCATTGCGGAAGGTTACTTCGCTCGGATGATGGCGGCAAGACATGGTCAGATGATGCTGTTTGTATGGAATTTAAAGGCAAAAAAATCACTTGCTATGAACAAAGAATATGTCAGACAGACTCGGGAGCAATTGTATGTATAGGCTGGAATGAGAATGTCGAAACCGGCGAAAGACTTCATAACCATTATACATATTCTCTTGACGACGGCAAAACATGGTCTGAACCTGTAAGTACAGGGGTTATGGGACAGGCATCCTCTGTTTGTGCTATAGGCAAAGATAAAATCCTTGCAATTCACTCTATAAGACGCGACACCGATAAACCCGGTATTTACGGATATATTATTGACTTCTCCGAAAGAAAGTGGAACATAATAGACGAATATGTTTTGTGGGAACCCAATTCCCCCATAACAAGGGATAAAAATATGGCAGAAATTTTTGCATTTTTGAAGTTTGGTCAGCCAAGTGCAATTGTGTTAAATGAAAAAGAGGCTCTTATGACCTTCTGGTATGCAGAGCAGGGACAGTACAAAACAGTTGCGGCAAAAATAGAACTTTAATTCAGGGGAGAGACAAAATTATGGGAAAACTAAAAAACGGATTTTATACAGCACTTGGAACTCCTATTGACGAAGGCGGAGAGCTTGTAGAAAAATCTTTAAGACGACATATTTCAAACCAGATAGAAGCCGGTGCATCAGGACTTTTGCTTATGGGCTCAATGGAAAAAGAAGCATATATAAAAAACAGTACTTATAAAGAGGCAGTGCGTGTAGCTATTGATGAAGTAAACGGCAGACTCCCGCTTTTTATAGGGGTGATGGATAATTCCATTGTAAAGGTAATGGAACGAATTGATATGATTGGCGACGCAAAAATTAATGGTGTAGTTCTTACAGTTCCGTTTTATGCGCTTGTTAATGACCAGCAGGCGGTAAACTGGTTTTTGAAAATTGCAGATAAGTCACCTTATCCTGTATATGTTTATGACCTTGCCGTTGTTACAAAGTACAAAGTTAATATGAATGTGATTTCGCAGATTATAGGTCATAAGAATATTGTAGGTATTAAAACTGCAGACTGGGAGCTTATTCATGCAATAGGAAGAAAATATCCCGAGGCTGAATTTGAATGTCTTTACAGTGGACTTGACAGTTTTGACTATGCCAATATGATGGGAATATGTAAAAACCTTGACGGTATGTTTTCTTGCACGCCCAAAAACGGCAGAAAAATGTATGATTGCCTTGAAAAGAAGGATTTTAAAGGTGCAAGAATGTATCTTGATAACATACTTCTTCTTCGTAACACAATGATTAAATATTGCCTGACACCTTGTTTTACTTACTGTATGAATTTGCTGGGCTTTGAAGGGTTGTTCCATCAGGATTATATGCCGGAGATAAGCGAAGAAGGAAAAAGAGTGCTTAAGGAAACTCTTATAAAAATTGGCGAATTAAACTGAAAAATATGATTTCATATACAATTTTTTAAAATTAAGGAGCAGTCATCAAGACTGCTCCTTAATTTTAAATCATTTTTATTCTTTTGGCAAATGAGTAACTTTTTCGGTAAGCAACTTAAAAAGATTTGCAGAAACAGAAAGCTGCATAATTAAATCGTTCATTCTGTCCTGATTATCGCCTTCCAATGTAAAAATAGGGTCGGCTACTGCACGGGTTTGCTGAAAAACATAGTTGAAAGCCTTATGCTGATTTTTC
Organism: Clostridia bacterium; assembly: GCA_045531205.1. Taxonomy (GTDB): domain Bacteria; phylum Bacillota; class Clostridia; order UMGS1883; family UMGS1540; genus JAZNQL01. Next base: position 32,458 of record JAZSDN010000055.1, on the reverse strand, counting down.
ACAAAAGAATCATAAGTTTTTCTTACCGAATTTTCGTCAAGCGTTACAGGAATAATTTGCTGAATAGTAGACATATCAAGTGTTTGCTTCAAAGTACATACAATAAGCAAATATGCAAGATGAACTTTTGAATACTTTTTCCTTTGCGGTGCAGGAATAATCTTCAGCTTAACATAGTTATTTATCATAGCAGGGGTAATCGGGTGGAGAATATTCATAGCACTGTCATACACTTCAAGATATTTGGTTAAAAGAGAAATTACCTGGTCCATATACAACTCAATTTCAGGCAAAGCATCCCACGATGGGAGTGAATATGTGGTAAGCACACCTTCAATTTCGGTAAAAGATGATATAAGCTTTTCTTTTTTTACATACATAAAAAAACCGACTTTCTTTTTAATCTTGAATATATTATAAAACATTTTAATATAAAATTCAAGTAATTTCTTGACAAAGTTATTAACTCGTGGTAATATAGTATCGAAAACTAGATAAAGTAATATTTAGAACGGAGATGGGTTATGTCAAAGAAATATCAGCATTTAAGAGAAATGATTGAAACTTGTGCAGTAGAGTTTCGGGACAATATTGCATTTAAGATTAAAAAGAAAGATGAAAACAAAAAAGTATATTATGACGATGTTACATATTATAGATTAAATAAAGAAGTAGAATATTTATCGCGTGCACTTATGAAAAGAGGCCTTGCAGGAAAGCGAATTGCTGTAATAGGAAAAAACAGCTACGAATGGGTAGTGGTATTTTTGGCAGCAGTTTCGGCAGGGGGAGTTATAGTTCCTTTGGACAGGGCTTTGCTTGATTATGAAATAGAAGACCAGTTAAGACGTTCGGAGGCGGTTGCTCTTTTTTACGGGGCAGAATTTAAAGAAAGAGTAACAGATTATAATATAGAAAAAATTTGTACAGAGGATAAAGAATTTGAAGATTTTCTTACAGAGGGCAAAGAAGCAGATAACGAAAAAGACTACAAAGATATTGTTATTGACCCGCACAAAATGAGTTTATTACTCTTTACTTCGGGAACAACTTCTGCCTCAAAAGCAGTTATGCTGTCGCAAAATAATATTACTGCAAATATTTATTCAATGAGTCTTTGGGAAAAATTGTATTCTACCGATGTTAATATGGCATTGTTACCATTTCATCATACCTTTGGTATGGTACAGACAATGCTCTTCCTTTCGTTTGGTATGTGCAATGTGTTCTGTGAAGGACTTAGAATTGCAAAATGCTTAAAAGAATACGGAGTAACCATATTTGTAGGCGTACCCAGAATCATAGAAGAAATGATGCTTGCAGTTAATAGAAAACTTGAGGCGAGCGGTAAAGTAAAAACCATAAAATTTGCACTTTTGCTTTCTAATATATTAAGAAAGTTTGGAATTGATATACGAAGAAAGTTATTTAAACAAGTAATCGATGGTATGGGCGGAAGATTAAGACTTATTATAATAGGTGCTGCAGCGGCATCGCCTGAAGTTTTAAAGTTTTTCAACGATGTTGGCATTCTCTCTATTCAAGGGTACGGTCTTACAGAAACATCGCCTGTGCTTTCAGCAGAAAATGATACACACATGAGAAAAAATTCGGTAGGCCCTGCAATTCCGGGAGTTGAAGTTAAAATTCATAACCCGGGCGAAAACGGAATAGGCGAAATTATTGCAAGAGGCGAAAATATAATGCTTGGCTATTATAACGACCCCGAGCAGACCGCCGAAATCATAAAAGACGGCTGGATTTATACAGGCGATATGGGAAGTGTGGATAAAGACGGATATATTTTTATATCGGGACGAAAAAAGAATGTAATAGTTCTTTCAAACGGCAAAAACGTATTCCCCGAAGAACTTGAAACTCTTATCAACCTTTCGCCTGCAATAAAAGAGTGTGTAGTGTATGCAGAAGGCGACGATATATGCTGTAAAATAGTAGCAGATGACGGTTTTGAAGGCGAAAAAGAGGATGCAATAAAAAAACACATAGAATCGGTAAACAGCCAGCTTATAAGCTATAAAAGAATAAACCGCTATACTCTTTTAGAAAACGAAATGGCAAAAACCAGTACAGGAAAAATAAAAAGATATTTATAAAAAATCCGCCCTTATGGGCGGATTTTTTTGAAATACGAATTGTTTTATTCGGCTAAATGCGCGTGCCGCAAGCTGAATGTGCAAAAGCACGCTAAATTACTTTGTAACTAAATTGCCTTTGTAATCAATAAAAAACAATTCGGAAAATTTTGCATAATTATATTGACATTACTATAAAACTAATGTATAATTGTACTTGTACTAAAAAACAAGGAGAAGGTAAAAATGTTGAACAGCATTATTAAAAGACATAACATGATAACTCCCTTATCAGAAACCGAAATAAAGATTATAAGAAGTGCAACAAAGTTATTTTTGGAGCAGGGGTTTTCAAAAACAACACACAGACAAATAGCAGAAGAATCGGGAATAGGCCTTGGAACAATAACATACCATTATAAAGTTAAGGAAGATTTGCTCCGTGTTCTTGTTGAAGAGATTATGGACTTTCACTTGGATGTTATTGACGATGCACTGGCAAAGGTAAATGACTGTCTTTATTCATACGGAATTGAAATAGCAGTTCAGATTGCTCTTTGTGAGGCAAATGCGAAAGCTTATGATTTGTACTATGCAGCATATAGCCATCCTGCCACTTTTGACTATATAAAAGACTGGGCGGCAAAGAAAAATTATCATTTATTTAAGGATAAATTGTCTGGTTGGTCAGAGGAGGATTTCAGAACCATAGAAAATATTGCAAGCGGGATTGAACTTGCAGCATTTACAACACCCTGCACCAGATACTTTTCTCTCAACGATAAAATAAGCTTGTTTCTTGACTCAATTATGAAGATATATAACATTCCTGAAAAAGAAAGAAAAGAAACCATAAAAAAAGTCACAGCACTTGACTGCGAAACAATTGCAGAAGAAATGTTTGGCAAATTTGTGAAAAGACTAAATTAAATAGGACGGAGGAATTATTTATGAAGAAGTTTCAAAAATTAACGGCGTTGCTTTTAACTTTAGCTATGCTTATGATGTTTATACCGGCTACACTGACAGTAAGTGCAGAAGACGGCATTGTATCAGTTACCGTCGGCGATGTGACCACTAACTACACCGACATAGTAGCGGCCATCAATGTGGCACAGGACAACCCGGGCTCGACGTTCAAGCTGCTTGATAATATCACTATGGATCCAGCTACCACCGGCTACGGCACCCTTTCCATTGACCGGGGAAACTTTACCTTTGACCTGGCAGGTAAGAATATAACCAGCAACGCTCATACCATCTCTGTTGCGGGCTCCGGTACAAAGGTCACCTTCACCGACAGTGCGCAGACCAATGGAACGGTAAGTACGACGACTTATGGTTCCAAAGCTCTTACTGTTATACAAGGTGCCGAGGTTATAATAGAGGACGGAAACTACGTAGGATACGAAGGCGCAGTAGCCGTTTCTCTGGGGACTGACTCTTCGTGCACCATAAAAAACGGAACATTTGAGTCTGACAAACTTGCACTGAGCAATTTCGGCACTCTGATCATTGAGGACGGCACTTTTACCACGTCCGGGGATTACCCCATTGATATATGGTCCGGTACCATGACTATCCTTGACGGTGACTTTACTGCGGGAGCTTATGGCGTAGTCGTATATCATGGCGGTGTGCTTGACCTTTCGGAATGTGCATCCGTGTCGGATATGTCCGTAATGAGTACTGTTACTCCGCAGATAACCGTTTCTGACTCCACCATCAAGCTGCCCGAAGGCTACAGCTTTTTCGCGTCGGATAACAATGCTACAGATGTACTTGACGCATATATGACCTACACTGTGGGCAAGTTATCAGATGATTCTGCCCCCGTTGTTAATGAGGTTATATTCAATAGCGATAGCCCTGCATATATCGAGGGAAATAATACCTTTTATGTAAGTGACAGTAATCCTTTTGTGCTGACTGTCAAAGGCGAAAACCTGAGAAAGTTCAGTGAAGCGGGTGGTCTTGAGGCACTCTTTAAGGGAGAAACATCAAGTTCAGGCTGGGTAATAACCAATATGAGTATTCAATCGGATACAGAGGCTATAATTACCATTGGCGAATCCAATCTGTCATACATATTAAACAACTCTTTCGGTTCAGACAAGATTATAGCAGTTATGGTCGAAAACAGAGATACGCAATATGGCAACACAGTCAATGTCAATATAGCTCATGCACCTACCTATGAGATAAGAATAAAAGACTCAACAAACGGAATAGTAGAACATAACAATCTTTACAGCGATTATATTCCGTGGTTGTCAAACGTTAACCTTACCATAACCCCTAATAGCGGTTATGAGCTTGAAAGCCTTATGGTTGACGGAACAGATGTGACAGACGAGGTTACAGATAATATATACACCTTTACAATGCCTGCGTATGCTGTGAATGTGGAAGCAACATTCAGGATTGCACCCGTTATCTACACCGTTACGGTTTCTGCCGATAAAACCGAAGCGGTAGTTGGCGAGACGGTTACCCTTACAGCAGAGGTTAAAGCCAACGGGACAATAGTTAATGATGCAGATGTAAGCTGGGAAACCACCAGCGGTTCAGGTCTTCATTCAAACGATGCACTGACAGCCACCATCACGCCCGAAAGCGCAGGAGTGTGGACAGTAACCGCACTTTACGATCCAACTCCAGCGGATAACGAAAACAATGACGCAGTAAGCGGCAGTGTTACAGTAACTATAACAGAGCCTGTAGCCGCCTACGATCTCTGGATTGGGGGAGAGAGGTTTACGGAGGAAAGACTGACTTTTTACGATGCAAGCGGCGGTACGGCAGTTTATACACCTGACACCAACACGCTTACACTGAATGATTACAGTTTCACCGATTATCATGAGGGTATTTATTATGAGGGAGAGAACGATAGTGTACTGAACCTCGTGCTTAACGGAGAGAACAGCATTGTGGTTGTTCCGGATGGTATACATATAAGTCATTCTGTGGCTGTTGTTTGTCTTGATGCAGGACTTACAATTTCCGGTGACGGAAGCTTAAATGCAAAGGTTAACAATGGCGAGTTAACTGCAAATGCCAGTGCGATTTATGTTGAACGTGACATCACAATCAAAGGCGGCGAAATCACTGCCACTGCCGGAGAAACAGATGACGGGCAGGCTATAGGTATCACTTCTATGTATGGTGATATCATAATTGAAGATGGTATTGTTACTGTAACTGGTGGAAAAGGCTCGGTAGTAGCAGGTCTGGCTACTAACAATGACATCATAATCAAAGGCGGAGATGTTACTGCAACCGGCGGCAATGCTTCCTCCGGTTATACCATAGGTATTATGGCTTTTCCCGGTGATATCACAGTTGAAGACGGTGTTGTTACCGCAACAGGTGGAAACGGTACAAGGAGCTATGGTCTTTATTGTAATAACATCAGCATCACAGGAGGTGTTGTGACAGCTGAAGGTGATTCTTTAGCTATCGCTTCTAATGTTACTTCTATCGGTGACGGACTTGGGGTTTACAACAAGAGCGGAGCAATTATCGAAAACCCCGATTTTGATACATTGACCTATGCCAGAATTGATGAATATACTGCCATTACCTACACCGTTACCTTTAATCCGAACGGTGGAAAGGTAGAGCCTGAATCTATGGCAACTGTCGGAGGCAAACTTGCAAGTTTGCCTACCCCAACAAGAAGCGGATATAACTTTAAAGGCTGGTTTGATGAAAAAACAGGCGGAAATAAGATAACAACCGACACCGTATTTGATAAAGATACAACGGTTTACGCACAATGGAACAGAAAATCCTCCTCCGGCGGTGGTGGAATATCAATCTACACAGTTAAGTTTGAAGCAAACGGAGGAACTGCTGTTGCAAGCAAGACTGTAACAAGAAACAGTAAGGTTGCAGAGCCGACAGCTCCTATAAAGGACGGCTTCACATTTGAAGGTTGGTATACAGACAAGGAACTCACAAGTGTATACGACTTTGACACAAAGGTTACAAAGGGCTTTACCCTCTATGCAAAATGGAGTAAAGTACCGAACCAAGATGACAACAAGCCAGGCACATCAGGTCATAATTGCCCGTCGCTTAAATTCAGTGACCTTGATATTACACAGTGGTATCACCTTGATACAGACTATGTAATCGAAAATGATATTTTTAGAGGTACAACAGAAACCACATTTACACCTAACGGAAATATTACAAGAGCGATGATGATAACAGTTCTCTATCGTGCAGAGGGAGAACCGGAGGTTACAGGCAAAGCTACCTTTGAAGATATTGAAGAAGATGCTTATTATGCAAAGGCTGTTGTCTGGGGACAGCAAAACGGAATAATCAAAGGATATTCCGATACTGAATATGCACCAAAGCAGGATATCTTAAGAGAACAGATTGCGGCTATTATGCACAGATATGCAAAATACAAGGGCTACGATGTGAGTGTTGGCGAAAATACAAACATCCTCTCTTATGAAGATTTTGATGAAATTTCCGAGTATGCTATTGCCTCGATGCAGTGGGCAGTTGGCAGCGGTATGATTAAGGGTAGAACAGAAAGCACTCTCAATCCAAAAGATTTTGCTACAAGAGTAGAAATCGCAGCAATGCTTCACAGATTTATAGAATCGAACAAATAAAATATAGCTTGTAAGGGCATACCAGAGATATGGTATGCCCTTAATTTGTTAAAATCAACTTGTTTAAAGTAAAGAAATTTGTCTATAGATATTGTCTAAATTGTTTTTTATGATATAATAGATGTAAATAGTTTTAAGAAATACTAAAAAGTGGGTTAGAGAGATTTTTATATAAGTTTGCCACTAAGCTATTATCAACATAAATATAAATCAAAAGAAGGAAAAGTAATGAAAAAACAATACATAGAGGGTCTGCGTGACGGTGTGCCGATAGGACTTGGATACCTTTCGGTATCCTTCGGGTTTGGCATTACGGCAGTAAATCTTGGCATACAGGTATGGAACGCAATAATAATATCAATGACAAATTTGACCTCTGCAGGACAGGTTGCGGGGATAGGAATTATTGCGGCATCAGGCGCAATAATAGAAATGATTTTAACACAGCTTATAATAAATATAAGATATGCTCTTATGAGCATAGTTTTAACACAAAAACTTGAGCCTTCATATTCAACAGGTCATAAATTTTTAACGTCGTTTTTTATTACCGATGAAATTTTTGCAACAGCTGCATCAAAGGGGAAGGCTTTGTCACCATCATATATGTACGGTCTTGCAACTATACCATATATAGGATGGGCGTTAGGAACCGCACTCGGAGCAGCAGCGGGTAATATACTTTCGCCGCAGCTTACAGCGGCACTCGGGATAGCAATATATGGAATGTTTGTGGCAATAGTTGTTCCTGCTGCAAAAAAAGACAATGGCATATTGCTTGCAGTTATAATCTCGGTAGTATTAAGCTGTGTTATAAAATATACTCCTGTATTTTCGTTTATTACATCAGGATTTTCGATTATAATATGCTCGTGTATAGCGTCAGCTTTAGCTGCACTGTTAATTCCTTTAAAGGAGAATGAAAATGGATAAAACTCTTCTTTACATAGCCGTAATGGCACTTGTAACATATCTTGTAAGAATGTTACCATTTGTACTTTTTCGCAAAAAAATAACCTCAGGCTTCTGGCTTGGCTTTTTGCATTATATTCCTTATGCCGTGTTAAGCGTTATGACAATACCAGATATTTTTTATTCTACGGGGGAAGGGAACATTATTCCTGCGATTGCTGGATTTGTTGTAGCTGTACTGCTTTCGTATTTTGATAAAAAACTGTTAACCGTTGCCGTAAGTGCCTGTATAACAGTTTACTTTGTGAATTTAATAATAAGGCTTATATAAAAAAACGCCCTTTGGGCGTTTTTTATTCGGAAAACAAAATTCTTATAATTTCGGAATAAGCCTTTTGAGGATTATCCCTGAACTTTTTGCAGGCGGCGTTTGCCATTTCAAGCGAGCCTGCGTTTATGCTTAAGCTGATTACAGGCAATCCGTTTTCGTGAATGGAACATTCTGCCGCATATTCAAGCTCGTTTATCGGTACGCAGTTTGTTACAATCTGTGTTTGCTGTTTCAGTTTTTTCTGATAGCGTTTGATACTCATAAGTATACTTTCACGCACCGAAAAAGGTATATTATTTTTGAAGTTTTCAATAGCAGATTCGCCAATTTCGGTAAGACTGTATTTGCGGTATCCGTCTTCCAAATCTATTCTCACAAGCTCTTTTTGCACCATATCGTCAAGATATTCCTGCATAGCAAAATAATCTACAAAATTGTGCGACATAAAAACTTCTGTAATCTGACCGTTGTCTAAAGGTCTGTTATAATTTTTTATAATAAAAAGAATAATAAGTTTAACATCGGTAGGATCGGTAAAAATATAACCAGCCATAAAATAACCTCTTTTTAAAAATACTCTTGAAAAAAATATATATTAAATATATAATAGTAAAAGGAGCGTTATGCTCTAAAAACAGTATAACATAAAAAATAATATGTTTCAACTTTTTTTGAAGAACAGGTACAAAAATGTTTCAGGTAGTATCAAATTTTAAACCTACGGGCGACCAGCCTCAGGCTATCGAAAAGCTTGCAAACGGTATTTTAAATGGGAATAAGGCTCAAACACTTTTGGGCGTAACGGGGTCTGGTAAAACCTTTACAATGGCAAATGTTATTGCAAAGGTTAATAAACCTACCCTTGTTTTGGCGCACAATAAAACTCTGGCGGCGCAGCTTTGCAGCGAGTTTAAAGAGTTTTTTCCAAATAATGCCGTAGAGTTTTTTGTATCATACTATGATTACTATCAGCCTGAAGCATATATTCCGCAAACCGATACCTATATAGAAAAGGATGCACAGATAAACGACGAAATAGATAAATTGCGTCACAGCGCTACCTCGGCACTATTAGAAAGACGTGATGTTATAGTAGTATCAAGCGTTTCGTGCATATACAGCCTTGGTGACCCTGAGGATTACGCAAATATGATGGTATCCTTGCGTCCCGGGATGGAAAAAGACAGAGACGAGGTTATAAAAGAGCTTGTTGAAATTCAGTATGAAAGAAACGACATAAACTTTATACGAGGCAAATTCCGTGTACGTGGAGATGTGCTTGAGGTATTCCCCGCAGCATCGGGCGATAAGGCAATAAGAATAGAATTTTTTGGCGACGAAATTGAAAGAATAACCGAAATAAATGTTTTGACGGGAGAAATTTTGGCAGCCCGAAGTCACGTTGCAATATATCCCGCATCCCACTATGTTACAACAAATGATAAGCTGCAAACTGCCATACGAAATATAAGGCAGGAGCTTGATGTGAGAGCAGCAGAATTTAAAGAGCAGGACAAGCTGCTTGAAATGCAGAGAATAGTAAGCAGGACAAATTATGATATGGAAATGCTGGAGGAAATAGGTTTTTGCCGTGGGATAGAAAACTATTCCCGCTATATAAACGGAAGACCTGCAGGCAGTGCACCCTATACGCTTATGGACTATTTTCCTGATGATTATCTTTTAATGATAGACGAAAGCCATGTAACTGTACCGCAGGTCAGAGCAATGTACCGTGGCGATAAAGCAAGAAAAGATAATCTTATAGAATACGGCTTCCGCCTGCCTTCTGCTTATGATAACAGACCTCTTACCTTTGACGAATTTGAAAAAAGGGTAAATCAGGTAATATATGTAAGTGCAACCCCTGCAGATTACGAAAAACAGCAGTCAACCGATATAGTAGAGCAGGTAATACGTCCGACAGGACTTTTGGACCCCGAGGTAATAATACGCCCGACAAAAGGACAGACAGACGATTTGCTTTCAGAAATATATAAGCGCACCGAGAAAAATGAGAGAGTTTTAGTAACAACCCTCACAAAAAAAATGGCAGAGGATTTAACCGAATTTCTTCGTGAAATGAATGTGCGTGTAAAATATATGCACCATGAGGTTGAAACTATCGAAAGAATGGAAATTATAAGGGATTTACGCCTTGGTACATTTGATGTGCTTGTAGGTATAAACCTTTTAAGAGAAGGGCTTGATTTGCCCGAGGTTTCGCTTGTTGCAATACTTGATGCCGATAAAGAAGGATTTTTAAGAAGCGAAACATCGCTTATACAAACAATAGGACGTGCCGCACGAAATGCAGACGGCAAGGTTATAATGTATGCAGATACAATAACCGGCTCAATGGACAGAGCAATAAAAGAAACAGACCGAAGACGCAAAATACAAAGCGAGTATAATGAAGCAAACGGCATAGTTCCCAAAACAATCAAAAAAGAAGTAAGGGAAATTATAGAAACAACAGTAGTTGAAGAAGACAATAAAAAGAAAAAGCCGCAGGATAAAAAAGCTCTTATTGAAGAACTTACACTCCAGATGCAAAAAGCTGCAAAGGAATTGCGGTTTGAAGATGCGGCAAAGCTCCGTGACAGGATAAACTTATTAGAAGAAGGTAAAATATGAGCGGAAAAATAGTAATTAAAGGGGCAAAAGAAAATAACCTGAAAAATATAGATTTGGAAATACCAAGAGACAAATTTATAGTATTCACAGGTCTTTCAGGCTCGGGAAAAACCTCACTTGCCTTTGACACGATTTATGCAGAAGGACAGCGCAGATATGTCGAAAGTCTTTCAGCTTATGCACGTCAGTTTTTAGGGCAGAAGGATAAACCCGATGTTGAGTTTATAAGCGGTCTTTCTCCGGCAATTTCAATTGACCAGAAAACCACAAACAAAAATCCACGTTCAACCGTAGGAACGGTAACCGAAATATATGATTATTTAAGACTTTTGTATGCAAGCATAGGTATTCCTCATTGCCCTGTATGCGGTAAAGAAATAAATCAGCAGGGCGTTGATTCCATAGTAAATAGTATTATGGAATATCCCGAGGGTACAAAAATTCAAATTTTAGCACCCATAGTACGAGGAAAAAAGGGTGAGCATAAAAAAATCTTTGCCGATGCTTCAAAAAATGGCTATGTAAGAGTAAGGGTTGACGGAGAAATCCGTGACCTTTCGGAAGAAATCACACTTGAAAAGAATAAAAAGCATACAATAGAGCTTGTTGTTGACCGCCTTAAAATGAAGCCTGATATTATGAGCAGACTTTCGGGCTCTGTAGAAACGGCACTTGAAGAAGGCGGAGGTCTTATAACAATACTTACAGATGATTCAGAGCAAACCTTCAGCCGAAACTACGCGTGTCACGACTGCGGTGTGAGTATAGAAGAATTAAGCTCACGTTCATTCTCGTTTAACAGCCCCTACGGTGCGTGCCCCGTGTGCAGCGGTCTTGGAGTTACAATGCATGTTGATGCATCGCTTGTATTAAATCCCGAAAAGCCTTTACTTCGCGGTGGTATAAAAGCAACGGGGTGGAATGCAAAGTATATGGAATTTTCTATTGCAAAAACCCAGCTTTTAGCACTCTCGGAGCATTACAAATTTGATATTGAAAAACCCATTGAAAAGTTGCCAAAAGAAATTATAGACATAGTTTTATACGGTAGCGGCAACGAGGAAATAGAGTTTAACTACAAAAGGGCAAACCAGGTAAGACAGGTTGTAAGCACATTCGAGGGAGTTATCCCTAATCTTGAACGCAGGTATCGCGAAACAGCCTCCGAATGGGTAAGAAGAGAAATCGAAGGACTTATGCTTGAACACGAGTGTCACGAATGTCACGGTGCAAGACTGCGCCCCGAAATTCTGGCTACCACAGTAGGCGGTCTAAGCATAAAAGATGTAACAGACCTGACAGTAATAAAAGCACTTGAGTTTTTTGAAAACTTTTCAATGACCGAAAAGGAAACAATTATTGCCGAGCAGCTTTTAAAAGAAATAAATACAAGACTTGGTTTCTTAAAAAATGTAGGTCTTGGATATTTAACCCTTTCAAGAAGTGCAGGCTCGCTCTCGGGCGGGGAGGCACAGAGAATACGTCTTGCAACACAAATTGGTTCCGGACTTATGGGAGTTTTGTATATCCTTGACGAGCCGAGCATTGGACTGCATCAAAGAGATAACGCAAAGCTTTTAGCCGAACTTAAAAATCTGCGTGACCTTGGCAATACCCTTATAGTTGTTGAACATGACGAGGAAACAATGCTTTCGGCAGACCATATTGTAGATATAGGTCCCGGGGCAGGTATACACGGCGGTAAAATAGTGGCACAGGGTACAGCTGAAGAAATTATGAAAATCCCTGATTCAATAACAGGACAGTATCTTTCGGGCAAAAAGAAAATAGAAGTTCCAAAGCAAAGAAGAACACCCACAGGCTTTATAACAGTAAAAGGAGCAAGACAAAACAACTTAAAAAATGTTGATGTTTCAATTCCTTTGGGAGTGTTCACCTGTGTAACAGGTGTGTCGGGTTCGGGCAAAAGCTCGCTTGTAAACGAAATTCTGTATCAGGAGCTTGCCTCAAAATTAAACCGTGCACAATGTACAAGTGGCGAACACGACAGTATAGAAGGAATCGAGGTTCTTGATAAAGTAATAAATATAAGTCAGGAGCCAATAGGAAAAACTCCCCGTTCAAACCCCGCAACATATACAGGTCTTTTTAATGATATACGTGAGCTTTTTGCACAAACAAACGATGCAAAAATGCGAGGGTTTACGGCAAGCAGATTCAGCTTTAACGTAAAGGGAGGAAGATGTGAAGCCTGCTCGGGCGATGGTATAATAAAAATTGAAATGCATTTTCTGCCCGATGTTTATGTTCCTTGCGAGGTATGTAAAGGGAAACGCTATAATCGCGAAACGCTGGAGGTAAAATACAAGGGTAAAAATATTTATGATGTGCTTGATATGACGGTGGAAGAAGCTTTGGAGTTTTTTGAAAATCATCCAAAAATACACCGAAGGCTTCAAACTATTTACGATGTAGGTTTAGGATATATAAAGCTTGGACAGCCTGCAACCCTTCTTTCAGGCGGTGAAGCACAGAGAATAAAGCTTTCGACAGAGCTTTCAAAGAGAAGCACCGGCAAAACGGTATATATCTTAGACGAGCCTACAACAGGACTTCATACAGCCGACGTTCATAAGCTTATAGACGTTTTGCAAAGACTTATTGAAGGCGGTAATTCAGTAATAGTAATCGAGCATAACCTTGACGTAATAAAAACAGCCGATTATATTATTGATATGGGTCCAGAAGGCGGTGATGAGGGCGGAAGAGTTATAGGAACAGGAACTCCCGAAGAGCTTGCAAAAAATAAAAAATCTTACACAGGAAAATTTTTGAAGGAAATTCTTTCAAAGGAGAAAAACAAAAATGAGAAATAATCAAGTTATTGACGATTACAACGATGGTATTGAAGCCAAAGCCTTAAATTTAAAATCTTTAACAATAGGACTTTTGGCGATTTTGGTATTTATAGGTATTGTAGTGGGTATTATTCTTTTAAACGGTGTGATATTCGGACAAGCGGATACCGAAGAGGGAACACGTTCAGCACACCCTGTTGTGTATGTAAAGGATAATGCACTTATGGTTTTACCTGCTTACAAAAAAACACCCTATAAGGTAAGCGACAAATATGATGCGGGCAGTGTACAGATAGCCGAAAACGGTTCAAAAATCTATTATACAGCCGACGGAATGCTTTACTCAAAGAAAACCAATTCAAAAAATAAAGTTCCTAAAGAAATAGCAAAAGTTACCGATTTTAAAATAAACAAAAACGGTAAAAATGTATTATACAGACAGGGAGAGGCTTTATATTCAGGAAATTCGCCCGAAAAAATAGCTGACGGAGTTTTGAAATACTTTATTTCGTCAGAAAATGATAAAGTCATTTTTGAAACAGCAAAAGGTGTATATGTTTATGACTATAAGGCAGAAAAAGGCCCTGTAGAGCTTGTACAGGGAATAGGACTTTCCGATATAGTAACAAGCCTTACCGAATACAGAAAAATATGTTATTTGTCAGACGGCGACCTTTACTATAAGGCTTACAAAAAAGAGCCTGTGCTTTTAGGAAAGAATATTGAAAATGTAAAAACAATAGGCAAAACAACTTATGCCGAAGGCAATAACACTTTATATGCTGTAAAGAATAAAAAACTCAAAACAATTCTTACTGATGTAGAAAAAACAGATTATCCCGAAAATGATAAATATATAGTAGCATATACAGATTCCGCCGTTTACGCTGTAACAAAATACAAAGCCGTAAATACAGGAATTGATGTGTCTGTTTTAAAGGATGTTGCTTTTTCGAAAGACGGAAAATATATGTATACAATCGAAACTAACGACGTATATAAGTATAAAATGAAAAATAACAAAATAAAACAGATGACAAGCGTAATCTTTAACGCAAAAGAAATAGAATGTTACGATGACATTTTAATAGTTCGCGGAACAGATGACGGCTACTTCTGTTATGCAAAAAAACAGAGCCAGATGCTTTCGGAGGAGCCCGTGCAGTATAAATGCAAGGACGGTGTAATCTACTTCCTTGAAGGCACAACTCTTAAAAAGCTTAACACAAAAGGAAGCTTTAAAGTGGAAGAAGTGGCAACAAACGTAAATATTTTTGATGTAAGAAGTAAAAATTACATAATTTACGGAAGAAATGCCAATATTGATTCAGAATATGCGCTCTACCTCGAAAAAGGAATTTTTGATTTAAGAGTTGATATAGGCGTATCAGAAACCGAAATTTATGAAAGGGAACTTGAATGGAACGAAAAAGCGGCATCTTAATGCCCCTTTTTTCCCTGCCGGGAGAATATGGGTGCGGAACATTTGGAAAAGAAGCACAAAGCTTTATTTCCTGCCTTGCAAAAGGTGGTTTTACCTACTGGCAAATGTTACCTCTTTTAGTGACAGATCAATATAATTCTCCCTACAGTTCATACTCTTCCTTTGCAGGAAATCCGTTTTTTATAAGTCCCGAAGCACTTTTTGAAAAAGGACTTATAACAAAAGGGGAACTTCTTTTTGAAAAAACCTTAAGTAATAATATATGTGATTACCAAAGAATAAAAAATACAAGGCTGCCTTTATTAAAAAGGGCAGCCTTACGTATAAAAAATAAAGACTCTGTTTTTGAATTTTCGAATAAAAATCCGCACATAAAAGCATTTTGTAAATTTATGAAGCAGGATGAAGAAGATTTTTTTGTGTGGCAGTTTATACAATATGAGTTTTTTGAAGAGTTTTTAAGCCTTCGGGAATACGCAAACACAATGGGAATAAAACTCGTAGGAGATATACCCTTTTATTCTTCGCCAGATAGTGCCGATGTATGGGAAAAACCTGAATTTTTCAATGTTGATGCAAATGGAAAAGTTTTGCTTATGGCGGGAGTTCCGCCCGATTATTTCAGTCCTGAAGGTCAGCTTTGGGGTAACCCGACCTATAACTTTGATGAAATGGAAAGAGACGGATATTCGTGGCACGTTCAGAAAACAGAGTTCTGGCTTAAATTTTTTGACGGATTAAGGCTTGACCACTTCCGTGCGTTTGAATCCTTCTGGGCAGTTAAAGAAGGCGAAAAAACAGCAAAAAACGGAGAATGGATGCCTGCTCCCAAAATGAAAATTATAAGCAAAATAAAAAATATTGCAAAAGACAAACTTATAATAGCCGAGGATTTGGGACATATAACTTTTGAGGTTGAAAAGCTTGTAGAGGAAAGCGGATTTATGTCAACAAGAGTTTTGCAGTTTGGCTTTGACAACGAAAATAATCTGCATACTCCTTTTAATTATCGGGAAAATTGTGTTGCCTATACAGGCACTCATGACAATGATACCATTTTGGGATATATTTGCAATTTGAGCCTTGAAAAAAGAAAAAGACTTTTTGAATATTGCGGGTATTATGGAGAGGACTTGAAAGAAGGTATAAAAAATATTATAAAAACCGTTATGGCATCAGGGGCGGGTATAACAATATTTCCGTTGCAGGACTTGGCAATGCTTGGGACAGAGGCAAGAATAAATACACCAGGCACAGTAGAAAAAAACTGGCAATGGCGTATTAGCAAGGAACAGCTTGAAAGCATTGATTTTGAATATTTTTACAAAAAAAATGAATTATACGGCAGAAAATAAAGGGCATTTTTAATGCCCTTTTTTGCATATATTAAAAAGTATAATTTAAAGAATAAAAGAAAGACTACATAAGAAGGGGGAATTTTAATGAAAATATTATTTGTATCAAGTGAAGCTGAACCATTTGCAAAGTCAGGAGGACTTGGAGATGTTGCAGGCTCACTTCCTTTGGAACTTTCAAAAGAAAAAGATAACGAGGTTTGCCTTATAATGCCATTTTACAAAAGCATAAAAGAAAATACTGCTTTGAATATAGAATACGTATGCAATTTTTACGTTCCGCTTTCCTGGCGTAACTGTTATGTTGGGATTTTCAAAAAAAAGGTGGGCAAGCTTTGCTATTATTTTATAGATAACGACTACTATTTTTCGTCAAACGGATACGGGTACGAAAATGATGGCGAACGCTTTGCATTTTTTAGCAAGGGGGTACTTGAAGCTTTAATGCATATAAGCTTTGAACCCAATGTTATTCATTGTAATGACTGGCAGTGCGGATTTATTCCTTTGTTTTTAAAGGCTCACTATGGCGGGCTTAAAATGTATAGTGACATTAAAACTGTATTCACCATACATAACATTGAATATCAGGGCAAGGCAGAAAAAAGCTTTATAACAGATGTTCTTGGTGTGTCGGCAGATTTTGAAGAAGCAATAATGCATGACGGTATGGTAAATGCAATGAAAACTGGGATAGAGCTTTCGGATAAAGTCACAACAGTTTCAAAAACCTATTCTTACGAAATAAGATACGAGTATTTTTCACATGGACTTGATAGTGTGTTAAATAAAAACGCCCATAAAATCCAGGGCGTAATAAATGGGATAGATATAAAAAAGTATAACCCAAAAACAGATAAAAGTATTGCTTCATTTTTTGATTACAAAAATACAGAAGGGAAAAGAGCTTGCAAAGCCTGGCTACAAAAAGAGAAAGGACTTTTTGAGAACAGCGATATACCAATGGTTTCAATTATATCAAGACTTGTACCGCATAAGGGAATGGAGCTTATAGAACGTGTTGCAGACGAGCTTTGCAGTCTTGATATACAGCTTGTTATCCTTGGTACAGGCTACAGAGAATACGAAGACCTGTTTAAAACCTTAGAATACCGCTACAGAGGCAAGGTTTCATCAAATATACTTTTTTCGGGCGAGCTTGCTTCACAGATATACGCTGCATCAGATTTTCTTTTGATGCCGTCAAAATGCGAGCCGTGCGGACTTTCGCAGATGATAGCTATGCACTACGGAACAATTCCCATAGTGCGTGAAACAGGAGGGCTTGTTGACAGCGTACAACCCATTAATGTTCAGGATTTATCGGGCGACGGCTTTACATTTAAAAGCTATAATGCTCACGATATGCTTGGAGCGGTAAAAAGGGGAATAGAATTTTATCATTCGGGTACAGAAAACCTAAAAAAAGTACGCACTAATATTATGAAAAAAGATTTTTCGTGGAAAAAATCAGCACAGGAATATATTAGCATATATAAAGAAATAAAAGGTGTTTTTTAAACACCTTTTATTTCTTGAAGCATATAAAACCTGAACCTCTTCCCATTTTATTACCATTCTTTAAATATTCTAAAAATCTTTCCTGAAGACCTGTTTTAGGTACTATTGAATCAAGGTCGGTATCTTTGTCACAGTAAAAAATACGCCAGAAATCAATGTTGTCAGTTTCTTCCTGATGAAAAACATCAAACGAATCATAAAAGTTTGCAAGGTTTGAACCATCTGTGAAAAGCTTGCGGTGGGGAGGATAAAGAAGCCAGGAATGGCAATAGAAAAACGCTTCACCCTCAAATCCAAAGTGGTCATACGCCTGCGACAGAGAATCTAAAACAGCTTCCCTTGTCATAGGTCCCCCGGAGGGAATATGGCAGCTTATAATAGAATCCCCTTTTTTTATATTCTTGTAGCTTTCATATTCAAAAGGCTGAAAATTAAACTGAAGTCTTCCAAGCTTAATAGTTTTACCTTTAAATATCCCACGGTGCCAATCTATAGAGGTAAGACCGTAAAAACCATGAAGAAGTTTGCATTCATCTGATTTCCATAACATATCAAGAAAAGCACCACGGATAATTTCTTCACTAAAGCCCTTTTCTTCAAGAACTTTTCTTGCTGTTTTTGAAGCATAAATAAGAAATATTGCATTAACGGTATGTATATGTATACCGCTTTTTTCAGCAAGAAGCTCTAAAGGCTGCTTGTAAGAAATATCTTCATCATTGAAAAAAGTATTTTCAATACTTTCAAAAACTTCAATACAGTTAAAATTTAAAAGCCTGCCAAATGTATCTGAAAAATAATCACAAGCTTCTTTTGAAAAATCTAGTTCGTTTAAAAAAACTGTTAAATCTTTAATGGTCATAATATGTGCCTCACTTTAATAAAACAAACATTTTGATGTGATAATTATATTAAAAAGGGTAAAAAAAGTCAAGCAAAAGTTGGTAACTTTTTGTTGATAAAGCTGAAAAATTATGATAAAATAAATAAGATAAAGTCAAACTT
Source organism: Clostridia bacterium (assembly GCA_045531205.1). Taxonomy (GTDB): domain Bacteria; phylum Bacillota; class Clostridia; order UMGS1883; family UMGS1540; genus JAZNQL01. The sequence goes on along the minus strand of JAZSDN010000055.1, from coordinate 13,704 downwards.
GTAATTTATGCACTTAAAGGGGTAATTTATGTTTAATGAAAACGAAATTGAAATTGCAAAAATAATAAATGATTTCCTGCCTGAAAAGCTGTTTGATGCACATATGCACATTTCGCATTTTGAAAAAAGCAGCGGGGAGGATACTTTTGATAAATATTGTGAGTATATGAGGCTGTTCTGTAAAGGAAAAACCTTGCGTTGTAATGGAATTGTTTTTCCTGAAAAAGAACTTGAAAATCCGGCACAAACAGATAAGTCGCTTGAATTTATAGCAAATCAGCTTGATAAATATCCCGATAACAGGGGCGAAATAATGGTTTTCCCTTCGGATACTGTCGAGAAAATCGAAAAACGTCTTATACATAAAGGAATACGCGGATTAAAATGTTATCATATTTACGCAGACAGAAAAGATACTGCAAATGCAAATATTGAAGAGTATTTGCCCGAAAGTGCATGGCAAGTGGCAAATAAAAAAAGAATGGCAATTACACTCCATCTTGTAAAGAATGAAGCACTCTCGCATCCCGATAATCTGAACTATATTTTAAATATGTCAAAAAAATATCCTGACGCTGTTTTAATTCTTGCCCACGCGGCAAGAGCATTTGCAGCATGGACTGTTTTTGACGTGGTAGACAAGCTTAAAAACTGCGAAAATGTATGGTTTGATTTTTCGGCTATATGCGAACCGACTGCAATGCTTTATATAATTAAAAAAATAGGCACTTCAAGGTGTATGTGGGGAACTGATTATCCAATTTGTACTATAGAAGGTAAGGCAATTTCTATTGCAGATACGTTTTACTGGATTGATTCAGAGAATTTAAAACAGTTTTCTTCTAAAAGCAATTTAAAAGGCTGGCACGTTATAACAGAAGAGCTTATGGCTATGCGGCAGACCTGTATTCTTGCAGACCTTACAAACACCCAGAAGGAAGATATATTTTATAATAATGCCGACAGATTATTTTGTAAGTAAATTTTTACCCTGACTTGACAAGAGCGTTGCGGATGCAACGCAATGAATTGCCTTTGGCATGAATTGAGCCTTGCGGCTCATGAATTGCACTTTGTACATGATATAGGCAATTCAATTCATGGAGCGAAGCGAGAAATCATGGATGAAATCCAATTCATGACAACAAAGTTGTCAATTCATAATTAGTTAATCCTGTCTTGACAAAATCACAGTAAAAATGTCGAATATTGGTGAAAGAGAGGAGAAGGAATGAAAAAAACATATATAACATCAATGCCAAACCGCATTGGCGCATTTTTAAAAGCAAGTAAATGCTTTTCGGCATTAGGAATTAACATTACTCGTGTAAGTTACAATAAGGCTGTAGATTCACATACGTTGTTTATAGATGCAGAAGGAACAGAGGAACAACTGAAAAAAGCAGATAGTGAACTTGAAAAGATTGGTTATCTTCAAAATAGTAACTTAAAAACAAGCATTGTTTTATTAGAATTTTGCCTGAAAGATGTTCCGGGAAGTGTTACGGATGTTTTGACTCTTATTGACAGATTTAATTTTAATATATCATATATAAGTTCACAAGAGAATGGAACAAATTACCAGTATTTTAAGATGGGCTTGTATGTTGATGATTCAAAAAAAATATCTGAATTTTTGAAGGAAGTCGAAAAAATATGTAAAGTTCGAATAATAGACTATAACGGCTCGGAGAAGGTTTATGACAACAGTATTTTTTACAATACTTATGTTATGGGCTTAGCTCAGATTATGGGGTTAACCACCGATATAACCAAAGAACTTTTGGTACATATAAATCTGGCTATGCAGACATTGGACGAGCAGGGTTTGTCTCCATATCGTACCTTTGACAGTATAAGCAAATTTGCAGAATTACTCGGAACTTCAAAGGGAAAGAATTTTTCTCCACGTATAAGCAAACACAAAATCACCGAAAAAACCGAGATAATATTGATAGAACCTCCTTGCGGAAGTAACACAATCATTATAAACAGCGACAGAAAATATTTGTTTATAGATAGCGGTTATGCTTGTTATAAAGAAGAAATGCTCAGCGTATTTAAAGAGATTATACCTGAATTTAACGAAATTAAAAAAACAATACTTATAACGCATGCCGACGTTGACCATTGTGGACTATTGCCAATGTTTGACGAGATTATTGCCAGTCATAAAACAGCAATGTGCTTAAACAAAGAATATAATGGAAAAAATGGGTACAGGGAAGAAAATGCCTTGCACAAACCTTATATTAATATTTGCAAATTACTTACTTCATATAAAACGGTAAATCCCGATAAAGTTACAGCATTGTGGGATGATATAGAAAATCCTGAAGAACCTCTTACTCAAATTGGTTTTTTTGATTTTGGAGAACTCCATTTTGAGGTGTATGAGGGTCAGGGAGGGCATCTTCCCGGAGAAATAGTTCTTATTGACTATCGAAATCATATTGCAATTACAGGGGACATTTATATTAACGTCCACGGATTAACGCAGGAGCAGGCAGAATATAACCAATATGCTCCTATACTTATGACATCTGTTGATACAAACCCCGGGCTTTGTGCAGAAGAACGAAAGGCGATTATGCAAAGACTTGGTGTAGGAAAATGGCAAATTTATGGTGCACATGGTTTTAAAAAGGACTATTCAGTTAATGTATAATTTTGCTGATTTTGAGCCTGCCACAAAAATATGGGTATCCAGATTATACAGTCTTTATATGCGGTGCTATGCACCGCAGCGATATAAATCTCTTGCGAGATTTTCGATATGTCATAAATGACTCGATATGTCGCTTACGCGACGAGATTTATATCATATCGAGTTTTGTAGGGCAGGGGCTTGCTCCTGCCGGAAAAAACATATCGATTTTACGGGGTAAAAATATCGAGTAAACTTTTAGTTTGCATATCGACAAAATTTTTTGTCCCTAACTTGACAAAAGTCGAATTATGTCGAAAGGAAATGATACTGTGAAAAAGAGATACATAAATATTGGTGTTTTGATTATTTGTGCTATTGTGGTTGTGTCGATATATCTTTATGATGTATTTTTGTTGGGCACGGTGTATACCGAAAAACTTTTAAAGGTGCTGTGTATACTTTGTTCTATTGTGTTGGTATTTGTGAGATCAAACAAACGCCTTCTTGAACAAAACTTTCAAACCTATAAAAGTGCATATGCACATATAATAGGAAATGCTTTTGGTGATAATCCAAACTTGAAAAGAATGTTGCTCCTTGGTATATATGACTATAATAACGGAAAGTATAAGCGTGGGATAAAACGGCTGTCGAAGCTTTGTCGGAAGGCATTTAAAAACGATGATGTTGTTCCGTGCATGATTTTTATTGCATTATCTTATGAGGACTCTGGTTATGTGGAAGAAGCAATTGAAATGTATAAAAAAGTACTAAAACTTTCTCCCCAAAACGCAACAGCAAATAATAATATTGCATTGCTGTATTCGTTTGAAGAAGACTTGGAAGCGGCATTTGAACATTACGAAAAAGCAATCGGAAGTAATCCACATTATGAGCAAGCATATTTAAATCGTGCACAGCTGTATCTTGAAAATTATAGACCTGATGAGGCGATTTTAGATGCAGAAAAAGTGCTTGATATTACTAATGATAGTGAAGAAGCAACACTTTTATTGTTGGTAGCTTATGACTTGAAAAGAGACGAGAAAAATGCAAAAAGGTACTATAACAAAGCACTGAATTTGGGATACGACGCAGAGGTGCTTGATGGAGAAATTGAATTTTATCGTGAAATGTACGAAGAAAACAAAGAGGAGAATTAAAAATCAAATAAAATAGTTTGCCGATAATAAATATTTACATATCGGGCAGGAAAATCTAGTATTCCTGCGGGTTCTAAAGAATTTTGTTCGAAAAAAAGCAGTGAAAAATTAAGGGGAAAATAGTAGGTCCTATTATTCACTGTTCACCTAACTTGACACGAGGGTGTCACTAAAATCATTTGCATCTAAACCTTATGCCTCGCAATACGAGGACTATGTTAACTTGTTTGGAAATTTGAAAGGAGGAGAAAATATGCATGTAAATTTTAAAAAAACAATTGGCAAAATTAAACCGATGCATGCGGTGAATAATGTTCCGTTAATTGGTGCAACCGATAAGTTATTTCATTATGTGGGTGAGGCAGGGATTCCATTTTCAAGACTTCATGACACCGGTGGTGCTTATGGTGGAGGCAGATTTGTTGATATAGCAAATATATTCAGAAATTTTGATGCAGATGAAAACGATCCTGCATCCTACGATTTTGCTTTTACAGACTGGCTTTTAAATGCAATTGATGCACAAAAAACAAAGGTGTTTTATCGACTTGGAGCCACAATAGAAAATCAACAAAATATAAAAGCATATTATATTTATCCTCCGAAAGATAATATAAAATGGGCAAAAATATGTGAAAAAATTATTGCTCATTACAATGAAGGTTGGGCCAATGGATACAGATTGGGAATTGAATATTGGGAAATTTGGAATGAGCCTGACAATTATCCGGATATAAGAGACAACTGTATGTGGAAAGGAACTTTTGAACAGTATTTGGAATTGTATAAGGTTACGGCACCATATTTGAAAGAAAGATTCCCCTATATAAAAATAGGTGGGTATGCATCCTGCGGTTTTTATAATTTGTTTGAGAATAATGTTGCAAAAATAGCGAATTCAAGTTCCAGAACAGAATATTTTATAGAATGTTTTGAAAAGTTTATGAAATTTGTTCAGGAAAATAAACTTCCCCTTGATTTCTTTTCGTGGCATTCGTATTCTGATGTTGAAAAGAACATTGCATATGAAAACTATGTGCACAGCAACTTGCAAAAATACGGTTTTTCAAATACTGAAAGTATATTAAATGAATGGAATCCGGGTATCAGTAAAAGAGGCACACTTGAAGATTCGTGTAATGTTTTGGATATGATGCTTCAAATGCAGAATTCAACTGTTGATATGCTTATGTATTATGATGGTCAGGTTAATGGTAGCTATCAAGGGTTATATAATCCTATAACGTACGAACCTTTTAAGACATATTATGTATTTAAAGCATTTTCGGTATTGTACAAGCTTGGAAATCAGGTGGAAATTATAGATGATTTTGACGGAATCAGTTGTGTTGCAGCGATAGGTAAAGATAAAAAAGCGATATTAATGACGAATAAAAACACGGAAAAGAAAAAAATACAATTAGTTATGGATACAGAAGAATCATTATATATGTATCGGCTTAATTGTAATCTTAATTTAGAAGTTGATGGCGAAATCCGTTCAGAAGATTTTTTGGAGATTGGACAATTTGAAACATTTTTGTTGTCAAGTCAAATATTATAAAAGCATTTTAGCACTGCGCTGACACGAACTTGCGACTAAAAAGGTTTGCATCTAAACCTTATGTGTCGCAATTAATCAATATATACAAAAATTACTCTTAATAAGACAGAGAAATAAATTATAATAAAAAGGAGAAACGCGTATGTGTGCAGTTAGAATATTACACACGGCAGACACACATTTTGATTCGCCAATGGCGGGTTTTTCGGACAAGCAATCGAGAATCCGTAATGAAGAATGCCGTAAAACTTTTGAAAATATTATGATAAGCGCAAAAGAAAAAGCGGATATTGTTTTGTGTGCAGGGGATTTGTTTGAAAATTCCTATGTTTCGTCTGCAACGCTTAACTTTTTAAAAAGATGTTTTTCTCTTGCAGGAGTCCCCGTATTTATAGCACCTGGCAACCACGATTTTGCAGACGGAGAAAATCCTTACACCAAATTTGATTTTGGAGAAAATGTGCATATTTTTTCAGAGGAAATCGAGTGCATTGAAATACCCGAAAAAAATCTGCGTGTTTACGGATGCGGATTTAATAAAAGATTTGTTACATCCTCTCTTTTAAATGGTTTTTCTGCAAAAGATGACGAAATGGTAAATATAATGATAACTCACGGTGCAATAGGGGCAGAAAACGAATATAATCCCGTTTCTCTTTCTGATATTGAAAAGAGTAATCTTGACTATATAGCCTTTGGACATACTCATACTTTTTCGGGAATAAAAAGACAGGGAAAAACCTATTATGCTTACAGCGGAATGCCCGAAGGAATTTATTTTGACGAAACAGATATGTGCGGTTATATTGCGGGAGAGGTTTCAAAAGGACTTGCAAAGCTTGAATTTGTACCTTCTTCAATCCGTAAAAACATAGTTTGTGAAGTAGACATTTCGGGCTGTATTACATATAACGATGTAGCAGAAAAAATAAAAGAAAAAATGCCCGAAAAGAATGATTTATATAAAGTTATTCTTACAGGAACTTTAGACGAAGATATATATTTTGACGAAAATGTATTAAAAGAAGCATTAAAAGACGATTGCTTTTTTATAAAAATAGAAAATAATACTTCTACTCTCCCTGTCTGCACAGGTGCATTATGGGAAGAGTTTTCAAAAAGATTAACGCAATCTGACGAGCAGACAAAGCTTGCCCTTTCGTACGGCGCAGCAGCCCTTGCGGGAAAGGATATAGTGTGCTGATATGAAGATTAAAAAAATTAAGATTATATCCTACGGAAAATTTAAAGATAAAGAAATAGAATTCAAAGACGAAGTAAATATAATTTACGGAAAAAACGAGTCGGGAAAAAGTACTGTAATGTCCTTTATAAAGGGAATGCTTTACGGCTTTTCGGGAAGAGGTACTTCTCCTTCTGTAAACGAACGTAAAAAGTATACTCCATGGGATGGGAGCAGAGTTGCTGGCGAAATTACAGTTTTAACCGATGATGGCAGAGAGCTTTTAATAAGCAGAGTATGCGGAAAAACACAAAGCTCTGACAAGACAGAAGTAATAGATATTCTGACGGGAGAAAAAACTGAATTTTTACCCGAAGAACATATAGGACTTCCTGAAAAAGCTTTTTCAAAAACTTTATACATAGGTCAGCTTTCTTCAAAAATTGAAGGGGAGGACGACGAAATAACAAACCGTCTTATAAACCTTGCCCAAAGCGGTGACGAAAAAAACAATTACCGCAAGGCAGATGATATTATAAGCGAAGCTATAAAAAAATATATTTCCCGAGGTAACAAAGGTCTTATAAATGACACTCACTTAAAGATAAGCGAGTTAAGGCAGGAGCTTGAAGACAGTCTTTTGTGGCGTAAAAACCAGTTTGACAAAACAGACAGAAAAAAATATCTTGAAGCAGAAATTGAAAAACTGGGGAATGAATTAAAAGAATTAAAAGAAAAAGAAGTTACCGCCTACGGTCAGGAAATTCTTTTGAAAAAGATAGAAACCGAAAAAAATCTTGCAAAGCTTACAGAAGAACAAGCCCTTGCCGAAAAAGAGCTTGAGAATTTAAAAAACGAATTTTCAGCATACTCCTGCTTTGAAAAGGAAGCGGATTCTGTAATATATGAGCAGACAGAAGACAGGGAAGTTTTAAAGGAACGTATAGCTTCTTTAAACAAAAAAGCTAAAAACTTAATTATATTTGCTGTTATTACATTTTTTACAATAGTTTTGCCCATTATTTTTATAATTCTTTCTGGCAAAGCTAAAAAAGAAGCCGAGGCTCTTTCTTTGCAGCTTGAAAAAGCAAATATAAAACAGGCAGAATTTGAAAAGTATAACTCTAAAAACTTAAAGGAATACAGCGAGGGCAGAGCTAAATATATTAACCTTTCTGAAAAGATTGTTCACGCACAAGAAAATCTTAACAAAATCTCACAAGCTATAAGTGAAGAAAAAATAAAGCTTCTCCAAACAGAGCTTAAGCTAAAAGAACAGGGGCAGGCTGATGACATAAAAATTATGCCCGTAAATATTTCGGAGGTTTTGGAAGAAGAAAGAAGAAAAGAAAATCTTCTTCGTGAATATATTAAAGAAGAAGCCGAGATAAGCGGTGCCTTGCAAACCGCTTTAAACGGGGTAAGAGAACCTTCTTTAATTGCGGCAGAGCTTGAAAACGAGCAGGAAAAGCTTAAAGAATACGAGAAAAAATATTCGGCTCTAATGCTTGCAAAAGAAACTTTAGAAAAGGCTTATGAACACGTAAGTCGCGATTTTGCACCCGAGCTTAACAGGCGTGCTTCAAAAATAATTGAACAAATAACTAACGAAAGCTTTGACATAATCGCAGATAAGAGTTATAATATAATGGTACATAAAGACGGCGTACACGAGATTGCCTATTTTTCGGGCGGGTGTTGCGACCAGGTATATCTTGCTTTGCGTATTGCTCTTGCCGAAATGACCGCAAAGAAAACAGCTCCCTTATTTTTGGATGATGCATTTATTCAATACGACGAGCAAAGAAGACAAAAGGCACTTGACTTTATTTTCGGACTTAAAAGACAGACAATTATCTTTTCGTGCCAATCCATTTTAAGAGAAGATGCAAATCTGATAGAACTTTAATTTTTGGTTAAAGGAGAAATTTTATGGACAGAACATTTGAAACTGTACTTGGAGATGTAACCATCTCTGAAGAAGCTATAGCAAACACAGCAGGTTATGTTGCGTCAAAATGCTACGGTGTTGTTGGTATGGTAAGCAAAAACAGACGTGACGGATTATTCTCGCTTTTAAAACGCAACAATATGTCAAAAGGCATACAGGTTTCTGTAAGCGGAAATATGCTTGACCTTACTTTGCACATTATGGTAGAGTACGGCATAAATATGAATGCAGTTTCTCAAAGTATAATAAATCACGTAAAATACCGCGTTTCTGAATGTACGGGTATGGAAGTAAGAACAGTTAACGTAATAGTTGAAACTGTTAGAGTTCAGAAATAATCGGAGGACAGTTATAGTGAAAACATTAGATGCAAAAAGCTTTAAATTGCTTGTTATTTCGGGTGCGAACAATTTGGCAAACGCACGCGAAGAAGTAGACAGGCTGAATGTGTTTCCGGTCCCCGACGGTGATACGGGCACAAATATGAGCAGAACATTTTTGAGTTCAGCAGCACAAATTTCCGAAAAAGAGTTTTCTTCTTTAGGAGAAGCTACATCGGCTACTGCTTCTGCAACATTAAAAGGTGCAAGAGGTAACTCGGGCGTTATTCTTTCACAGATAATGAGGGGATTCGCAAAGGCTACTACATCCGCAAAAGAAGCTGACGCTATGCTTTTAAAGGATGCTTTCAAAAATGCTTCGGCTACAGCATACAGAGCTGTTATGAAACCTACAGAAGGTACAATTTTAACAGTTATAAGACGCATAAGTGAGTATCTTGAAGAAAATGTAACAGCAGACACAACCGTGCAGGAAGTTTTTGAAATGGCAGTATCTTCCGGCAACAAAGCCCTTTTAGAAACTACCCAGATGTTACCTGCATTAAAACAGGCAGGAGTTGTGGATTCAGGCGGACAGGGTCTTATGTATGTTATAGAGGGTATGCTTTATGCCATAAAGGAAGGCAAAGCTGTAAAGTTAACAGAAATCTCTTTGCAACCTGCAGAACCCATAAAAAAGACAGAAGCAAAAATTAAGTTTGGCTACTGTACAGAATTTATAATAAAAAACGCAAACCCGAAGGACGAAAAGAAGTTAAGAAGCGAAATAGAGCCTATGGGTGACAGCTTGATGCTTATAGCTGACAGCGGTATTATGAAGGTACATATTCACACAAATAACCCGGGATTTATCCTTGAAAGAGCTATAAGAGTAGGTGAACTTTTAGACATAAAAATAGATAATATGCGTGAAGAACACCGTGAAACTTTAGGGTTTGAGGAAAAAGCCGGCGAGCTTTCGGAATACGGCATAGTTTCTGTAGCATCGGGAGAGGGAATAACAGGTATGATGAAGGAACTTGGTGTTACCGTTATAATAAACGGCGGACAAACAATGAACCCAAGCACTGAGGATATTCTTTCTGCAATAAAAGAAGCTAACGCAAAAACTGTTTATGTTCTGCCTAACAATAAAAACATAATTATGGCGGCAGAGCAGGCGGCAGGGCTTTCTGAAAATAAAGTTTGCGTAATTCCTACAAGAAGCATTCCTGAAGGCATAGCGGCACTTATGTCATTCTCGCCCGATTCTTTGGATAACGAGAGTGCAATGACAAAAAGTATAAAGTATATTAAAACAGGGCTTGTTACTTATGCTGTACGCGACAGTGAAATTAATGACGTAAAAATACACGAGGGGGACTACCTCGGTATATGCGGAAGTGATATAAAAACATCCGCACAAACTCCTGATGAAGCATTAAAATGCGTGTGCGAAAATCTTGCAGACGAAGAAACAGCCGCAATAACTGTGTTTTACGGAGAAGGAATAACAGAAGATGATATTCAGGATATAAGCCAGTATTTAAGCGAGGAGTATTCCGATGCAGATGTGTCTTTCTACTTTGGCGGACAGCCTGTATACAGTTACATAATTTCAGTTGAATAGGAGAATAAACAATGGGACTTACTATAGCACAAAAAATAATAAAAGAACATCTTGTAAGCGGTGAAATGACACCGGGCAGCGAAATCTCTATAAGAATTGATCAGACCTTAACGCAGGACTCCACAGGAACAATGGCATATCTTCAGTTTGAAGCAATAGGGATTCCTAAAGTAAAAACAAAAAAGTCAGTTGCATATATTGACCATAATACAATTCAGTCAGGCTTTGAAAATGCCGATGACCATAAGTACATACAAACAGTTACATCAAAGCACGGCATACATTTTTCACGCCCCGGAAACGGCATTTGCCATCAGGTACAGCTTGAAAGATTTGGCGTGCCAGGTATGACACTTTTAGGTTCCGACAGCCATACCCCCACAGGCGGCGGTATAGGTATGCTGGCTATTGGTGCAGGCGGTCTTGACGTTGCTGTTGCAATGGGCGGTGGAGCATATTATCTTGCAATGCCCAAAATGTTAAGAGTAAATCTTATAGGAAAGCTTCAGTCTTATACTTCTGCTAAAGATATTATACTTGAAGTTTTAAGAATATTAAGCGTAAAAGGTGGCATCGGCAAAATAGTTGAATATGCAGGAGAAGGCGTAAAAACCTTAAGCGTACCCGAGCGTGCAACAATTACAAATATGGGTGCAGAGCTTGGTGCTACAACATCTATTTTCCCAAGTGATGAAGTGACCTTGGAATTTTTAAAAGCACAGGGAAGAGAAGCTGACTTTACAGAGCTTTATTCCGATGCCGATGCAGTATATGACGAAGAAATTACAATAGACTTATCAACACTTGTACCATTAGCTGCTTGTCCTCACAGTCCCGATAATGTAAAGAAAGTAACAGAAATTGGCGAAATAAAAGTTGACCAGGTATTTATAGGTAGCTGTACAAACTCTTCATACACCGATATGATGAAAACGGCTGCAATATTAAAAGGCAAAACAGTTCATCCTGACGTAAGCCTTGTTATAGGCCCTGGTTCAAAACAGGTTTTAAAAATGCTTGCCGAAAACGGTGCTTTAGCCGATATGATAGATGCAGGTGCACGTGTGCTTGAAAGTGCGTGCGGCCCCTGTATAGGTATGGGACAGGCACCCAGAACAAATGCTGTATCTTTAAGAACTAACAATCGTAACTTTGAAGGAAGAAGCGGTACCAAATCTGCACAGGTTTACCTTGTAAGCCCTGAAACTGCGGCAATTTCGGCAATAACAGGCGTTTTAACAGACCCTTGCATTTTAGGCGAACGTCTTGAAATAGAAATGCCCGAAAAGTTTTATATAAACGATAATATGGTAGAAGCTCCTGCAAAAGAAGGTTTAGAACCTGACGTTGTACGCGGCCCCAACATCAAAGAATTCCCTGTAAACCGTGCCTTGGAAGAAAAGGTATCTGGCAAAGTTCTGATAAAGGTAGAAGATAATATTACAACAGACCATATTATGCCTTCAAATGCAAAACTTTTACCTTACCGTTCAAATATTCCGTATCTTTCGGATTTCTGTTTAACACCCTGCGATCCTGAATTCCCCGCCCGTGCAAAGGCAAATGGCGGCGGTATCATAGTAGGCGGTCATAATTACGGTCAGGGCTCAAGCAGAGAACACGCAGCACTCGTGCCTCTTTATTTAGGAGTTCGTGCAGTAATAGCAAAAAGCTTTGCAAGAATACATATGGCAAACCTTATAAACTCTGGCATAATACCTCTTACATTCGAAAACGAAGCTGATTATGATGGTATTTGTGAAACTGATGAGCTTTTGATAGAAAATGCAGAAGCTGCTATAAGAAGTGGCAATGTAACAGTTAAAAATGTTACCAAAGGCACAGAATTTAAAACAGTAATAACACTTTCCGAAAGGCAGAAGGATATAATAGCTGCAGGCGGATTGTTAAATTATACAAGAAAGGGTTAAGAAGATGGATAAAATACAGACAGCTACCGAAAAGTTTGCAAAACTTATTGAAGGACAGCTTAAAAGAATTGAAAGAATGAAGGCTGAAAAGGATTTTATTGACTATCAGTCTTTGGATAAAATAATAATTGGTGTTGTAGGCGGTGACGGTATAGGCCCTGCAATAACAAAAGAAGCACACAGAATTTTAGAATTTGTGTTAAAGGATGAAGTAGAGAAGGGTAAAGTAGAATTCCGCGTTATAGACGGTTTAACAATAGAAAACCGTGTACGCGTTATGAAACCAATTCCTGATGACGTGCTTGACGAAATCAAAAAATGCCACGTTATATTAAAAGGCCCCACAACAACACCTCGTTCAGGTGATAAGTGGCCCAACATCGAAAGTGCAAACGTTGCAATGAGAAAAGAGCTTGACCTTTTTGCAAATGTACGTCCCGTAAAGGTTCCTGAAGAAGGAATAGACTGGACATTCTATCGTGAAAACACAGAAGGCTCTTATGCACTTGGCAGTAACGGCGTTCACGTTGACGATGATTTGGCGTTTGATTTTTGCGTAACCACAACAGAAGGAAGCGAAAGAATAGCAAGAGCAGCTTTTGAATATGCTAAAAAGACAGGTAAAACAAGAGTAACTGCTGTTACAAAAGCAAACGTTATAAAAACAACAGACGGTAAATTCTTAAATATCTGCCAGAACGTAGCAAAGGATTATCCTGAAATTGAATTTGATGACTGGTACATTGATATTATGACAGCAAAGCTTGTTGACAAAAAGAGAAGAACACAGTTCCAGGTTGTAGTTCTTCCTAACCTTTACGGCGATATTATAACTGACGAAGCGGCAGAATTCCAGGGTGGTGTAGGAACAGCAGGCAGTGCTAACATAGGTAAACGTTACGCTATGTTTGAAGCTATACACGGCTCTGCACCAAGAATGGTTTACGAAGGAAGAGATAAGTACGCTGACCCCTCAAGTATAATAAGAGGTGCTGTTATGCTTTTAGAGCATATTGGATATCAAAGGCAGGCAAACCTTGTTGCAAAAGCAATGGATAAATGTATGTATGAAGAGAAAAAGGTTGTAATTACAGGCAGAGATACAGGTGCAACAGGCACAGAATTTGCTGATTATGTAATGGAAACAATTAAAGCAATGGCATAATTATCCTTGGTAGTGTAAAGTAAAAATGAAAGACTAGCATAACAATTTCACAAAATATCGGTGATTTTCGCCCGAAAGCTTGTAAATGCTCGTCTGCGATTAGTCAAGGGTAAAAATGAACGTGCTAAAGCACGCCCTATGACAAAT
>JAZSDN010000066.1:0-9601 GCA_045531205.1 Clostridia bacterium | reverse complement strand
GTAGCCATTAGGCCATCCGCCAAGCTCTACAGCTTTTGCATCATAACCTAAAGCAGAAACCAGCATTTTAACTGCCTGTTCATAAGTCAGGGCAAGGTCTGGGGAGAAGGTTGTAGCCGAAGTTCCGTTTACAATACCCATACCGTAAGCGGTTAATACGTTTTTGTATGCCCAGTGGGATTCTAAAACGTCGCTGAATTTAAAGTCACCCTTGTATTCGTCCTGACCAAAAACTCGGAGTAAAATTGTAACCATTTCAGCACGTGTTAAAGAAGCCGAGGGGAAATACTTTCCTTCTTCTCTTCCTGTTACAATACCAAGTTTACCTAAAGTCTTAACAGCTTCTTCGCTGTCAAGTCCTGCAATATCGTCAAAAGCAACGTCTTTTAAGGGGATAACATAATCTGATTCTTCTTCAAGATATGCCCATAAAGCATCGCCTTCAAGACCTTTGTATTCTTTGAACCAGGCTTCAATAAAGTTTACATTATTGAGGTCGCCTGTCCAGCCGTTGATAAGTTTTTCAGCAAAGGTTAAAGCACTTGCGGGTGTTACCAATGTGGTAAAAGCAAGGATTAAAACCAAAGCAAACGATAAAATTTTTTTCATTTAATTCTCTCCTTTCTGTTATAGGAATATTATACTAAAACGCTTTAGCATTGTCAATACTTTTTTAAATATATGATAAAAATAAACAGCAGAAAAAATTTCCGCTGTTTATTTTAATATGAAGTTATTTTAAAGTAACATTACTCCATTTTTCCATATTGGCCTGGGTTAAAAGACCGGCGCCCATATAGGAGTTTGTTGTAGCCGACCAAACAAGTGGGTTTGTGTCAGAGCTGTGACTTCTTGCACGGTAGAGTAATACTTTAATCATATCGCCCGCTTTTGCATAATTTTCGCCATCAACTGTGAGGGGAACGCGGAAGGTCATAACCCACTGCGGTACACCATCTTCGTTTTCGGTATCAAAGCTTGTAACTTCTATATCATCCCAATTACGTGAAGAATCTTCGCTACCGTTATTTATATAAGCATCGTAAATACTGCAAGCATCCTTGTTTGCGTAAATATGAACACCTTCTCTTGAATTCGGGAATGCCCACAAAACTTCATTTATTTCCTGACCTGATTTTGCAAGCAAGTCTCTGTCAGCCTTTGTCTGTTCTGAAAGTGATTCCATATACTTTTCGTCATTTGTTATACGAACATACATATTCTTGCCGTCCCAGAGAAGCTGTGCTCTTGAGTCAATTGTAGTACTTCTTCTGTTTCGGGAAGGATGCATAAAGCTTGCGGTATAAGGAGCTTTTGCCCAGTCTTCCTCTGTAGGCTCACCTGATACTTTTGCACATTCATATTCAGGGGATGGGAGATAGGGCTTTGGAACTTCTCTGCCTGTTTTTAAGTAATCATCAATAAGACGGTTACCTTCTGCCAAAGCATCAAGATAAAGCTTGCCTGATCTTTCAACTCCATCAGTTTTCTGATAGGAGTAAACTGCATCATCTTCAAAATACTGTGCTGCATAAACCCAGTAGCCTTTTGTATGATAAGAAATTTCTTCTATATGTTGTGTGAAATCTTCGGGAGTAACAGGGTCATTCCACAAACCTGTTAATGAAACAACAGGAACACCCTGATTTTTGTAATTTTCTATATTGTTTAAAACATCGTAAATACCGCCCCAGTAGGTTGCTTCTTCAAAGCAGATTACGGGCATTTCGGGAGTACCGAGTCCGCGGGAAATACCCTTTATACCCTGTTCGTAGAAAGGCATATAACCTAAAATAATGTCGGGATTTATATCATGTAAAGCCTTGGTCCATTTTTGTACCATGCTTATCATGCTTTCCTTCTGGTACCAGTTATATTCGTTAGTAAGACCTTCTGACTTCAGGGCGGCTTTACGTTCAACGGGTTCTGCATTTACAAGAGTTTTATTTTTTTCGTAACCTCTGCCCGAAATAAAGCTTTCAAAACAGTTGTCGCAGTGACAAAAATCAGCATAATGTGTTGAATCAGCACCATACATTTCCCAGTCAAAGTTTATTGCATAAATTGAAGGATGGGTTGCCATAAGTGCCATTTTTTCAAAGCACTGAATTTTCCAGTACTCTTCGGATAAAGGACAGGGAGTTTTTGTGTACTCTCTTGTTGTGCCTGAATGGTATTTTCCGTAAAGAGTGTTATTTTTACCTGTACCGCATTGCTGGGAAATAACTACTTTAACACCGGGGTGTGCTTCACAGTAAGCATCAAGTGTGTCTAAAATATCTTCAACACTTGAAAATCTGTCATACAGTTCCTGACCGCCTATAAAGGTTAAGGAAACAAGATTTATACCTGTGTCAACAATTTTATCGCCTATTTCGTGGTTATAAACTTCACGTTCGGGATTCATACCGTAAATCATACGGAGCTTTTCGTTTTCGGCAAGTGCCCAAGCATCTTTGTTTCGAAGGCTCTTGTCACCGCCAATGTAGTCCTGAATAACTGCACCAACAGTTTTGCCGTCTGCCTTACACGAAAGAACTGCCATTGTATCCCATTCGTTGCAGTCAGCAGAAGGATTCACAACTGTGCGGTCCTTTTTAATCATAGGTACGTCAAACGAAACTAATGCTTCCTGATTTTTTAAAGCAATTTCTTTTCTGTATGGGTCAACATAGTCTATAGCATATTCCTCTACTTCAATAGCGTTTGCTAAAAGCTGTGCCATTGTGCCACGGTTAATTTCACTTGCTGTATTTTCAAGCTTTGTTGTACCTAAAAATCCCATTTTTTCTGCCTGTGCTATGTAGCCTTTTGGCCATCCGCCAAGAGAAACTGCATCAGCATCATAACCAAATGCCGATACAAGCATTTTAACTGCCTGCTCGTAAGTTAATGCAAGGTCAGGGGAGAAGGTTGTAGCAGAAGTTCCGTTTACAATCTTCATTCCATAAGCCATCATTACGTTGTTATATGCCCAGTGAGCATCTGTTACGTCATCAAACTTAAAATCGCCCTTGTATTCTTCCTGTCCAAAAACGCGGAGTAAAATTGTAACCATTTCTGCACGGGTTAAAGAAGCTTCGGGGAAATACTTTCCTTCTTCTCTACCTGTTACAATACCAAGCTTGCCTAAAAGCTTAACTGCATTTTCAGAATCAAGACCTTTTATATCGTCAAATTCCACTTCTGAAAAGGGGATTATATAGTCGTAGTCAGCTTCAAGATATTCCATTAAAGCGTCACCTTTAAGACCCTTTTCACTTTCATACCACTGTTCAATAAATGGCAACAAAGTTGGGTCGCCCTGCCACGAGTCAACAATTTTTTTAGCCACAGTTTTTGGCGCGGCAGATACTAAGCCTTGCACACTTGAAAAAGCAAGCAAAAGGCTTAACATAAGTACAATAAATTTTTTCATTTTCATGCTCATCTCCTTTTCAAATATCGCATAAATTTTAACATACTGTATTATTATCGTCAATGGTCAAATCGCACTTTTTTTATTATAGGCTGTGTAATTTAAACCAATAAATATTTCACTAAAGGGAACATTAGCAGGCTAAAAAGCCTGCTAATGTAAAAGTTAAATTTAGTTTAAAACTATTCTAAGTTAACTGTGCCCCAAAGACCCATTGATGTAATATATGTGCCAAGTACAGTTCCCCAACAGAAGTTATAGGGGTCTGTAGGATGGTTACGGAGTCTGCCTAAAAGCACCTTAATCTTTTCGCCGCTTTGTGCATATCTTGTGTTATCTACAGTAAGCGGAACACGGAATGTCATAACCCATTTATCTTCATAATCCTTAAGGTCAACATCAACATCAAATGTGTAGCTTCTTGCTTCAACACCTACAGATGTAATGCACGAGTCAAATATGTTACAGCCACGGTTTGCAGCAAGGTGAATACCCTGGAAACTGTCATAGAACTTCCAGTAAAGTTCATTTACTTCCTGCTTTGCCCAGCTCCACACGTCACGGGCACCCTCTGAAGGGGGCGCAAGTTCGTCCATAAATTCTTCCCAGTTATGAATTTGTGCATAAAGATTTTCTCCGTCCCAGAGCATCTTACCCTTTGTACTACAGCTTACACCTGTATGACGTGACGAGTTGTTTTTGGCAAAAAGTCTTGTCCATTCAGCGTTTTCCCAGTCTTCTTCGGTTGGAACGCCGTCAACTCTCTTACAGTTGTATTCCCAGATTTCATATTCTTCGGGAGGCAACTGTTCTCCCGTTTTAAGATACTTTTTAATTAAATCCATACCTTCTGTCCATGCTTCTCTGTAAAGAGCACCGCTTCGCTCCAAACCGTCGGAAAGGTAGGTAAAGTTTGCATTATCACGGAAGTAGGATGAGTCATATACCCAGAAGCCTTCCGAAATATATGTTGAATGAGCCATTTTTTCAGCAAAATCATCGGGAGAAATGGGGTCGTTCCAAAGACCTATAACTGTTGCAAGAGGCATACCTGTGCTTTCAACTTTATCCTGACGTTCGCTATGGTCAAAGAGCGAACCTGTGTAAGTTCCTTCTTCCATACAAAGTGAGGGCATCCAAGGCGAGCCAAGTGCACGTGAAATACCATTTATAGTTTCGTAGTTAGGCATATAGGCTTGAATTAAGTTAGGGTTAATTTCGTGAATAGCCTTAACGTACTTCTGACACATATCTATCATACATTCTGACTGATACCAGGTATATTCGTTGTAAAGTCCCGATGCAAAAATTGAATCTTTTCTTTCGGTTGAAGCAACGCTTGCGATTTCGTGCTTTGTATAGCCTCTGTCATTTAAGAATCTGTTGTAGCAGTCATCACAGAAGCAGGGACCGGGAATAATTGACTGGTCAGCACCATACATTTCCCAGTCGTAAGTAACTATCTTAATATTTTCTCTTTGGGCAGCAAGAGCAAATCTCTCAAAACAATGCACCTTCCAGTATTCTTCTGATAAAGGACAGGGAGTTTTGGTATATACACTTTCGGTACCTGTGCAGAACATACCAAACTTTGTGTTGTTAGGGCCTGTACCGCACTGTGTAGCAAGAGTTACCTTTAATCCTGGGTAATCTACCAAAACTTCATCAAGCTTATCAAAGAACGAGTTTAGTGAAGCATAGTTTGCATATTCCTCAGAACCACCGAACATTGTTGTACAAACAACGTTAAGACCGTCTTCGTATAAGGGGTCAACGGCAGATGAACGATGTACTTCATCTAACATATTGTTACCCCAGGTCATACGGATTTTTTCATCGCGTACCCACTGCCAAGCGTCCATATTTCTGTATTCCCACGAACCGCCAACATAGTCAAACTTAACACCGCCAATAACCTTGTTGTCGAATTTTGACTGAAGAACGGCGAGTGTATCCCATTCGTTACAGCTTTCATAAGTTGCCAAAGTACGGTCAACGTTCATCATAGGTGTATCCAAAGCAATAAATTCCAAAGCTTCGGGAGCGTTCTTTAAACGGATTTTTTCTTTATAGGGGTCAACATAGTCAATTGCAAGCTCGGTAGCTTTAATTGAGTTGTTTATAAGTATAGCCATTGTGCCACGGTTAATTTCTGAAGCGGTATTTTCAGGCTTTGTAGCACCTAAAAGATTCATTGCTTCTGCCTGTGCTATGTAACCATTAGGCCATCCGCCTTTTGATACAGCCTGTGAATCATAACCTAAAGCAGATACAAGCATTTTAACTGCCTGTTCATAAGTCAGGGCAAGGTCCGGGGAGAAGGTTGTAGCCGAAGTACCGTTTACAATACCCATACCGTAAGCGGTTAATACGTTTTTGTATGCCCAGTGGGATTCCAAAACGTCGCTGAATTTAAAGTCGCCCTTGTATTCTTCCTGACCGAAAACTCTTAAAAGTATTGTAACCATTTCAGCACGTGTTAAAGAAGCTTCGGGGAAATATTTTCCTTCTTCTCTTCCTGTTACAATACCAAGTTTACCTAAAGTTTTAACCGCTTCTTCGCTCTCAAGTCCTGCGATATCGTCAAAAGCTACGTCTTTTAAGGGGATTACATAGTCGTAGTCAGCTTCAAGATATTCCCATAAAGCGTCACCTGAAAGGTTTTTATGTTCTTTAAACCAGGCTTCAATGAAGTCTACACGTTCAAGATCGCCTTTCCAGCCATTAATTACCTTTTCTGCAAAGGTTGCTGCAAGTGCAGGTGTTACAAGTGTTGTAAACATAAGCACAAAAACCAATGCAAAAGATAAAATCTTTTTCATTTCATTTCTCTCCTTTTCAAAGCAATATATTATGATTCTATTTTACCAAAACAAAGATGCAAAAAAAAGATATATTATTCCCATTTTTTTGCACTATATTCCCATACTTTGAGAATTTTTGACTAAAAAATGATAATATTGGAAATTATATATTAAGCTTCGAACGTATAGAGCCTGCATACTCGGAAGGAGAGCAGTTTTCAAACTTCTTAAACATTCTGCAAAAATAGTGAATGGATGAAAAACCCGTTTTGTCCGAAATTTCGGTTATAGAAAGCTTATTTTCTCTTAAAAGACGTTTTGCTTCTTTTATTTTTAAAGAATTTATGTAATTAAAAACAGTAGTACCATATTGATTTTTAAAGTCTTTGCATATAGTGGTTTTATTTGTGTTAAAAAGGAAGCATATATTATCAAGAGATATCTTCTGCATATAATGCTCGTCGATATAACGGCGAACGTCATCATTTTTAATATCAGGAACGTTATCACTTTTTGGAAGCAAATGACTGTTTTCTCTTATAAGAGTAATCAGAAAAAGCTCAAGCTTAAGCTTTAACATCTGGTCTGCGCCGTAAGGGTATACCTCTCTTTTTTTCATATCAAGCATATTTGGGATATCGTAGGGAGGAGCAAAAATACTCATACCTTCCTGCATTATTTCTGCTAAAATGTGTCTTTGTGAAGAAGTAAGTGTAGCAGGAGAAAACGAAAAATCCAAAAGCTTTTCACAGGCGGATTCAAACCCTATAATTATTACATTCGGAGCAATATTACTGTCGCATTCAAAATAATGAGTTTCGTCAGGACTGTGAATTATAAGCTGATTATCCGAAAGCTTGCCCTGAAAGTTATCGGCAAAAACATCGATATCTCCCTTGTCAACGTAAACAATTTCGTAAAAATTATGACTGTCTGGATTAGTATGATACTGTGCAGCAAACTCAAAATAATGAATGTTTGCAATTTTTGAAACATCAAGAACTATTTCAAAATCTTTTAATTTAAAATCCATATAATCACCCATTTAGATTATAACATATATATTTAATATAGTGCAAGCGGTTATAAAAAAATATCAGCAGCCAAAAAGGCTGCTGATATTTTTATTGATAATTTAATTATTCTAAAGTCATTGTAGCCCACAAGCTCATAGCGGTAATGAAAGTACCAATAACAGAACCGTACTGGTAGTTTGTGTTGTCGGAGGGATGGCTACGCATTCTTGCAACTAAAACCTTAATCTGTTCGCCGCTTTGTGCATATCTGATTCCATCAATAGTAAGCGGAACCTTAAATGTCATAACCCATTTATTGCTGTAGTCTCTTGATGTAACCTTTATGTCTTCGAAGTCGTAAGCAGCACTCTGTACACCAACTGATGTAATACACGAGTCGTAAATGTTACAAGCTTCGCGGTTTGAAGCAATATGTATACCCTTTGGATCGTCATAGAACTTCCAGAACACTTCGTTTACTTCCTGGTTAGCCCAGCTCCATGTGTCACGGGGACCTATAGAGGGTGGTGCAAGCTCATCCATATAGGATTCGTAATTTTCTACTTTAACATACAGATATTTACCGTCCCACAAAAGCTTTGCCTTTGTATCGTGACCTTTTGCTATACCTGTTTCCTGAGTAATGTCATATTTTCTGAAGCTTGAAGTCCATTCAGCCTTTTCCCAGTCAGCATCAGTAGGTTCACCTGCTATTTTCTTTATATCGTAAGTAAGAATTTCATATTCCTCGGCAGGTAACTTTTCGCCTGTTTCAAGGAATTTGTTAAGATAGTCTACTCCTCTGCCGAAGGATTCAAGATAAAGCTCGGGGCTTCTTTCCTGACCGTCTTCAAAGAATGTGTAGTTAGGATCCTTTGCAAAATACTGTGAGTCATAAATCCAGAAACCGTCTGTGTTATATGAAGCGTGTGCAATTTTTTCGTCTAAATCTTCGGGCCCAATGGGGTTGTTCCAAAGACCTACACAGGTTGCAAGAGGCATACCCTTGTCTGCAATTTCCTGCTGACGTGAATCAACGTCTAACAAACCGCCACGGTAAGTACCTTCTTCCATACACATTGAAGGCATCCAGGGAGTACCAAGCCCGCGTGAAATACCTGCAATAATTTCAAATGTAGGTGTATATGAAACTATGAGGTTAGGATTGATGTCGTGTAATGCTTTAACAAACTTCTGACAAATTTCAACAGTTTCCTGTTCCCAGTACCAGGTATATTCGTTCATAAGACCTGCAGCAAATACAGCGTCTTTTCTTTCTGTTATATCAACCTTTGTAACTTCGTGACCTTTGTAGCCTCTCTTTTCGATAAAACCGTTGAAGCAGTTGTCACAGAAGCAGGGGCCTGCATAAGAAGTCTGGTCAGCTGTGTACATTTCCCAGTCAAGGTTTATAACACCAATACTTTCGTGAGTTGCAGCAAGAGCCATTTTTTCAAAGCAAACTCTCTGCCAGTAGTCTTCCGAAAGAGGACAGGGAGTATTTGTGAACGCTCTTACTGTACCCCCATGATAAAGTCCGTACATTGAGTTTTTGCGACCTGTACCAACCTGCTGAACAAGATTGAATCTAAGTCCCGGGTGTGCAGCTGCATATTCATCAATATTATCGAGCTTAGAGTTAACAGATGGGAATTCGTCCCATTCAGGAACACCACCATACATTGTTGTAAATGCAAGGTTAAGTCCTTCTTCATATAAGGGGTCAAGAATAACTTCACCATATTTTTCGTGACCTAATATAAAGCCCCAGCAACCACGGATTTTTTCATCGCGTACCCACTGCCAAGCGTCCATATTTCTGTATTCCCACGAACCGCCAACATAGTCAAATTTAACACCGCCGATAACCTTGTTATCAAATTTTGACTGAAGAACGGCGAGTGTATCCCATTCGTTACAGTCTTCGTAAGTTGTTAAAGTACGGTCAACGTTCATCATAGGTGTATCCAAAGCAATAAATTCCAAAGCTTCGGGAGCGTTCTTTAAACGGATTTTTTCTTTGTAGGGGTCAACATAGTCAATTGCAAGCTCGGTAGCTTTAATTGAGTTGTTTATAAGTATAGCCATTGTGCCACGGTTAATTTCGCTTGCAGTATTTGCAGGTTTTGTTGCACCTAAAAGATTCATTGCTTCTGCCTGTGCTATGTAGCCATTAGGCCATCCGCCAAGCTCTACAGCTTTTGCATCATAACCTAAAGCTGCAACCAGCATTTTAACTGCCTGTTCATAAGTCAGGGCAAGGTCTGGGGAGAAGGTTGTAGCCGAAGTTCCGTTTACAATACCCATTCCGTAAGCTGTAAGTACGTTTTTGTATGCCCAGTGGGATTCCAAAACGTCGTCAA
>JAZSDN010000049.1:0-47671 GCA_045531205.1 Clostridia bacterium | reverse complement strand
TGAATTAAAAAGATATATTGATTATTACAACAACGAAAGAATTTCTATGAAACTAAAAGGAATGAGCCCGGTACAATACCGAACTCATTCACAAGCAAGTTAATATTAAATTTTTGTCTAAACTTTGGGGTTCACTTCATTTCCGTTCAGTTTTATTTTTATGTTACGCGTTAAGTCTGCGTTCAAGTTCTTCAAGATTTTCTTTGATTTCTTTGGGAAGTCTGTCGCCAAACTGTTCAAAGTATTCTTTCTGGAGCTTAACATCTTCAAGCCATACTTCCTTGTCAACACTCAAAAGTTCTTTCATAACTTCTTCGCTTACATCAAGACCTTCTGTGTCGATGCTTTCGGGTAAGAAACCGATTTCGCTGTCATGTGCACTTACTTTGCCTTCGCATCTGTCTAAAATCCAGAGCAATACTCTCATGTTGTCGCCAAATCCGGGCCAGATGAATTCGCCGTTTTCGTTCTGTCTGAACCAGTTAACGTGGAAAATCTTAGGAGCCTTGTCTGCATCCATCTTTTCGCCCATTTCAAGCCAATGTGCAAAGTAGTCAGCCATATTGTAGCCTACAAAGGGCTTCATAGCCATGGGATCACGTCTTACAACGCCAACCGCACCTGCAGCTGCAGCTGTTGTTTCGGATGCCATTGTAGCACCAATGTATACGCCGTGTTCCCAATCTCTTGCCTGGTATACCAGGGGAGCTGTTTTAGCACGTCTTCCGCCGAATACGATTGCCGAAATCGGAACACCTTCGCCATTTTCAAATTCGCTGGAGATGCAGGGGCAGTTTACAGCGGGAGCTGTGAAACGTGAGTTAGGATGAGCAAGCTTGCCTTCGTATGTCTTGCCGTTAACCTTCTTACCTGTCCATTCGATACAGTTTTCAGGAGGATTCTTATCAAGACCTTCCCACCAAACTGTGTTATCATCAGCATTGATAGCAACGTTTGTGAAGATTGTATTCTTCTTTGTAGCCATAAGTGCATTATAGTTTGTTTTTTCACTTGTGCCGGGAGCAACGCCAAAGAAGCCTGCTTCGGGGTTTACTGCATAAAGTCTGCCGTCAGCACCGATTCTGAGCCAAGCAATATCGTCACCTACAGTCCAAACCTTATAACCCTGCTTTTTAAGATATTCGGGGGGAATAAGCATTGCAAGGTTTGTTTTACCGCAAGCTGAGGGGAATGCTGCTGCAATGTATTTAACTTCGCCCTTGGGATTTTCAAGACCTAAGATAAGCATATGTTCAGCCATCCAGCCTTCCTGCATACCAAGGTATGAAGCGATTCTCAATGCAAAGCACTTTTTACCTAAAAGTACGTTTCCGCCGTATGCGGAGTTAATTGAGCAGATGTAGTTATCCTGTGGGAACTGTACGATATATCTTTCTTCAGGATTTACATCTTTTTTAGCATGCAAGCACTTGATAAAGTCGCCTTCTGTTCCTAAAGCTTCAAGTACTTTGTTGCCTATTCTTGTCATGATAGCCATGTTAAGTACAACGTAGATACTGTCTGTTAATTCAATACCGATTTTTGAGAACTTTGAACCAACAGGACCCATTGAATAAGGAATTACATACATTGTTCTTCCAGCCATTGAGTCTTTGTATAAAGCCCAGAGCTTTTCGTACATTTTAGCGGGTTCCATCCAGTTATTTGTAGGACCTGCTTCTTCCTTTGTGGGTGTGCAGATAAATGTTCTGTCTTCAACACGTGCAACGTCGTTTTCTGCAGTTCTGTGGTAGTAGCAACCGGGAAGCTTTTCCTGATTGAGTTTTATGATTTCTCCTGATTCGCAAGCTTCTGCACGGAGCTGTTCGAGCTGATCTTCTTCACCTGTAATCCATACTACATTTGCAGGAGTTACAAGCTCTTCCATTTCAGAAAGCCATGCAAGTAATTTTTTGTTATCTGTCATGATTTTCATTCCTTTCTTTCTCTGCTTAATTTAGGATATATTGTGTAGTGGAGTATAAAAGCTCCAATTTTTCCTCATTATACATTATATCACTTTATTTTTATTTTGCAATATCTTTTTGCTTTTTTTCGTAAAAATAATTTGCAAGCTTTGCAAATTCCGCACCCGAAAGCTTCTCTCCTCTTATCATGCTGTCAAATTTGCACGCTTCAAAAGCCTTTTCAATATCCTCTCTTGTTCCGAAAATTCCTGCATTTTTAAGACCGTTTGAAAGAGTTTTTCTTCTTTGTGCAAAGGATGCTTTTACAACAGAGAAAAATGTTTTTTCACAAAGTACCTCAAACGGAGGCTCTTTTCTTATCTTAAGCTTAACAACAGAGGAGTCTACCTTTGGAGGAGGTGTAAACACACTGCTTGGCACAAAGCACACTCTTTCCACCTCGCAGTAATAGTTTGCCGCAACGGTTATTGCACCGTAGTCCTTGCCGCCTTCCTTTGCGGTAAGCCTGTCTGCAACCTCCTTTTGCATCATTACAACTATTTCAGAAAGATTTGTTTTTTCTTCCAACAGCTTCATTATTATGGGCGTTGTTATATAATACGGCAGATTTGCCGCAACACTTACACTCATACCGTCAAACTTTTCGGTTATAAGCTTATTTATGTCAATTTTCATAATATCGTCATTTATGATTTCGATATTATCAAATCCCGCTAACGTTTCGCCAAGTACAGGCATCAAAGTATCGTCAATTTCAACTGCAACCACTTTTTTGGCCCTGCTTGCCAAAACAGCAGTAAGTGCCCCTATACCAGGCCCTATTTCTATAATTCCTTCACTGTCTGTTGCCTCTGCAATGTCGTACAAAACACCCTCGTCATTTATAAAGTTCTGCCCAAAGGCTTTCTTTAAATGAAATCCGTATTTATCGCAAAGATATTTAATTGTGCTTCTTTCTGTAAGAGAGTACATATTTTTCTCCTTCTGTTATGCAAATTTATTTATTATTTCACAATCAATTTTTTCACTGGAATATACATAAGATATATATCCAGGAAAATTAATTTCTTTAAAATATCCGTTCAAGGCTAAAGTATCTACCTCTTTTATTTTTCCTATTCCCTGCCCCGTATATTTTACAAAGGCCTCTTTTTTAACCCACAGTTTTAAGAATTCTTCATCCGATTTCAGAGCAAGCTTGATTTCATTTTTTGAAAAAAACTTTTTTGCTATGTTTTCTTTTTGCCTGATTTTTCTGTCTTTCTTTTCTGCGTCTATTCCAAAGGGAGTTTTACAAACTCCTATCATAACAAGGTCTTCGGTATGCGTCACTCCTATATGAATATCCGAATTTTCTATGTAAGGTTTACCTTTTTCAGTTCTTAAAACATTTATTTTTTCAAAACAAATATTCTTACCTTTAAAATATTCCTCTACACTTTGCTGTATAAGGTAATTTGTTTGTTCCCTGCTTTGTACTTTTATATTATAACAAAATATCTGCATCAAAGCACCCTCGCATTTTTATTCTCGACAAACATTTTCAATAAATTCTATTATAGGAGTATTGTCCGAAAGTCCGTGCGGGTGATGTCCGCAGTCATCTTTTCCTATTGCAACTATATTACCGTTGTTTTTACGGTAATACTTTTCGAGCATTTCTCCGTTTTCGTCATAAGGAACAATATTATCAATCTTTCCGTATACAACAATGACAGGTATATTATTTTCAAGCAATATGTGCATTTTATCCACAGGATTTTCTCTGTAATTTATTAAAGAAACTATATCCATTCCCGTTTCTTCCATAAACTCCTGCATTAAATCACTACCCGCTTTGCCTATGCCTGCAGGGCAGGATAAAAAGTTCATAACAGGTGCATCGAGATAAAGTGCCTTTACATATTCAGGATATTTTGCAGCAAACTTAACCCCTATAAGACCGCCGCAGCTCATTCCAACAGGTACACACTTATTGTTCAATCCGTATTCTGATGCAAGAAAATCAGCAAACTGTTTTTTAAGGTCAAGGTCACTGTCAAGACACCATCTGGTAGTGTTTTTTAAAAACGCCAGATGCCAGCCTCTTTTTACCATTTCTATTTCAAATGCGGGAAAAGCATCAAAATATTCGGTTTTAATAAGCCAATTTTTGTTTTTATCGGGATTTTCAGGGAAAATAAGGATAGCCTCTTTTCCTTCAAATTCAAAGTCAATTCGTTTAAATCCGTTCCATAACGATTCTTTCATAAATAAACCCTTCTTTCTGTTATGATTTTTTAAATTCATATATCAAATTATGTTCTCGTTTAAGTTAGGAGTGAAATATTATTGTTTTTTTACAATATCTTTTGTTATCTTGATTTTCTGGTCTGCATACATTACAACATCTTTTATAACGAGTTTTTGTATTGCGCAGATAAATTTTTCGATAAAATCAAAGTCGATTTTCCCTTGAGTAATAGGAAGAATCATTTTGAAATTATAACTTTGAGAACTTCTTAATTTTTTGCCATAAGAAAACTTGCCTTTTATTGATTTTTCCATAGCAGATGCAAAAAAGAGCATTATTCCTTTTGAATATTCGATTTTACTATTCCAATAAACACCTGTATCATCTCCTGCACCAAAAGAATAATTTCTGTAAAATGTATTACCAAAAATATCTATAGTTATTGAATTTTCAGGAAATGCTGCAACCGGATTTGAAATATAGTTGACAAGCCCTGTATTTGTTGTACCTGCCATAACAAAAGGAATCCCCCCGGGAATCTGATCCTCTTTTTTTAAGCGGCGTCCTTGCTTAATGTTATCAAAGATTTTTGAATATGAAAACTCGCCATATTCAATTTTATTATTCATAAAATCTTGCAAAGCTTTTTCTTCGTCACTTGACAATTCATAATTGTCAAATCCGCTTACCTTCAGGTAAGCGGATAGCTCCGCTATTCGCTCCGCCTCCAGCTCCGCTATAAAGGATTCCATAAAATTAAAATCGATTTCATTATTTTTAGTAGGCAGTTGAATTTTTTCTAATTTTATCTTTTCCCACGAACACATATTTTCATATCCAAACTTTTTATTTAGAAAGTGTAAGGCATTTGCTAAAAACAATCCTTGTCTTTCAGAAATTTCAAATTTTGGTTTTAAGGAAAAAACTCTTGCATGAGTTACAATTTTATATTTAAAATTACGATAAAATACAAACCCAAACATATCTACCGTAATTGTTCCTTTTTCAAATACTCTTGCTTTGACATCTGTTTTTCCCAAAACACCATTATTTGTCAACCCAGCCGTTATTACATATTCACCTTTATTATTTATATGACTTTTTTGTATATCAAAATCTCCGTTCGTACTGGTAAATAAATTTACTAATTCATACTCGCCCCACTTAACATTATGGAGTTTTTCATTAAGTGAGGCATCTATTTTCCCAGGCGTTCATCCTCCGTGTTTTGAGATTTGATAATATTAGATACTTCCCATGCAAGATAATCACTTACTGTCTTTTTAAAATCATCAAGTGTAGGTTTAGTATCTATCGGTGCTGCTTGATTCCAGTCAGCTCCGCTTGTAGGGTCAATTGTTCCTTCGTAATACTCATTTTCAGTGAAAATACTAAGCTTGGATTTACCGAAACGCACCAAGTCCACAATTTCCTGATAGCGTTCGCTTGCTCTGTCACTATCATATAAATTACAGCTTGCTTTTCTGCGATTTGTTCTTGTGTATCCATCATTGGAAAAATCTATAAACTTAACCACATCATCCTTCTGATGTGCTTCTCCAACTCTGAAAACATAAACATAAGTTTGCACGTTTGATTTTCCTACAAACAGATCAAGAGGCATTTTTATACTTGCAAGAAGTGTGCTATGTTTTAAGATATTAGTGTTATATGTAGTTGCCTTTCCTGAACCTGCAGAATTTTGAATAATAATTGCTGCATAGCCTTTTTCCATCATCGAAAGAGCCTTTTCAACAAATATCATTCCGTTTCCGGGTGCGGAATATGGTGGATTTAATACAAACGCATTAGCCGGGAATTTTTTCTCCTCTTCCGTAAAGCCGTAATTACCATCAAACTTTAAAGAGTCATCATTCAGAATGTTCGAACTTCCGTCACCCATCAAAATCATATTTAATATAGCAAGCATATACACACCGGGTAAAATTTCAAGACCAAGTAATTGTTTTGCTTTAATTTCTGCGGTTTTAGACTTTAGTTCATCAGGGGATTTTATCCTTTTCTTTGCGTCTATCAGCATTTCATTCATGGCCGCAACAAGCAGCCCTGCCGAGCCTGTGGCAAAGTCCCAAACATAAGAGTCTTTGTCAACTCTTGCAAGCTTTGCTAAAAGTGTCGCAACATAAGATGGAGTAAGAACAACATCGTTAAGCTTGTCCTGAGAAAAGCCAAGCCAACGGTACATTTCATTAAAAAGCTTTCCTGTAAAATCTGTTGTCAGATCTGTTTTGTAATAGATACCCAAATCATCAAAGATTTTGACAAAAACTCGCTTTAACTGGCTTTCATCTGTTTCTTTTTTATTTATATTATCTGTTGTTAATGTGTTTTGGAGTGTTCTTACAATTAAATCCTTTTTGGCGGTAGGTATGTTCTTTTCGCTTAAAAACGAATTGATTTTACGCAAAATTATATCTCCGTCTCTTTCACCATCTTCCTGTGAAGATATAAGAGCTGATTTCTCTAATGGCGCAACCTTATCGGGAATACCTAATGTTGCCATAATGGTTGCTGCAACAAGATATACGCGGTCATTTTCGCCAAGTCCCTTTTCGTTTTGATAAATATCATTATTAAGTTTTACAAGGCTTGCTTCGATTTCGCGTTCTCTGCGTTCTTTTAATCTTTCAAGTTCTTCTTGTGGTAATTGCAGTTTTTTTACTTTTTCAATAAATGCATCAAAGTTTTCTTTTTTAAGAAAAGACAAATCGGTATAATCATCGACTTTTTGACCATAACCAAAGTTTTTCTTTGAAACATAATATACGCCGATTTGATGCTCAGTTTCTCCAAACTGATTCTTAAAACCGGTTACACCTATTGCAATAACATCGGTATAGTTGGTATAATGTAAAACTGCATCAGCGTAATGTATTGCACCATTTACTGCATAATCTTTAATAGTTTTAAAGTCAAATTCATTTTTAGCGTTTTTATTTGCAACCTTACCGTCTTTATCGAGCTTTACTAATTTGTCTCGATAACCTTTATACTCTATAAGAATTGGATAGCTTTTCAAATATTTATCTGTCAAAAGCAATTTTGCATCAGGGCGGTTTCCACCCTTTCCACCGCTCTTTGAGTGGTAATCACTCAATGCTTGATCAATCTCTTTACTTAATGGTTCCTGCTCTAATTTATAATCTAATTTGTAAGATTTAAGCCATCCATTAACTAAATCTGCTATATTTGGTTCAATTGAATGATTACTCATAATTCTTTCCTCTTTCTCATCAAGTATATTTACCACATCTTCTATTGCACTCAATATTATAATCAAAAAACAATTTGAATGCAACAAATCGTAATACAATCGTTTTTCAAAATAAAATTCTATATTATAAATTTTAACACAAAAAAAGGTAAAACTCAACCCATTTTATTTAAAGTCTTGATTTATTGGCTTTTTTTGTAGTATAATATCAAATATACAAATTCCCTTACAGAGAGGAGTTTTTATTTTGAAACTCACAGAGATTTTAAACAAAGATAAATTATCAATTTCTTTTGAGGTTTTTCCGCCTAAAAGTGACAGCTCATTTTCTTCGGTTAAAACTGCCACTGAAGAAATTGCAAAGCTTAAACCTTCTTTTATGAGCGTTACTTACGGTGCAGGTGGCGGGACAAGCAAATACACGCTTGAGATTGCAAAAAATATAAAAGAATGCTACGGTGTACCTACTGTAGCCCATCTTACCTGCGTTTCGTCAAGCAGAGAAACGGTGCGTGAAAGAATAGCCAAAATAAAAGAAGCGGGAATTCAGAACATACTTGCCCTGCGTGGAGATTTAACTCCCGAGCTTGAAAGCAGCGACAAAAATTCGTGGGATTACCGCTACGCCACAGACTTGATTTCGGATATAAAAGAAATCAGTGCTGATTTTTGTATAGGGGCTGCCTGCTATCCTGAAGTGCATCCCGAAAGTCAGAATCAGACAGAAGATATAAAGCACTTAAAAGAAAAAGTGGATGCAGGCTGTTCGTTTTTGACAACACAGATGTTTTTTGACAATAACCTTCTATACAATTTTCTTTACAAAATCCGCGAAGCAGGAATTACCGTGCCTGTAATACCGGGCATTATGCCAATTACAAATGCAAATCAGGTTGAGCGTGCAATAAAGCTTTCGGGCTCGTTTATGCCGCAAAGGTTCAAATGCTTGGTTGACAAGTTTGGCAATTCGCCCGATGCTATGCAGCAGGCAGGCATTGCCTATGCTACCGACCAGATTATTGACCTCTTTGCAAACGGAATTAAAAATGTTCACGTTTATTCTATGAACAAGCCTGAAGTTGCTCAAAAAATTCAAGAAAACCTTTCATATATTCTGGAGTAAAAAAATGAAAATTACAGAGTACTTAAAAAATAATTTATTATATCTTGACGGAGGAATGGGAACTCTTTTACAAAAGGAAGGGTTGCCTGCTGGAGAACTTCCTGAAAGATTTAATATTTCTCATCCCCATCTTATACAAAAAATACATAAAGATTATTTTGACAGCGGAAGTAATGTTGTTAATACAAACACGTTTGGTGCAAACATTCTTAAGTTTTCAGAAGAAGAGCTTGATAATATAATAAAAGCCGCCGTAGAAAATGCGAAGCTTGCAAAAAATCAAAGCAGTTCAAATAATGAAAAGTGGGTTGCGCTTGACATAGGCCCTACAGGCCGTTTGCTCGCACCTTATGGCGACCTTGACTTTGAAGACGCGGTTTCTGTTTTTGCAAAAACTGTGCAAATCGGTGTAAAGTACGGAGTTGATTTAATTTTTATTGAAACTATGAACGACTCGTACGAAACAAAAGCCGCTCTTTTAGCGGCAAAAGAAAACTGTGATTTGCCCGTATTCGTTTCAAACGCTTACTCTGAAGACGGAAATCTTATGACAGGTGCCTCCCCTGCCGCTATGGTGGCAATGCTTGAAGGTATGGGAGCAGATGCCATAGGAATGAACTGTTCTTTAGGTCCAAAGGCACTGCAAAGCGTGGCAGAGGAATATTTAAAATATGCTTCTGTTCCTGTTATTTTAAAACCGAATGCAGGACTCCCCAAATCTGTAAATGGTAAAACCACCTACGATGTTTTACCTGACGAATTTGCTTTTGACGTTTCTTCACTTGTAAAAAAAGGAATCAGAATTGTGGGCGGTTGTTGCGGAACTACACCCGAATATATTTCGGCAGTAAACAAAGCCTGCAAGGATATAGCTCCCGTTTTTACTGAAAACAAAAATATAACATTAGTATCTTCCTATTCAAAAACAGTTATATTTGATAAGAAACCTGTTTTGATAGGTGAACGTATAAACCCGACAGGCAAAAAGCTTTTAAAACAAGCTCTTTTAGAAAATAATGTTGAATATATTTTAGACCAAGCCATTTCCCAGCAGGAAAAAGGTGCAGAAATTCTTGACGTAAATGTCGGATTGCCCGAAATATGTGAAAAAACTGTTCTCCCAAATCTTGTTAGCGAAATTCAGGCTGTTACAAATCTACCTTTGCAAATTGATACATCAAATCCTGATGCTTTGGAGGGTGCACTCCGCCGATACAACGGCAAAGCAATGATTAACTCTGTAAACGGCAAAAAAGAAAGTATGGATTCCGTTTTCCCTCTTGCCAAAAAATATGGCGGACTTATTGTTGCTCTTACTTTGGACGAGGATGGTATCCCCGAAAAAGCTGAAGACAGAGTTAAAATTGCAGAAAAGATTTTAAATGAAGCCAAAAACTACGGCATCGACAAAAAAGATATAATTTTTGACCCCCTTGCCCTTACAATAAGCACAGATGATAGTGCCGCAATCGAAACATTAAAGGCAATAAAGCTTATTGCAGAAAAGCTTGGTTGTCATACAAGCCTTGGTGTTTCAAACATTTCTTTCGGTCTTCCCGCAAGAAATGTTATTAACAGCACATTTTTTGCTATGGCTTTACAAAACGGATTGTCGGCAGCTATTATGAACCCGTTTTCGCTTGATATGATGCAAACATATTTTTCGTTCTGCGCCCTTTCGGGACTTGATAAAAACTGTGCAGGATATATTGATTTTGCAAAGGATTTACAACCTGAAACTACTGTACAAAAAAATGTTGCAAAAACGCAAAACGAAAACTACAATTCAAACCTTCAGCGTGCAATTATAAAGGGCTTGAAAGAAGATGCCGCAAATTTAACGGCTGAGCTTTTAAAAGAATCTGCACCGCTTGAAATTGTGCAAAAAGAAATTATCCCCGCACTTGACAAGGTTGGGGTTGATTTTGAAAAAAATCTTGTTTTCCTACCACAGCTTTTAATGAGTGCAGAAGCGGCAAAATGTGCATTTGAAAAAATAAAAGGTTCTATGCCGAGCCAGCAGAAGTCTGACAAATGCAGTATTGTTCTTGCAACTGTGCAGGGCGATATCCACGACATAGGAAAAAATATTGTAAGGCTTCTTTTGGAAAACTACGGCTTTGATGTTACAGACCTTGGCAAAAATGTTGCCCCTGAAACTATACTTGACAAAGTGCTTGGGCTTTCTGCTCCCATTGTAGGCTTAAGTGCGTTAATGACAACCACAGTTCCTGCTATGGAAAGCACCATAAAGCTTTTAAAAGAAAAAGCTCCCTATTGTAAAGTTATTGTTGGCGGAGCCGTTTTAACAAAAGAATACGCAGATTCCATAGGTGCTGATAAATATGCCAAAGATGCTATGGAAACCGTAAGGTATGCAGAAGAAATAAATAGCTCAAAATAAAAAAGTGAAGGAAATTTCCTTCACTTTTTTATTACTTCCTTATACTCTTTACAATATCACCAAAATATGAACATAAACCCACTACATCTGCTCCAACACTGATAAAGTTAAAGCCTTCTTCTTCCAATTTTTTATAGTTTGCACTACTGCCTACAGTCCCTGCCATTTTGCCATACTTTCTTGCGGTTTCGGCAACAATTTTCCGTGCTTTTAGTGTTTCTGCATTAAATACTTCCACTGGATTTCCTATTCCCTGACTGAAATCTGCCGGGCCAAAGAAAATCATATCAATTCCGGGAAGAGCACAGATTTCTTCAAGTTCTGCCATAGGCTCTGGGTCTTCAATCTGTACAACTGTAAATCTTTCTTCGTTTGCTTCCTTTATGTAATCAGCGCCACCTACCATACAGAATTTTGCATCGGCATTTCCACCGTCAATTGGACGTCTGCCCACAGGATGAAACTTTGTATAGTAAACTATCTTTTTTGCTTCTTCAAGGCTCATAAGATGAGGAATCATAATCCCTGTACTGTCCGCTTCAAGTGGTTTTATAAAATCATTATAGCTTCCCTTTGCAACCCTTGTAAGAACATCAACATCATAAATTTTTGCGGCTCTTATCATATTTTCAAGTTCAGTATAATCTGTGGGAACATGCTCCATATCAATCCATATACAATCAACTCCGCTCATTGCGGCTATCTCTGCAACTCTTGGTTCTGCAAGATTTAACTTTGTACAAAGTGCCGTTTCCCCTTTTTTTATTTTTTGTAATACTTTACTTTTTCGTAAATGCATATTTTACATCTCCTTATCAATTTCGCTTAGCATAACTTTTCTTCCACCCTCGTTACGACTTCTTATGCCTGCTATAATTATTTTCGTAAGTTCAATTGTTTCCTCAAAAGGATAAGGACGTACTCCTGTTTCAAGATACTCAACAAAATCGTCAAGCTGTTTATGAAATGCACTATAGCTGTCCTTTAATGGAACAGTTACGCTATTATGTGTTCCAACAATTTTAAGATCAGAACCTGCCATATCATAAATTACAGCAAGGTTAACATCTATTCCATTTTTATGAACTAAATGAAGTATGTTGTTGTTTTCGCCACCGGTGTTCTGAACCGAAACATACCCGGGACCCGTAATTTTGAACACAGGCTCCAGAGCATGAATTCCATATCTTTCCCAACTTTTATTCATTGTCATATTTATATAACGGAGTTTTCCAAATTCGTGCGTAGATTTCATATAAGGCTGATATTCTTTTACATATCTTAAAGAGCTTGATGACATAATCATCGCTCCATCTTCTACCCACTTGCAGAAGGTTTTTAAATCCTCTGCATTGTCACAAAGCGGCTTGTCAATAAAAACAGGAAGTCCTGCTTCAACAAACGGTTTTGCTCTTAAAACATGTTCCCAACCCTTATCTGTACCTATAATAACTGCATCAACCTTACCAATTACATCTTCGGGCTTTTCAACTATATTTGGAATAAGAGATGCCTTTGCAACCTTCTTTGCATCTTCGGGGTCGTCTGTCCATATATGTGTGATTTTTGCTCCTCTCACACCAAAGTTTTCTTCAGGTTCAAGTTGAAGATAACGAGGGATAACAGGGTAACCGCAGTCCTCCATCGCTTCCTTGTCATAACCGTTAAACATGGCACTCCACGAATACGGGTGTCCGTTTTGTTCAACCATACCAAGCATTGCAATCTTAAAATTCTTCATCATAAAAATCCTCTCAATATTTTTATTTACTCTCATTGTATAACATAAACAGAATTTTTGTAACGCTC
The DNA here is from genome assembly GCA_045531205.1 of Clostridia bacterium. Classification (GTDB taxonomy): domain Bacteria; phylum Bacillota; class Clostridia; order UMGS1883; family UMGS1540; genus JAZNQL01. The sequence continues at coordinate 34,939 of JAZSDN010000049.1, read as the reverse complement.
ACAAATAACAAATGTTCAAAAATATGTCACTTTTGTTCAGTTTTTCTATTGATTTTTTCATAAACTGTGTTAAAATAAAGAAGGTGATTGACTTGAAAGAAGAAAGAATATCCAAAATTTTTAAATTTAAATTTGATAATGTAAGACTTAATGCAGTTATTGAAAAACCTGTCACAATGCCAAAATCTGCTAAAACTGATTTAAAAGACCTGCACTATCATATTATGTACGAGTTTTTTCCTATATATGATGAATCGGTAATCATACATACCGAAAAAAGCACTACAGAATACAAAAACTGTTTTGTTTGTATTCCGCCATTCTGCAGACACCGTACAATCAAAAACTCAGGTTTCCGCATTCTTTTTTCATACGACAAAACAGGGACAAACCCAAAAAAGTTTCAAAAATTTATGGATTTGTTTTTCTCAAAAAACGAACCTTTTGAAATCCCTGCAACCAAAACGCTTGTTCATCTGCAAAAAGAGCTTGACAACACTCTTGATTTTGCAAATTCACTTTCAGCCGAAGCCGCAACCGCTATATTAAAGCTTATGTTTTATAACATATATAAACTTAACGTTTCCAATGAAAATGATACATATATGGCAAACGAAAGCTATCTTGTAAAAATTGACGATACAATAAACGATTTTCAAAAAGATATTACCCTTCAATCTCTTGCTGATGCCTTACACCTCAGTACAAGGCAGACTTCACGTATACTACAAAAAAACTATAAAAAGAAACTGTCTGAGATTCTTATTGAAAAACGTCTTAGTGTTGCAGCAGAGCTATTGCTTCGAAGCGATAAAACAATACATGAAATTGTGGAATATGTAAATTTCCCTTCTGAAAGGTACTTTTATACCCAATTTAAAAAAGCTTTTGGATGCACTCCAAGAAAATACAGAATTTTAAATATTAATTGATAAACAAAATAAAAAAGACGAAGGAAATTTCCTTCGTCTTTTTTATTTTATAATAACGATTCGTAAAGCTTTGTTATATCTTCTACCGATGTGTCTTTTGGGTTACCCGGGCGGCAGGCATCATCGTATGCACTCTGTGCAAGGAAGGGTATATCTTCCTTCTTCACTATATCTTTTAATGTTGCGGGAATACCTATATCAGCCGAAAGCTTCTTTACTGCATCTATAGCTGCCTTGCGGTATTCTTCCTGTGTCATATTGCAAGTACCTTCAACACCCATTGCCTTTGCAATATACTTATACTTTGTGCCTGTTGCTTCTGCGTTATATTCCATTACTGTAGGAAGTATAATCGCATTTGCTATTCCGTGAGGAGTATCGTATAAAGCACCTAAAGGATGTGCCATTGAATGAACTATACCTAACCCAACGTTTGAGAATCCCATACCTGCAACATACTGTCCAAGTGCCATATCTGCTCTTCCTTCGGGAGTGTTATTAACTGCACCGCGCAAGGATCTTGCTATAATTTCAATAGCCTTTAAGTGGAACATATCCGAAAGCTCCCATGCACCCTTTGTTATATATCCTTCAATAGCGTGTGTTAATGCATCCATGCCTGTTGCAGCTGTAAGACCTTTTGGCATTGTGCTCATCATATCAGGGTCAACAAATGCTACTACAGGGATATCGTGCGGGTCTACACAAACCATTTTACGGTTGTTTTCGCTGTCAGTTATAACATAGTTTATAGTAACTTCTGCTGCTGTTCCTGCTGTTGTGGGAACGGCAAAAATAGGTACGCATTTATTTTTTGTATCGGCTACACCTTCAAGACTTCTTACATCTGCAAATTCAGGGTTTGTAATTATTATGCCTACTGCCTTTGCAGTATCCATTGATGAACCGCCGCCTATTGCTATAATGTAATCAGCACCCGATGCTTTGTAATCCTCTACTCCGTGCTGAACGTTCTCAATAGTAGGGTTCGGCTTTATATCAGAATAAAGAGAATAAGCCAGAGCGTTTTTATCAAGTACATCTAAAACCTTTCTTGTAACACCGAATTTTATAAGCTCGGGGTCAGAACATACAAATGCCTTTTTAAATCCTCTTGCCTTTGCCTCGGTTGCAATATCATTTATTGCACCTGCTCCGTGATAAGATGTTTCGTTCAAAATAAATCTTGCTGACATTTTATTACCTCCTTTATTTTTAGCATATTTATTTATGCTCATTCTATAGGAAAATCATACCTTTTTATTTCGGGTTTGTCAATGGGAATTATTTATTTTTAATATATTCTCTTGGTGATTTCCCCATTTTTTGTTTAAATACCTTTGAAAAGTAATTCGGGTCTGCATACCCTGAGCAAAAAGCAATATCACAAATGCTTGTAAATCCCTGATTCATAAGCGTGCAGGCGTGTTGAATACGTATTGTATTTAAATATTCACTTATTCCTATGCCCATGTCCTTTTTAAAAACAGTTGAAATATACTTTTTGTTATACGAAAGCTCCCGGCTTATACTTTCAAGTGTCAGGGCGGCATTTGAAAAATTATCGTCAATATACTTTTTTATAAGCAAAGTTGTATCAGGATTTTTTATTTTATTTTCAAACGAAATAAGTTTTGTTCCCAAAAAAGAAAATGTATAAAGAACTATACTTTCACTTATTAAATCGGTAAGCTCTGAAGGTGTAGAAAGGCCTTTTTCCCAGTATTCCTGTAGCTCATCACAATTTTTAAAAATAAATTTATTTGCCGAAATTTTAAGCTTTTCCATAATCATATTTGCACGGGAGCCTATAAAACTTATGTACATATAAGAAAAATCCTCTTCCGACTGTATGCAAAACGGAGATGCGGGAAAAGTAAAAAATATATCTCCTTTTTCTAAAGGTTCAATACTTCCCATTCTGTGCAAGAAGCCTTTTCCGCTATATACATAATATATCTTATATACAGCTTCCGATTTTAAAGAAGTATATTGCTGTTTTTTTTGTTTCAAACACATAATTTATTGTATGTATTGAATTGTAGTCTTTATTATACGGCACAAAATGACATATATTTTCTTTTTTCAAATTTACCACCTCCTTTTTAAGTATAGCACATAAATCCCAAAAATCAATATATAGCTGACTTTTTTACCCGAATATATGGAAAATGTATATTGAATTTACACATCCAACAGCTTATACTTAAAGTAAGCAAAAAATTAAAGGAGGTTTTTAAATGAGTAAAATAAAGGTTGGGGTACTTGGCGGTTACCGCGGTTCAAGTATGATTAACTACTGCAAACAGGCAAACAATGCAGAGGTTGTTGCAATTTGTGATAATGTTCCCGAAGTACTTGAAAATCAGCGCAAAAATACCGAGGGATTAAATATTACATTCTATGACAACTTTGAAGATTTTTTAAAGCATGATATGGATGCTGTTGTTCTGGCAAACTATGCAAACGAACACGCACCTTTTGCCATAAAGGCAATGAAGGCAGGCAAACACGTTTTTTCAGAAGTATTGCCCGTTCAGACCATGAAAGAAGCAGTTGAGCTTGTTGAAACAGTTGAACAAACAGGTATGATTTATGCTTATGGCGAAAACTACTGTTATATGCCTGCTCCTTATGAGATGAAGAAGCTTTACAAGGAAGGCAAATTAGGTGAATTTGAATATGGAGAAGGAGAATATATCCACAATTGCGAATCTATATGGCCCAGTATTACTTATGGCGAGGCTGACCATTGGAGAAATAATATGTATTCAACCTTCTACTGTACACATTCTTTAGGCCCTATAATCCATATAACAGGCTTAAGACCTGTTTCTGTAATAGGCTTTGAAGGAACAAAGAACGAACGTCATTTACGCGGTGGCTCAAAAAGCGGACAATTTGGGATTGAAATGGTAACATTAGAAAACGGTGGAATAGTAAAAAGTATTCACGGTGGTTTATACAAAAATTCAATTTGGTTTTCCATATACGGCAGTAAAGGCAGAATGGAATCAGCAAGAGAGGATGCTAAAAGTGGCGGAGATTCTCTTATTCACGTAAACTGTGATGAATATTCAGGCGAATATGGTCCAGAAAAACTTGAAACATATAATCCTGATGCAGGCTTTGGCGATAAAGCCAAATCCTTTGGGCATGGCGGAAGCGATTTTTATTCGATGTATTATTTTATTGAAAGAATCAAAGGCGATAAAACTGCCGATATAATTGATGTTTACGAAGCTCTTGATATGTTTTTACCCGGCATGTTTGCATATCGCTCAATTTTAGACGGAAACAAACCAAAAGAAATCCCAAACCTTCGTGACAAATCTGTTCGTGATTTATGGCGAAACGATACTGCCTGCACAGACCCCAAAGCTGCAGGCGATATGCTCCTCCCCACATTCTCTTTGGGAACACCCGAAATTGAGGATGGCGTTTACGAATATATTAAAAAACTATGGCAAGAAGAATGTGCAAAGGATGACCCATCAAACTACAGAGCTCAGGCATTCAAACGAGGTCAGGGAGAAAAGTAACAAATGTATTATTTTATGATAACAACAGCAGCTTTCCTTTTTTCTTTGCAATTTCTTTTTACAGACAGATATCAAAAAGAATGTGGAAGCAGCTTTGAAGTTTCGCTAAAATTTACTTTATATTCATCTTTAACAGGATTTATTATGCTGTTCTTTATGAACAAGTTTAATATGCAAATCACTTTGTTTTCTGTTGTAGTTGCACTTTTTTACAGTATTGTAGGTATCGTATCATCCTACTGCTCTATAAAGGCTTTTGAATATGCAAACCTGTCAGTTTACTCGGTATTTTCTATGATAGGCGGAATGTTGCTTCCCTTTATATACGGTCTTTTTTACGGAGAGGAATTTAAACTTTCAAGGCTTGTTTGTTGCCTGCTTATTACTCTTTCAGTGGCAATGTCAATAGACAAAGGAAAGCATGGCAAAAAAGCAATGCTGTACTATATTGCAGTATTTATACTTAACGGTTTGGTAGGTGTTATATCAAAATTTCATCAGTCAAATACCGGGCTTTGTGTTGACAGTTCAAGTTTTATGCTTCTTACCAAAGTTATTAGCACACTTTTTTGTACAACGCTTTTGATTTTTACCCGCGATAAAAGTTTTTGCATAACTAAAAAAGCATTTTTATATTGTGTAGGTTTTTCTTTTGTTAACAGTATAGGAAATCTTATGCTTTTAATTGCACTGCTGCATTTGCCCGCTTCCGTGCAATACCCTATTGTTACAGGCGGTGTAATTATTTTTTCTGTAATTATTGACCTTATCAGAAGAGAAAAAGTAACAAAAAAAGAGCTTACCGCGGCAGCTATTTCATTTATTGCTTCTGTTTTTATGGCGTTTTAAACCTAGTTTTAAAGGGAGAACAACCGTTCTCCCCTTTTTTTATTTCTTCCATCGTAATTCTGTTATCGTATATTCTTCTCCTAAAGCAATTCCGTCGTATATTTCTTTGCCGTCAGATGAAACAAAGCAATTTCCTATATATGACCTGTGAGTGTTATTAACAAGCCAGGAGATATGCATTACATAATATAATTTACCATTTGATGAATATTCGCCGATACAGTTATACGAAATAGGAAACCCTGTTTCTTCTGCTATTTCTCCCAAAACATCAATGCAAAGCTCTTCCGCTTCCTGCTTTGTTATAGTGCTTTTCTCCTCTTCAATTTCGCCGGCAGGACTTGTAACTGTTTCATTATCTTTTACCGGAGCTTTCCCCGTTTTAAGTCCTATAATAAAAGCAAATGAAAATAGAATTATAATCAAAACAAAAATAAATAACTTCTTCATATCTTGACTTCCTTTTTATATCATAAAAATTTAAATTCCCAGAATATAAATACCATTATACTTTTTTGATTTCTCTAACCATTCTAACAGCATTCCATATCCCTTTGGTTTTTTATCAATAATTCTTTTTGTAATAAGCTCTATTGCTTTTGGCTCATAATAATTTATTCCGTATACATCAACTATTCCTGTTTTTAAGTTGTTATAAGTTCCGCAGTCAAATATATTGCCATATTCTCTCACAAACTCATTTTCGTTTCTTATATATAAAGAATCATTTTCCCAATTTGATATATTGATTACAGACACCAAATCATCAATTTTTGTCCCGAAAGGTAATTTACAAAATTGTATTTCCACAAACGAAGAACCACCACAGTTTTTTCTTTCTTCTTGTGAATTAAAAATATAAAACAATTTCTCACTTCTTTCTGTATTATTAGCATTACGAGGCATAAGGTTTAGATGCAACTTATTTTGGCGATATACTCACTTTGTTCGTGCGATATATTTCATACAAATATTCATTATAATTTTTTAAACTAAAGAAAATGTTACCATTTAATAATTTCTATTTCTTTAAGGTTTTCTTCACTTAAAGCAGGAAACATTTCAGACCATTTCAAAAAAACATCTGTGTATTTTTTTAATCCTTCAATATCCAATTCTTCAAAAGATACTTCTATCCAATTGTCAAGTTCTAAACCGTCAGCAACTTTAAAACAAAAACTATACCTATTATTTGTTTTACTAATGTCTAATTTAAATAGTGGTTTTTGTGTTTCAAAATGAAGAGAACAAGTTTCATTTTTTAATACCTTTTTTAAAAGCTTTGACAATTCATACAATTCATCTGCTGAAATTTCGACATCCCCAACAGATCCCCTGTCACCATTTTCTTCGCTATAATTGTAGTAACATTCCAAAAAATTTGTTTTTGGAATATAATCGCACTCGTTTTCATCATCTGACTCATTATTTGTAACATAACAAATGACAGTAAAATTTATAGAAACTTTATTATTTCTTAAATTCAAATATATGTCTTCCATTCCAAAGCCTCCTTTGACAGCTTCGTATTCTTTATATAAAGACTGTATAATCTGGATGCCAAGTTTTTTAGTCGAGTTTGTATAAAGTCAGGAACAAAAACATACTTTTCTTATACAGTACAAAAACTTATTATCTTTGATGTTATATAACATTCTGCGAACGATTACAAGCTTCAATAAGTAGTTGTTATCATATTTTATTTTACCTTTTTTCATATTTTTCTATAAATGACTCACATTCCTCTAAAGGAAGTGCTTTGGAATAATACCATCCCTGAACGAAGTCGCAAGCAGATGAAGATAAGAGGGTGTTTTGTTCTTCTGTTTCTACACCCTCGCAAATAACCTTAATATTTAAGCTATGTGCAAGAGCAATGATTCCTGTAAACAGGTCTTTGCCTTTTTCATTTTCGGTTTTGAGTAAAATATCACGGTCAATTTTTACAACATCAATGGGATAATCGCACAAATTCGCAAGGGATGTGTACCCGCTACCAAGATCGTCAAGATAAACCCTAAAGCCAATTTCCTTACACAACTTTACATTATTCGTTGCAGTCTCCCTGTCTTTTTCCATAGCATCTTCGGTAATTTCAATAGCAATCTTTGATTTGTCAAAAGAATAACTGTTTGAAATCATCTTGAGTTTATCAATAAAATTTTCTTCCGAAAGGGTTATTCTTGTAAAGTTGCAGGAAAGGGCGATATTTTCAAAAGCCGTACCCTTCCATTTTTCAAGCTGACGACATGCAAGCTCAAACATATAAAAGTCGTGCTTACTTATAAGCCCTGCTATTTCCATGTTCCCAATATATTTACCGGGACCGACAAGTCCTTTATCAGGACTATCCCACCTTGAAAGAGCTTCCGCTGAAACAATTTTCTTGGTTTTGTTATCAACAATAAACTGCAGATACATCTTAAATTCGTTTTTCTCAAACCCCTTTAAGATGCTTTCGGTGATTTTCTTTTCTTCTTGAATCATATTCATGGAATGAATATCGCAGAAAACAATTTGCTTTTCCGTACCAAAAATTCTGTTACAGTTCTTTCTGAGATTAAAAAGAAGAATTTCACAATTTCTGTCAGAACTTCCAAGATGATAGACGGCAGAGTGAAACACAAGTTTGTTATTTTTCTCCTTCACAGCTTCAAAACTGTTGAGCTTATTCATAACTTCGGTGAGTCTTTTTTTTGCGTCATCATCATTTGTTGATTGAAACGCATAGGCAAAGCCGTTTTCGGTAATTCGTGCAGAGATTTCTCTGTCGCCCGTATGCTCCGAAAGAACGGATGCTGTGTATTTCAAAACATCGTCAAAAGAACTGTCGCCGTGATAAGAACGAAGATAGCTGCTGTCTAAAATAATATATGCAATGTAATAAAGACTTCTTGAGATATCGCTTATAGTGTATCTGAAATGATATTTGAAAAATTGCAGATTTCCCATTCCGGTCTCGGAGTCCGTCATCTTATCCGCCTCATTTTCTTTGCGGATGCGTTTGATGCGATAAATCAGCAAAATTACAGAGGCAAGCAGACTCAAGCAAAAAACAAGTGCTATTACAACCCAAAGGTAATTTATCTTTGCTTTTTCGGTTGCATAAGAAAGATATATTCCGCTTTTGACATCTTCCGGGATCTCACTTGCTGCAGCTTTGGTTTTTGAAATCAGTACATCATCAGTAATGTTTGTGAAAACAAGACCTGATTTCACTATTTTATCGTCTTTTTCAAAGGATACGAGCTCTAAATAGTCCTTATAATAAGGCAAGGAGCTGATATTTTGGGAAGAAGAAACAATCTCTACCTGCAAATTTTCTCCCATTGTATTTTTATCAGCTTTATTGCCATTGATATAAACAAAATCTACACCTGAGCGTTCAGAGATAATCCTCAGCATATCAGGAATAATGCCACAGTATACGTTATTTTCCTCGTCATAAAATTCAACCGGATAATTATCAGGACTTCCTGCTACATAGATACAATCTCCCAACCCCTCGGTTTTTTCGGTAGTATAAACCTCAGCAAAAACCGGCTGGGCACAGAACATAATCAGCAGAAATATTGCAAGTATACATTTTCTCATTTATCAAATCACCTCGCCTCTGTTAAATATTCATCTTCTTTCGTTCAATGCGTCCCCAATCAAGTTTTTTCTTTTTATAGCCCTTGAACGCAGTAAGTCTTACAAATGCCATTATAAACCTTAAAGTTGTAACCTCAAAAAAGCAAAGCATTATGGCTTTCATACAATCTTTGAAGGTAACTGTCAAATCAATGGTCTGTATTCTTGAAAAAAATGCTGTAAGTGTAAGTATCGAGTTATACGACGCATAAATCAGCATAAAGAGAAGCATAAACGGCAAATTTAAAAGGTCAATACAATATGCCGCGACCATTGTGAAAACACCAAATACTTCGATAAATGGCGAAAGCAATTCATAAAGAAGAAAATACATATATGATATAAAACCAACCGCTCCGTACTTTGGATTTGCCATCATCTTTTTATGCTTCCACATAGTCTGAAAAAGGCCTAAGTGCCAACGCTTTCTCTGCTTTTTAAGGTCTCTCAATTTCTCGGGGACCTGTGTCCAACAGACTGCATCTGTGGCATATTTTATAGAATAAGGAATTTTGTTTGTAAGACAGTACGAATGCAGCTTTACTACAAGTTCCATATCCTCTCCCATAGTACCATGGTCGTAACCGCCCGCTGCTATAACTGTTTCTTTTTTAAACATTCCAAATGCACCTGAAATAATAAGCGAGCCGTTAAATTTATCGAACAAAATTCTTGATGCCAAGAATGAACGGTCATATTCCAAAAGCTGCATACAAGCCAAAATGTTTTTGGGAAGGCGGTATTTTACAACTTTGCCGTCATATAGTTCGACATCGTTAGACGGTCTTACCGTTCCGCCAACTGCGACAACATTTTTTTCCTCTAAAACAGGTACAATCAGTTTCCTTAGTGAATCGTACTGGAGAACTGAATCTGCATCCATACAGATAAAATAAGGATACTGGGCAGCATTGATACCCATATTAAGTGCATCTGCTTTGCCGCCGTTTTTCTTACGAATGAGAGTAAGAGGAACCTTCTGTTCATAAGATTCATAAATAAATTCCTCCGGCTGACATGCTATACTTCTGTGTAGAGGACGTCTTACAGGATGCATATTATATGCATCAATTAAAACGCGTGATGTTTCATCCTTTGAACCGTCATCCACAACGATAATCTCGTAAAGTTTATAATCAAGCGAAAGTAAGGATTTGACCGTTTGCACAACCGTTACTTCCTCGTTATATGCCGGAACCACTATTGTTATAGGCACAAAATAGTTATCTGTAAACTTATTCATCAGTCTGTCCTGCATCTTTTTTCTGTAAAGAGTTGATGCACCTATGGCCACCGATAAAAACAAAAATGTAGAATAGCCGATGAGATATATAACAAAGCAAACGCTGATGATGTCAAAAATGTTTTTTATTGTTTCCATTTCCATTATGCTTTCACCGCCTCTTTAGAATCTCTTCTGTCAAGACGGTATCTCATAATTTCCCTTGCGTATCTGTCGTTTCCGTCAAAAACATTTATCAAATCGTGATATGTATATCCAAGTTTTTCAAGACTTATGGCACTATTCTGCCTTATGTGCCAGTTAGAGCTTGAAAGGTTTTCCACCAATATTCTGAAAGTAACATCGCCAGGATATGATTTCAGTGCAGATGAGGCAATCGCCTGATATTCCCATGTTCGACCTTCCAAATTTTCCGCTATCGCCCAAATACTGCTTTCAGCTTCCTTAATCGGGAATTTTTCAAAGTATCGGATGGCTGCAAAACGAAGCTCACTATTTACCTTTTCGTTTGATAAAAACTCCAGCATTTCTTTATCACAGCGGATATTGCCAAAACGGAAGTAATTTAAAATATTAAGCTGCATTCCTGTGGAATATGCATTAAAGCTTTTAAAAAGCATATCTTTTAAGATTTCTTTATCCCCAGTGTAATTCAAAAGTCCGTCACAAATAAGCTTTGAGTGATGGAAGGATAAGTTTTTGTCTATGATTTTTAAGGATGCCACAACAACATCAGGTCTTTGCATACTGTAAAGTGCTTTCAAGGTGTTTTCTCTGCAATATACATTTACAGACCTTAAAAGATCCAAAAGAGCATCAAGCACCTTTTCGCTGTCATAATGCTTTAGTATGTTGTATTTGTGAAGTATGTAAGGGAAATATGCAATTTTTATGCTATCCTTGCTTACGTAACGATGAGTAAGATATTCAAATACATAAAATGTTTCAACAAGATATTTCTGTGCCAAATCAGGCTCTTTTCGGGAAACACTTTCAAGTGCTCTGTCAAACGCCGTAATTCCGGCGGTTCTGTCAAGCTTTTTGCAAAGATATTTTATATGTTTTTCTGAGATTTCTTCTCCGTTTTTAATAACTTCTATCTGGTCACAAATGATTTTTTTGAGTTTTTCAGAATTAGTGCCGAGTGCTTTTTCGCGATGACGCAAAACAAAAACATAGACTATGTTAAATGCTATCATGCTGATGCATATTGCGATATAAACATAAATCATAATCTCTATTTTCATTTTCACTCACACCCTTTCCATAACCCTTGCATTATGTAATATGATTCTTTGAGTCTTTCGTGATATGTTACCTTGTTGCCCCAACCTTGAAGCTTAATCTCGTCAAGTTCAATTCTTTTATCTCCCATACCAATTCCTGCATACATTTTGTCAATGTCTATATATTCAATTCCATAGTTTCCGTCATAGTAGTCATCGTGAATTTGCATTTTAGACGGATCAGAAAAATTTAGTAACTGCCACGGGATTCTTATTTCTATGTAATCGCCTGCTGATATAAAATCTGCAAGAGAATTGAATTCTTGGCTTTCAGGATTTGCATTACCATATAAAAGCTTGCCTGTTTCGTAAGACTCCGCAACCGTTTCTTTTGTTTCAGGAGAAAGTGCTATCGCAGTACGAAGTATCAGTTCAATCGTTACAAACTTTGGCGAATTTTTTTCTGGGATATTATTTTTAAAGTAAGTGTCAAACTTATAAATATCCTTTGAATATGTGGAGCGAAGTGCATCATAACGCTCTTGCACCATAATACGGCTATTATCCTTTCCGTCAAGCACAATAACAAAATCCGCATCTCTATCGAATTTTACATCAAAGTTTTTGCAATAGTTACTTCCTGTTTTAGGAGTAATGTCAAGCGGAATATATAAGGTTTCGTTTTCAAAATCAAGTCCGTCCTTCTTTACGAGAAAATACATAAACTTTTCGTCATATTTCACCGAAAGTTCTGTGTTTCCACTTTGAATTTTATCATTCTCTGTCCATTCGGATACATCGTCATCCACATAACATACAGATTTTTCTTTTCCCGGGTCAAAGGATAAAAGTCCGAAATATTGTTCATTTGTCTGGTAGTCTGACCAATATGCTGTACGAGTTAAGTTTACTGCGTGCATTGTGTTCCAGGTTCTCTTGAACCATTCATCCTGCCAGGTAAATACACAACCGCCGTTGCAACCGGATGTTTTAATGTCTTCCCAACAATCAACAAGAGCCTGTCCTTGTGCCTGCTCCGAAGTGTTTCCCTGATTTCTGTCGGTGTCTTTATCAACCTGAGCCATACCTCTGCCGGTAGACACACCAAACTCCGATATTACTACGGGCATTGTGTGATGGTTGTTAAGCATTGTCAGATAAGCTCTGTATGCATTTACTCTGCCTTGTTCGTCACGGAACGAGTCTTTTGACTCAATTCCAAACACAGACCAATCCTCGGCAAAGCTCAAGTAATACGGATAGTAGGGGTAAACGTGATAGGACACAAACTGACCGGATAAAAATGCATCCGTAGTCTTTATATGCTCCACATCAACCTGTGCACATTTCATAAAGAAATCAGTGATAATTTGGGGATACTCGAAAGGGTCAGTTGTAGGCCAGTTGGAAAACGCCAAAAGTCTTTGTTCGCCATATCGCTTAGTCTCATATTCAATGGTTTTATCGCCCACCATAGTAAGCATTGTTTCAAAAGGAGTAGCCTCAGGGGAAGTATACATATACTTCCCACTATAAGATGAATAACCCTCTTTGTCTTTATATAAATCGTCGGTATAGCTGACCGTTGAGTCGTCCCACTCAACGCCTAAGATATATCCGATTACCCAATCTGATATATCTTTTTTATATGTTCCATGACCTGCACTTGCAACTCTGCCTAAATTGAGTTTTCTGTTTCCGTGAATAACATCAACCATTATTTTACTGTGTTCTAAAAATGTATCATAAAAGTCCTTGCTGTATGCATCTCTGTGGGAATTTATGACATAGTCATTCACCCAAACGCCGTGAAGCATATAAAGAGGATTTTTGTTATCTTTGTTATATTCATAGAAAGCATCATAGAAGGTGTCGCTCTGGATTGTATAAACACGAATGGTGTTTGCACCCATTTCCTGTATGTATCCAAACCATCTTAAATATGTTTCTTTGTCAATAGCGAATGAGGTTGCCCACTCGCCGGGAAGTCCGGAGCCTAAATTCACGCCACGAATTTCATAAGGAGTAAACGTGTCCCCGTTTTTCATATATATTTCTTCGCCGTCTACATTCATAAAATATTCTGTGGGCTTTTCTTTTCCAAAATCAAAATACATACCTTCATAAAAGTATAACCAATCAAATACAAGAAGCACAAGTATAATAGAAACTACTGTTATAATATATTTTTTCAAAACCTGTACCTCCTTTTTCTTTAATCTGATACTTCGTTATATTTTTTCGTCTTTGATTCTGCGCTATTTTGACGAAGTGATTCGATATTTTCGTCCATAAATGCAATTCGTTTGGTAATAAAATCCTTCATCTGTGAAATTGCTTCATCATAATTTCTTGGATTTCTCTCGGTAGGATGCATAAGGTCATACTCCTGATTGAAGGTGTAACCCCATTTTTCGTAATTTCTGTCCACCGCAGTGCCTAAATACTCTATGGTATCATCAATAAATCCAAATAAGTATTCTTCGCTGAAAACTGTTTTTCTAAGCTCGTAGTATCTTGTAATAACCCTATCTGTAAAATCTGAGTCCATAAAAAGCATTTGATACCACAGCCTCGAGTTCAGCCTGAACTCATCTGTTGGCATTGCGCTCTCCTGATAGGCATCAAGAGCAGAGTTAAAGTCCCATACACACATTTTGTACTTGCCGTCTATGTCCTTGTATATGTAGGTTGAAAGAGATCCTGCATCATAATTACAGGTGAATTCATTAATTAAAAAATAGTCAACAAATGAATCTATATCAATGTAATTCTTGTATCCATACTTCTCGTTGTTGTAGTCATAGGAATAAAGCGTTTTTTCAAATAATGAAAACTCATTTTTTATTGCCTCTTTAAGCTCAGGTGTAATATTTTTAGCACCGGGATAAACAAGCTCATGCTGGGTTTTTGCACGGGTTGTATAGTTAGTAAAAGGATAGAGCTTGTTTTCTTCTTCGGTATCACCCCAATCGAGGCGAAGAGCATAACCTGAAAATGTATTATCTTTCTTGTTTACCTGAAGATTCAGTCTTGAACCTTCTTTTCCGGCAGTTATCATTTCTGTTGCAAGATAAAGACCTCTGTATTCACCATTTAATACAAGCTCAAAAAATCGCACATTCGGGCTATACTCCATAATTTCGCCCGAAATGTTATACCACATATAATTACGTATCAGTGTTTTGTCAAGAAAAGGACCGTGCAGCGCCCACTCGTGATGCGCATCCATTCCAAGAAATTCCTGCGGATTATTTGTGTCGTCAGCATTTACAAATCTTATAAAATAGTTTGTCTTTTCAAACCTTCTTGACGAATGTCCTCTTACTCTGATCATAACTTTGCCCATACTTTTTGCATTATCCGAAAGATGATTATATTCCTGCTTGTTGTCGATTACATCAAGCGATGCTCTTATGGTTGTAGTCCCATCTGCTGCAAGAGTATAATCTATAACATTATACTCCTCATCGTAAATGGGCTTTCCCGGAATTTCCGTTCCGTTTGTATTGATACTTACAATGGGCAGGTGCGTGCAAATAGAGTCGTTCGTGTGCGTTTTGCACACCTCTTTTTCTTCTGCCATAATATGCTCTATATATCTCGTGCCATTATCCTCCGGCATGGCAAAACTTATCCAAAGTACCATGGTCAGTACCAAGGCCGTAACAGATATTCCTATTATTTTATATTTCAACCCCGGCACCTCCTTTTGCGGTCAGTTAATAGGTTTAATTTGAAACCTCATCATTTTGCATAACGGTATTTACATATTCGATATTACCTATTTTATAAATCTCATCGCATATACCAATATTGTTCTTTCTTTCAGCCAATGTAAGCATTTTTGCAGTAATTTCGTATATAAATTCAATAGATTCTGTTGTTGAGTTCTTCACTCTGAGCACCGCTTTTGCACCGAAAAACTTAAAAATTATGCCTTGTATCTGAGATTCTTTGGTCCTGTCACCTCTGATAATAACAAGCATACGGTTATTATTCTTGATTGCACCCAATATAAGAAAAAGGATAAATACAAACCCGCTTCCGATACTTGCAACGATAAAGTCCCCCACACCGCAACAAATACCCACAATAATTGTCCAGAATATGTAAACAGTATCTCTTGAATCCTTAATTGCCGTCCTGAAACGAACAATGGAGAGGGCACCGACCATACCAAGGGAAAGTGCTACGTTGTTTCCGATAACCGTCATAACCATTGAGGTAAGAACTGTTAAAACAACAAGTGATACATTAAACTTTTTGCTGTAAATTGTTCCTCGGTGTGAAATCATATAGGATATAAAAATTAAAAATCCCAAAATTCCCGAAACTAAAATATTTGCCGCAATCTGCTCCCACGAGAGAGTTGACTGGTCTTTAATAAGATTAAAAATCTGACTTCTCATTTTCAAAAACTCCTTTTATCATATTTCATCATAGCTTTGCTGTCTTGCGAGTGCGTATTTACTTACCGACAGCTCACTTTTGTTGATACTGTTTATAAATTGCCTGATATAATCAAGCAAAAATCCGTTAAACTTTACCTCAAGCACTACATTAAATTTATCTAAAACAGGATACATTACAAGATTTTCAGAAAACAAATCAAAATTGGTTTCCGTTGCCACAATGTTATTGTCGAAGGTAATCCTGATTTTATTTTCCTTTGCAATGTAGGCTTTACGATTGTATTGAACAATTGTTTTTGGACGATAACACTTGTAATGCATAAGACCGTAACATTCTCTTGCAAAATCCTCTTCGTATTTTAACAAAACTTCATACCTTCCGGCAATTAACGCCTCTGCGTCCGCTTTTGTCATACGAAGAGAGCGTTTTTTCTGATTAGCACCTTGCTTTTGCTTCATTTCAAGCATTGCAAAATTGTGCTTTGGGTCATAAATTCTAAGCCGTATTTTCCGTCTTGTTTCAACACCTTCAAGCTTTTCAAAAAAATCGTCATCGTAAATTGTGTCAAAATAGAGCGAGCGTATGATATAGCCGTCTGTTCCGTTGTGCTCATCTTGTATCATAAGCATATCTAGATAATGAGATTTAGAACGAAACTCATCAATATTTATTAAAAACTTCTTTTCTTCTCTTGTTACAACATTCATAAAAATCTCCTGCAAATAAAAAGCCGCAATAACATAAAGCCTTAACAGACCTTGTATCATTGCAGCTGGACTGGCATAGTATAAAACCTTAGCCTCTTTGCTTTGCGTCATCGACTTTCACCGATTTTGCTAAATATTAAACTTCTGTTATTTTACCACAATGAACTTAATTTGTCAAACAACTTTTTAATCTCTGGCAAAAACCCAAAGTGTATTGCTTACAGCGATATCCTCATTACTTAACTTGTAAACACTTAACACTACGGTATCTCCGTTTGTCTTTTTATATGTTATTCTTGGTATTTTACCTTCTAAAAGCTGTCTTTTTAGCGCATCATAATTCAAAAAGCTCATCATTGCTCTGTGGAACTCAGGTGCAACAGAATCATCTATATATTTGGTTAAAAGAGCGGAAAAATGTTCCTCGCTTTCGTCATATCCAAGGTACGCAGGCATTAAAATACGATATGCTTTGTCTTTATCCAAGTCCACACGATATATTCCGTTATATTTTTCCTTCATAACGGAAATCATCGTATCAATTTCTAAAATGCCCGTCTTTGTATGAACGTACCCATTATCATTCTCGCTTAAAGTTCTCTTTGTTTCTTTGGCTTGATAATACTGTGCTTTTGCCTCGTACATTCTAATTTCGGCTTCTCGCACAATTTCTTCAGTATTCATATTATGTGTTCTATATGACATACCAACCGCAACATGATAATCCATTGGCTCAAGCTGCCGAGTCAGCATATCAATACCTCTTTTTATATCATCCTGAGAGGTATTTTCGGCAAATACCAAGAACTCATCTCCGCCCATTCGATATATCTTGTGACCGTAGAATACTTCCTTAAGGGTATTGGCAATATACAAGAGCATTTCATCGCCAGCAGCATGACCGTATTTATTGTTGCGAAGGTGAAGTTCATTAACATCAATATAAACACACGAAAATTCCTGTGGTTTTTCTTCATCATACATCAAAAGGTCTTTTTTATATGTAACACGGTTTGAAACTCCTGTAAGTGAGTCGGTCGTTGCCGCAATCTCTGTTTTGTTTAAATGCTTTTTGTTGTAAATTGCAATGGAAAAACAAACGGCAACATCTTCCAAAAGAATTCTGGCGGTTCTGCCGTTTTTAGGATTCACAACACCAAGAATACCGATATGATTGTTTTTATCAATAACTGTTGCAAAGGAAACCTCTGTAATTTTATGTTCTTTTAGAAAATCATAAAAAACGTGGTTCGTTTTTACAAGATGGTTGTTTGGCGTAATGCACATAAGGTTTACAGTGGCGTTATTTACCTTGTGAAGTTCTGCGGCATAACGAAGGATTTCTGATATAAAATATTTTCTGTCATCACCCGAAAGGATTTCTTCCAAACTGGCAGGCATAGCAAAATTGTAATCTTCTCCGTCAGCATCAAAGAATACCGCAGACCTAGATTTTGCAAAGGTGGCAATCTCCTTTAAAGACTCGGAAACATTATTCTGCTGCTGATTTATCTCCAAAAGCAATTTTCTGATTTTTGATGCACATGCTGTCGCAAAGCTTCTTTGTTTTTCGCCGCGCATCAAAATCATAATATACAAAGCCATGATGAGTAATATTGTGATAAATGAAACAAGGAGTAGTTTAGATATAATGTGTGTTTTTGCAAACACCTGAGACTCATACCTCGCAAGAGTTATCTTCCAGTTAATTCCTTCAAGTGTAGAAAAATGAACATAAAGCTCTTCGTCTTTAAGCACGGATTGGAAAGAGGTATAACCCTTTTCACTATTTATCATTTGTTCATAAGAATAGCCATCACGATATTCGCGGTTTTCTAAGAAAGAAATGTTTCCAAGTTTGTCACTAATAGTGTCGATAACAAGATTTCCTGTTTCTTTATCATAAACAAATAATTGCGCATCAAGCTCTTTTGTCATACTGCCATATTTTTTGCCAATAACATCAA
This sequence comes from Clostridia bacterium, assembly GCA_045531205.1. Lineage (GTDB taxonomy): Bacteria > Bacillota > Clostridia > UMGS1883 > UMGS1540 > JAZNQL01. The sequence continues at coordinate 16,424 of JAZSDN010000049.1, read as the reverse complement.
GCTTTATTACGCCATATAAAACACCAACAGTGTTTCCGTTTACTTTGACGGGAACAGCACTTCTTATGATTTCATAGTTGTCCCTTGTGAGGTCCTTTACTCTTCCGCTTATGTATTCACCTTTTGCGGCTTCCTCTTCAAAAGATATTTGTCCGTTAAGGTTCAATGTTCCCGCCTTTGTTATAAAAGTATTATCCTGCATCAGTATTCCTATATTTTCAATAAGACCAATGGGTTCAAAAGAGTTAAACATCAAATCAAAGCTCTCGCCGTCAGAATAAAGCTTTGCTGCAAAATTTGCCATAGTAGCAAGATTTTCGCGGTCAGATAATAGCTGAAGCTCCATATCGTCTTTAATTTGCTTGGTCTGGATGTGCAAATTTTCATACGCCTCATCTTCTGCCGCATAGTAAAAATAACTGACCATAGATAAAAATACTATACACAAAAGAATTGTTGCTACTATCGTATATAAAATATTGTTTTTTCTGTGTTGCTTTTTTCCGTACTTTATTGCCATCTCTATTCCTTCTTGTCTATAACTAAAGTTGATAATTTTTTATCTTTATTATAATAATACCATATTAATCCAAATTTTTCAATACCTATACTGTTTTTCCTAATTTTAATGTTCCGTTTTGAAGTCTTTCTTTGTGAACTCCCTTAATTTTAGTACTGTGATTTACCGCACTTATCTTACATTTTATTTAATTTTCATTTTACTCTATTCACAAGCAGGTTTGTCAACCTTTCATATAAAGACTGTATAATTTAGATCCCCTTCTTTTTATCCTGTTGCGACACATAAGGTTTAGATGCAAACCTTTCAAATGAATTGACAACTTCGTTGTCATGAATTGGATTTCATCCATAAATTCTCGCTTCGCTCCATGAATTGAATTGCCTTAAAATGCACCAAAGGTGCAATTCATGAGCCGCAAGGCTCAATTCATGAAAATTTTATTTTTCAATTCATGCCGTCAGGCAATTCATTGCGTTGCTTCACAACGTAATTGCGAGGTATAAGGTTTAGATGCAACTTGTTTTAGCTAAATTTTGCAACAAGTTGCAAAGCTAAATTATTCCATCTTACTCCATAGCTAAATTACTCCTTTGGAGTAGCTAAATTAAATTCGCTTTAAGCGTGCGAAGCACATTTAGCTGCCATAGGCAATTTAGCTGAACTTGTTCAATTTAGCTCGCGATAGCGAATTTAGCTGCGTTGCTATGCAACGCAATAGTTCTTGTTAAGTCAGAATTAAAAATTATATAACATTCCATAAATACTTTGCAGAATCAAAAGTATATTGGATAAAGTTCTCCATCAATTGTTCCGGGATACTTCCGTGCGAATACTCTATACTAAGAACACCCTCGTAGCCAATATCACGAAAAGATGACATAACAGCTTTCCAGTCGATATCACCGGTCATAGGGGTCTGATGGGAATCTATTCCTGTATTGTCATGAAGATGGGTGCATTGAATTAATGAACCAAATTTTTTTATAATATCCGGCATATCCTTGCCAAAGGATATATTGGCATGCCCAAAATCCCAGCAGCATACTACACTGCTATTTTCAAAAGAAGTAATAAGCTTCATTAGTTCATCATCTCGAGAAGTAAATCGTCTTGTATTTCTGAAGTTATCTTCAAAAACTGTCTCAAATGCCACTTTATATCCGTTTTTTTCTGCAAATTCAACATAGGGCAAAAAAAGCTTATGATTATATTCCAAAGCTGCATCCAGAGAAAATGATAAATTATCCAAGTCAAATTCGTCGCCATGTATGACCAAGAATTCTGCACCCATAATTGCCGTTGCCTCTGCACATCTGTCAAGACATACTTTATACTTATCTCCATAATGTCCGTATCTATTAAAAGGGGCATGTGTCTGATGTACCTTTAGTCCGTATTCATCAAAGATTTTAAGATGCTCTTTCATAAGAAAATCCCAGTTATCATTCTGTAAAGGGGGTGTATAATCCAGCATCTTAAACCCGGCTTTACTCACAAGTTTCGCAGCATTTTCCAATTCCGTTTATTTAGTGAAATAGTTAATATTTATTCCATATTCCATTTGTTATTACCCCCATCTTTCAATAACAATATAATTCTTTATGTACGGGACATACGATTTAGATGCAGTTATTATCAATAAGCTTTTTCAATGTCTCGCCTTTTGCAATATACACAGTTGCGATTTTTTTTATTTCCTCTTGACCATAATTATATTTGTCGTAAATACCTACTGTTTTCATTCCCAACTTATCTGCTGTATTAATCGCAATATGCGAATCTTCAAATATGCATGTTTCTTCTGTTTTAGTACCAAGACACTCTTGCGCTTTTATGTATATATCCGGCTTATCCTTTCCTTTTCCAATTTCGGCACAGGAAAGGATATCATTAAAATACTTTTCTATATTGCAATGTTTAATGGCAATTTTTATCAATTCTATATCCGTTGCAGATGCTATGCACATTTTTATTCCATTATTATAACAATATTCTAAAAACTCCGCGACACCATCTTTTAACTCAACTTCTTTGGAATAAAAATCGGTCATTATTTTATTTACGGTTTCTAACAACTCGTTTCCGTTTTTTCCGATATTGTATTGCTTATGAATGTGGTTCATCGCATCTTTCAGCGTCATTGTCCTGACTGCTTTGTCATCTTCTGAAGAAATTGCAAAAATTCCGTCTTTGCAAAAAAGACTGCCAAATCTTTCCCATATTATATTCCATAGCATTAAGGAATCAATCAAAGTTCCATCCATATCAAATATTGCACCCTTAATATTTTTATTCTTCATCAATTTCTCCTTTCTACAACATTAACATTCTTACTATAAAGACTGTATAATCTGGATGCCAGTCTTTAAATGAATAATTAATAATGAATGATGAATAATTGTGGTTGAAAATCGCTTAGCGATTTTCTTTTATTTCAAATGCAGAGCATTTGTTCCTTAATTTTTCACTATTCATTATCCATTTTTCATTGATTTCATCTATTTGATGAAATCACCAGGAGTAAAAATGCTTGCTTGCAATGGCATTTTTGCGACGCCGTCAGTTGACACAGTGCTCGAAGAGCACGAAAGAGCATTCGCTCTTGAGAATTTTATAAAACAATTTTTTGCGTGTCAATTATATAATTAACTGACAGAAAAGATGCAGGTCAATTTTACCAGGAGTAAAAATGCTTGCTTGCAATGGCATTTTTGCGACGCCGTCAGTTGACACAGTGCTCGAAGAGCACGAAAGAGCATTCGCTCTTGAGAATTTTATGAAATAAAATTCTCTATGTGTCAATTATAACATTCACAAATCAAAAAAACAAGCCGTATTTCTTAAAAATACAGCTTGTTTTCAGCCTTTTTGCCTTCTCATTGTTTTGCTTAACTTTTTTATGATACTCAATTCATCATATTCCATTTATATTATTTTTCTTGGTTTCTTATCCCCAGATAATGAGAGAAACTTCGCTCATGGTAGGTCTTGCGTTGGTTGATGCACGAAGCTTGATTATGTTTTTAAAATCAACATTTTCACCTACAAATATTTTAACCTCTGCAGAAGATTCTTTGTATCTTAAAACTTCGTCAACCATAAGTGATACAGTCTTTCTTTCGGCAGTCCAGCCTTCGGGAAGGTCTATTGCAATCTCTATCTGTCTTGCATCGTTCATTAAATTATTGAATGTAAACTTAAGTGTTATTTCATCGCCGGGAACTACCCTGTACTTTGAAAATTCAACTCTGCCTCTTGAATAAATAAGTCCATCAAAGTACAAACATAAGCCAGTTTCAGGGAACGAAAGCTGAGGACTTTTTACTCTTGGGAGACCTTCAAGTTCGTTTTCTCCGTCAGTATATTCCATATATACACCAAAGTAAGCAAGAGCTGAAGGTACAAGCCTTAAAGTTCTCTGTGTAAGTTCTTCGCAAGTTTTTGGCCAGAAAACATACGAGCGGTCAATTGCTACTGTAATAATTCTGTCGCCTATATATTCTGTCCAGTCTTTGGGTATTCCCGCACTTCCGTACATTATTCCCATAAGAGCACCTATTGTTGCACCGGTACAGTCGGTATCGTCACCACAATTTATTGCGTGTATCATTGACTTTTTAAAGTCGCCTTCACCGTATAAAAGTCCTAAAATTACAAATGCTACATTTCCGGGTGCCTGAAACCAACCAAGGTCCTTATTTGCTTCAACAATTTTATTTCTTGCATCCTTAAAGTCGGCTTTTTCTTCATAAAGCTTGCAGGCAAGGCGTACAGACTGTGCAGTTTTACAATTTTCAGGAATATAGGAAAGTCCTGTTTCTATAAGCTTATTTACATCATTTTCAAAAAAGGCTGCACTTTCCATTGCTGCAACAAAAAGTGCAGAGTATGTACCTTCGCCTGTGCCGTGGTCAACACAAGCATCATAAAATGCGTATCTTGTAGCAAACTCAGGATAGCCTGGGAACATACAAGCCCATATTTCGGTTCTTATCCACGCACCGTTTGAATTACGCCATTTTTCGTTGTTATATTCTCCACTGTAAGGAGGATGAATTCCCATAGCCATATTTCTTTTTGCTATGCCGTATTCGTTCCATTGAGCAGGAACATAGTTAAGCCAGTATTCGCCCAGAACCTTTTCGTTTATTGCCCCTGCGCCCCTTTCTTCCATAGCACAAAGCCATAAAAGCTGAAGGTCAAGGTCGTCGTTTGGCAAGGGTTCTCCTTTTGGGGTTACAAAGGTTGTGGCATCCTGCATCTCGGTTTGTCCTTCATAAGGACCACCCATTGTTCCGCCGATGTTTTTGCCTATCCAGCAGGCACGTACTTTGTCCTCGTAAAATTTTCTGTTAAGCTTCATATTAAATATCCTCCCATAACAAATTGCCGTTTTTATATACTTACTTTTCTATCCAAAATCGTATACGAAACCTTTCCGTTCTCTATAAACACGTCTATGCTTATATCTTTTGACAGCTTAATGTTTTTTATCGATAAATCTGCCTTCTTTAATTCCGAAGTAAGCTTTGGCGAAATAACAATCTCTTTTTCTGATGCTTTATAGCTTATACCGAATATTACTTCTACAAGTAATTCAACATACTGCGATGCAGTCCAGGCATATTTTATAACGCCGTGTCCGCTACCATCAAAAGGATTGATAAACTCGGCACAGTTGTGATTAAAGGCATAAACTGTTTTTAATGCAAGTTCTGATGCAAGCTCATTTTCTCCGCTGTCGACAAGTCCCCTTACAACCATCTCATTTATCAGTGTCCATACATTTCCGCTCCAGCTTGCATTACCCTGATATTTTCCTTTAGTTGTGGTAAATGCTTTATCAAGCTTTGATACAGATGTTAATGGTATACTGTTCCAGTTAAAATGCTCGTCGTTTTTAAGTAATTTAATCAGTTGTTTTTTCTGTTGCTCGTTTGCAATGCAAAGTCTTAACGGGAAAAAGGTTGATGCCATAAGAATATCTACACTCTTTTTTTCTTTAACGCTGTAAGGATAGTAAGCCCCTTTTTCGTTGTTCCACAAATATGTGTTAATACTGTTTTTCAAATTTTCTTTTCTTATTTTCAGTTCCTTTGCGTCCTGCTCTTTTAAAAGCTCGGTTGCCAGAAGCTCTGTATAATGACAACCAACATATACCTCAACATTCGTATCTACAGATGCGTATTCGCCCGCATATTCAAGATATGGAATAAAGGTTTCTTCAAAAACGGCAGTAATTAAACCTGTAGGCTTATCGAGTCGGTACTCAAACCACCAGTCAATATATTTTTTAAGCATATTGTATGTTGCTTCCTTAAGTTCTTTATCTTCAGAACCTTGCAATATGTGATAAGCAACGTCAAAAATTTTAGGCAAGGAAGAAACCTCGTGTGTTTGCTTGGGGAAATTACCTCCTGCCACCACTCCTGGCAAAACATCAGCGCCCCAAAGACAAATTCTTCCGTTTTCTTTCTGAGATTCTATAAAATTCAAAAGTGCACGTTCTGCAAATTCTCTGTCTTTCCACTTATATCCGCATAACGCCAGGGATGAATCAAGCTGCCACCACTGTTGTCCGTACAAACCGCCCGGAGTAAAGTAGGGATAATTAAATCCATATTCTTTTGCGCTTTCCTGTCTGCAATCTTCAAGACAGGCAAATGCATAATCCAAATCTTCCTGTTTTATTCCGTTAAAAACTATATTCATTTTGCTTTTCCTGGCCTCTGTAAATTGTTATTTTTTATCTTATTTTAATCTTAACACGGCTTTTTTATCTTGTAAATGACTTATATTATGAAATAAATTGACTTATATTAACATATATGATAAAATAAAAATGGTGATTTGTTATGCTTGATAATCAAAAAATTTTAAATCAGCTTTTTCTTATGAAAGAGCAAACCGACCTTGGCGTAATAGATGTTGATACCTACAACGATTTTCCGGGACAACGAGTGGCACTTTCTATGCATGTGAACAATAATCTCGTTGTATATCATACCCATAATTTTTACGAAATCAATTTTGTTGTACGCGGAGGATGTATAAATCTTGTGGAAGAAACTCCTCTTGTAATGCGCGAGGGCGAATTTATTTTGCTGCATCCCGGAACCTTTCACACTCTTTACTCTACGGGCGACAGTATTATAGTAAACTTTCTCATAAGAAAGGATTGGTTTGAGGGGCTTTTATGCAACTATAACCTTCCCTCATCCCCTATGGCTGAATTTATAAGCTATACTCAAAGCAAAAAATATTTCAGATATCTTATCTGCACAAAAAAACTACCTGAGGCTTCAGCTCTCGCACTTAAAATGTTTGAAACAAATTCGTTTGACAATGTAAAAAAATATCTTACAATAGAGGCACTGATGATAGAGTTTTTAAACTCTCTGCTCTTTGAAAAGGACTGTCTTCAGCTTTCGGATTCAATAGGCTCAAGCTCCGATATAAGCCGTAAGCTTTTAAACTATATAACAAATAATTATGCAAGCGTAACTTTGCAAAGCATTGCCGAGTATGCAGGCTATTCAAAAACTCATATATGCAGATTATTCAAGGCTGATACAGGAAAAAGCTTTGGCGAAACGGTAAGCGATATCCGCCTTTCGCACGCACAATATTCTCTTATAAACACCGATATTTCCATAAAAGAAATTGCTTACAGCATAGGCTTTGAAAGCATCGAGCACTTCCAGCGTTTATTCAAACGAAAAATGGGGGTTACACCCGGGGAATACCGAAAAAAATTTAGCACAGCGTTTACAAAGGAGGGTTAAAATGATAATAAAATTTAACGATAAAAAGCTTTACGAGCTTATAGAATCCTTCTACAGACTTACCGGAATAAAGGTAGCAATTTACGACTGCAATTTTAAAGAAGTTCTTGCCTGCCCTGTGCAGAATTCCCCGTTTTGCAGACTTATACAAAAAAACAAGGTTTCGTGCCGTGAATGTATTGAAAGCACAGTAAAGCTTTGCGAAAAATGTTCTTTAAAGCAAACCGTTATAATTGAAAAATGTACCGCAGGACTTACAGAAGTTATTGCTCCTTTAAGCGATGGTGTTTCGGTTATAGGGTACATTATGTTCGGTCAGATTACCAACGAACGGGACAGAGATGTTTTTTTAAACGAAATATTTAAAAGATGCGAAAAATATAAACTTGACAAGCTTAAGTTAAAGGAATCGGCAGAAAAAATCCCCTATTATTCCGACAAGCAGCTTGAAGATGCTTCGAAAATTCTTAATGCTCTTTCGGTATATATTGTGTACGAAAAGCTTGTATATTCGGGCGAGCTTTCTGTTGCCCACGAAATGGTAAAGTATATACGGGAAAATCTTGAAAAGGATTTGAGTGTTTGTGCTATTTGTAAAAAGTTTTATCTTTCAAAATCAGAGGTATACAAAATTACAAAGCCGTATATGCCAAATGGAATTGCAGCTTTTGTTCGCAAAGAACGTATTAAAAAGGCTTGCGACCTGCTTATTCATACAGACTTGCCCGCGTGGAAAATAGCCGAGCAAACAGGCTTTTCGGACGTTGATTACTTTTTAAGAGTTTTTAAGGCAGAAATGGGAATACCCACTGCTAAATACCGGAAAATAAACAGTTAATCTGTTGAACGTTTTTACAGTTTTTTCAAACATTTTATACATAATTCTACTTATGTTTTGTGCTATAATTTTTATATCATATTTAAGGAGTGTTATTTTTATGAAAAAAGCTATACAGATAGGTTATGACGAACTTTTTGAAAAAAAATGTGAATATGCATCTTTGGCAGGCTTTAAGTATATATCGGTAAACTTTACAAAGGTGCTTGACAAAACGGAATATGAATGGGAAAAGATAACTGAAACCATACAAAATATTCTTTCAAAAAACAATCTTTCATGCGTTCAGTCCCATCCTTATTATTACGACCTTTTGGTTTCTTCCGAACTTTGCGAGGAAAAATATGAATTTGCAATAAAACAAGCAGTTATTGCAAGCGGTAAGCTTGGTGCCAGCTGGTGCGCCCTTCATCCCCGCTCATCAATATCATCCGGGTTTTTAACATTAAAGTCACTTGAAGATAATAAAAAGGCTTTTTCGGAATATCTTGAATGTGCAATAAAATACAACACAGGTATTGCAGCTGAAAATCTGCCTATATTCCCGGGACTTTGGCCCGCTATGCCATTTTATTCTTCAGATTACTATGACTTATGCGAACTTGCTGACAGTCTTGGTGACAGTCATGTCGGTATCTGCTGGGATACAGGTCACGCACACCTTATGCATTTCGACCAGGCAGAAGCAATAAAGTTTTTAGGTAACAGAATCAAATGTACCCATGTACATAATAACTACAGAAAAGAAGACCAGCATTATCCCCCCGATAACGGAAATATTGAATGGGACAAGGTTATGAGTGCTTTTGCATCTGTTGGTTACGATGGCCCTTTAACTCTTGAAACCCATTGTCCGTATCCGGCAGAAGATTTACTTATAAATTTTGCAAAACATAACTTTGGCTGTCTTGAATATTTAGAAAAACTTGCAGAGGAAAAATAATGAACATACAAATACTTCAATTGCTTGACGGTGCAAAAAAAGCTTCGGGTATAACCGTTGTAATAGACGTTTTCCGTGCATTTTCCATGGAAGCTTATATGTTTTCACTCGGAGCTGAAAAAATCATTCCTGTGGGTGATATTGAGCTTGCCTATAAACTTAAAGAAGAAAATCCCGACATAATTCTGGCAGGTGAACGTCACGGCAAAATCCTTCCGGGATTTGATACAGGTAATTCGCCCTCTGAGCTTTCAAAGCTTGACTTAACTGGTAAAACCGTAGTACATACAACAAGTGCGGGTACTCAGGGTATTGCAAACGCAATAAATGCAAGCGAAATTTTAGGTGCATCCCTTGTAAATGCGTCTGCCACAGCAGAATATATAAAACAAAGCGGTAAAAAAAATGTTTCGCTTGTATGTATGGGGCTTGAAACTCTGTCCGAAACAGAGGAAGATACCTTGTGTGCAGAATACATAAAAAGTCTTGTTTTGGGAACGCCTCTTGACATTGAATCAGAAATCAAAAAACTAAAGTATACATCAGGTGCAAAATTTTTTGATAAAACCCAAAACGATGTATTTCCCGAAAACGATTTTTATATGTGTACCGATTTTAACAAATTTGATTTTGTTCTTAAATTAAACCGTTGCCCTGACGGTATAGATTATATGGAACAGTATTTTGTATAAAAGGAGTAGGCAATATGAATTTATTTACCCAAAAGAAATTTGCAAATAATTTATGGAACATAAGCGGAAACTTTGGAGAGCTTAATACAATAGCCGAAGTAAAAGAAAACGGTTTTTTTGCCGAAAACGATAAAATATCTGTAATCTCCGAAATAACAAAACACGAAAATGGTGTATTTGTAAGGCGTGGCAAGGTAAAAAACATCTGCAACGAGGATGTTTTTTTGAACACTCTTGCTTCAAAGTTTATGTTTGATGGCGGAGAATATGAAGTGTATTCGCAGGCAAATAACTGGCAAAACGAAAGCGAAGGCGAATGGCAGCCTTTGGTTACTTCTGTATCTGCACGTTCCAAAAGTGTTAGAAATGCAAGCGGAGCAAGCCCGTTTATAGTGCTTTGGTCAAAGCAGGCAGGCAGAGGAACCGCTTTTCATATAAACGCATATTCAGCGTGGGAAATGCGTTTGTCAAGAATTTTTGGAGGCGGAGAAATAACCTTTATTGAAGCAGAACTCGGGGTTTTAAGCGAAGGGCTTTCCTTAACTCTTGCTCCCGGAGAAGAAATTAACCTTCCCGAAATTATATATTATGATGTATTTAATAAAACCGACCTTGACTGCTTTAAGCTTCACTCATATTTAAACAAAAATTATCCCAGAAAAACTATGCCTGTTATATATAATTCCTGGCTTTATAAGTTTGACAGATTCAGTTTTGAAGACATTGAAAAGCAAATAGCAAAGGCCTCGGAGCTTGGTGTTGAATACTTTGTTATTGATGCGGGCTGGTTTGGAGAAGGCTGTGACTGGTGGCCAAGCCGTGGCGACTGGGAAGAAAATCTTACCTTCGGTTTTAAAGGCAGAATGTGTGAAATTGCACAAAAGGTAAGAGCTTATGGTATGAAGTTTGGTTTCTGGCTTGAACCCGAAAGTGCTTCTGCTTCATCAAATGCCGTAAAAAACAATCCCGATTATTTTTTACAGGGTCCAAACTCATATTTTATTGACTTTGCAAACGATAAAGCAATGCAGTATATATTCGATAAAACATGTTCCCTTATCGACCGTTACGGTGCAGAATTTGTTAAATTTGATTTTAATGCAGACCTAAACTATGATAAATATCATTCATCATTTTTAAAGTATTGCAAAGGTCACGACGAATTCATAAAAATGCTTAAAGAGAAGTATCCTGACCTTTATATAGAAAACTGTGCTTCGGGCGGTATGAGAATGAGTGTGCGTGACGGAATGCTTTACGACAGCTTCTGGCCGTCAGATAATCAGAGTCCGTATTTTGGTCTTCGCATTTTCAAGGATTCCATTCTCCGCCTTCCTCCGCAGTGGCTTGAAGCTTGGGTTTCTCTGCTGTATGCAGAAAATCTTGTATACTCATACCGTTCAGAAGGAGAATTTGAAGGCAGACTTATTTCCATCCACGATGCAACCTGGACCGATGTTATAGGTGTTGACCAAAGCTTTTTAAACGGATTTTTAACAGGTCATCCCATAGGCTTAACCTTTGATCTTACCCTTTTGAATGATGAGACCTTTAATAATCTTAAAACATTCATCTCAAACTTTAAAAAGAACAGAGATTTTTGGAAAAATGCAGTTTGTCATATTCTTTCAGATACAGACTCATTGATTACACTTGAGTTTTGCGATGCAGATTATTCAAAAGTTGAAATTGTTGTTTTCTCTAAAAAAATTAAACAACAAAATATATCTGTATATCCGATTTTAAGCCCTGATGCATCTTACGAAAATATTGACGGAGAAATTAAATCTGCAAAAGAAATATGGGAAGATGGTATAACAATTGAAAATCCCCTTGTTCACACAGCAAACTTTATAACACTCAAAAAACGGAGATAACAAATGAATTTTTTAGCACTTATTATCGGTATAATTGCTGTTGCCTTTTATCTTTTGGGCTATCAGCAAAAAAAGAGAAAAAATATTATACTTTTTAATGCAACATCAAGAGTTTTGTACATAATCCAGTATATTCTTCTTTCGGCATTCGAGGGTGCTGTTTTGGACATTGCAGGAATAGTATCATCTCTTTTGGCTCAAAAAAAAGAAAGTCCCTTCATTAAAAAGCATATAAAAATATTTGTTGTATGCGTAAACCTTTTAATTATTGCGTCAGGTCTTATGCTTTACAAAAGTCCTGTAAGCTTACTTCCTGTTGCCGGAGTGCTTTTGCATACAAGTGCTTTCTGGATAAGCGACGAAAAAATAATACGCCAAGTTTCGCTTTCAGGCTGTCCTTTCTGGCTTTTATATAATTTTTTAAGCGGAGCATACGGCTCGTGCATAGGCGATATTCTTTCAATAGTATCACTTGTAACCGCAATGCTTCGGTACGATTATAAAAAAACTACAATTCTATTAATAAGACACGGAGAAAGTGATGGCAACAGACGAGGATTGTTTGCAGGACACGCAGACTTTGAACTTGTTGAAAACGGAATTTATCAGGCAAAGCTTGCTGGAGAATATATAGCCAAAAACTATAATGTAAGCCATGTATATTCAAGTGACTTAAGACGAGCTCGCCAAACAGCAGAATGTATTTCAGAAAAGCTTGGACTTACTCCGATTCTGGAAGAAAATCTTCGTGAAATATATGCAGGCGACTGGCAAGGTAAAGAACATGCACGTCTTTCTTCTCTTTATCCCGATGATTATCCTGTCTTTTTAAACGATATCGGCAATGCTGTATGCACAAATGGTGAGTCTGTAAAACAAATGAGCGAAAGAATTATGGCTATCCTCAAAAAGCTTGCAGAAGAAAATATGGGCAAAACTATTGTTGCAGTAACACACGCTGTTCCTATCCGTGCAGTACAAAGCATTTTAACTGCGGGTTCTGTCGATGCAATGAAGGATATCTCCTTTGTGTCAAATTCATCTGTAACAGAAATTGTATATAAGGGCGGAAATTTTACATTAAAAAAAGCAGGAGAAGACAGTTACCTTTCCTCATGCAAAACCACTATTTCCATCTGATATATCCATTCAAAAATAAAAAGGTGCTGTAAAAAAATTTTACAGCACCTTTTTTAATACTCAGGAGTATATCTTTGTATAAATTCTTCCCAGTATATTTTTCTTATTTCAATATCCTTTATCATAAGCTTTGTGCAGTATGCCGAAAAGCCAACGTGCCCACCTTTTATGGGATTTGGGTCTATAAGCTCTGTTACAAGCACATCATCAACAACCATAAAGGAATGTCCGTTAATCGCACCTACTGTCATTCTTACTTCGGTTCCGGGAGTATATTTGTAAAGCGAGGTTGTGGAATAAAGTACAGAATCAACTCCCCTGCCCGCTCTTTCAATTCCGCTTTTATTTTCGTACCAGCCGTTAAGACCGCACACATACGAAACTCCAAGATAATCTCTGTCCTCGTCCCAGTTTGCACAAAAAACGGCATTGAGGTCACGTGTTGCAGGAAGGGCTGTTTTCACGGTAAAGCTCATCATAACATCGTCTTCATATCTTTCTTTACTAAAAAGAATTCCTCCCTTGTTTTCGGGTTCATCTCCTATAAGATATCCGTCCTTACAGCTCCAGTTTCCGCTTTTAACTGTCCAGTAATCCTGCCAGTCCTCCGACGGACTGTACTTCAAAATAACAGGTGATTTGTCCATTATAACCTTTTTGTAAAGCAAATGAATGTTTTTCATTTTAAATCTGTTCCCTTCTCAAAAAATTTATTGTATTTTAAATAAATCTCTTTTTAAATGCTCCCCCATCAAGCTCGTACACACTGTCAAATCCAATATAACGCAGTAATTTTTCTGTTTCTTCAAAATTAAAGCTCAAGGTTTCGGCACTGTGACTGTCGGACGAAAGTATTAGCTTGCATTCTTTTTCTTTAAGCACATAAAGCAGGTTTTCTGCAGGATAGGGCGTTTTTCTTAACCCTCTTGAAATTGCACCTGTGTTAACTTCAAATATTACATCGTTTTCTGCAGCTTTTTTTATATACTTTTCTGCAAGGGCTGAATATTCAGGATTATTTAAAAACCGTTGCACGTCTATTTCGTCAAATTTTGTTATAAGGTCAAAATGCCCTACTATATCAGGCTTTCTTTTTTTAATGTAGCCTACAAATGCACTGTAATAAGCATCTGCAAGCTTTATTACATCACAATTAAAAGCCTCAAGTCCTTTTTTAAAATAATCATAATCCGAGTCAACGGGGTAATATTGTCCGTCAATATTAAAATAATGCGAGCTTCCGATAATGTAATCAAAACTTTCTCTGTTTACAAAAGAAAATGCATCTTCTTCTATTCCACAGTAAATTTGTATTTTATCGCCATATTTTCTTTTAAGAGCTGATATTTCTTTTATATAGCCTTCGGTATCCTTCATACAATACCTCAGGTCAAAAGGAGTAAACCCGTGTCCTGAAAAGCCAAGGGATTTAAATCCTTTTTCAATTGCGTATAACACAATTTCTTCGGGAGTGTTTTTCCCGTCGCAATAAGTTGTGTGGGTATGGTAGTTAGCTAACATTTTTATTCCTCTTTATATGCTTTGCAAAATCTTTTGTATTATCCTATCATAAAACTCAAAAAATTTCAATCAAAATAACATAGTTTTTCTTTTTTGCAGTACTTGACTAAAGCAACCGTGTGGATTATAATAAAATAAACCTTTAAAACATTATTAAACAAGGAGAAAAATATGGATTTTAAAGATATAAAAGCCGTGTTTGAAGAGAAGGGCTACAAGGTTTCATGTTTTGAAACTGCCCCGGAAGCCTCTGACTATATAAATTCAGCAATTGACAAAAAAACTGTAGGCATAGGCGGGTCTATGACAGTTGAAGAAATGGGAATATACGAGTCCCTTTCAGAACACAATGAGGTTTTCTGGCACGCAAGAGTGCCTGCTGAAAAAACTCCTGTACAAATCTGCAATCTTGCAAATTCGGCACAGGTATATATTTCTTCTGTAAATGCTCTTTCTGAAAGCGGAGAAATAATAAATATTGACGGTAACTGCAACAGAATATCTTCGATATGCTATGGACACGAAAAAGTGTATTTTTTAGTAGGGAAAAATAAAATTGCAAAAGACTATGACAGTGCTTTGTACAGAGCAAGAAACGTAGCCGCTCCCAAAAACGCAAAAAGACTTAACAGAAATACTCCATGTGCAAAAAAGGCTGACCGTTGTTATAACTGTTCAAGTCCCGAGCGCATTTGCCGTGTTCTTTCTGTATGGTGGGAAAAGCCTGCGATGGGCAATTACGAAATTGTTTTTATAAACGAAAATCTAGGTTATTAATAACTGAAATTTGTGGTGATTATTATGAGAATAGGTATAGATATAAATCCTTTTGAAGAATCCGGATATAAACGCTTTGGAGATAATATGTATAAAAAGCTTGCTCAGCACGGATATTCGTGTGTTGATTATGGTATGGAAAATACTGAATCTCCTCTTTATACATTGCCTTTTGAGGATGCAAAAAAATTTCTTCTGCGCGAAAAAGAGCTTTCAGAAGCTTCGGGCATACAAATAAATCAAGTTCACGGCCCATGGAGATGGCCTATTCAGGATTCTACCCCCGAGGACCGAGCTGAAAGACTTGAAAAAATGAAAAAATCTATCAGGCTCACTTCTGTTTTAGGGTGTAAGAATTTTGTTATTCATCCCATAATGCCCTTTGGTGAAGTAGATAATACTCCCGAAAAAATGGCTTTTACATGGAACACAAATATTGTTTTTATGAGAGAGCTTTTAAAAACAGCAAAAGAATATGATGTGACAATTTGCCTTGAAAATATGCCTATGCTTTCGTTTTCTATTGCAACCCCGCAGGATATTTTAAGGTTTGTAAAAGAAATAAATGACCCTAATTTTAAAATTTGCCTTGATACAGGTCATGTATCTGTATTTGACGGTCTTTCCCCCGCCGATGCAGTAAGAGAGTTTGGAGATGAAATACGGGTTTTACACGTTCACGATAATAAGTTCTCTAAAGACCTTCATCTTATGCCTACTCTTGGTATAATTGACTGGACAGATTTTTCAAAAGCTTTAAAAGATATTAACTTTAAAGGTGTATTTTCACTCGAGGTTATTCATTTTTCAAAGCTTGAAACTCCTGCCTTTGAAAAAATGAGTATGCTTCTTTGCGAAGTTGCAAATGACATAATAAATGCGGTGTAAAAAATTTTACACCGCATTTATTATGTCATTATTTTGAAGCTTTGATTTTTGAAAAATATTATGCTTTTTGTAAAAATATTATGTATATTTTTTTAATTTAATTTTTATATTGCAAAACAAAATTTTTTTAATATAAAATAACCCTGTAATTCCCCGAAAAAATGATAAAGTTTTAAAGAAGGAGAAGGAAATGAGCAAAAAGAAAAAAGACCATTATGTAGCTATGCCTGAAAAAATAGGTAAAATGGCTATCGACATTAAGGGATATATTTATCGTGAAATGGAAAAATTGCCCGAAGTTTATTTTGAAGCAGACGGAATTGACAAGGATGCTTTATTTGAATTTAAAAAAGAAAACTGGACAGAAGAAAAATTAGAGAAGGAAATTGCTGCACAGAAAGAGTATTATATGCCTTTTTTTGCAGATTATGCCCCTGCAA
>JAZSDN010000057.1:0-9564 GCA_045531205.1 Clostridia bacterium | reverse complement strand
GAAAGGAAAATAAAAAAATGAAAAAATTAATAAGTTTTATATTTACTTTTATAATAGCTATGTCTATAACAACTGTTATGGCAGAAGATGAGATAGGTGTAAGATTAGACGGCAAAAAGCTCGAATTTGACCAAAATCCTGTTATAAAAAATGACAGAACATTGGTACCATTTAGAGGAATACTTGAGGCAATGGGTGCAACAGTTGACTGGAACGGCGATACAAAGACAGTTACTGCAAAAAAAGGTGATGTTGAGATAAAGCTTGTAATAGACAACAATGTTATGTATAAAAATAATACGCAAATAACTCTTGATGTAGCTCCTCAGGTTATAAACGACAGAACAATGGTTCCTGCCAGAGCTGTTTCGGAGAGCTTTTCGGCAAAGGTAGGCTGGGACAGCAATACAAAAACTGTTATTATAAGCACAGATGAGCTTGTAAACAAGGCTGTTGATTACATAAATAATGTGGACGAATACCATGCTATTCAGACAGTTAGTTATATTTTGGATTCTTATGCATATAAAAATGTTAACGAAGTAAGTTTGGATAACAAAAACAAAATATTATATGAATCAAGCATTGCACATCAAAATAATATAAAAATTCATGAAAGAACATTTGTAGCAAATCCTGACAAGGGATATTCTATTCAAAATGGACAAGTTAAAGAATATGAGTATAACGGAACCTGGAAGGATCAAGACTTTATAGGACAAGAAAATTATTTTGAATTAACAGAGGAAGATGACAAATACAGAATTTACAGATATAGCGGTACTCATGAACTATTATATATAAATAAAGAAACCTCTAAAATAGAAAAATCAATAATAAATAAGGACGAACTTAATAAAGAAAGCACAGGCGAAAAATATACAGAAGATATTGTAACGCTTATTTATTACAACGACGGCTTCTCGCAGCAGATGTGGAAAAAGTATAATAAATAATATGAAAGGAACGGCATTTGCCGTTCTTTTTTTAAAAAAACCTCAATAAATAATAAATAAGACATACAAAAACAGATATATATATTTTTACGCTAAGTTTCGAAAAAAGCACGCACAGCACGCTTTTTTCTGCAAAGACGCTCCAAAATATATATATCTGTTTTTTTATTATTCAAAAAAACCTTCCTCTCAGACGGAGGGAGTAAAAACTCACAATTGACACAAAAATAAAAATATGATAAAATAAAACGAAAGAGTAAACTAGGCAGCTGCGCCCTTTTGGGTGAGGAAAGTCCGTGCTTCACAGAGCAGGATGCCGGCTAACGGCCGGTGGAGGCGACTCCAAGGATAGTGCAACAGAAAATAAATGCCCATATTATTCAACAGTTTCCTTAAAAATATGCGGCGATTGTGGAAAAGTGAGGTAAGAGCTCACTAAGAGGATTGGTAACAATTCTTTTGTGTAAACCCCATCCGAAGCAACTTTGGGAATGTTAAGCTTGCTCGGCGTTTTCCCTTGTAAGGCTAAAGGTCATCGGCAACGGTGATATCAGATAGATGGCTGCCCACGACAGAACACGGCTTATCGGTTTGCTCTTTTTTTTGTAAATTTATAATAAGGGTTATATATATAAGAAAGGAATAAAATGATAAACTTCATATACGAAAATAATAATATTTTGATAGACACAGACTTTATCAAAAACAAAATGAAGGAAATAAACGGCGAATTTGTAAAGGTGTATCTTTATTTGATGTATGCCGTACAAAATAATATAGAAGTTACATATTCCGATATTGCTATAAAGCTGGGACTTTTGGAGAGCGAGGTTATTAAGGCATTTGATATTTTCTTTGAAAAAGGGATTTTGAAAAAATCTCCTCAAAAAGAGGAAACAAAAAGCTTTAATAAAGAAACAAAAAATGTCTCAAAAGAAGAAATGTCTGAGTTTTGCTATCTGGCAGAGGCTACCATGAACAAGGTACTCTCCACAAAAGAAATTGATACCTTGTATTGGATATATAATAATCTGAGTTTGCCCCCAGAGGTAATACTTATGGCGATTGAGTATTGCATAGGCGACGGAAAAGAAGACATAAATTCTATCGAAAAGCTTTGCATCAAATGGGATAAAGAAGGCATTTTAGCTATTCCTCAGGCACAAAAATTTTTAGAAGAGCAATATAAAAGGAAGTCATTTGTAAAAAGAATGGCACAAAGGCTCTCGCTGGAAACAGATGATTTGTCGGAAGAATTTATGATAAATTGGTATTTTGATATGGGTATATCGGAGGAAGTTATAGAGTATGCGTTTGAATGTTGCAAAAATCAGATAAACTCTGTTTCGCCAAATTACATAAATACTATACTAAAAAATTGGCAAAAGGAAAATATAAAAACCGTAGAAGAAGCAAAAAAGCATAACGAAGATTTTAGGAGCCGACACAAAAAAACAAACGAAGTTTCGCAAGACAACGGCGAGTATGATGACCTTGCAAATCTTACTCAGGGATAAAAAAAACCGTTATGTAAACCCATAAAAAATTAGTTATGTAAACCATAAAAAAATAGGTAAAAAATAACTTATCCACAAAGAAAATCCCATATTTAAGCGGAATTTTGAAGGGTTTATCCACACTATCCACATAGTTATCCCCGCCAAAACGGTGATTATTTACAAAACCAAAAACCGCGCAGCTAAGCCATTTTTAAAGGTTTACATATTTTTATGGCAACTTATTCACACCAAAATTTGGATAATTCGCCAAAAACCACCTGTTTTAGGGAAAAAAGATAATAAAAAGTTATCCCCGTTGCGGGGATAACTTAAAAGACAGGAGAAAAGATGTTTAATATAACACCAAGACTCAGAAGTATAATAAATTTTATAACCGATGCAAATGTTGTTGCAGATATTGGGTGCGACCATGCGTATGTTGCGATAACTCTTGTTTCGGAGGGCAGAGCAAAAAAAGTCATAGCCTGCGACATCAAAGAAGGACCACTAAAGATTGCTTCTGATAATATAAAAAAATATAACAAAGAGCAATCTGTTGTAGCCCGTCTGGGAAGCGGACTTGCTCCCATAGAGGAAAATGAGGCCGATACCATTATAATAGCGGGCATGGGCGGTGAGCTGATAGAAGAAATTTTGAAAGAAAATATCAAAAAAGCAAGGTGCCGCCACCTTATACTTCAGCCGATGAACTCGCAAGAAACGCTAAGGCATTGGCTCATAGAAAATGATTTTGTAATTGAAAAAGAGGATATTGCAACCGAAGGCTTTAAGGTTTATAATATTTTGTCGGTAAAATGCGGACACATGGAGCATTTTGAAAAAGAAATAGAATATCATATTCCGCCCTATCTCAAAAATCACAAAAATTATAAAAAGCTATATCAAAAGAAAGAACGAGAACTTAGAAAAGTAATTACAGGACTTAGAAAATCAAAGGAAATTGACACACAAAAGCTTTCTAAATACGAAAGACTTTTGAATGAATTGGAGAAGTTATGAGAGTAAAAGATATTTTGGGAATAATAGACGATTTTGCGCCGTTTTCTCTTGCATATGAGTGGGACAACGTAGGTCTTTTGTGCGGGAGCGAAAATGCAGAAGTTACGGGCATTTGCGTATGTCTTGACGCATCAAAGGAAGCAATAAAAACTGCCATAGAAAACGAATGTAATTTGATTATAACACATCATCCGTTTATATATGGCAAAATAGGTGAGATAAACTACGATTCGTATTTTGGCGAAATGCTTAAAATGCTAATAAAAAATGACATCTCGCTTATAAGCGCTCATACAAACATCGACAAAGCGGAAAATGGAATAAATCAAAGGCTTGCCCAGATTTTGTCCCTTTCGGATATAAAGGTTCTGGAAGAAGAAAAAGGCTACCCGAGCGCAGGCATGGGCAGATACGGAAAGCTGGAAAAAGAGATGAGCTTTGAAGAATTTGCTATTTTTGTAAAAGAAAGGCTAAACACCCCTTTGCGCGCAACAGGAAATCTTAAAACAAAGATAAAAACCGTTGCCGTAGGCGGAGGAAGCTGCATCGAAGAAGCAGATATAGCAATAGAAAAGGGCTGTGATGTTTTTGTGACAGGTGATGTCAAGTATCACGGCGCACTTGACAATATGCGAGAGGGTCTTTGCATAATAGATGCGGGCCACTATGCAACCGAAATTTGTGTTTTGGATATTTTTTGCGAAATGCTAAAGGGCATTGATATAAAGGTAGTAAAAGAAGAAAACTGTGACGTATATAAATTTTTATAAATAAACTGTGTATCTTATGCTTCTTATCACAAAGCTTGATCATTTATTATTAAAATAAAAAAAGGGTATGTTTTTCCGCTAAGTTTCGAAAAAAGCACGCATTGGCACGCTTTTTTCTGCAAAGACGCTCCAAAACACACCCTTTTTTTATTTTAGTAAAACACAATAAAAAAAAGGGGTATACTTTTCCCAAAAAACGCTCTAAAGTGTATCCCTTTTATTATAATTTATTTTATTTTATTTTCCTTTTACATACTAAAAAGTCTTAATCCTTTTGGGAGTTTGTTTTTCATGATGCCTCCTGAGGCTTTGCCCCAGCCGATTGGATATTGGAGAGCACAAACTGCGCACCAGCCATGCTCATCTGATGCAAAAACATCGCCCATAAGATATTTTTTTATTTCTTCACTTTCCAAATCAAGGCTTACTGCTCTCTTAAAATCTTCCTTTTTAAGAGCCAATGCGAGTGCGTGCGACGGCTCAAATCTCCCCTTTTTACATTCGCCCAGCTCAAGACCGTAGCGGAGAGTACAAATTTTGTCTATGTCTATATTATAAGGAAGCAGATACAGCTTATCGCCAAAGGATTTGAAAAATCCATTGAGGATAACATTAAGATTTTCCTTTTCAAAAGTGCGATATAATTTAACTGCATCGCTGTTTTCTTTATATTTGGGATGCTTGCGCTCCTCTATGTAAGATAAAGGCTTTTTAAAAAGAGCAACAAAATGCCCCTCGCCCTTTTGTCTGTGCGGAAAAATCCTTCTAGATAGAGAAACATCAACATCCAAAGAGCACCACTTATTTTCTCCGCAAGAAAGAGAGGGCATATCAATTTTTTCTATCTCCATGCCGTGTTCTTTAATAAGATATGCTGCTATGTCCTCGTTTTCGCAGGGTGCAAAGGTACAGGTGGAATAAAGCAGCTCCCCGCCCGGGCGGAGCATCTTTATGGCGCTGTCTAAGATGTTTTTTTGTCTTTCTGCGCACGATAGCGTATGCTCATAGGACCATTCCTCGATTGCTTTTTTTTCTTTTCTAAACATTCCCTCGCCGCTGCACGGAGCATCTACAAGAATTTTGTCAAAAAAGAGAGGGAATTTTTGCTCGAGCTTTTGGGGACTTTCGTTAGTGACAATTGCGTTTTTTATGCCCATTCTTTCGATGTTTGAAGAAAGGATTGAGGCTCTTTTTTTTACGATTTCGTTTGCTACCAAAAGCCCGCTCCCCCCAAGCTTTGCCGCCAAGTGCGTCGACTTGCCGCCCGGCGCTGCGCAAAGGTCAAGCACAAAGTCGCCTCTGTCTATCGGCAGAGCCTCTGCCGCCGCCATTGCCGACGGCTCCTGAAAGTAAAAAAGACCGCCCAGATGATAGGGGTGGTTTCCCGAAATTTTGACCTTTTGTATGTAGAGGCCGTTGTCGCACCATGGGACCTCTTCCATTTTTCCAAATTCTTCTTCTACAGCGTCTTTGGCATTGTCTTTGAGAGAATTTATGCGTATTGAGGCGTGATTTTCGCCCGTGCAAAAAGCCTTTTCAAAATCGTCATATTCAGTTTTGAGCATTTTTTGCATTCTTTGCACAAAGTCTTGCGGCAAGTTCATAAAATCTTCCTTCTTTTGATTGATATAAGTATTTTATCATATTTATATATGATTGTCCAGCGGTTTTTTGTGATTTATACACATGATAAGTGTGGGGAAAAATATAGACAAGAAAAAATTTTTGTGGTATACTTATTTAGTAAATGAATTGTATTCTTGCAAAAGAAACAGTATCAAAAAGGAGAAAATTCTTATGAAAAACACAGTAGCAACACTTTTGTCGCAAAAGAAATCAGGCGACAAAATAACGATGCTTACCGCATATGATTATTCCACGGCGAAGCTTATTGATGAAGCGGGAGTAAATACAATTTTGGTAGGCGACTCATTGGGAACTGTTATACTCGGGTATCCCGACACACTTCCCGTAACAATGGAGGATATTTTGCACCACACCAAAGCGGTGGCGCGCGGCGCAAAAAATGCGCTCGTTATAGCGGATATGCCGTTTATGTCATATCAGACCTCCACCTATGACGCAGTAAAAAATGCGGGCAGACTTATAAAAGAGGGCGGCGCACAAGCAGTCAAGCTTGAGGGCGGTGCAGCCGTAAGAGAACAAATCAGAGCAATAACCAATGCATCTATCCCCGTAATAGGACATATTGGCCTCACTCCTCAGTCGATTAATGCCTTTGGCTCTTTTAAGGTTCAGGGCAAAAGTGAGGAAAGTGCAAAAAAAATAATAGAAGATGCAAAAATCGTAGAAGAGGCAGGAGCGGTGGCTCTTGTGATGGAATGTGTTCCCGAAAAGCTTGCAAAGCTCGTTACCGAAAGCGTAAACATCCCCACAATCGGCATTGGTGCGGGAAGATTTTGCGACGGACAGGTTTTGGTATATCAGGATATGCTTGGAATGTTTACCGATTTTACACCAAAATTTGTTAAAAAGTTTGCAGATGTGGGTACAATTATGAAAGAAGCATTTAGCGAGTATATAAAAGAAGTAAAAAGCGGTGAGTTTCCAAAACAGGAGAACACATTTGCACTAAGCGATGATGTGCTTGACAAATTGTATTAATTAGCGGCACAAGGCAAGGAGCGATAAAAATGATATTGGTTAAAACAATAAACGAAGTAAGACAACAGATAAAAAAATGGAAAAGTGAAGGAAAGACAGTTGGCTTTGTTCCCACAATGGGATATCTGCACGAAGGACACGCGTCTTTGATAGAGAAAAGCGTAAAGGAAAACGACAAGACTGTTGTGTCGATTTTTGTAAATCCTATGCAGTTTGGTCCTTCGGAAGATTTGGAGAGCTATCCGCGCGACCTTGACCGCGACTGCGATTTGTGCCGAAAGCTGGGCGCAGACATTGTCTTTAATCCCGAAAGCGACGAGATGTATAGAGAAAACTTTTGCACATATGTTGATATGAGCGTTCTTACCGAGGAGCTTTGCGGACTATCAAGGCCCGTGCACTTCAGGGGTGTACAGACTGTTGTGATGAAGCTGTTTAACATAGTAACTCCCGACAGAGCATATTTTGGACAAAAGGACGCGCAGCAGCTTGCAATTATCAAAAAAATGGTAACAGACCTTAATATGGACATAGAGATAATCGGCTGCCCCATAATTCGTGAGGAAGACGGACTTGCAAAGTCCTCTCGTAACACATATCTTAGCAAAGAGGAGAGACAGGCGGCTTTGGTTTTGTCGCGCTCGCTCAAAAAGGGCAAAGAGCTTGTAGAGGGCGGCGCAAAAAATGCCGCAGCCGTTATTGATGTAATAAAACGAGAAATCATGGCAGAGCCTCTTGCAGAGATTGACTACGTCAAGATAGTTGATTCTCTTACCATGCAGCCTTTGGACGTGATAGACCGCCCAATCCTTTGTGCCATTGCGGTAAGGATAGGGAAAACACGCCTGATAGACAACTTTTCTGCGTGATATAAGCGGCGCATTTAATTACAAAAAACACAGGTATATGTTTTTTCCGCTAAGTTTCGACGTCACGCGTAGCACGACGTCTTAGAAGACGCTCCAAAACACACACCTGCGTTTTTTGCAAAAGAAGAGGCACAGGAAGCCTTCCCCTCGAGGAGAAGCCATTTGCAGGGACTTTACAAAAAGGAGAAAAACAATGAATATAACAATGCTCAAAGCAAAAATCCACCGTGCCACAGTTACACAGGCGGAGCTTGATTATATAGGCTCAATCACAATTGATATAGATCTTTTGGAAGCAGCGGGGATTTTTGAATACGAAAAAGTACAAATTGCAAACATAAATAACGGTGCACGTTTTGAAACATACACAATTGCGGGCGAAAGAGGCTCGGGTGTAATCTGCCTCAATGGTGCGGCAGCAAGATGTGTACAAAAAGGTGACAAAATTATTATAATGGCATATGCCGATATGACACCAAGCGAGGCAAAAACACATATGCCAAAGGTTGTTTTTGTAAACGATGACAACTCAATCAAAGAAATCACCGATTACGAAAAGCACTCGACTATTTTCTGAAAAAAGGCGGGAATAATATGATTTTGGCAATAGATATAGGAAATACAAACATAGTAATAGGCTGCTTTGAGGGCGAGGAGATAGTTTTTACCGAAAGACTTTCTACCAAGCACACGGCAACAGAGCTTGAATATGCCGTAAGCTTTAAAAACGTACTCGAAATATACGGCATAAATACAAAAGAGATTGACGGAGGAATAATCTCGTCGGTTGTACCGTCGCTCACAAATGTGATAAAAAAGGCAATAGGCAAGCTGACAAAGAACAAAATTCTCTCGGTTGGGCCTGGGCTAAAAACAGGGCTTAACATTATAATGGACAACCCCGCCGCAGTCGGCGCAGACCTTGTTGTGGGAGCAGTTGCCGCGATAAACGAATACAAAGCACCGCTTTTGTTCTTTGATATGGGTACGGCAACAACAATTTCTGCCATAGACAAGGACAAAAACTATGTAGGAACAGTAATTATTCCAGGCATTGAGGTATCGCTCAACTCCTTGGTTGGCGGAACATCTCAGCTTCCAAAAATAAGTCTGGAGGCGCCCAGTAAGGTTTTGGCAAAGAATACTGTTGACTCTATGAAGAGCGGAATACTCTACTCAACAGCTTCGTATATTGACGGAATGATTGAGCGCATCGAAGAGGAAATGGGCAAAATAGAAACCGTTATTGCAACAGGCGGTCTGGCAGGAAGCGTTGTACCCCTTTGCAAGAAGGAAATTATTTTAGACGATGAATTATTATTGAAGGGATTAATGATTATTTATAATAAAAACAATATATAAGCGGTACAATTAATTACAAAACACAGGTATATGTTTTTCCGCTAAGTTTCGACGTCACGCGTAGCACGACGTCTGCAAAGACGCTCCAAAACACACACCTGTGTTTTTTTTGCCAAAGAAAGCGTGCGCAGGAGAACAGAAAAAAGGAACATACTTAAAAAAGTATGTTCCTTTTTTTTATTCGTTTTCGTTTATCATATGATTAAGCCCAGGGATTGTGTTTGTCACAACAAAATCTGCGCCCAAAGCTGTATATTTTTGCGCATCTTCGCTTGTGTCCAGCGTCCATGCACCGACCTTGAGGCCTTTTTGGTGCAAAGAAGCACAAACTTCCTGTGTTATGAGGGGAGCATTTAGCAAAAGTCCGCCGTTTTGTCCAAGCTCGGGGATATATGGCTCATAGTCTTCAAACTCCAAGGTGGCATATGCCACAAGGACAACCATAATATCTTTATCCAGTTTA
>JAZSDN010000051.1:0-1886 GCA_045531205.1 Clostridia bacterium | reverse complement strand
AATTCCGTTCGGAAATTCAAACACGAGATTATGAAAATCGTTTGTGAAAACAAAAAGAATGAGTGCGAAAGCGGGAATATAAAGAAGATTGAGCCACCACGGCATTTTGTATGTTTCGGGTTTTCCGATATAGGTTGTGATGAACACGCCGAGAAGCGGAATGAGAATCATCGGAATGTAAAAAGCATACCACAAGTATCGGCACAAATCTGAAAATTCAGAAATAAAAAACCATTTCGTCGTTCTTTCTGCGAGCCAGAATGACATAAGCAGACCGACGGAAATCAGATAGCTTCGGATTCTTTTATCAAGAATTCTGCGGCGCACGGAAATAACCCAGCCGAATGATAATGCAACAAAAATCATATGAGGGAGAATTGTAAATGCATTTCCTGAAAATGAGTTGGTAAGCGGAAAGTTGATGCCGTTATAGAGTATGCCTGCCATTGCAAGAACCAATGCGCAGACAAGGTAAATCAGAGTCTTTTTCTGTGTTTTAATCATATTCCGCCTCCTCTCATAACCGGATATTTTCAATATAACATAAAAGCAAGGAAAAATCTATAATTTTTTGAGTAGATTATATTCAGAGGTTTGCAGTTCATACAAAAATTATTTTTTCTTTAAAAAGGGACTGCTTTATCAATCTGAAAAAGATTTCAGGTGATTCAAAATATGTTGTTTCCACAAAAAACAACACCCAAGTATTACCCGGTTCAATTAACAGAACATTTCAAAAGATTCTCAAAAACGCTCCCGTTCCGGGAATTGATAAATCATACGGAGTGCATACACTTCGTCACACTTTTGCGACAATGCTTTTTGAAAGCAATTGTCCGATCAAACTGATTTCGGATATTCTCGGTCACTCAAGCACCAAAGTTACAGAAAACATATATATTCACGTTATTCAGAAACATAGAATAATGGCTATTGATAACTTTGATAAATATTTTGATTGATGTTAAAACCGATATGCCAAGATATACCAACCCCCGCATGGACAGCCATGCGAGGGTAAGTGTTAATCAGAATATGCCTTTTGTAATGAAAAATATTCTTCTTGTTAAACAATAATATTTTTCGCCAAAAGCACATATATCTCATCAATTGAAAAATTCGTTTCCGGCGCATTTTTCAATAAACTCTTTGTGTTTTTTATCTGCAAAATATTTTTCCGTGCTTGATTCTTTTGCGAACCCAAGGATGCAAGCGATATTCTCGGGAGTGAAGTTATTATTCGCAAGAAAAAGGCCGAAGGAATCACGAAGAATATTAACTCCCCCGCCCTTATCGACTTTAATCTTCACGGCATCAAGAATTTTGTGAAACTCCCTGTTCACATAAGTTTCCCTTACGATTTCTCCATTTTTATTGCACACAACATATTTACTGTTTCCGCTCTGTTCTTTCAAAGATTTAAGCGTTTCAAGAGCAAACGGAGTAAATTTAATGGTTCTGCTCGAATATTTATCCTTATTCTCAACAGCCTGCTGACCGTAAAGAATATTATCACATTCACCATAACTGCGGTCAGTGATTGTATTGTAAATCTTGATTTCATTCTTCTCAAAATCAACATTATTCCATGTAAGTGCAAGTGCCTCTCCAACCCTCATTCCGGTATGAGCTATAAGAGCAACAGCTTTACCGATTTGATATAAAAAGCAAAAAGCCCGGAATGCAACTAACAATTGCACTCCGGGCTTTAAATATATATATAGTTTTAAATATTACTCTTTGGTTTTGTTATGCCTACAACAATCCATAATACTTCTCAAAGAAACTCTGCAACCTTTCAACAATGATCTGTTTGAGCTTGGTAATATTTCGCTTGTGACTTATGAGGATATAATTCAATAATCAAAATAAAAATCCGAATACTG
>JAZSDN010000078.1:0-1804 GCA_045531205.1 Clostridia bacterium | reverse complement strand
GTTGATGATTTCTACAAAAAGAATTCCGTTGCCTACGATAACTATGCACAGCGTTTGGCTTCGGTTTTTGAAGATACACATGATATTGAAGATTTTATCCGTGCGGATGCAGAGTTTAAAAAGCTGATAAAAAGCAATTCCTTAACAACATACGATATGTGGGAATATGGAATAATACATTATTTCTTGATGCACTATGGCAAAGAAAAAGCTTTTTATTGGTTTGACAAAGTACTGGAGCAGGGCGAAAGTGCCGATGAATTTGCTTATTGGAAAACCCGCACACAGAGAATGAAGCTTTGCTCGCAGCTTGGTAAAAACGAAGAAAACATCAAGGAACAACAAAAAATCGTTGAGAACAACCCTAACAATGTGAACGAGTGGAGTCTTCTGCTCGCTGCATATATGTATGCCGGACGTTATGAGGAAGCATACGAAGAATTTAAAAAAGCAGTCGCTAAATTCCCCGAAGAATGGGAGCTATATATTCACGGTGGCGACATTGCCAAGAAGCTCGGGAAATATGATGAAGCTATGCAGCATTACAACAAAGCAGGTGAAATAGGTTCATATTTCTGCGATGAGCTTTATTGTAAGGCAAGCTTGTACGAAGATTTAGGCGAATATGAAAAATCTGTTGAAATGTATATGAAGATTGCGGACACCCTCCGCCAAAGAGGCTACGATGTTGAAGCGGATATGGCAGAAAAGGATGCGGAAGAAGTCCGAAGAAAAATTGAAAAGTAGGATATAAAATTCGATAACCAAAAAACAACTCCGTTTACCGAGCAATCGGCAAGCGGAGTTTTTTGTTTCGTTAATCAATAAATGTTTTTTGACTTTTTCTAAAATCATTAATCATAACATCAAAATCATTTTCATTCATGTTAACATACATTTTTTGTGAATATTCATTAAGAAACTTGCAAATCTTTTTGTATGACAGTTTGCAAGCACAAATGACTTTACAGCGATGGATGATTTTTTGCTTTTTGTTTTTATTTTCCCTGAAACTCATCCTAAAAAAAAGAACGTCATACTTTGCATACACAGCAAAAAAATATGCAATCGGTAAATAAAAAACAGATAGTACTATGGGCAAAAGCAAACCTACTAAAATATCAATATACTGAATATCGTCAAAGGAATCAATTGCAGACTTTATTGTGAGGAATATGATTATAATTCCGGTTATTCCAATTAGTCCGTCGATAATTTTTTTGACAGAATCTGTTTTTTGCTTTGCCGTTGCTTGTAAAATTACAAAAATAAATAAAACAGGTTGTAAAATTAATTCAGCAATGATATGGAAAGTAAATGTACCAGTAATAAACTCAGTTAATGCAGTAAATTTCAAATTGTCAATTAATATATTTTTAAAATAGTTGTTTTCAAGGTTTCTACTCGTTGCGTTAAAACATATAGGAACTCCTGCAAAGAAAACCCATAAAACAATATCTTTTATATATATCCAATCCCAAAAAGGCAAATATGTACATACATAAACAAATAGTGCAGCAAAAGTTAAAACTATTAGAAACGGAATTACCAGTTTAATATGTAAAGCAGCTTTTATAACGGGCATTACTATAGATTTGAATTTTTTGTGTAGCAATAAATATATTATCAAAATGACTACATATATAAAAAGTGCGATTTCACGTGTCGTAAATATTCCCATAAAAACCTCCCGTACTTAGGTGTAAAACAATTATATCATATTTCATTGCAATAATGAAGTCACACATAAAAATAACATTTAAATCTCTGTATACAACCATTCCCACACATTCGACAAAACACA
>JAZSDN010000097.1:0-8498 GCA_045531205.1 Clostridia bacterium | reverse complement strand
TTTCGGCATCGCTCGGACATTCTGATCCTACAACAACGCTTAATATCTACGCTCATGTTTTTGCAAAGGTTCAGGCTAAAGCCAGCGAGGCATTGTCCAACTCTATTTCACTCAATGTCGGCGGTTAACCCGTCGGCATTGATTTTAATGTGATAAAAGATATGACTGCACAGTGACATTATTTCTCCAGTGAGCTAAGTGGAAAATTGAAACTGCTGCAAGCGCAAGATTGTTGTATTCGGTTGGCAAGCCGCACCTAATTGCCAACTTTTTATTCTTTCCTCTGGCTTTGTATGTACCTTTGATAAGTTTTTCATCAAAAGGTTTGTGAACTATCGTGCCATCGGGAAGCTTCTTTGTGCAGTACAGTTTCCAACGCAGACGGATTTCGTCTGCAAGTTTTTCTGCATATCCTTCTTCTGTGTTGATTTTATTCAAATAATAGTCATAACATCTTTTGGCGTTCTCAGCCCTGATGTGGTGATAGTCGATTGAATTGGAAAGTTCGATCGGCTGAAAAGCTTTTTCTTTTTCGCCGACATTAAAATATTCGCTGATGAAAACTTCATCTTCAGGAAGGATTCTTTGAAGTGAATCTTTGCCGCCTTTTCCGTTTTTGACGAAAACACATAAATGTCCCGATTCGTCCGTGACAAGATCCCGACCCTCAAGTTTGGCAAGCTCGGATGCTCTTATACCCACAACCCTCTGAAACGAAACCGAGCGTTCATATCTCGGATTGTCGGGGTTGTTGTCCGCACGAATTTTCTTGCCGTTATCCGAACGGGATTTTGTATACTCGGCAGTATGACGGATAGGCTTCGCAATCAAATCCATCGGAACATTATAGAATCCGCACACCGCCGCAAGATAGCTGTGTATGGTGGATGCACTATACTTACCTTGCAGATAATCCGAGTAATCTTGTATGTGCATAAAACATTCGTCGTGTGTTTTACAGTTGTGGTGTTCACGGCAATATTTGATATATGCATCAAGCCATTTACGATAGTTTTTCTGAGTACAAAAGCTTTTTGTTGATAAAAAAGGTTCTGTTTCATCACGCAGTTGTCTTGTGATACTTTTGCCCCTGACTTTATTTTGTTTACTCATAGCAATATTCCTTTCATTTATATTGAAACTTTTTTCAGTTGGTGTTTCTGCCAACCCGTTTGTTAAATCAATGGCGATGTCTCAATTTCCATACAGAAAATACATTCTGCCGCCGAGAAAAGGCCGGTTGAACAGGTTGCCGTCCTGTTCACACCAAAGTTTCTGAGCAAGAAATTCTTTCTCTTTTTGCTCAAAAAATTCTTGTTAGGTGGTTATCACGTAAAAATCACGATATTTTCGTGATAACCCCTAACGAAACAGACCAATAAAAACGGTCTGTTGTGATGCTGCGTTGTTTATTGCTGTTGTTCATCGACTGCAACTTTTAAGCAACAAACAAACGCCGCATCACACTTCATCAGCTTTAAAAAATTCGGCTGATGACAAGGGGCTGCGATTTTGCTTTTCAGGCATCATCCTTTCAAAAAAATGTCTGCAGCATAACATCAACAAATTTATCTCCGTTCACCTATTGATGTATTCACTGCGGTTTAAATGCTTGCTTTTTTCGTGCATCGAAGCACACACGACCGATTAGTCAAAACATCTTTCCGACCAATCAGCTTCTCCTATTGTCGTATCATCGATCAAAGTATGTAAGAATAACATCTCTCTAAAAATTCAACTTTAAAAAAACTAAATTCTTTTCGATATATCAACGCTTTTAGAAAATATATGTACAACACTTTTTCGCGACAGAAATTTTTTCTTTACTTGACCTTCTTAAGAAAACAAGCTATAATTAAAACAAATCCCGCTAAAATTTTTAGCTTTCTATAAAAGTGTTGCAGATGAAATTAAAAATCAATTTCGGAGGGTGTTTTGCTGTGTATACCAGTTTCCAAAAAGCACTAACAAAAGATAACTTTCCTTGCGGAGTTGCAACCTTAAGTGAGTTAACCGCAGTCGGTATCACAAAACATCATCTTCGTCAAATGTGCAAAAGCAGAACACTCACAAGACTTGGGTACGGTGTTTATAAAATTGAAACAATCAGAAATTTTGACAAGCGAGCGGTAATTGCGAAGGCTCTCCCCGAAGCAGTTTTCTGCATGAGCGATTCACTGTATATCTACGGATTGAGAAAATCAAAGCCGTTTGTATCTGAGGTGGCTGTTCCGAGAAGAATATCATATTGCAAATGTCAGAAGATAAAAGACAGCCAAAATATCAAATTCCGGTTTATAACAAAGGAATATGGACTCGGAATAAAAAAAACTCCCGAAGGCATAAAATACTACAACCTCGAGAGAACTGTTTGTGACTATTTTATTCACCACACCGAATACCGTTACCGTACCTTGCGTGACATAGCAAAAGGATATCGTAGACATCACGACAAAAATATCGATCGCCTTGAAGAATACATTGAAAAACTCGATTTATCTGAAGCGGCAAGAGAAAAGATAAATTGGCTGATTATCAGAAGAGAAAGAAAAAATCCGCAGGTAAAATATCCATTACCGAAAGATAGATATTAATCTTTTTTTGCATAACATATGTTCCCGATTCCTAACACTTTTGAATTTAAAACCAACACTTTTGCAGCACAATCGAAAACTGTTGACAAATTATTCTTATATTGTTACAATAAATAAAAATTACTGAAAGGCAGGTGGACAAGATGACAATGATGATTAACACAATGAAATCGGAGAGCCGTTTTGTCCGTTTGCGATTGATGTAATTTATATCTTTCTGTGAATTGCAGGCATCTCCGTTTCGGAGGTGCCTTTATTTTTTACAGAAAGAGGATTAAATACGATGTTTGAAATTAAACCGTTATCAAAAGAAAACATTCCATTTGTTTGTGCGATTATGTCTGAACCTAATAATGTTTCTGCATTGCATACAAAAATTATTTCGTTGGAAGAATGGGAGAGAACTTTTGTAGAAGCTGAAAATGATGCAGATGAAGAAAACTTTATTGTTTATAACAAAGATATTCCGTGTGGTTGGTTAAAACTGAATGGACTTAAAAGCAACGATATTGCTTGGATTTCAATGCTTGTTGTTTCTGAAAAGTTTAAGCGTCAAGGTATAGGAAAATTTACTGTAGAATTTGCTGCTCAATATCTTAAACGCTGTGAGTATAGGTATATAAACCTGCAAACAACAATTGATAATTCAGTTGCATTGAGTCTATACAGTAATTGTGGCTTTACCATAGTCAACCAATCTGCTACAAAAATTACGATGTGTAAAGAGGTATAAAAATGACAAAAGAATGCTGTTGGTGCAATTTTACTGACGAAGAAAAACAAAACATTTTATTTGAAAGTGCATATTGGTATGTGTTTCTGGCAGACAATCAGGATTATATAGGAAGATGTGTTATAGTTCTTAAACGGCATAGTGTAAGTCTGTCAGACCTTGATTTGTCCGAATGGATTGAATTGAAAGATCTAATCAACAGGCTCGAAAAATGTTTCGAAAAAATATTGGGTGCTAATTTGTGTAATTGGAGTTGTTTGATGAATGATTTTTATAAATCAGCCACTCCCAACCCACACTTACATCTTCATGTAAGACCTCGACATAGCAAAGCCATAACTATAAACGGTAGTAGTTATATTGATACAGAATTCGGGCATCATTATCAGCCTAAAAAAGAAACATTGTTGACAGATGATAACAGAAAAATATTGCTTAATATGATGAAAACCTTTTTAAATCAGGAGCAGAAATGATTACACTAACCGAATATCTGAACAACCCTTGCGGAACATTATCTATTCCGTATTGGAAGGCTAAAAATATAACCATTCCGTCTGATATAAAAATTTTGCACGACAGAGATTTTTCATCCGATATATTATCCGATTACACCGACGAAAAATATTTTCGTTTGTATCACAATCTTAAAGAAATACCCACAATAACAACCGTTAATTTTGAAATCACAACCGCAACACAAAGAGACATAAAAACAATTGTGCAAATAATCAACGATTCATATACAGATATTTCGGTAAACAAAGAACTTATCAAAAGCTACACCAAAACACCTGTTTACAATAAAAACTTATGGATAATGGTTAAAGAAAGGGCAACGTGCAAATATGTCGGCTGCGGTTTGGCAGATTATGATGCAGAAGCAAAAGAGCTTGTGCTTGAATGGATACAAGTGTTACCTGAATACCGTGGCAAGAAAATCGGACAGATGATTGTAACAGAACTATTATTCAGAATGAAGGATGTTGCTGATTTTGCAACCGTTTCGGGCAAAGTTGATAACACAACAAATCCCGAAGCACTATACAGAAAATGCGGATTTGTAGGCAATGATTTATGGCATATTCTGCGTAAGAAATGATAAGGAGATATGTTTATATCTATGAACAGTTTAGGTTGGACTTTTGATACGGTTGCAGATACCTATGAAAAACTGCGACCCGGATATGTTGATGAGTTGTATCAGACTGTCTTTGATTATGCACCAATCAATAATATAAGCCGTGTTGTTGAAATCGGCATTGGCGGCGGTCAGGCAACTTTACCTTTTCTTAAAACAGGTTGTGAACTTACTGCAATTGATTACGGTGAAAACTTCTGTGAACTCTGCCGTAAGAAATTCAAAGAATATCCGAACTTTTCAGCGGTTTCGGGAAAGTTTGAAGATGTTGAGCTGAACGGTGAATATGACTTGATTTATTCTGCATCTGCATTCCATTGGATACCCGAAGAAATCGGATATAAAAAGGTTTATGATATGCTGAAAGACGGAGGTGTTTTTGCCCGATTTGCAAACCATCCGTACCGTGATAAATGTAATCCTGCTTTGCCAGAAGAAATTGACCAACTCTATGCGGAATACTATTACAAATACTACAATAAAGAGCCTGAAAAGCCGGTAGAATACAGCGAAGAACAAGCCTGCAGCAGAGCAAAGATTGCCGAGAAATACGGCTTTACAGATATTCAATACAAACTGTTTTACCGCACACGCACATTCTCTGCAAAAGAATACACAATGCTTCTCGGTACATATTCAGACCATATCGCTATTGAAGAAAAAATCCGGACAGAGTTCTTTTCAAAGATAGCAGATGCAATCAACCGACACGGCGGAGAGATTACAATTTACGACACAATAGATTTACAGTTAGCAAGGAAATGAGGTTTTATTATGATATTTGATGATAAGAAAATCACATTAAAAGATGGCACGACTGCCATATTGAAAACTCCTGAAATTGAAGATGCGGAAACATTGCTCGATAATATAAAACTCACCGCTTCTCAAACTGATTTCTTTTCCCGAAGTCCGGAAGATTGGGCTGGATTTACAGCCGATGATGAAAAGGATTGGATTCGCAATGTCCGAGAATCCAAAAATACTTTAGTAATATCTTGTTTTCTAAATGGTAAAGCTGTAGGCAGCTGTGATATAACTTTCAAAAACGGTAGCAAAACATCGCACAGAGCCACGGTAGGAATCGCAATTCAAAAGAAGTATTGGAATATCGGTATCGGTTCAGCAATGTTCAATGAACTTGTAAAAGCGGCAAAAAATCACGAAGGAACAGAATATATTGATCTTGAGTTTGTAGAAGGTAATGACAGAGCAAAAGCACTTTACGAAAAATTCGGATTTCAAATCAAATCGGTCAAGCCCAATTTCTTTAAACTAAAAGACGGAACATATCAGAACCTGGTTTATATGCAGAAATATTTGTAAAAGGATGATATTATGAAATTAGTTATAATATTTGGAAATTTGGCTGTCGGTAAAATGACGGTCGGGCAGGAACTTACAAAAATCACAGACCTCAAGCTGTTTCATAACCATATGACTATTGAACCCGTTATTGAGATTTTTGGATACTATGAGGGCAAAACGGTGCACAGATTGCGTCAGGTTTTCTTTGAAGAGTTTTCAAAAAGCAATAATTACGGAATGATTTTTACTTATGTCTGGGCATTCGACCATCAAGGCGATTGGGACTACATAAAATATGTTTCCGATTTGTTCAAAGAGCAAGGTGCAGAGGTTTATTATGTTGAGTTGGTTGCTTCACAAGAGATAAGGCTCGAAAGGAACTCAACAGAAAACCGTCTTAACAATAAACCGTCAAAGCGAAATCTTGAATTTGCAAGAAAAGATTTGCTCGACACCGATAAAAAATACCGCACTGAAAGTTATGACGGTGAGATAACATTCCCCAATTATATTAAGATTGATAACTCTAATCTTGCACCCGAAGTTGCTGCGGAAATGATAAAAGAGAGATTTGATTTATAAGGTGAGATTATGATTGACTACACTAAAATAAATTCAGAAACTTGGGATTTGTGGGCGGAAGATGGTTGCGAATACACCTTGCCCATAAGTCATGAGGAATACGAGAAAATTACTGCCGATAATTTTTCAGTTATTCTTACTCCTTGCATTGCTGTTCCTCACGAATGGTTTGGTGATTTGAAAGGTAAAAAGGTGTTGGGACTTGCAAGCGGTGGAGGTCAGCAGATGCCCGTGCTTTCAAAGCTCGGTGCAGAGTGTACCGTGTTTGATTATTCCGACAGACAGCTTGAAGCAGAGAAAATGGTGTCCGAAAGAGAAGGATACAGCATCACAATCATCAAAGGCGACATGTCAAAAACGCTTCCTTTTGAAGATGAAAGCTTTGATTTGATTTTTCACCCCGTTTCAAACAACTATGTTGAAGATGTTTACCACGTCTGGAACGAGTGTTACCGTGTTCTCAAAAAGGGCGGCAGATTGCTTTCGGGACTTGATAACGGCATTGACTATTTATTTGAAGAAGATGACCCACTTAAAGTTGTTAATCCCTTGCCGTTCAATCCACTCAAAATGCCAAAGGAACGACTTGACGCAATGATTGCAAACGGCGACGGCGTGCAGTTCAGCCACACTCTCGATGAACAAATCGGCGGTCAGCTCAAAGCAGGATTTACACTCAAAGCATTGTATGAAGATCGTGACGGGGAAGGCGGAAACATTATCGGCAAATACTATCCGCAGTATATTGCTACATTTGCTGTGAAATAAAAACTTCATCTCAAACAAGGAGAAAACCTATGGAATTATGGGATGCATATTACAAAGACGGTACTTTAGCAAACATAGATCTAATACGGGGCGAAATCATACCTGATGGGCTTTATCATCTTGTTTGTGAGGTACTCGTAAGACATATTGATGGCGATTATCTTCTTATGCAAAGAGATTTCAATAAGAATATTTATCCCGGTTACTTTGAAGCAACAGCCGGCGGTTCTGCTTTGAAAGGCGAAAATAAATTTGAATGCATAAAAAGAGAACTTTTTGAAGAGACAGGCATTGTATGTGATGAATTTACAGAATTTGCTTGCTATGTTTTTGAAGATGGTCAATCTTTATTTAATTGTTTTTTATGCAATACGGATTGCAATAAGGAAAAAGTAAAACTGCAGCAAGGCGAAACAATATCTTTTAAATGGATAAGTGAAAGCGAGTTTATCGAATTTGTTAATTCGGACAAAATGATAGACCGACAAAAAGCAAGATATTTAAATTTGTTCAAAGAAAAGGGATATTTAGATTTTTAAAATAAAGGTTGGATATTTATGTATAAATCCAAATTTTGCGAAGTGCATTTTGAAGAAAACTACAATGTAGTATTTGTGAAATGGAAAAAGTTTTGTTCTCACGAAAACTACCGTGAGCCTCTATACTACGCACTTGAAATAATCAAAGAGCATAAGTGCGACTATGTTGCAGACACACGTTCAGGGTTTGAAAATCATCCCGACGATACAAAATGGGTTGCAGATGTTTTTATGCCGACGGCGGCAGAATACGGATGTAAAACAATATGGTTCATCATTGATAAAGAAAACTCTTTGAAAGAAGAGCTCGAAGGTCAGGAAAGCGATTCCTCCGACAAAATTGCATTCAGATATATTTACGGCTTGGATGAGGTTGCAAAATGAAAATCATCAACACTTGCGATAATATAAAAATGCTTTTCCAAAACGGTTTTGATATGTCCGTTTGGAGAAAATATGCAGGCAAAATATCAAAAGAGTTGCCCTCAAAATGCGAAAACGATGCAAAAGATTATGATTTCAAAAAGGATGTTCTTCCCGTTCTTGAAGCCGCATTGAATGCAGATAAGATTGATTTCGTGAGCAAGAATTTTCAGATTTTTGTCGATACTCTGAATGCTAATCTTTCAAAGCTTTTCGATACAGAACCCGATATAAACATCATTCTTTATCTCGGACTTTGCAACGGTGCGGGTTGGGCAACTACACTTGAAGGCAAGAACACCGTTCTTCTCGGAATTGAGAAAATAATCGAACTTGATTGGGGCGACGAAACAAATATGCGTGCCTTGATTCTGCACGAAATCGGTCATCTGTGGCATAAGATGAACGGT
>JAZSDN010000052.1:0-87267 GCA_045531205.1 Clostridia bacterium | reverse complement strand
TTAAAGAAATTTACTCAAATTCTTAAGGGTATTTTTGCAAAAATTCAGACCGACACTTTTCAATGCCGGTCTATTTGTTATGCTGTTATTTAGTTAAAACCTTTTTAAAATTTTCTCTTGACTTTTTTTAGCAGGTCTTTTAATTGACAAAATAAAATAAATATGATAAAATTAATCCAATATAGTTAAATTTGTCCGGATTTTTAAAAGAAGCGGAAAATTTAACTTTGCGGTTTGAATACATCTATAAGTGTATTTAAAATCGCTATCAATTATAAAGAAACTTGAAAAAGGGTTTCGAAGGAGGTAAAAATGAACGAAAACAGAGGTAACTTTACCGGGAAAATCGGCTTTGTTCTTGCTGCAGCAGGTTCAGCAGTCGGACTTGGTAACTTATGGAGATTTCCGTATCTTGCAGCAAAATACGGTGGCGGCATATTTTTGCTTGTGTATCTTATTTTGGCTGTTACTTTTGGATTTACTCTTATGACAGCAGAAATAGCAATTGGAAGAAAAACAGGTCTTAGTGCGATAAGTGCTTTTGGAAAACTTAAAAGCAAATATAACTTTATAGGTTATATTGCATCAATAGTTCCCGTAATTATTCTTCCGTACTATTGCGTTATAGGCGGTTGGGTAACGAAATATCTCGTAACTTTCATATCGGGACAAGGCCCGGTTGCAGCCGGAGACTCTTTCTTTGGAGGATTTATTTCACAACCTGCAGAACCTCTTTTATG
Source organism: Clostridia bacterium (assembly GCA_045531205.1). Taxonomy (GTDB): domain Bacteria; phylum Bacillota; class Clostridia; order UMGS1883; family UMGS1540; genus JAZNQL01. Next base: position 86,527 of record JAZSDN010000052.1, on the reverse strand, counting down.
GTTTGCAATTTTCCTTGGTCTTACCGCTTTGGTTGTATTTTTCGGTGTTGAAAAGGGAATAGAAAAGGTAAGCAAGGTAATGATGCCCGTGCTTGTAGTTCTTTCAATTGTAATTGCGATATATTCAGTTACAAGACCGGGAGCTTTAGCAGGCGTTAAATACTATTTTGTACCTAATTTTGAAGCTTTTTCAATAACAACTGTGCTTGCAGCACTTGGACAGCTTTTCTATTCAATGTCACTTGCTATGGGTATTATGATTACATACGGCTCATATATGAAAAAAGATGTTAAAATAGAATCCTCTGTTCATCAGATAGAGCTGTTTGACACAGGTATAGCATTTTTAGCAGGTCTTATGATTATACCGGCAGTATTTGCTTTTTCAGGCGGAGACCCTGCAGCACTTGGAAAAGGCCCCGGTCTTATGTTTGCAACATTGCCCAAAGTATTCGAAAGTATGTGGGGCGGTAATGTTATAGGCACACTCTTTTTCATACTTGTTTTGTTTGCTGCATTAACATCTTCTATTTCACTTATGGAAACTATTGTATCCTTTTTCCAGGATAAGTTTAAATTAAGTCGTCCTGTAGCTTGTATAGTTGTATTTTTAATTTCGGTATTGCTTGGCGTACCATCATCTTTAGGAAATGGTATATGGGCAAATATAAAAGTTATAGGTATGGACTTCCTTACATTCTTTGACTTTATCAGTAACAGCGTAATTATGCCAATAGTTGCTATTTTGACATGCGTTTTTGTTGGTCATATTATAAAACCCGAATCAGTTATTGAAGAAGTAGAACTTACAGGACCTTTTAAAGCGAAAAAACTCTTTGTAGTTATGGTTAAATATATAGCACCAATATGCATATTGCTTATCCTGATTTCTTCAGTACTCGAAGGACTTGGATACCTTACTATATAACGGTTTTTAATAAATTGAATTATTGTATGATACTGAGTGGCGGAAATATAGTTCTGTCACTCAGTGATATGTTATGGAGAAAAATATGAAAAAAATTTTTTCAAACTCTCAATGGATATGGAACAAAAAAGAATACTCCGAAAATGAATATGCAGAGTTTTATGACATATTTAATTGGGAAGAAGGCAAAACAACTATAAATATTTCCGTGTGCGGTGACTATACTCTTTTTGTAAACGGAGAATTTGCAGAATCAAATCAGTACGGAGATTTTGAGCATTACAAAGTTTACGACAGTATAGATATTACACCATATCTTAAAAAGGGAGAAAACAGAATTTCAATACTTGCCTGGTACTTTGGTAAATCGGGTATGAGATATTCAAACTTTGGTGCAGGACTTATTTATGAAATTGAAAATAATAAAAACATCATTGCATACAGCAGTGAAAAAACAATGTCACGAAAAAGCCTTGCATACAAAAGCGGGGAGAGAAAGACTGTATCGCCTCAGCTTGGCTGCAGTTTTGAGTATAACAGCACGCTTGAAGATGCTTGGATAAACGGAGAAATTGCAGGCTTTACGGAATCTGCTGTTACTTCTGAAAAAAAAGATTTTTATAAAAGACCTATAAAAAAGCTTGTTTTGTCAGAACCTTGCTTTGGTACCTTGTCAGGCGAAAAAAACAGATATTTGGTAGATTTAGGGAAAGAGCTTGTAGGACTTTGTACCTTTTCATTCTATAGCGAACAGGAACAAAAAATTCTTATTTCTTATAGTGAAAGCTTAAAAGACGGAAGGGTAAGAAGAATTATAGATTACCGCGATTTCAGCTTTGACTATATTGCAAAAAAAGGCGAGAATAAATACACAAACTATATGTTCCGCCTTGCAGGCAGATATATTGAAATAGAAAGCGAGTATCCTATAAAATTAGATTATATAGGTTTAATACCTCAAAGCTATCCTGCAAAGGTTAAAGAATTTAAACCTGAAAATGAACTTGACCGGAAAATATACGAAATTTGTATGCACACATTAAATCTTTGTATGATGGAGCATTATGTTGACTGCCCGTGGCGAGAACAGTGCCTTTACGCTTTTGATTCCCGCAATCAGATGCTTACAGGCTATTATGCCTACGAGGACGGAAACTTTGACTACGTTCGTGCAAATCTACTTTTAATGTCAAAGGATAAAAGGGAAGACAATTTTCTGTCTATATGCTTCCCAAGCAAAGATGACTTAACAATACCCTCATTCACGCTTTATTATGTTGTAGCCGTTAAGGAATATATTGAATACAGCGGCGATTTAACTTTGGCAGAAGAAGTGTTTGACAAAATGGAATCACTCTTTAAACCCTTTGTAAACAACATAAAAAACGGTGTAATACATACATTTGAAGGGGCAAATCATTGGAATTTTTATGACTGGACAGAATATGCCGAAGGCACTTTATGGAAAGAAGAGGAAGTACACCCCGATCTTCTTATAAACAGCATATTTATGCTTTCGTTATCGGCATTTGATTTTATATGCAAAAAGCTTTGCAAAGAAAATATTTATGCCCATTTTAAAAATGAAATTAAAGAAAACTGTCAAAAAATATTTTATAATGAAAGCACAGGCTTTTTCTTTATAAAATCAGCACACGAAAAGCCAACTGAACTTGCAAACAGCCTTGCAGTTTTATCAGGAATAGCAACAAAAGAACAAAGCGAAAAAATATGCAAAAATCTTGCAGAAGGCAACCTTATGTCATCAACTTTAAGTATGAAATATTTTAAATATACCGCACTTTTGTCTTATGATAAAAATTATAAAGATGTTATCTTAGAAGAAATACGAAATACTTATAAAAAAATGCTGGATGCAGGTGCCACAACAGTCTGGGAAACCCAAAACGGGGAAGAGGATTTTGGCGGAGCAGGCAGTCTTTGCCATGGATGGAGTGCAATACCCATTTATTACTATCAGCTTTTTTTCAAATAATTTATACAAAAACAGTTGCCACGGGCAACTGTTTTTGTATAAATAGATAAATTTGTATTAAGGACTTGAAAAGACTCTTAAAGTTATGTATAATATATATAATAAATATACTGGGGGTTTATGTTTTTAAACCGGAGAGGAGATTTTAAATGTTTAGTACAAATGAGGTTAGAAAAGTTGATGCACAAATTGCGGATGCTATAGAAGCGGAGATTTCAAGACAGAGGTCTAAAATAGAGCTTATAGCATCAGAAAATTTTGTAAGCCCTGCTGTAATGGAGGCAATGGGGAGCCCTCTTACAAATAAGTATGCCGAAGGTTATCCCGGAAAGCGTTATTACGGAGGATGCGAATGTGTTGATATAGTTGAAGATATAGCAAGAGATACTGCAAAAGAAATTTTTGGTGCAGACCATGCAAATGTTCAGCCACATTCAGGTGCACAGGCAAATATGGGTGTATTTTTTGCAATGCTTTCGCCTGGCGATACAGTTTTAAGTATGAGCCTTGCACACGGCGGACACTTAAGCCACGGTAGCCCTGTAAATATGTCAGGCAAATACTTTAATATAATTCCTTACGGAGTTTCAAAAGAAACAGAAACAATAGATTATGAAGAAATTCGCGCTCTTGCATTAAAACATAAGCCAAAGCTTATTTTAGCAGGTGCAAGTGCATACCCCAGAACAATAGATTTTGCAAAGTTTGCCGAAATAGCAAAAGAAGTGGGCGCATATTTTATGGTAGATATGGCTCATATAGCAGGACTTGTAGCAGCAGGCTTGCATCCAAATCCTGTTCCTTATGCAGATTTTGTAACAACAACAACACATAAAACTCTCCGTGGCCCCCGTGGTGGTATGATTTTGTGTCGTGAAGAATATGCAAAAGCAATAGATAAAGCAATGTTCCCCGGTATACAGGGCGGACCTTTAATGCACATTATAGCAGCAAAAGCTGTATGCTTTAAAGAAGCTTTGTCAGAAGAATTTAAAGAATATCAGAAAAATATAATTAAAAACGCAAAAGCATTAAGTGAGGCTCTGGCAGAAAAAGGCTTCCGCATAATTTCAGGCGGGACTGACAACCATTTAATGCTTATTGACTTAACATCAATGAACATAACAGGTAAAGATGCAGAGCATCTGCTTGACAGCGTAGGTATTACAGTAAACAAAAACGCAATTCCCTTTGATACACAAAGCCCCTTTGTAACAAGCGGTTTAAGAATAGGAACACCCGCAGCTACATCACGAGGCTTTAAAGAAGAAGATATGAAAGAAATTGCAGAACTTATATATCTTACAATTTCAGATTACGAAAATAAAGCAGAAGAGGTAAGGGGAAGAGTTAAGGCTCTTTGCGACAAATATCCTCTTTACTAAGAAGGAATAAAAATGAAAGCACCGCTCGCAGACAGAATAAGACCAAAAAGCCTTGATGATGTAGTGGGACAAACCCATATACTCTCAAAAGGTAAAGTGTTGAGAAATATAATAGAAACAGGGAACGTAGGGAATATGATTTTCTACGGTCCTTCCGGTACGGGCAAAACAACTGTAGCAAATATTGCCGCAGCAAAGGCGGGTAAGCCTATATATAAGCTTAATGCCACAAATGCCTCAGTTTCGGATATAAAAAGTATAGTGTCAGACCTTGAAGGTTTTGGAAATGAAAATGGTGTTATTCTGTACCTTGATGAAATACAGAACTTCAATAAAAAACAGCAACAAGCACTTTTGGAGTTTATCGAAAACGGCAGGATAACGCTTATTGCCAGCACAACCGAAAACCCATATTTTTATATCTATAACGCAATACTGTCACGAAGCGTAGTGTTTGAATTTCGTGAAATTTCGCCAAAAGAACAGGTAAAAGCGGTAATCCGTGCGGCGGATATTTTAAAAGAAGAAGGATTAAATGTTTTTCTTTCAGAAGAATGTGCACAGTATATATGTGACTGCTCTGCAGGAGATGTAAGAAAAGCTATAAATACGCTGGAAACAGCCGTTTTAAGTACCATCCCAAATGAAAAAGGCGAGCTTTGTGTAAGCATAGATTCAATTATGCAATGCACAGCAAACCGTGCAATGAGAAGCGATAAAGACGGCGATAGCTATTATGACCTTGCCAGTGCTTTTCAAAAATCCATTCGAGGAAGCGACCCTGATGCCGCAGTACATTATCTTGCACGTATGCTTGAAGCAGGGGATATAAAAACTCCTATACGAAGAATGCTTGTTATTGCAGCAGAAGATATAGGGCTTGCATATCCGCAGGCTATAAGCATTGTAAAAGCATGTACCGATGCAGCCTTCGAGCTTGGACTTCCGGAAGCACGCCTTCCATTAACAGAAGCAGTTTTGCTTTTGGCAAACGCACCAAAATCAAATTCAGTAATAAATGCAATAGATGCCGCTATGGAAGATATACGCAACGGCTATACAGGCGATGTACCGCTTCATTTAAAGGATGCACATTACTCTGGTGCAGAAAAATTGGGAAGAGGTATAGAATATAAGTATCCTCACTCATATCCCAATAATTATGTGCAGCAACAGTACCTTCCTGATGCAATAAAGAACAAAAAATATTACGTTGCAGGAAACAATAAAAACGAACAGGCAACGCAGGAATACTGGAGCAAAATCAAAAAGAAATAAAACAAAGCCCTCTGCAATGCAGAGGGCTTTAAATTCTAAAAAGCTTTATTTTTCAATATAATTTTTTAAAAGAAACTCAATAATTTCATCTCTTTCAACTCTGTTTATCAAACTGCGGGCATTATTATGGCTTGTGATATAAGTCGGGTCGCCCGAAATAATATAGCCTACAATTTGATTTACAGGGTCATATCCTTTTTCGGATAAAGCCTTATAAACCTCGGCTATAACATCGCAAACACGGGGTTTCTTTTCTACCGGAATTTGAAATTTTACTGTGTTATCATTAAAGTTTAAATCCATAATAATCACCTACCATTTATCTTTATGTAATAAATATACACCTAATTTATATTTTTTTCAATAGATTTTAAAAAAGATTTTATTAAGATTTTGTTACAGACTAATTCATTTTAAATATGCTTTTAAGTAATTTTTTTAAAAATGCAGGTGCAGTAAAGACCTTTATACGCATAAAACACCTCTCCTTTCAAAAATTAACAGCTAAAAAAACACCATCCCATAATAATAAGCATAAGAGCTTCTACAATAGCTAAAATCCAAAGCGGCAAAACGGCGGCAATAAGAGCCCCTACCGCAAAAGATAAAACAATAACACCAATAGTTTTGCGTTTACCGCACAAAAAAAGCACCTCCCGAAAGCTTTTGTTACATTTTATTCGGAAGGCACATTTTTGTTACTGTTTGTTTTCTTTTTCTTTGATTACTTCGTCCATAATACCTGCACAAATTTCAACAAGCTCGGCACAGGGACGTTTTTTGTAATATTCAGCAGTTCTTTTTTCAGGAGTACCGCCAATTTCCGTAGTTCCAAGAAGCTCACGGCAAATAATAGAACCTGTTTGTTCCTTAAACTTTTCTGCCATAAGCCGTATAAGTGCGTAATGTTCAGCTTTAGCCGATGTATCAAGTGTGTCTGAATATCCGTACAAACATCCCGCAACCATAAACATTCCGCTTACAGCACCGCAAACCTCTCTCATTCTTCCCATACCTCCGCCAAAAGAAGACGAAAGCTTTTTTGCAACATCAATATCCATACCTGTCTTGTCGCAAAAAGCACAAAAAACAGCTTGTGCACAGTTTAAACCCGAAATGAATAATTCTTTAGCTAAGCTTTTGTGATCCATAAAAATATCTCCAATATAATTTTTGTAAATATATTTTATCATATTGTCATAAGTTTTGTAAAGATATAAAAGAAAATATGCTATTATCTTAAAAAAGGCACATATAATATCGCAAAAGAATAAAAAAATATTGACAATATTTCCAAAATGTGTTACCATATTTAAGAATAAAAGGGAGTAATTTGCGGGTTTCCCGTCTGTGTTTGCGTCAGTACATTTCTTTTGAAATCGCAGCACAGCACTTATATTAGGTGTAATGAGACTTTTATTGTGTTTTAGGCACAATAAAAGTCTTTTTTAGATAATGAGGTATTTTAAATGAAAACACTTTTAAAGCTGTTTTTTGCGTTTGCAAAAATAGGTGCAGTAACATTCGGTGGGGGATATGCAATGCTCCCCATACTTCAAAGAGATATTGTAGAAAAACATTCTTGGGCAACAGAGGATGAGCTTATGGACTATTTTGCCATAGGTCAGTGTACACCAGGAGTTATAGCAGTAAATACCGCTACTTTTATAGGAAAAAAACAAAAAGGAATTCTGGGCGGTATTTTTGCAACACTCGGGGTTGTTTTTCCGTCTGTTGTAATTGTAAGTATTATAGCTGCCTTTATTTCAAATTTTGCAGAAATTTCTTATGTACAGCACGCATTGGCAGGAATAAGAGTATGTGTTTGTGTGCTTATATTTAATTCTGTCTTAAAGCTTTCAAAAAGTGCACTTGTTGATAAATGGAGTGTACTTATATTTGCTGTTGTACTGATTTTATCGCTTCTCTTTAATGTTTCGTCAGCATATCTTGTGCTTGGGGCAGGTTTTGCAGGATATGTAATAAAACGCCTTGCGGGAAAGGAGAAAAATAATGTTTGAGCTGTTTATCTCCTTTTTTAAAACTGGGCTTTTAGCAGTAGGCGGAGGCCTTGCAACACTACCGTTTTTGTACGAAATGGCAGAAAAATATGATTGGATTACAGTTTCCGATATATCAAATCTCATAGCTGTATCAGAATCAACACCGGGTCCTCTTGGTGTAAATATGGCAACCTATGTTGGTTTTATAAACGATAGTGTCATAGGCGCAATAATAGCAACACTTGGACTTATTTTGCCCTCGTTACTTATTATACTTATTATATCAACATTTTTAGATAAATTTAAAGAAAACCAAATTGTAAAAAACGTATTTTACGGCTTGCGTGCAGCCTCTTGTGCACTTATTGCGGTAGCGGGCCTTGGAGTTTGCAAAATAGCCTTTTTTACTCAAAACACAAACATTTTTCTGTGGCAGAGTGCAATACTTGCAGCAGTACTTCTTTTTGTAACAAGAAAATTAAAATGGCACCCAATAATTTTTATAGCTCTTTCGGCTATTGTGGGAATAATATTTAAATTTTAAAATAAAAAACAGAAAGGACAAAAAATTATGGAGTTTTTATTGGATGGCTTTCGGGCGGTTACCTGGCAGCAAGGAGTAATGTATCTTGTAGGGTTAGCTTTAATCTACCTTGCAATACAAAAAAATTATGAACCTTCGTTGCTTCTTCCCATGGGTTTTGGTGCAATACTTGTAAACCTTCCTTTTTCGGGAGTATTGAATCAAACAATCGAAGGAATAGGCGAAGTACATGGTATTATTGAATGGCTTTATGAAATAGGGATAGGTGTTTCAGAAGCAATGCCTCTTCTCTTGTTTATAGGAATAGGCGCTATGATAGATTTTGGCCCCTTGCTTTCAAACCCCAAAATGTTTCTTTTTGGTGCAGCAGCACAGTTTGGTATATTCTTTGTAGTAGTACTTGCAGTTATGCTTGGATTTGATTTAAAAGACGCAGCTTCCATAGGTATTATCGGTGCAGCTGACGGACCTACCTCAATCCTTGTTTCGCAAGTATTAAAATCAAACTATGTAGGGCCTATAGCTGTTGCGGCATACTCGTATATGGCACTTGTTCCCATAATACAGCCTGCAGCAATAAAAGCTGTTACAACTAAAAAAGAACGTCAGATAAAAATGGAATATAACCCTGCGAATGTTTCTAAATTCTTAAGAATAGCATTCCCTATAATAGTAACATTTATAGCAGGCTTTATAGCACCTACATCTGTTTCGCTGGTAGGATTTTTAATGTTTGGTAACCTCTTAAGAGAGTGCGGAGTATTAAATACACTTTCAGAATCAGCACAAAATGTTTTGGCAAACCTTGTTACACTTTTGCTTGGTATAACAATTTCGTTCAGTATGGTAGCCGAAGAGTTTGTAAATATAAACACACTTCTTATTATGGGACTTGGTCTTGTAGCCTTTGTGTTCGATAGCATTGCAGGTGTGTTCTTTGCAAAATTCTTAAATCTTTTCTCAAAGAAAAAAATCAATCCAATGGTTGGAGCAGCAGGAATTTCAGCATTCCCAATGTCTGCCCGCGTAATTCAAAAACTTGGACAGGAAGCCGACAATCAGAACTTCCTTCTTATGCACGCTGTAGGAGCAAACGTTTCAGGTCAGATAGCATCAGTTCTGGCAGGCGGTATGATTTTAAATCTGCTTCCGCAGCTTATAAAATAATAGGAGGTTAATAGAATGAATTATTTTAATTTAGCAGCTTCACTACAGCTTATGTGGCAGGGAATGCTTGGTATATTTATAGTAATGGTGGCAATAGCTCTGATAGTTTATCTGTTCACAAAGTTTTCAAAATAAAAGTAAAAAAACCTCTGTTAAGCATTTGCTTAACAGAGGTTTTTTAAGTTATCCCTGTAATTTTTGGGCGAAATACCTTTGCAGGACTTAAAAAATCTGCTGAATGAATATGCATCCGAAAAAGAAAGACTTTCACCAATTTCTCGTACTGATAAATTAGTAAACTCAAGCATATATTCTGCACTTTTGGCTCGTCTGTTGTTATAATATTTTATAACATTTATCCCAAAAAGATTTTTAAAATTCCGCATAAGAGTGAATTTGTTTATATGAAACATATCCGAAAGGAAATCAAGGGTTATTATTTCCTGATAATTCTGGTCTATATAGCTTTTTATATAAAAGAATATATTTGAGGCAAAATGACTTTCGTCCTGCTCAAACTGTGAAATTATAATATTTAAAAGCTTAAGCATTTTGTACTTTAATTCAACCGAAATATCTTTGTTTTGTGCGTATGTGTTTATTATATCAAAAAAGCATTTCTGAAAAGCAGAAAGATTTACGGGAGTAAACACATATGGGATATCTACATCCGAAAAAATATCCGGCTGAATAAGAGACTTTTCTTCATCGTTCATATTTTCCTTAGTTTTGAATGAAATAGGGGTTTTAACGCTGTTTTTTGAATAAGCAGCATCAAAATGAATGTGGGGCTGAACAAAACTTTCTGTTTCAATATGAAAACTGTGAGGTATCCCGGGCCTTAAAAAAACAACATTATTCTGTTTGCATATAAAGTCTTTGCCGTTAATGTTTATTCTACACTTGCCGTCTTTAACAAAAATAATTTCATAATCGTAAAGAATTCTTTTGTTTATTGTGCAAGGAGGCGAAATAACAGAATTTATAGCTAAACGAATATATGGCGAAAGTAAATTTTTATCCATAAAACTCCTCCCTTAAAATAATATCCAAGTATTTTGCAAATAATTGCTATTGAAAAACCAAGTATTTATTTTGCATAATAATTATAGCAAATATAAGGAAGGAAGTCAATAAATGTATAATTTTCAAAGTGCATTATCATCAATAACAAGAATAACAAATATGGAGTCAAGGTCAATATCTGCCGAAAATTTTACCGGTAAAAAAGGAAAAGGCGGTATGGCAACAGAAGGAACAGGCGCAAAAGCTGCCTCAGCACTCGGACAAGGCTGGAAAGTTTCGCCAAGTATAGAAATCAAACCCGGCGAAACCTTTACTTTAGCCGAAATCGACGGTCCGGGAATAATAAAGCATATATGGATAACCAACAGCTCAAATATAAACCGAAAACTCATTTTAAGAATTTATTGGGACGAAAGTGATGCCCCTTCGGTAGAATGCCCTTTGGGAGATTTTTTTGCCTCTGCTGACGAACAGCAATATAATCAGATTTCATCCTTGCCCGTATGTGTAAACGCAAATCGAGCATTGAATTGTTACTGGGAAATGCCTTTTTACAAAAAGTGTAAAATCACCTTGGAAAATACATATTATAACGATGGTGATGCAAAAAATATAATTGTATATTATCAGATAGATTATATTTTAACAGAGCTGCCAAAAGGCTGTGCATATTTTCACGCACAGTTTAGAAGAATAAATCCGCTTCCGTATAAAGATGTATATACAATTTTAGATAATGTTGAAGGTAACGGACAATATGTAGGAACATATATGCTTTGGGGGACAAACAATAATGGCTGGTGGGGAGAAGGAGAAATAAAATTCTATCTCGATGGTGATAAAGAATTTCCCACAATATGCGGAACGGGAACAGAAGACTATTTTTGCGGAGCATGGTGTTTTGCAGATGATGACGGGTATAAAAACTATTCAACCCCGTATTCAGGCTTTGCAAAATTAAACAAGGCTAAAAATCCTTTTGCCTCGCAGGAAAGATTTTCAATGTATCGCTGGCATATTCAGGATCCCATTTACTTTAAAAAAGATATAAAAATAACAATGCAGGCACTTGGATGGCGTGAATTTGGCACACAGTACCTTCCTTTGCAGGATGATATATCATCAGTAGCATTCTGGTATCAGGACAGTATATGTAAAACCTTCCCAAAACTTCCATCAAAAGAATATTTAAGTTTAATATAATAAAAAGGCGTTGAATTTTCATCGCCTTTTTGTTATATTGGTATTTATTTTATAAATGCCTTATAAGCTTCATAAGCCATATAAATATCAAACTTTGAAGCAACTTCCATGGGTGAATGCATCGAAAGAAGGGCAACACCCATATCAATTGTGTCAATGTCAAGATTTGCAACATACTGGGCAATAGTACCGCCACCGCCAATGTCAACCTTTCCAAGCTCACCTGTCTGCCAAACAATACCGTTTGAATCGAATATATTTCTTACATAGCTTACATATTCAGCCGATGCATCACTTGAACCCGATTTGCCTCTTGAGCCTGTGTATTTTGAAATCAACGGGCCGTATCCCATTAAGGATGAGTTCTGCTTATCCATAACAGAAGCGTAAGCAGGGTCGAAAGCTGCATTAACGTCTGCAGAAATACATTTTGAAGCAGAAAGGCAACGGCGAAGTGATAATTCACCCTGACCCATAAGATTTATCATTTCAGCTAAAGTATTTTCAAAGAAACGTGACTTCATACCCGTATTTCCCATACTGCCTATTTCTTCCTTGTCAACCAAAAGGCAAACTGCAGTTTTCTTTGGAGTATCAATATCAAATAAAGCCATAAGCTCGGGGTATGCACAAATTCTGTCATCCTGACCGGGACCACCAATCATACTGCGGTCAAAACCGATATCCTTTAAGTTAAAAGCGGGTACAGCTTCAATTTCTGCGCTTAAAAAGTCAGCTTCCACAATTCCGTAGGTTTTGTTAAGATAATCTAAAATAGCAAGCTTAACGGGATTTTTTGCGTCCTTGTCATCAAGAGGAATACTGCCTATTATGATGTTAAGATTTTCAGCATCAATAATCTGTCCCATAGTTTTCTTTGCCTGCTCTTGTGCAAGATGGGGGAGAAGGTCAGAAATTGTAAAGGTAACATCATCACCTTCATCACCTATTGCCAAATCAACTTCATCTCCGTTTGCAAGACAAACCTTTCCGTGCAAAGCCAGAGGAATAGTAGTCCACTGATATTTTTTAATACCGCCATAGTAATGAGTTTTTAAAAACGCAATGTCAGTATCCTCTAAAAAGGGAACCTGCTTTAAATCAAGTCTTGGTGAGTCAATGTGCGCACCAATAATATTGATTCCTTCTTCTATGTTTTCTGTTCCTATAACAGCAAGCAAAACAGCTTTTCCTCTGTTTACTCTGTAAACCTTATCTCCTGGTTTTAAAGAATCAAAAGAGGATAAGGGACGAAATCCCTGTTTTTCTGCTTCTATAACTGTATTGATTGCAAATTCACGTTCAGTGCGTGATTTATTTAAAAAATCCTTATAGCCTTCGCAAAAATCAAAAACCGTATCACGAAGTTCAGGCTTTAAAAGCCAACCATTTTTTTTATTAAGACAAAGTTTTTCTTCAAGATTCATTTATTATTCCTCCACATTTTCAGATACTTTAGAGTTAAAAATCTCATAAAATTCATTTCCGTCAAGCTTTTCTTTTTCTATAAGTGAATTTGCTACACGGTCAATTTTGTCAATGTTTTCCTTGACAAGATTTTCACATCTTCCGTAAGAATCCGAAATAATAGCTTTAACTTCGCTGTCTATTATAGCGGCAGTTTCTTCACTGTAAGAGCGTGTGTGTCCGTAGTCACGACCGATAAATACTTCATTTTCGTCAGAGCCGTACATAACAGAACCCAGTTTATCGCTCATACCATATTTTGTAACCATCTGATTTGCAATTTTTGTTGCCTGTTGAATATCGCCCGATGCACCGGTATTTATCTCGCCAAACAGAATTTTTTCGGTAACACGGCCAGCCATACAAACAACTATATCGTCAAGCATTTCCTGCTTTGAAATATAAGTTTTGTCGGTATCGGGTAAATACATAGTAAAACCGCCTGCACGTCCGCGGGGGATAATAGAAACCTGATGTACAGGGTCCTGAGTCGGTAAAAGAGCAGCCACAACAGCGTGACCTGCCTCGTGAAAAGCAGTAGTCTTCTTATCTTTGTCTTTTATAACTCTGCTCTTCTTTTCGGTACCCATTACAACCTTTAATAAAGCTTCATTAAGTTCAGACATATTTATTTCTTTTTTCTTTCTTCTTGCTGCTAAAAGTGCACCTTCATTCAAAAGATTTTCAAGGTCTGCACCTGTAAAACCATAGGTTGTTTTAGCAATATCTTCCAAAGAAACATCCTGACCTAAAGGCTTATTTTTTGCGTGAACCTTTAAAATAGCTTCTCTGCCCTTCTGGTCGGGGATACCAACAAAAATCTGTCTGTCAAATCTTCCCGGACGTAAAAGTGCGGGGTCTAAAATATCAGCACGGTTTGTTGCTGCCATAACAATTATATTTTCGTTTACAGTAAAGCCGTCCATTTCAACAAGTAACTGGTTTAAGGTCTGCTCACGTTCGTCGTGACCGCCGCCAAGACCTGTTCCTCTCTGACGTCCCACAGCATCAATTTCGTCGATAAAAATAATGCAAGGGGAATTCTTTTTAGCCTGTTCAAAAAGGTCACGTACACGTGAAGCACCAACACCAACAAACATTTCAACAAAGTCAGAACCGCTTATGCTGAAAAACGGAACCCCTGCTTCCCCGGCGACTGCTTTTGCAAGTAAAGTTTTACCTGTTCCCGGAGGGCCTACAAGCAACACTCCTTTGGGAATACGAGCACCAAGCTCTGTAAAACGTGCAGGACTCTTTAGAAAGTCAACAATTTCAACAAGGTCTTCTTTTTCCTCATCAGCACCTGCAACATCGGCAAAGGTGTACTTTTTAGCATTTTCATTAAGCTTCTGGGCACGGCTTTTGCCAAAGGACATAGCCTTTCCTGCACCGCCACCCTGTGACTGACGCATAAATACAAACCAGAACACAGCAAGCATTATAATTATAATAAGAGTAGGAAGCATCGAAATCCAGAAAGGTACCGCATCAGGAGCATCCATCAAAAGAGTAAGCGTGCCGCTTGAAGTCTGCTGGCGGATCAGGTCTCCCACATGGGTATAAAGAATCTCGGGAGACGGGATTTCTGTCACTATAGTATTATATTCTTTTCCGTTATCGTCTTTTATTTTGCTGTATAAAGTAGCAGTAACAAGCTGTTCTTCAACAACCATTTCCTTTATTTCGGAAGAACGCAGATATCCTTCAAATTCAGAGAAGGAAACCTCATTAACTCCGCCACCCGTTGAAATGGTTGAGTATATTAAAAATACAACAAAAAATAAAATAATCCAAAACGATAAGTTTTTGAGGATTTTGGGCATTAATATGTCCTCCAGTTTCTAAAAATTTTTTAGCATTCTATCATATTAAAAAATAGAATACAACTGTTTTTATAAAAAGTTCAAAAAAAGTTTAATTATTTTTCATATACACAAGGCTTTAAAATACCTATATAAGGTAAGTTGCGGTATTTTTCAGCAAAATCAAGTCCGTAGCCTACAACGAATTCGTCGGGAACATCAAATCCAACGTAATCAACATCAATTTCTACACGGCGGCGTGCAGGTTTGTTAAGCAGGGTGCATATTTTAACACTTTCTGCACCGCGACTTTTAAGTAATTCGGTAATATGCTTTAATGTGAAGCCGCTGTCTAAAATATCTTCAGCAATAAGTACATCATACCCCGAAAGGTCTTTTTTTGTGTCTTTTATTACATTTATTTTTTGGCTTGTTATATGTGAGTCTGCGTAGCTTGATACAACCATAAAATCAATAGAAGTATCAAGTTCGATGCTGCGCATTAAGTCTGCCGCAAATACAAAAGCACCTTTTAAAACAGAAATTATTAAAACATTTTTGTTTTGGTAATCCTTTGTAATTTGAGCAGCAAGTTCCTGAACTTTTGAATGTAGTTCTTCTTCTGAAATTAAAATTTTTTCAACGTCCTTGTGCATCTTCTGTATTCCTTTCAATGTTAATGTATATTATTTTTTCGTTCTCTTTTGGAACAAAATTGTTATCACGTCGTAAATTTCCAACCGCAGCTATCTTTTCATTATATATTATAACCGGAATTTGGTCTCTTTTGTACGCAGGTATTTTATTATCTGTAAAAAAATCACTTAAATTTTTTGAACCACGCATTCCCTCGGGCGAAAATCTGTCACCGTTTTTTCTTTTTCTGGCATAATATTCACCTGATGGAAGGGCAACAGCACCTTTACTTTTTGTATCAGACAGGGTTATAACAGTATTTGTTTCGGGAATATAATTTTTCCCCGGTAAAAGTTTAATACAATATTCAAAACTCTTTTTTTCAGTTATTGCAATAAATCCTCGTTCTGCACGGGCAGAAAGATTACCCGAAAGCTCTGCGGCTTTTCCAGAGCGAGCCGACGCTAAATCAAAAACAGCATCAATATCCTGCCTTGAAGGATTTTTTAAAATCTTTGAAATAATCCTTCCTGCCAAAGCACTGTTTTTTAGTAAAATAGCAGAATCAAGCAATATTGCATTACCGTCATATTTTATAACATTAAGGGAAGAAACTGTATCTTCTAAAAAATCGTCTTCCTTGCGTACTATTTCAGCACACCTTGATGCAGCGTCAATAAAAGAAGGATTTAAATCACAAAGCAGGGGAATAAGGTTATGCCTTATTTTGTTTCTGAAATAATCATCAGTTGCATTTGTTTCATCTTCTGTCCATTCAAAAGAATTTTCTAAAAGAAAGCTTTCAATTTCATCACGGGAGGTTTGCAAAAGCGGTCTTACCACAAAATCGTCACGTTTTGGAGCAATGCCTGCAAGACCGTGAGTACCGCTTCCTCTTATAAGATGCATAAGCAAAGTTTCAGCCTGGTCATTTTTTGTATGTGCAGTTAAAATTGCCGAAGCGGAGTATTCTTCTTTTAAAGCATGGAAAAATTTATATCTTTCATTTCTTCCCGCAAGCTCTTCAGATATATTTTCTTCTTTTGCAATTCTTTTTATATCTGCAGAATAAACTTTAAAAGTAACACCCAAAGTTTCACACAAATTTTTTACAAAAAGTTCGTCACGCTTTGCCGTTTCTCTTAAATTGTGATTTACATGTGCGCATATTATATTAAGATTCCAGTCTAGTTTGCATAAAAGGTGTAAAAGGCATACCGAATCAGCTCCGCCCGAAACTGCTACTATAACAGTATCGCCATAGCTGAAAAGATTATTCCTTTTAATATAATCTGCAAATGATTTTAAAAGCATTTTATTACCTTTCAGGTTCGTAATCTGTAAACAATGTATATTCGCCACGCCAAACAAGGTCAACATAACCTGTTGCGCCGTTACGGTGCTTTGCAATTTCGCATCTTGCAATGTTCTGCTCATCGGGAGGAACATCCTCGCCTGACTGACGGCTTAAAAACATAACTATATCAGCATCCTGTTCAATAGCACCAGATTCACGAAGGTCACTTAAAATAGGACGCTTGTCAGCTCTGGCTTCCGCAGCACGGCTTAGCTGTGAAAGAGTTATTACAGGAACATTAAGTTCTTTTGCAATAATTTTTATTGAACGGGAAATTTCCGAAATTTCCTGCTGACGGTTATCTGATTTTTTCGAGCCTTGCATAAGCTGTAAATAGTCAATTACAACCATACCAAGACCTTTTTCGAGTTTTAATCTTCTGCATTTTGCACGGATTTCAGTTGCAGAAATACCGGGAGTATCGTCAATATAAATAGGAGCCTTAACAAGCTTACCCAGAGCGTGTGCAATTCTTGTCATATCATCCTGCGAAAGAGTACCGTTTTTCATATTTTCGCCATGAACCATAGCTTCGCTTATCAAAAGACGATTAACAAGCTGTTCCTTTGACATTTCAAGCGAGAAAATAGCAATAGGAACATTCTTTGTCAATGCAACATTTTTTGCAATATTCAAAGCAAAACTTGTTTTACCTATACCGGGACGTGCCGCTAAAATTATAAGGTCAGTATTCTGAAAACCTGCAGTCATTGCATCAAGCCTTTTAAAGCCTGAAGGAAGTCCTGAAATTTTACCCGCATTTTCTCTTAAGTTTTCAATGGCCTTTATAGTTTCGGGCATAACGTCACGGATATGATAAAAACCTTGAGAAGTTCTGCCCTGTAAAATGCTGAATATTTTTTGCTCGGCACTGTTTAAAATAGCCGAAACATCTTCCGCTTCCGAATAACTCATATCGGCAATTTCTGTGGAAGCAGAAATCAGCTTGCGCAAAATAGATTTATTTTTAACAATATCAATGTAGTATTTAATATTTTCAGTTGTACTTACACTGTTTGCAACATTGCCAATATAAGAAATACCGCCTATCGAGTCAAGCTTATCCGAAAGCTCTCCGCTTAAAGTGACAAGGTCAATAGGAGTATTCTGGGCAAAAAGATTCATTAAAGCATCAAAAATAACCTTGTGCTGTTCAAGAAAAAAGTCATCCGAACGAACGGCTTTTTCCATAACCTTAGTCAAGGCATCGTGGCTTATTATCATACTGCCTAAAACGGCTTGCTCCGCTTCAAGACTGTATGGCATACTTCTTCCAAGCTGTGTATCCATAGGAATCACTCCTTATTCAGCTTCTACTAAAACTTTTACTTTTGCAGTAACCGAAGGATAAATTTTAACATCAACTGTTATTTCACCTGTTGTTTTTATACCATCGCCAAGGTCAATCTTTCTTTTGTCAACAACAACGTGAAGCTGCATTTTTATAGCATTGGCAACATCCTGACCGGTTATTGAACCAAAAAGCTTTCCGTTTGCACCTGCTTTTCCCGAAAGACGAACAGTTTTGCCATCAATTTTTGAAGCAGCTTCTTTTGCCGCCAAAAGCTCCTGCTCTTTGTGATACTGTGCCGAAGCTTCTTTTCCTGCAAGGTCGTTTACAGCAGCCTTTGTAGCTTCCGATGCCAAACCTTTGGGAAATAAAAAGTTTCTTGCATAACCGTCACTTACGTTTACAATCTGTCCTTTTTTACCCTGACCTTTAACGTCAGCATTTAAAATAACCTTCATTATATATCAATCCTTTCAAGAATTATTTGAATAAATATTTGTCAATAGCCTCACAAAGCATATCGTAAGCTTCCGGTATAGAAGCTTTTAATTGCGCACCTGCAACATTCATGTGCCCGCCACCGCCAAGCTTTTCTAAAATAAGCTGAACATTTACAGCTCCTGTTGAACGTCCGCTTATTACAACCTCGTCACCCGAAATTGCAAGAACAAAAGATGTATCAACCTCTGAAATATTAAGAAGCTCGTCAGCCGCCTGTGCGACCATATATTGTGTAGCAGAAGTTTCTGTTGCCGATATAGCAATATGTTCCTTATATATTTTAGCGGAACTTACAAGTTTAGTGCGTCCCATATAAGAATTAAAGTTGTTTTTAAACAGCTGCTTTGCCGATAATGGGTCAACACCTGACCTTCTTAAATATGCCGCAGACTCAAGGGTTCTTACACCTGTTTTAAACGTAAAGCCTTTGGTGTCAAGATATATGCCTGCATATAAAACTTCGGCTTCTTCTGGAAGAAGTCTTGCATTCGGAAGGTATAAAAACATTTCCGAAACAAGCTCGGATGCAGATGAAGCATAAGGCTCGTGATAAGATAAAACAGCACCTTCAATATAATCTGAACATCTCCTGTGGTGGTCAATAAGAACAATATGCTCTGTGTCCGACAGAAGTGAAGGTGTTTCCATATACGACAGAGAATGAGTGTCTACAACAACAAGCAAGGTGTGGTTTGTTATAATTTCATTAGCTTCGGCGGGAGAAATAAAAACTCCGTCATAAGCAGGCTTTTTGCAAAGCTTTTCTTTTGAAGTGGCAACCGAGTCGTCGTGCATTTCCATGGCTATGAATGTTTTTTTGCCTTGAGCACGCGATATAGCCGCAATGCCCGAACAAGCACCAAGACAGTCAATATCAGCATTTCTGTGTCCTGTAATAATAACCTGTGAAGCGTTTGAGATAAGCTCCCATAAAGCGTGGGAAACAACTCTTGCTTTAACCTTGGTTCTCTTTTCGGTTTCCTGTGTTTGTCCTCCGAAGTAAGAAAGATTAGCATTATTTTTAATAACTGCCTGGTCACCGCCACGGCCTAAAGCCATATCAAGTGCAGCAGCCGCAAATGCGTTATTTTCGGCAAGAGATTTTCCGCCAATGCCAATACCAATACTTAATGTAGGGGTAAGAGCAAAAGAAGAGGTAATTTTATGCGCCTGCTCTAAAATCTCAAACTTTTTAGCTTTTAAGGCTTCCAAAGCTGAATTATTTATAAGTACAAAAAACTTATCCTTTTCAAGTCTTTTTATTATACCTGACAAAGAAGCAACTGAATTCACAAGCAGATTCCATATTTCGGAATTGATACGCGAAGAAGAAGCCTCGTCTTCGCCTTGCATAATTTCATCATAGTTATCAAAACATATCAGCATAGGAACAGTTTTTTCATCATTGTAAAGAGTATATGTTGTTTCTGCTTCTGTAGCATCTATGAAAAATACAAAAATATTTTCCTCCGAGCGGTTTGCAATAACGTCATAAAAGCGCTCGTGTATTTTAGTTCTTATAACTGGAAAAGAGCCATCATCATTTTCAGCCGAAATATCAAAGTTTTTAACTAAATTAACAAAATCACGCTGAAACAAAAATTCACCGTCAAAAAGCTTGTCAAGCAATTTGTTAAACCACATAACCTTGCCCGAACGGCTTAAAAGAGCCGAAGGAAACGGAAAATGAGGTGACTCCTCAACGCAACTCTTTATAAGGTCATGAGAAAGTGAATCAAAATACTTTTTAAGATATTTATCAGAAGAACGGTCTCTTAAAAAGTCAATAATAACTACCACTAAAAAAATAGCGGTAATCAAAAGTGCAAGCCATAACGGAGCAAAAATAAACGAAAGGATACTAACACAAAGCAAAGCTGCAAGGTATATAAATCCTCCCTTTATATAGGGCACTATTGTATAATTTTTACTCAACTTAAAAACCTCCTTTAATTCTGGAGAGAGCGGAAATTACGGTAACTGTCGCGAATACCTAAAAATAATAAACTAAACTCGGCAATGGGAGATAAAAATAAAATTCCCGCTATGAGGATAAGTATTCTCAATACTTTTGGCACATTTATTTTTTTAAAGTAAAATGACATAACCGAAAGACCGCATATAATTATAACTGTAGCCAGTATAAAAAGCACATTTAATAAAATGGGCGAGTAAATTCCGCCTATAAGTGACAGTATGGCAAGAATCAAAAAAACTGTCATCATTGAACGGGGCACTCTTAATTCATAAAAATAGGGCATATCATAAGCTTCGCCCGATTTTTCAAGCAAAAATCTTGAAATGCCGAATATAAGATATACAAGCACAGCAGACGATACAATTAAAAGAAATGGAAGCAAAGCGTCGTAAAGATAAAACATATACTCAAGCATATCGCTAAGCATTTCTTTTTCCTGACCTGCAAAGTTAAAAAGAGCAAGCATATCAGCAGGTTCCCCAAAAATAAGCTTTACTGCTGTAGTACCTTCTTTTTTAGAAAGATAAAAAATACCTGCAAAAAGAACTAAAGTTTCAGCAAGTGAAGAAAAAGCAAGAGTATTTCCAAAAGTAAGCTTCTTCCAGAAACAAAAGCCCAAAACAAACGAAGCAGGCATTGCCAAAACTAAAGCTGATACAGCATTAAGACCGCCTGTAACATAGCTTAAACAAAGAGAAACCAGTGTTGGTATCAGTACAAAAAAACCATACTTTCCAAAACAAACGGTTGCTGTTACCGAAAAAATGATTATTGCAATAAATGGCGAAACAAAAGTTGCACAAAGAGCACTTGCAATAGCTGCAAACAAAAAAATAATTAAGCTTTTAAAGTTCATTTTGCATAAAATCTCCAAATTTTAAACCATATTTAAGATATTATATCATTGTAGGAATTATTTGTCAAGGAAGCAGAAAAATAACTTTTTTAAAAAAAGTGTTGACAAAACATAATAAATGTTGTAAAATACTACTGCTGTAAATCAAAAAGAGTTTACAGAGGGTGAAAAAATGAAAAAAGATTTCAGTATAAGCCTGCTTTTGGACTTTTATAAAAACCTACTTACAGAAAAGCAGGTATCAGCACTTGATATGTACTATAATATGGATTTATCTCTGTCCGAAATTTCTGAAAGCGTAGGAGTAACACGACAGGGAGTAAGAAACTTTATAAAAAAAGGCGAGGAAAAGCTTGTAGCAATAGAAGAAGCTTTAGGCCTTGCAAAAAAAACAGAAGAAATAAATACCCTGCTTGATGACATTTCCCGAGAAGCGGAAAATAAGGGGTTACAAAATATATCCGAAAAGGTTACACATATAACCGAAATATTGGAAAGTTAGGTGGCATAATGGCATTTGAAAGCCTTGGCGATAAGCTGCAGGGTGTATTTAAAAAACTCCGCGGCAAAGGAAGGGTTTCCGAAAAAGATATAAAAGAAGCTATGAGAGAAGTAAGAGTCGCACTTTTGGAAGCCGACGTAAACTTCAAAGTAGCTAAAGAATTTATAAATAAAGTAAGCGAAAAGGCAATGGGGAGCGACGTTATGGAAAGTCTCACCCCCGGCCAGCAGATAATCAAAATAGTAAGAGAAGAACTTACCGAGCTTTTGGGAGGTACCGATTCAAAGCTTTCGGTTTCGCCGAAACCTCCAACCGTTATATTAATGACAGGTCTTAACGGTAGCGGTAAAACAACCACAAGTGCAAAGCTTGCAAGCATTTTAAAAAAGAAGGGTAAAAGACCTCTTTTGGCAGCGTGCGACACTTTCAGACCCGCAGCAATAGAACAGCTTAAGGTTGTAGGTGCAAAAGTAGGGGTTGAAGTTTTTTCGATAGACGGATGCAAAGACCCTGTAGAGGTAGCATCAAAGGCAGTAAAAAATTGCGACTTGTCAAGATTTGATACAGTTATAATAGATACAGCGGGCAGACTTCATATAAACGAAGAGCTCATGGAAGAACTGCAGAATATAAAGGCTGCCGTAAATCCTACCGAAATTTTGCTTGTAGCTGATGCAATGACAGGTCAGGACGCAGTAAATATTGCAGAAGGCTTCCAGAATGCAATAGGCATTGACGGAATAATCCTTACAAAGCTTGACGGCGATACCCGAGGCGGTGCAGCACTTTCCTTAAAATCTGTAACAGGTAAACCTATAAAATTTGCCTGCACAGGCGAAAAGCTTGAAGATATAGAAGAATTTCATCCCGACAGACTTGCTTCAAGAATTCTCGGAATGGGTGACGTGCTTACACTTATCGATAAAGCACAAGAAGCATTTGACGAGAAAAAAGCTGAAGAACTCGAGAAAAAGCTTCGTGAACAACGTTTTGACCTAAATGATTTTCTCGACCAGATGGAACAGATGAAAAATATGGGACCCATAAGTCAGCTTGCAGGTCTTATCCCGGGAATAAATGCAAAAGCACTTGAAGGGGCAAACCTCGACGATAAACAAATGGACAGAACAGCAGCAATAATAAAGTCCATGACTAAAGAAGAAAGAGAAAATCCTTCAATAATAAACTCAAAACGTAAAATCCGCATAGCAAACGGAAGCGGAACACGGGTTCAGGATGTAAACCAGCTTTTAAAGCAGTTTGACACAATGAAAAAAATGATGAAACAGTTTTCAAACGGCATTCCCAAAAAGAAATTTGGATTTCCGTTTAGATAAAAAGAAAAATATATGGAGGTGACACATAATGGCAGTAAGAATTAGACTTAGAAGAATGGGAAGCAAGAAGGCTCCTTTTTACAGAGTAGTTGTAGCTGATTCCCGTTATCCCCGTGACGGTAGATTTATAGAAGAAGTAGGAACATATAATCCTCTTGCTAATCCTTCCGAAATCAACATAGACAAAGAAAAGGTTGAAAAATGGATGGCAACAGGTGCATTGCCTACAGACAGTGTAAAAACACTGCTCAAGAGAAGCGGAATAATCGAAAAATAATCGGTTTTTCGTAAAATCAGGAGGCAATAACTATGAAAGAATTACTTGAATTTATCGCACGCTCTTTAGTAGAATACCCCGACGATGTTGTGGTAACAGAAAGAGAAGATGAAAAAGCTACAGTATTAGAGCTTCATGTAAATGAAAGCGATATGGGTAAAGTTATCGGTAAGCAGGGAAGAATAGCAAAAGCTATCCGTTCAGTAATGAAAGCTGCTGCAATAAAAGATAACAAAACCGTAGTAGTGGATATTATTTAAGGAAAGCGAGGGGGGAGAAATCCCCTCTTGTGCAATTTTTGGAGGATAATTATGCTTTTGTGCGGAAAAATTGTAAACACACACGGAATAGCGGGAGAGGTAAAAGTACTTTATTATACCGACGGTCCCGAATTTTTTGATAATATAGAGTATGTTTTGTTAAAAAACGGCACAAAGCTTACTATAAAACGATACAGAGTTCATAAAGGGGCACTTATAATGGATTTTGCAGAAATTCCTGATATGAACTTTGCCGAAACCTTAAAAGAACAGGAGCTTTTTGTACCTAAAGATAAATTACCGCCACTTCCTGAAGGAAGATATTATATAGCAGACCTTCTTGGTTGTGAGGTCTTTACTGACAGCGGAAGAAATTTAGGTAAAATAGCAGACGTTTTTCAAACCGGAAGTAATGATGTGTACACAGTTAAAAACGGAAAAAAAGAGTATCTTATACCTGTAATAGACGATGTAGTGCGTGATATAGACATAGAAAACAAACGTATTACAATAACACCTATAGAGGGATTGATAGACGATGAAGATTGATATTTTAACCCTTTTTCCCGAAATGTTTGAAGCGGTGTTTGATAACAGCGTAATAGGCAGAGCGAGAAAAAACGGTTTTGCACAAATGAATTTTATAAATATAAGGGATTTTTCAAAAGATAAGCATAAAAGGGTAGATGACTATCCTTATGGTGCAGGTGGTGGAATGGTTATGGCACCCCAGCCTATATACGATGCTTATATGAGTATAGCAAAAGACCTTGACTATAAACCCTACGTAATTTATATGTCACCGCAGGGGAAGGTTTTAAATCAGGCAAAAGCAAAAGACCTTGCAAAAAAAGAACATCTTGTAATACTTTGCGGTCATTACGAGGGCGTTGACGAGCGTATTATAGAAGAAATAGTTGACGAAGAAGTGTCGATAGGAGATTATGTTTTAACGGGGGGAGAAATTCCTGCAATGGCAGTAGCCGACTGCGTTTTACGAATGGTACCGGGAGTAATCGGCAACGGAAACTGCGAAACCGAGTCACATTATAACGGACTTTTGGAGTATCCCCAGTATACCCGCCCTTATGAATTTATGGGGAAATGCGTGCCCGACATACTTTTAAGCGGACACGAAGCAAACATAAAAAAATGGCGTGAAGAACAGTCACTTATCAGAACCAAAGAAAAACGCCCCGATTTATTAGAAAAAAAGGAAGTATAGGTTATGTTTAAAGAACAGGCAAAATCTGCAATGCAGGAGCTTATAAAGGAAGCAGAAGTAAAAAAAGGACAAATAGTTATACTTGGCTGCAGCACAAGTGAAGTTATGGGTGAAAAAATAGGTAAAGGCAGCGTATATGAAACAGGCGAACAAATAATTGACGGAATTTTGGAAGCACTTGAAAATACAGGGATATATCTTGCAGTAGGCTGTTGCGAGCATTTAAACAGAGCCGTTGTAATAGAAAAAGAAGCTGCAATAAAATATAATCTTGAAATAGTTTGTGCAGTTCCCGCACCAAAAGCAGGCGGAAGTGCAGCAACCGCTGCATGGCGTAAAATGAAAGAACCTGTTTCGGTAGAATTTGTAAAAGCAGACGCAGGCATGGATGTGGGGAATACTATGATAGGTATGCACCTTCGCCACGTTGCAGTCCCGCTTCGTCTTAATAACAATAAAATAGGAAATGCAAGTGTAAATTTTGCAAAAACCCGTCCAAAGTATATTGGCGGAGAAAGAACTCATTATACTATGCAATAAATAAAAAAGCCTTCCGTGCATATAATAATACGGGAGGTATTTTTTATGAAAAAACAAAAACCTTATAATATAGAAGAAGAAACCTTTTTTTCGGGTTCAACAAATGTTGCGTCGGCAAATGAATGTACGGGACTTATGATGACCCCTGCACAAAACGAAGATGAAAGTGATTCACTGTCGGATATATACGATATTCCTGTAACTGATATAACTAAAGACGAAAAAATCTGGAAAAAATAAAAATAGCTTGCAAAATTTTCAAAACAATAGTATAATATATTAAAATTTCTATTGGAGGAGAAAATTATGGAACAATATTCAGGAATTGTAATGATGGTTTTAATGCTGGTTATTTTTTATTTCTTTCTCATTCGCCCGCAGAAAAAACGCGAAAAAGAAATGAAAGCAATGATTGATGCATTAAAGGTTGGCGACAAGATTGTTACAATCGGCGGAATTCACGGAAAAATTACAGCCGTAAAAGACGAAATTCTTGAAATCGACACAGGTGCATTAAATAACCGTTCAAGCTTAAAAATATCCAGATGGGCAGTTAAAGAATGCCTTACAGTTAAAGACGACGAATAAAGCTAAATCCCCTTGAATACTATGTAGTATGAAAGGGGATTTTTTATGCAGTACGAAAATACAAACAACACTTTTATAAGCATTTTTTTAATAACGGTTAAAGCGGTTGTAGTTTCAATGATTTTAACTGCCGCAGCACTTTTGCTTTTAGCTCTTTTGGTTACATACGGTCCTGTAGATGAATCTGTAACGGGAATTTGTGTAAAAGCAGAAACATATATTTCAGTATTTTTTGCGGCAATGACAGGAGCGGGAAAAATAAGAAGTAAAGGCTGGCTTTTAGGCTTGCTTACAGCAATTACATATATTTTTCTTATGTTTTGTATAGCAGAACTCGCTTTTGAGAATACTTTTTTTGGCGGTGCCAATTTTAAAAATATGTTTGCCTGCATACTGTCAGGAATGTTTGGCGGTATATTGGGAGTGAATTTAAAAAGAAAAAATAAAAAATAAATCTGCAAAAAGAATATTTAAAGCCTGGTTTTTGTATGTTTTCTTTTGCAGATTTACAAAAAATAACCAAAAAACTATTGACTATAAGTCGATAAAGTTATATAATTATTTCTAAACATGCAAAGACTAAGGAGGAAAAGACTAATGAAAGTTAAAAGCCTTATCGGTCTTATTGTCTGCATACTTGTAACAGCGGCACTTGTGTTTACTGCAGTTTGCGGTTTTACCATCACAATGCCCATTTCGGGAGAATCATATTATTTCCCCAGTGTGCTTGACAGTGAGTACGGTATAACAAAAGGACTCGACCTTGTAGGCGGTTCAATAATTGCATTTGATGCAAGCGTGGATAATCCTACACAAACAGAGATGGATTCTGTACAGGAAGTAATGAGAAGCCGTCTTGACAGTATGGGTTACTATGATGCAGAAGTTGCACTTGAAGGAAATAAAACAGTAAGAATTTCCATTCCTAATATTTCAGACCCTGAAGAAGCTGTACAGATTCTCGGCGCAACAGCAAAGCTTTCTTTTACAGATGCTGACGGAAACGAAGTATTAGGCAGCAGTGATGTAAAAACAGCTACCTATGTTTACGGACAGACACAGGAAAACGGAAATAACGAACATTACGTTCAGCTTTCCCTTTCAACAGACGGACAAGCAAAGTTTAAAGATGCAACAGCAAAAGCTATCCAGAGATCAGGCGAACAGAAAAACTATATTTCAATAAAGCTTGATGATGAAATAATTTCAAGCCCCTATGTAAACGAAACAATTGATAGCCCCACCTGTGTTATTACAGGAAGCTTCACCGAAAAGCAGGCAAAGGCTTTAGCAAACCAGATTCAAAGCGGTAACCTGCCTTTCAGCCTTGTAGAATCCGAGCTTCGCAGCGTAGGTCCTACATTAGGTGAAAAGGCACTTTCAACAAGCCTTGTAGCAGCTTTAATCGGTATAATAATAGTTATGCTCTTTATGGTTGTGTTCTACCGTGCATTAGGTCTTATGGCTGACCTTGCTTTGGTAGGCTATATAGCACTTGTAGCACTTGTAGTAGCAGGCTACTTCTTGCCCACAGAGTGGAGCACAATGACACTTACCTTACCCGGTATCGCAGGTATAATTCTTTCAATCGGTATGGCGGTTGACGCAAACGTAATTATATTCGAAAGAATTAAAGAAGAACTCAAAGTAGGCAAAACAGCAAAAACAGCTGTAGCAGCAGGCTTTAAGAGAGCATTAAGCGCAGTACTTGATGGTAACATTACCACAATTATTGCAGCAATAGTTTTATATCAGTTTGGTACAGCTTCCATTAAAGGCTTTGCTTTAACACTTGCAATAGGCGTTATTTTAAGTATGTTAACAGCAGTATTTGTATCGCACTTATACCTTAATATACTTGTAAACCTTGGTGTTAAAGACCCCAAATATTTTGGTGTAAAGCTCGAAACTAAAGAGGAGGTGTCGGAATGATAAACTTTATTGGTAAGAAGAACATCTTCTTTATAATTTCCGGAGCAATAATACTTTTAGGTTTAATATTCTACTTTATTTTTGGTGGATTAAACTTTGGCCTTGATTTTACAGGCGGTACTTCAATGAGCATAAATATGGGCAAAGCTTTTGTTGAGGAAGATATTAAAAAGCTTGTAGATGACACTATTGGAACGGATTGTACAGTTCAGACTATAGATGAAACAGTAGCATATATCATAACAAGCGAAATCGATACCGAAACCCGTGACAAGGTTGTAGAAGCAATCAAAGAAGAATACGGTCTTACACAGGATGCATTGCAGGATGTAACAAACATCAGTGCAAGTGCAAGCTTAAAGCTTTTAACAAATGCATTAAAGGCAATAGGTCTTGCGGTACTCTTTATGCTTATATATATCACAATAAGATTTACATTCCGTTCAGGTTTGGCTGCAACATTAGGTCTTGTGCATAACGTAGCAGTTTTACTTGCAGTATATGCAATATTCCAGATTTCAATTAATACAACCTTTATAGCTGCTATTTTAACAATAGTTGGTTATTCTATCAACGATACCATAGTTATTTTTGACAGAATCCGTGAAAATGCAAAGCACAATAAGGGTGCGTTTGGAGAAGTTGCAAACGAAAGCTTAAATCAGTCTCTTACAAGAACATTAAATACATCACTTACAACACTCTTTACGATTACAACACTTTATGTTCTTGGTGTAACTTCAATAAGAGAATTTGCTCTTCCCATTATCATAGGTATTATAATCGGTACCTACTCATCAATGTGTATTGCAACACCTATTTGGGTTCAGTTCAGAAAATGGGCGAAAAAAGATAACGCATAATTTTTTAAAATTAAAACACTGCCGAAAAACGGCAGTGTTTTTTTGTGTAATTTGCAGTAAAAACCGTTAGAAAATTTTACAAATCATCTAACAACAGAGAGTTGAAATTTTGACAAGTTTGTGATATAATGGCAACATACTTTAAAGATTTATTTTTGAATTTTTAAAGTAAATATATTTTTTATTTAAGAAAGGGAAATAAAAATGAAAAAGTTATTGGCTATCGTTTTGTCACTTACTCTTGTAAGCGTAATGTTTGCAGGCTGTTCACCTGCTGCAAACAATTCATCAAACGACGGAAATGTTATCAGAATCGGTGTTTTTGAACCCTTAACAGGTGACTCAGCATCGGGCGGTAAAAAGGAACTTTTAGGCGTGCAGTATGCAAATGCAACAACACCTACAATCACACTCAACGGCGTTGAATATAAAATAGAAGTTGTATACTCTGATAACGGTTCCACAACCGATAAAGCTCCTTCAGCTGCAGCAACATTGGTTGATAAAGACGTATCAATCGTTCTCGGTTCATACGGCTCGGGCGTTTCAATGGCAGCAAGCGATACCTTCAATCAGGCAGGTCTTGCAGCAATGGGTATTACCTGCACAAACCCCAACGTTACAAAGGGTAATGAACACTATTACAGAATTTGTTTCCTTGATCCCTTCCAGGGTTCAGTATTAGCAAACTTTGCTATTGAAAAGTTTGGTGCAAAGAAAGCATTCCTTCTTGGCGAACTTGGTAACGAATACGACCAGGGCCTTCTCACATTCTTTGAACAGACATTCACAGCTGCAGGCGGAAAAGTTGTAAAAGCAGACTTCCCCACAAACACAGCTGACTTCACACAGTACCTCAACACAGCAAAAGCTGAAGGCTGTGATGTAATATTCACACCTGTTTCAATTGCTTACGCTACACAGATAGTTTCACAGGCAGCAAGACTTGAAATTGGTCTTCCTATCCTTGGTTCCGACACACTTGACGATAACAAGGTTTTAGAAGCTGCAAAAGGAACAGATACAAAACTTTATGTTTCAACCTTCTATCAGGAAGGCGGTTCACCTGAATTTGACGAAGGTATCAAAAATTACATTAATACAAATGCTGATGCAAAAACAGCTAACGGCGGCGACGATACAATTTCGGCTGTAACAGCAATGGGTTACGATGCTTACTATGTAGCACTTGAAGCTATAAAAGCAGCAGGCTCACCTGATAAAGCTGCAGTTAAAGCTGCACTTCCCAATGTAAAATACACAGGTGTATCTGGCGAAATCGCATTTGACTCCATAGGCGATGCTATCCGTGATACAGCTTACATCAAAACAGTTGATACAGCAAACGGCTCATGGTTGCTTGAAACTGTACAGAAAGCACAGTAATTTAACTTAAATTAATCGAATGCTTGGCAGGGGAAATCCCTGCCAAGCACTTATGATTTTCTTTACTATGCCGAAAAAACATTTCGGTACAGCAAAGAAATTTTCTATTTTTTGAAAGAGAGGTAATACAGGTGCAGTCCTTGATCACAACTTTGCTGACAGGAATATCTGTCGGCGGACAATATGCTCTTATTGCTATCGGATATACCATGGTATACGGAATCTTGCGTCTTATAAACTTTGCTCACGGCGATGTGTTTATGGTAGCAGGTATGATGCTTATCTGGTTC
Organism: Clostridia bacterium; assembly: GCA_045531205.1. Lineage (GTDB taxonomy): Bacteria > Bacillota > Clostridia > UMGS1883 > UMGS1540 > JAZNQL01. Next base: position 55,909 of record JAZSDN010000052.1, on the reverse strand, counting down.
TCTGCTACTATGCCGCTGGCGGTTGTTATACCCTTGACGATTATAATTACAATTATTCTGGGATTCTGTATTGAGCGTGCCGCATATCTGCCGTTGCGCAAGGCTCCCCGTATGAGTGTTATGATATCTGCAATAGGTGTCAGCTATCTTTTGCAAAACGTTATTACATACCTTACAGGCGGACAGCCTATGACATATCCCACAATACCATTTTTAGCACAAACAGTTTCCATTTTCGGAACAAAGCAGACAGTAGCAACAATAATTACCCTTCCAATGGTAATTATATTGGTTTTGTTGCTTTCGTTCCTTATTAATCACACAAAAATCGGGATGGCAATGCGTGCTGTATCAAAAGACTTTGAAACAAGCCGTCTTATGGGCATAAAAATAAACAATGTTATTTCGGTAACCTTTGTTATAGGTTCAGCCCTTGCGGCAATAGGTTCAATACTTTATTTTTCAAACTATTCAAAAATAGTTGCAGTTTCGGGAGCACTTCCCGGACTTAAAGCCTTTGTAGCGGCTGTTTTCGGGGGAATAGGTTCTATACCCGGAGCAGTTATAGGTGCATTTATTATAGGTGTTTGCGAAAATCTTATTAAAGCTACACCATACTCTGTATTTTCAGATGCTTTTACCTTTGCCGTACTCGTAGTAGTTCTTATTTTCAGACCTACCGGCATATTTGGTGAAAAGACTGTTGATAAAGTCTGATGGGGGTGAGCTTTAAAATGAATCTTAACAAAAAGAAAAATGTAAAAAGCACAGTTATAGCAATAGTATGCATTCTTGCATTTTGGGCATTGCTGCTTTTTATCGAAAATCTTAATTTGATGTTTCCCGGAGTACCAAAACTTTTCACACCAACATCAAAACTGTTTATGGTACTTCGTAAAGTTATAGTATATTGCTTAATAGCAGTTTCCTTAAACCTTTTAAACGGATTTACAGGGTTGTTTTCACTTGGCCATGCAGGATTTATGCTTCTTGGCGCGTATACCTTTGCAATTCTTACAACCCCTGTTTCATTAAAAGTTCCTGCTGACGGAATTTTTTATAAGTATGGAGGAAGTGTAGTTAACTTTTCTATTCAGGAATTTTTCGGCTCATTCCTTGGTAACAGCGGGGTAGGAGGGGCATTAAGCCTTGTTTTAGGCGTTCTTGTAGCACTTGTTATTGCAGGAATAGTAGCGGCATTGTTTGCATATTTTATAGGCTTACCTGTGTTAAGACTCAAAAGCGACTATCTTGCAATTGCAACCCTTGGCTTTGCTGAAATTATAAGAACAATCTTCCAGTGTGAAGTTATTGCATTGCCGGGCGGAGGAGAACTTGTTCTTGGTAAACTTACAAACGGAGCAAATATGATAAAAGGCTTCCCGACTTTGAATTCATTTAATATAATCGGTTCAAACGGGCAAACCTCGCTTTATCTTTCAACTGTTGTTCCTGCAATCATAGTTACAATTTGTATTGTGATTATAGTTCTCTTAATAAATTCAACCTACGGACGTTCATTCAAAGCAATCCGTGACGACGAAATTGCAGCAGAAGCAATGGGTATAAACCTTGCAAAACATAAGATTCTTTCCTTCTGCATATCTGCTTTCTTTGCAGGAATAGGCGGAGCACTTTATGCTATGTTTGCAACAACATATCAGGCAAAACCATTCACATCGGTGCTTACATACGAAATTCTTTTAATAGTTGTTATAGGCGGTATAGGCTCTGTTTCGGGCTCTTGTATAGGAAGCTTCTTATATATTGCAGCTTCTGAATGGTGGTTCAGATTCCTTGATGAACCTATGGCAATAGGTGCATATCAGGTACCCCTTTTAAAAGACGGCTTTAGAATGGTTGTTTTTTCAATAGTAATTATGATAGTTGTACTCTTCTTCCGTAAGGGTATTATGGGTACGAAAGAACTACCAGATTTGATTAAAAACAGAAAAATAAAACAGAAAGGTAAGGTGCAAAGCAATGCCGAATAATGTTCTTCGTTTAGAAAATGTTACAATGCAGTTTGGCGGCGTTGTAGCAGTCAATAACCTTTCTATGGAAATAAATGATGGCGAAATAGTAGCACTTATCGGTCCTAATGGTGCGGGCAAAACAACAGCCTTCAATGTTATAACAGGTGTTTATCAGCCAACAAACGGACGTGTTTCTTTTAACGGCGAAACAATTATCGAAAATTTCCCTAAAGGAAAAATGAAAAAAATGTACGCAGGGGAAAATAATGGTACATATAAAGAAACAATAGTAAAAACACCCGACCAGATTACAAAACTCGGAATGGCAAGAACCTTCCAGAACATAAGACTTTTTAAAAGTATGACAGTATTCGATAATGTTTTGGTAGCAAAGCATTTAAGAAAAACAAGCAATGTTTTTTCGGCAATCTTCAGGGCAAATGCCAAAGAAGAAAAGAAAATGCGTGAAGAAACACACGAGCTTTTAAATCTTTTAGGTCTTGAGGATGTAAAAGACGAGCTTGCAACATCACTTCCTTACGGAAAGCAAAGGCATCTTGAAATTGCAAGAGCACTTGCAACAAACCCGTCACTCCTTTTACTTGACGAACCTGCCGCAGGTATGAACCCGCAGGAAACAGAGGAGCTTACAGCATTTATAAGAAGAATAAGAAAAGAATTCAATCTTACAATTTTGCTTATAGAACATCACATGAATCTTGTTATGGATATTTCCGACCGTATATATGTAATCGACTTCGGTAAGCATATTGCCGACGGTACGCCCGAATCGGTAAGCAACAATCCTCGTGTAATCGAGGCATATCTGGGGGTGACAGACGATGCTGAAAATTAAAAATCTCAATATAACTTATGGTGGAATAAATGCAGTTCGTGATGTATCTTTTGAGGTTGAAGAAGGCTCGATTGTAACATTGGTAGGTGCAAACGGTGCTGGCAAAAGCTCTATATTGCGTTCTATCGCAGGTGTGGTAACCCCAAAAAGCGGAAGCATTGAATTTTGCGGAGAAGATATAACAGGCATCTCTGCAGAAAAGGTTGTAAAAAGCGGAATCACCCTTGTTCCTGAAGGAAGAAGAATCTTTCCCGACCTCACAGTTTTGGAAAACATACGTATCGGTGCATATCTTCGAAAAGATTCTTTAGAAGAAGATATAAAGTGGGTATATGATTTGTTCCCCCGTTTAAAAGAACGTTCCTGGCAGATGGCAGGCACACTTTCGGGTGGTGAACAGCAAATGCTCGCTGTTGCAAGAGCTTTGATGAGCCGTCCAAAACTTATGATGATGGACGAACCCTCCCTCGGTCTTGCACCGCTTATTGTACGCGATATTTTCTCCATCATAAAAGAAATCAATAAAAACGGAGTAACCATTCTTCTTATAGAACAAAATGCCAATATGGCACTTAAAACAGCCGACAAAGGCTATGTTCTTGAAACAGGAAAAATTAAGCTTGAAGGAACAGGAGCAGAACTTCTTTCAAACGAAGAAGTTAAAAAAGCATATCTTGGCAAATAATATAAAGCACTTTCGTAAAACATTTGCGGAAGTGCTTTTTTATAACAAAGCATTTGAAAACCTTGATAAAAAATATGAATGATGTTATAATGATTTCATCGAAGATGAAATCAGCGATATAAATTCCTAATGGAATTTGCCATATATACTGCGTATGCGATATATCTTCGATGCGATATGTGCCTGCGGCACGAGAATAGGAATTTATATCATATCGCAACCGAGTTAAACGAGGTTATATCGCATTTGATTAAATCGAAAATATATCGCACGAACGAAGTGAGTATATCGCAGAAAGAAGAATAAATTATGAATGATAAAACAATAAAGGAATTAGCGGTAGAACTTACTGTTGAGATAACTGCAATATGTGATAATATAAAAGGTAGAGCAGTATTTGTTAATCAGTTATTGCGGTCGTGTTCTTCAATAGGCGCAAATTCACATGAAGCAAAATATGCACAAAGCAGAGCAGACTTTATTCATAAATTGGAAATAGCATTGAAAGAATGTTATGAAACTGAATACTGGTTAGAAATTCTTTATAAGGTTAATTCATTACAAGAAAATGTATATAATGAATTAAATAATAAAAGCGGAACCTTGAGAAGAAAACTTATTGCGTCAATTACAACAGCTAAGAAAGATCAAAGTAAAGGTGATTAAATGAAAAAGAAAATCTTGATTACTTTTTTGATAATTGTTGTAGGGATTGGGCTTTTGTATTCGGCATTTAATGGATTAAGATGGTTTGTATTGAGCGAACCTGATATAATTCAAAAAGTTGTTTCTCCTGATGGAGAATATGTTGCTTATGTGTTCGAAAGTAATGGTGGGGCAACTTCGTGGTTTGTATATAGATTGTCTATTTTGAAAAATGGAAAGCAACCAAAACGAGGCGATGTAGGAAATACATATATTAATGATTATGAATTTGATGTCGAATGGAAAGATAACGATACTTTGATGGTCAATAATACAACAACAATTAATTATAAGCAAGAAACAAAAGTTCATGGTGTCGAAGTAATATATAAATATTATGGTGATTGAACAAGTGGCATCTAAAATGTACACTAATTATATAATTGACACACACAGAATTTTATTTCATAAAATTCTCAAAGACTTCTGGCTCCCGGCGGTCTTTCAACCGCTGGGACAATACATTATTTTTTTATCTTGACTTGACATGAACGATTAAAGGAGTAAATAAAATGAAAAAGGTATTTTATCTAAGAAAAACAGTATGCATATTTTTGATGCTGGTGATTCTTGCTACGGCTTTGCCTGCATTTTCTTATGGTTCTACCGAAACGCAAGGCAGTTGTGGAGATAACCTTACCTGGAAACTTGAATACAGAGTGTTAACCATAAGTGGCAAGGGGGCAATGAAGGAATATTCCTTTGAGGACCCTTCTCCTTGGGAAGGAAGATATGACATAGGCAAGGTCGTTATCGAGGAAGGCGTTACAAGTATATCTTATTGTGCATTTTCTATGTGTTCATATATGACAAGTGTTTCTTTGCCCAAAAGTATGAAAAACATACACGAATACGCATTTACAGGCTGTGATGGGTTAAGAGAATTTTCGGTTCATAGAGAAAATCCTTATTATAAAACAGTGGATAATGTACTTTTTACAAAGGATATGTCAAAACTTATTTTGTATGTAGGAACAGCTTCCGAATATACAATACCACAGGGAACGAAAATTTTGGCAAGCGGCTCGTTTGAAAGTTACAGATTTAGTACATTACGCATACCGGCATCGGTTACTACTATTGAACACGGTGCTTTTTACGGAAATAACTCTGTAAAGGATATATACTTTGGGGGCACCAAAAAGAGTTGGGACAAAATATATGCTGAGTGGAATCCCGACCTTGATGTAACCTATAATGAAAAACTATATATGCATTTTGATAATGACCCTGATATGAACAAGGTAACATCAGTTGAGTTCACTCAAAGGGTTTATTATGTTATCAGGGGAGAAGAAGTAAATTTGGATGTAAATATATATCCGTCTGATGCTCCCTGTAAAGATGTTTTCTTTACATCCAGAAACGGTGCGTGCGTTTTAAAAAACCGAGGTAAGCTTATCGCCGTAGAAGCGGGTGAGGCAGAAATTGAGGTTGAAACATACGACGGCCATAAAACGGCAACCTGTAAGGTTATAGTTCAACATGAACCCGATTACGATCTTGCAGAAACTGTTATTTTACCCGAACAAGAGGGTAAGGTTAATAAGAAAACAATTAACCATACCGGCGATTACACGCAAATGCATTATCGCAGCGGAATATCAAATCACTCTCATATAATGAAAACCAACATTTTTGATGTAACAAAAGATTCACTTTCGATTATAGATGGTACAAACGGATATTTAAGTATTGAAAAATACGATCATAATTATAATCTTTTGAGCAAGAAAACAATACAATACGAGCTACCTTTATACGGAGGTTTTTACAGCACCGAAAAATACAATTTTGCGGTTTTTGGACAGGACAACCCAAACGATGACGATAACGTAGAGGTAATAAGGATTGTAAAATACGACAAAGATTTTAACCGATTATCGTCTTGTTCTGTTAAGGCTTGCGCTACTGCATATCCATTCAGATCAGGCTCGCTTAGAATGGATTTTGACGGAAAAACACTGGCGATACACACAGCCAGAAAGCACTACAAAAGTACAGGCGAAATTATTCCTGTAAACCACCAGGGTCAGCTCAGCCTTTTAATGGACGTTGACACAATGAAGATAAAAAATATTTTAACTACATTTCAGGAAAATCATGTTTCGCACTCGTTTAATCAGTTTGTGCAATATGATGGCGAAGATTTGTATTTTTTAGATCATGGCGACGCATATCCAAGGTCGATAATTACGTTTAAAAGAAGCAAAGGCATTTACACACCAAGGGAGCTTTACAGCTTAAGAGGTGAGAGTGGAGATAATTATACGGGCGTATCTTTAGGTGGATTTTCTGTTGATAAAAATAATATGCTTGTTGCCTTTAACAGCATAAATTATGCCGAAAAGGAAAAATTTGAATATGCAGATGGCGAAACAAGGGATATTTTATTACTTAGTGCCGAAAAAAATGGTACCAAGATAACAACAAGAAGATATACTGACTATTCAAGAGAAAACAAAGTGGCTTCGTTTCCATATCTTGTAAAGGTTAGAGATGGAATGTATCTTCTTATGTGGGAAGAATTTTTATACAAGTACAGCGAAATTTGGGAAAACGATGTAGGCTACACACAGGGCATTAAATATGTGCTTGTAAATGAGCACGGCGAAAATCTTTCAAAGGTATTTTACGACAAAGATGCATATTTATCGGAACAATGTCAGCCTGTAATAAAGGGCAATAAAGTTTTTTGGTTTACAAACGGCGAAAACAACCGGAGCACATTTTACTCGTTATCCTTAGAAAATATATTGCCAAAGGCAAATGTAACTACAAAAAAGGAAAACGGTAAAATTACAGTCAGCCTTGAATATGCTCCTGCAAATTCAATAGTATTTTTAGCACTATATAAAGAAAAGGCTTTAGTTTCTATTAAAAAGCAAGACTATGTGGGAGAAAATGTTGTTTTTGACATATCCGAAAATTATGATAATGCAGTCGTTTATGTATGGGAAAGTATTAATAGTTTAAGGCCTGTATGCGCTCCGGAAATAGTAAAATAAATGTTAAGGAAATATCGTGGTAAGTCCTTTACAATTAAAAATATTAGTTTGCCGGTTTTGATATTTGAATAATTAAATAATTTTTGTGATTCATTTTTGAAAGGCGATGATTTCGATTAAAAAATATAAAATAATAGATGCACACTGCCATATATATCCTGACAAAATTGCACATAAGGCGGCAGCGGCTACTTGCGATTTTTATGAAGGGCTTGGCTCTACCCTTGACGGAACAGTATCCACTTTGTTAAAAGAAGCAGAGCTTGCCGGAATTGAGCATTGTATAGTACAGTCTGTGGCAACAACTCCAAAACAGGTTTCGAGCATAAATAAATTTATAGCACTCTCTGTTGCTAAAAGCGAGGGTAAATTCACAGGTTTTGGAACACTTCATCCTGATATACAGAAGTTTAAGATTGATGACTATCGTATGCTTAAGATTTACGAATTATGTGAAGGGAGGCTCCCGATTCTTATTCATACGGGAGACCGTCGTTATGACTTTTCTAATCCGAACAGAATGATACCAATTCTTGATATTTATAAAAACTTAACAGTTATAGGTGCTCATTTTGGTGGCTGGTCTATTTGGGAAGAGGCTACCCAAAAACTAAATAAGTATAAAAATTTCTATGTTGATTGTTCATCCTCTCTTTATGCTATAAATCCCCAAAAAGCAAAGGAACTTATTATGATATACGGAACAAACAGGGTTCTGTTTGGTACAGATTATCCCATGTGGAAGCCAGAGGATGAGGTAGAAAGATTTATGCAGATAGAACTTACTGAAAAAGAACGTGAGGATATATTTTATAACAATGCAGCAAAGCTTTTAAATATATAAAATATTTCGCAGACTATAAAAAAGGAGCAACGCCTTGAAACAGAAAATTGACAAAAAAACATTTTACACAAAACTGTATAAAATGCTTGAGGATGTAACTCCTCTTACAATAGATTGCGGCAAGCTTTGCAACGGTGCCTGCTGTACTGTAACTGATGAAATTACAGGAATGCATCTTTTTCCCGGAGAAATTGTAATGTACAAGCCACTTCCTGATTGGGCAAAAATCTATGACAGTAACTTTACATACGACAATGGAAGAAAGGCAAAACTTTTTACTTGCCCAGGTACTTGTGACAGAAAACTTCGTCCGCTTTCCTGCAGAATTTTCCCGCTTGTACCCTATGCAAAAAGGGGAGAGAAGCTTGAAATTATGATGGATATCCGTGGCAGAGGCATTTGCCCCCTCGCTACTGCAATGAAAATAGAAGATCTTGACCCCTTATTTGTAAAAAGAGTAACCCTTGCGATGAATCTGTGTATGAAAGTCCGTGATACAAGAGAATTTATTTATTCTCTTTCTGAATCGATTGACGAAATGAACAATATTTTTTCATCCTGATTTTACACAAGGAGACAACATACTTTAAAATATTTGCAAATTCATATAAGATTTAATAAAAATAAAAAAATTAAAAAATTTAAAATTACCCATTGCAAAGCAATATATTAGTGTGATATAATACTAAATTATATTATATAAAAAAGAAGAGGTGTTTGATATGGCAATTACAAACGAATATTTAAAAAGAGTATTCGAACAGGTTAAGGTAAGAGATAAGGGAGAACCCGAGTTTTTACAGACAGTAGAAGAGGTTTTTGAATCTATTGAACCTGTAGTGGCAATGCATCCTGAATATGAGGCTGCCGGTTTAATTGAACGCATAGTTGAACCCGAAAGAATGATTACATTCCGTATTTCATGGGTAGATGATAACGGCAAAGTACATTCAAACAGAGGTTTCCGTGTACAGTTTAACAGTGCAAACGGTCCTTATAAGGGCGGCTTACGTTTCCATCCTTCAGTATATTCCGGTATTATGAAGTTTTTAGGATTTGAACAGACATTTAAAAACAGCTTAACCGGTCTTCCCATCGGTGGCGGTAAAGGTGGTTCTGACTTTGACCCCAGAGGTAAGAGTGATGCAGAAATTATGAGATTCTGTCAGGCATTTATGACAGAACTTTACAGACATATCGGCCCTGATGTAGACGTTCCTGCCGGCGATATCGGTGTTGGCGGAAGAGAAATCGGATACCTCTATGGCCAGTATAAGAGAATTAAAGGTTGCTGGGAAAACGGCGTTTTAACAGGTAAAGGTTTAGCTTATGGCGGTTCACTCATCCGTCCTGAAGCAACAGGCTTCGGTGCTTCCTACTACGCAAACGAAGTTCTCAAGCACGAAGGCGATACCTTCAACGGAAAAACAGTTGCAGTATCAGGCTTTGGTAATGTTGCATGGGGTGTTTGCCAGAAGGTAACAGAACTTGGCGGTAAGGTTGTTACAATTTCCGGTCCTGACGGATATGTATATGATCCCGACGGTGTTGGCACACAGGAAAAATGGGATTATCTCCTCGAAATGCGTTCATCAGGTCGTGACCGTGCACAGGATTATGCAGAAAAATTCGGTTGTGAATTCTTTGCTAAACAGAAACCCTGGGGCGTTAAGGTTGATATTTGTATGCCTTGTGCAACACAGAACGAAATCGGTGTTACAGAAGCAGAACAGATTATTGCTAACGGAACAAAATATTATATCGAAGTTGCAAATATGCCCACAACAAACGAAGCAATGGCTCTCTTAAGAAGCAAAGGCTTAATTGTTGGACCTTCGAAGGCAGTAAACGCTGGCGGTGTTGCAGTTTCAGCACTTGAAATGTCACAGAACTCTATGAGATACAGCTGGACAGCAGAAGAAGTTGACGAAAAACTTAAAGGCATCATGATAAACATACATAAGGTTTCAGTAGAAGCAGCAGAAGAAAATGGCTTAGGCTATGACCTCGTTGCAGGTGCTAACATTGCAGGCTTTAAGAAGGTTGCAGATGCTATGATGGCACAGGGTATCGTATAATAAACATATAAAATAGTAAAAAGGTCTGTAAAAAACAGACCTTTTTTTATTGACTGAATACAAGGAAATATTGACAATTCAAGTACTTGGATGTATAATTTTGTTTGTAGAGTAAAGGATTATATATCCAAAATTAACGGAGGAAAAATACAGTGGAGAGTTTAAAATTATCCTTTAATGCAATTTCGCCGATTTTTATATTGATGGCACTGGGATACTTTTTAAAAAGAATAAAAATTGCTGATAAACAAGGCTTTGACACAATAAACAAACTTGTTTTTAAAGTGTTTTTGCCGGTGTTATTGTTTTATAACATATATAAAGCAGATTTAGGGAAAGTTTTTGATATAAAACTTATTTGCTTTTCGGTTGTTGGGATATTTGTAGCTTTTTTACTTGGATATTTTGTAACAATATTTGTTACAAAAGACAATAAAAAAAGAGGAGCAATGCTTCAAGGCTTTTTCAGGTCTAACTTTGCACTTTTGGGACTTCCTTTGATTGGCTATATTTACGGTGACAATGCAGGCGGGTTGGCCTCAATTCTTATGAGTGTAACTATACCCTGGTTTAACATTCTTGCCGTTTTTGCGCTTGAACGCTTTTGTACAAACCAAAACAAGTTAAGTGCTTTGCAGGTTTTAAAAGGTATAATCAAAAACCCGCTTATTATAGGTTGTTTTGCAGGAATAGTATTTTTATTACTAAAAATAAAATTGCCCGCTATACTTGAAACATCGGTAAAAGATATTTCATCTGTAGCAACCCCTCTGTCCATCATTGTACTTGGTGCAGAGTTTGAATATTCAACCATCAAAGAAAGTATAAAAGAACTTATAATTACAGTAAGTGCAAAGCTTATTTTTGTCCCGTTGATTATGATTACAGCGGCCATTTTACTCGGCTTCACAGGGGAAGCACTTGTTTGCATCCTTGTGACATTCGGAGCGCCTGTTGCAGTAGCATCTTTTTCTATGGCACAGCAAATGGGTGCAGATGAGCATCTGGCGGCACACCTTGTTATAATGTCATCTGCTTTTTGCCTTGTTACATTGTTTGGCTGGATTTTTGCACTCAGCTATTTAAATCTGATATAAATAAAAGGAGAAGGAAATTATGAGCACAATAAATTTTAACGAAAAAAAGGGCTTTATATGTGATATGGACGGAGTTATATATCACGGAAACAAAATTTTACCAGGAGTAAAAGAATTTATAAATTGGCTGCACGAAAACGATAAAGAATATTTATTTTTAACAAATAACAGCAGTTACACACCGCTTGAGCTTCAACATAAACTTGAAAGAATGGGACTTGATGTACCCGAAGAACATTTTTATACAAGTGCCCTTGCAACAGCAGAATTTTTAAAAGAACAGGCCCCTGGCTGCAGCGTGTATGTCCTTGGTGAAGCAGGGCTTACAAATGCGCTCTACAATGCGGGAATTTATATGAATGACGTAAACCCTGATTACGTTGTAATAGGAGAAGCAAAATCATATAATATTGATACAATAACAAAAGCAACAAACCTTGTATTAAAGGGAGCAAAGCTTATCGGGGCAAACTCCGACCTTTCTGGTCCTATCGAAAATGGAATAGCCCCTGCTTGCAGAGCACTAACCTCACCTATAGAAATGGCAACAGGAAAACAGGCATATTTTTGCGGAAAACCAAACCCCTTAATGATGCGTACAGGATTAAAAAGGCTTAACTGCCATTCAAAAGAGGCAGTTATGGTAGGGGACAGAATGGACACAGATGTTATATCGGGTCTTGAAAGCGGTATGGCAACAGTGCTTGTTTTATCAGGAATATCAACAATGGAAACGTTAGATACTTACGCTTACCGACCCACCATGGTTTTAGACGGAGTAGGCGATATTGTTAAAGAAGCCGCATTAAACAAATAATATTAAAAGGAGTAAAAAATGAAAAAACTAACAGGAATAGTAATAGGAGCACTTTTAATAGCAGTAGGTGTTATTTATATTTTAGGTGCTTTTGGTATATCAGATATAAAAATTTCACTTGACGGATGGTGGACACTTTTTATAATTATTCCATGCCTTAACGGGATATTCACAAGCAAAGACAAAACAGGGAATTTTATTGGTCTTTTAGCGGGAGTTCTTTTGCTTTTGGCAGCACAGGATGTATTTGATTATGATATGATAATCAAGGTTTTAGTGCCCGTTATCATAATTTTAATCGGAATAAAACTTATAGTAAAATCAACATCTGTAAAGCCTGCTAAAAACGAAAACTTGCAAAAAGGACAAAGCGAGAACTTTGTAGCATTTAATTCGCAAACCATTGATTATTCAGACGAAGAAATAACTGTGGCAAAAGTAGGTGCAGTATTTGGCGGAGCAAAATGTAATCTTATAGGTGCAAAAATACAAGACCAGAGCAAAATAGACCTCTTTTGTGCTTTTGGCGGTGCAGATATAATAGTTCCCGAAAATATAAATATAAAAATTAATACCTTCTGTCTTTTTGGCGGAATTTCCGATAAAAGAGGGAATAAAAACATCGATAAAGATGCAGTAACATTAAACATAAACGGCTTTTGTATGTTCGGAGGGGCAGATATTAAATGAACATAACAGAAGAACTTTTGAATTTGCAGGATTTAGAGTATAAGAAGTTTCATTCAAAGCTTATGCCCAATATAAATCCCGATACAGTAATAGGGGTGAGAATTCCGCATATCAGGAAGCTTGCTAAAAACATAGAAAATTGCACACAAACAGCAGAATTTTTAAAAACACTTCCTCATATTTATTATGAAGAAAATAATCTTCACGCCTTTTTAATTTGTCAAATCAATGATTTTGATAAGTGTATAGAGGAGCTGAATAAATTTCTTCCATATATAGATAATTGGGCAACTTGCGATTCTTTAAGACCGAAATGCTTTAAAAATAACACAGAAAAGCTGTTAAGAGAAATTGAAAACTGGCTTTCATCAAAGCATACTTATACTGTCCGTTTTGGGATAGAAATGCTTATGACCTATTATCTTGACGAAAAATTTGAACAAAAATTCCTAAAAAGAGTTTCAAAAATAAAATCGTCAGAATACTACATAAATATGATGATAGCCTGGTATTTTGCAACTGCTCTTTCAAAACAGTGGGACAGCACATTTCCTTATATAATAGAAAATAAACTGCCTGTATGGGTACATAATAAAACTATACAAAAAGCGATTGAAAGTTATAGAATAACCAAAGAACAAAAACAGATTTTAAAAGGATTAAGAAGAAAAAATGATTAAAATATTATTTGTATGCCACGGCAATATTTGCAGAAGCCCTATGGCAGAATTTGTTATGAAAGACTTAATAACAAAAAAGAAAATAGCCCATAAATATGAAATAGCATCCTGTGCAACAAGCACAGAGGAACTTGGCAATCCTGTTTATCCGCCTGCAAGACGTATTCTTGCACAGCACGGGCTTTCTTGCAATGGTAAAACAGCGCGACAAATAACAAAAGCCGATTATTCGTATTATGACTATATAATAGCAATGGACAGACTTAATTTAAAAAATCTGTCAAGAATAATAGGCGAAGATTACGAAAACAAAGTTTCTCTTTTAATGGATTATACAAATACCCCCGGCGACGTAGCAGACCCTTGGTGGACAGGCGACTTTGAAAAAACCTGGCAGGACATATTAAAAGGTTGCACAGCATTACTAAATGAAATAAACAAATAAAAAAACGTATTCAAAGTGAACTAAATGTGTTTCACTTCGAATACGTTTTTTATATCCATTATAATCTTCTATTCATTTTCACTGTAAAATTCATCAACTGCCTCAAAGAATGCATTTATATTATCCCAGCTGCTTGCAGGTGGAATATCACATCCCGAGGAAATAACAAAATTAGAATATTCAGAGCATTCAGCCATTATACGCTTTGTTTCTTCTTTGACAGACTCGGGAGTTCCTCCTCTTATCTGTCCGGCGGGGTCAACATTGCCCATGATAACCTTGTCTTTTGGGAAAATCTTAAGCATTTCTATTAAAGGAACAGAGTTGCCAAAATGGAAGGCAGCAGCCCCCGTTGCCAAAATAGAATCAGCCATAAGCAGAATATTGTCGCCACAGTTGTGATAAATAACAATAAAATTATCATCCTGTACACTTTCTATAATTTGTCTTACATACTTTTCAGAAAACTCCCTTGCCAAATCGGGCGAAAGCATACCCGTCAAAGGCTCTGCCATTACAACACCGTTTGCACCGCAGGCTTTATATTCATTTATGTAGTTTATTAAAAATTCGGAAGTTTTTTTAAGAGTAGTATGTACCATTTCAGGCTCTGTGTAACAGTTAATCATAGCTTCGCTAACGTCCATAAGTCTGCCTGCAAGAGAAAACGGACCTATTACTCCTGCAAAAACAGGTCGGTCAGTAATAGTAGTACAAGCTTTTTTAATAGCATTTATATATTTTGGACATCTTGCAGCAGTAACAGGTGGAATCTGCAAAGTTTCTGCATCTTCGGGCGTAGTAACAATAGCACCTACTACAGTTGGCACTTCATCATCTGCAAAACGCACGTCGGAACCAAAGGCTTCCGCCTCAACCGATAAGTCCATCATGCTTACAGACGCAAGCGTATCATTGTTTTGTGCAATAAGTCTCATGCCTTCTGCCTGCAGCTCGCTGTTGTCAGTAAGTTCTTTTACCGATACACCAAGCAGATGCACGCTTGGAAAAGATAAAATAGGCATAGCCTTTTTTGTCTTTGAGGCTTTAATATCTTCAAGCCATTGATTCATATTCATAAAGCTATCCTCCAAAAACACAAATTATTTTATCAAGGTTTGATTTTCTTTATTTCGTCAGCGTAATACTGAACTAATTCAAACTTTGTTCCGGGCATCAGTCTGTGATCTGGGCAGGGAATAAATCCGCCAAGCGAAACAAGACGCTTAATTCTTTCAAGCTCGGCATCAACTGCCGCCTTGTCTTTTCTTAAAACAGTTTTATCCATTCCGCCAACACCGCGAAGCTCTATACCAAAATTCTTTTTCGCACTTTCAAACTGGTCGCCCCAAACACCTACTTCAAGCGGGAACATAGTGTTTACACCATTTTCAATCCATGTAGGAATAAGTTTTTCAATTACTCCGTCACAGTCAAGTGAAATTATGTCAATGCCATGCTTGTTAAAAAGTGCATTTCTCTTTTTATAATGCTTTGAACAAAGCTCATTAAAAATTTCGGGAGATAAAAGGGGACCGGAATTAAAACAAATATCTTCCCAGTATAAAGCATAGTCAAACTGCGCACCTGTTTCTAAAATTGCCTCAAAGCATTTATACTGCATATCTGCAAAAGTATCAACAATATCGGCAAGCAAGTCTTCATCTTCATCATACATAAGATAGCTCATACCTACAACTGTTGTAAGATCCCTTATTGTACCCAAAACACTTCCGCCACTTATGGGAATAGGTCTGTCCATAGAACGAGTTTCGTTAAATTTATTATAAAACTCAAAGTTTATTCGTTCTTTGCAATACTGCATTTTATCTTTATAAAAGGATTCAAACGCATCCCTGTCTTTTAAAAGCCAGTCGTCTTCCGAGGGTATAGAGGTTATTCCGGGTTTTATTCTTTCAATAACGCCGTATTTATTCTGAACTCTTTTTGTACCGTCGGGCAAAACTTCAAGTACCTTTTCTTCAAAGAGAGGGTAAAGGCTATCGCTGCATCCTAAAGGGCCACCCCAGTTAAAATCCCAGCCTATAATTTTATCAAGCTCAATATCCTTTTCGTTGCCGTCTCTTCGATTCTCTGCAATATCACGGGAAATCTTACCCTGATCAGCCCATTCCTGTAAAAGCTCTTTCCAATAACCATAATGAACAGCAGGTAAACGATCAACATCTTTATAATGCAATATGTTCATTGCTCTTTCTCTGTTATTCATAAAAACACCTCATAATTTTTAAATATAACAAAAAGAGCATATTAAAAAATTGCAATATGCTCTTTTGAACTTTTTATAAAGTCTTTAATTACTTGCTCTGACAAATCTGAAGAGCTACATCAGCCGCACTTGCAGCATCAAGAGTATAGTAGTCTGCACCTATACTTTCACAAAAGCTCTGGGAAACGGGAGCACCGCCAACCATAATTTTTACTTTATCACGAATACCTGCTTCGTTCGCTTTTTCAACTACAGATTTCATTTCGCCCATGGTAGTTGTAAGCAAAGCACTGCAGCAAATTATATCAGCATTGTTTTCCTGAGCCTTTTCAACAAAAGTGTCAGGGGCAACGTCAACACCGAGGTCAACAACAGAAAGTCCTTTTCCTTCAAGCATCATTTTAACAATGTTTTTGCCTATGTCATGCAAGTCACCTTTTACAGTGCCAATAACAACGGTACCGCGGCTTTTTACGCCTGAAGCAATAAGGTGCGGACGTAAAATTTCAACACCTGCATTCATGGCACGTGCAGCAATTAAAACCTCAGGAACAAAAACTTCGTTTTTCTTGAACTTTTCGCCTACTATAGACATTCCTGAAAGCAAACCGTCTTCCAAAATGCTTTGGGGAGCAATTCCTTCGTTTAAAGCCTGTTCAACAAGTTCCTTAACAAGCGGAACTCTGCCTTTTTGTAAAAGAGCACTGATTTCGTTTAAAATATCCATTTTATTTACCTCCGTTATTTAAAAATTATATACCGTGCTTTTCTTTGAATTTTTTTGGAGAAAATCCGGTCAGTAATTTAAACTGCTTTGTAAAATAGCTTTGATCCTCAAAGCCTGTAAGATGAGCAATCTCTGCAATGGAAAGAGATGTTTCCAAAAGCAAGGTTTTACTTTTTTCAATTCTTATTTTATTTACAAACGAAGATATGCTTATATTCATTTCTTCATTAAATATTTTGCTTATGTAAGATTTACTCATATAAACATAAGCAGCGATATCATCTAGCGTGATTTTGTTCATATAGTTAGATTTGATATAAGCAGTAATTTTGTGTATTATATCAGAGTGTTTTACATCTCCCAAATCAAAAATATAGCTTATAAATCTGTTTATAACGCTTGAAAGCCAAAGGCTTAAAGCTTCTAATGTATCAAATCGGTTAATTTCATAAATATAATCGTTGTTCAAATTGAAAATTTGAGAAATATCGGCTCCGCCTTCAATTGCAGAACGCGAAAGCAAAACCAAAAGCTCTAAGGCGCGTGCCTTTATAACCGAAAAATCAGCATTTGACTGAAAAAATATCTCACCAAGCAGTCTGTTCAAATATTCTCTTGCACTTTTTCCGTCACCGTTTACTATAGCTGCTTGCAAAAGCTTTTCAAGGTCAAGGGGATAGCTATCGCTTTCGGGCAAAAGTTCAAGCTCACGGTATACAACATTCAAAAAGTCAGAAGTTGATTCGGTTGTTTTTTCGGTATAGTTTGAAAATACAGCCGACGAAATTTCAGCTAAATCATTTACCTTTGAAGTTTCCAGATGTGGAAGAGAGAATGTTTCTTTAAAATCAGAAAGTTCACCCATTAAAATGGGGCCTGCAATTACACCGCTGTTTAAAAGCCCAAATTCTCCGAGCATAGGCACTGCAATAAATATAAAATCCATAGGACAGTAATAAATATATTTATTATCCCATCTTACAGACTCATAACATCCGTAAAGATGTGTGTTTTTATGATTGCAGGGATTCGGGCATCGTGAACAAAAAGTGTTTTCAAAACAATCAAATTCTTTTAAATTAACATCAAACAGATTAAAGTCAATGCCAAATAAAGCAGAAAAATGATTCATATATTTTTTCAGCATTGCAACTCATCCTTTCAAACAATATTTTACCTGTTTTTATTATAAAAATATAGAAACATTTTACGATTTTTTGTAAAATATTTTATAATTGTCTTTACTATCTGGAAAAATTGTGTTAAATTTGATACAGTATAAGCACAAACAGGAGGGCATAGTTATGTTTAAAATAAAAGTAAAAACACCGGATGCAGAATTCGAACGTGAATATGAACAAAAAATCCTTGCATCGGAAGTGCTTTCGGATTTTGGGCTTTTACTTCAAAAACCGTGTGCAGGCAAAGGTATATGTGGAAAATGTAAAATAATATTGAATGAAGAAAGTGTACTTGCCTGCCAGACTTATATAGAAAATGATGCTGTAATTGATTATACCACAAAAATAAAATATACTCAAGGTATAACCGAGGGCGTTATGCATGAATTTGAAAAAGACCCGCTGATTTTGGAAGGATATGGTGCAGCAATTGATATAGGGACAACTACAATTGCAGGCTATATATATAAATTTCCTGAATGCAAAATGGTAAAAGCTGTATGTGTTAATAATCCGCAAGTACAGTTTGGGGCAGACGTAGTGTCAAGAATAACATTTTTTAAAAACGGAGGAAAAGACAAGCTGTTTTTATGCCTTAAAGACACAATAGAAGAAATAACAAAAGGCTTTAAAATTGAAAAATATGTAATATGTGCAAATACAGCGATGATGTATTTGCTTACAAAAAATGACCCCGAAGAACTTGCCATAGCACCTTATCGGGCAAGTATACTTTTTGGAGAATGGAAAGAGAATGCATATCTTGTAAGCTGTACATCAGCTTACATCGGAGCAGACGTTACATCAGCTGTACTATCAAGCGGTATGTTAAATGATGAAACAAGTCTCCTTGTAGATATTGGAACAAACGGGGAAATGGTTTTAAAACATAATAAAAAAATATATTGTTGTTCAACAGCAGCAGGTCCCTGCTTTGAAGGAGCGGGTATAGAGTGCGGAATGACAGCAGCCTCCGGTGCAATAAATAAGGTTTCAATTTTGGATGGAGAAATAGAATATACAACTATTGATAAAGAAAGTGCTCTCGGGATATGCGGCAGCGGTCTTGTCAGTGCAGTTGCAGCATTGCTTCAAAAAGGAATAATAGATGAAACGGGGTATATGGAAGAAAAATTTTATTTTGGCAAAACGAATGTATATCTTTCTCCTGAAGATATAAGAAAATATCAGCTTGCAAAATCGGCAATAGCTTCAGGAATAGATGCTTTGCTTAAAGAAGCAAAGGTTGCATTTGACGAAATAGAAACATTTTATATTGCAGGTGGATTCGGCAGCTTTTTAAATATAGAAAGTGCAGTAATAACAGGACTTATTCCAAAGGAGCTTGCACAAAAAGCCGTAAGCATAGGAAACGGAGCAGGTATGGGAGCGGGTATGATTTTGCAGAGTAAAAAATATCTTGAGCTTTCACAAAAAATCATGCAGGATGCAAAAACACTTTCTCTTGCTGATAATACTTATTTTATGGATAAATATATAGAAAATATGATGTTTGAGGTGTAAAATGATTATTGAAGATTTAAAAAAGCTTGGATTCGATAACACAGCGTTAATAGAAACTCAAAAAATAGAGTTTGAACCATCACTGATAGATTTGTGCAAAATGAATTCTTGCGGTAATTATGGTAAAAATTATACATGTCCGCCATTTGTGGGAAAAACAGAAGAGCTTATACAAAAGGCAAAGAATTATAAAAATGCTCTTGTTTTTCAAAAAATATATAAGCTTGAAGATTCATTCGATATAGAAGGGATGGGCGAAGCTAAAAGGAACTTTAAAGAACTTATAAATGCAGTATATAACATTTGCGAAAAGAAAATTTCCAATTATCAAATTCTTTCGGCAGGTGGCTGTTCAAACTGCGAAGAATGCGGTGCAAAAACAGGCATACCATGTCGTTTCCCCAAAAAAGCTTTCCCCTCACTTGAATCATATTCAATAAATGTATCCAAGCTTGCAAAAAACTGTAATATGAATTATATTAACGGTGCATGTACCGTTACATATTTTGGAGCAGTTTTATATTAAAAATATTCAAGGGAAAATTATATGAAAAAAACAAATAATTTAAAAAACGCATTTATTACTTTTGGAATACTTTTTACATGCTTTGTTTTATGTATTATTATTCAATACATATTTCAGGACAGATCACTTATACCTGCAATATTTGTAATGGGAGCATTTTTAACTTCTATAATAACCGAGGGATATCTTTTCGGGATAGTTTCAGCACTTTTAAGCGTTCTTGCTGTAAACTTTGCGTTTGCATTTCCTTTTTTTGATTTTGATTTTACAATGCCCGAAAATATAATATCGGGAGCAATTTTACTTGGTGTAACAGTTATTACCTGTTCGCTTACAACAAAAATAAAAAATAACGAAGCAATAAAAGCCGAAAGTGAAAAAGAACGAATGAAGGCAAATCTTTTGCGTGCAGTTTCACATGATTTAAGAACACCGCTTACAACCATATACGGTTCAAGCTCGGCAATTTTGGAACATTATAAAGAACTCAGTGACGAGCAGATAAAACGTATGCTTGTAGGAATAAAAGAGGACTCGCAATGGCTTAACCGAATGGTTGAAAACCTTTTATCAATAACAAAGCTCGATAACGAAAATGTAGCACTTATAAAAACCGAAACAGTTCTTGACGAGCTTATTGATTCGGTATTGGTTAAATTCAAAAAAAGATATCCAAATCAGCAGGTTTTGGTTGATATTCCTGAAGAATTTATAGTAATTCCTATGGATGCAATACTTATAGAACAGGTGCTAATCAATATTCTCGAAAATTCAGTACAGCACGCAGAAGGAATGACAAAGCTTTCTTTAAAAGTATTTTCGTCACCCCAAAAAGCAGTTTTTGAAGTAACCGATAACGGATGCGGTATACCGCCTGAAAAAATAAAGAGCATTTTTTCAGGCAGCTATTCTGCAGAAGAAACTTCTTATGACGGCAGAAAAAATAATGCAGGTATAGGCTTGTCTGTTTGCTCTTCAATAATAAAAGCACACGGGGGAGAAATTTCTGCACATAACTTAAAACGAGGAGGATGTGAATTTCGTTTTATATTAAACAGAGAGGAGTCGGACAGTGAATAATAAGTATAAAATTTTGATAATTGAAGACGAAGAAAATATAAATAATCTCATTGCAACTCTTTTGGAAACAAACGGTTATCAGGCTATTTCTGCAAAAACCTGTAAAGAAGGGGAAATGCTTTTTGATTCTTATCTGCCCGACCTTGTAATTTTAGACCTCGGACTTCCTGATTTTGACGGAACCACATTTTTAAGAAAAATCAGGAAGGATTCGCTTACCCCCATAATAGTTTTATCGGCAAGAACCGACGAAAAAGACAAAGTAGACGCTCTTGATATGGGAGCAAATGATTATATAACAAAACCCTTTGGCTCGGCAGAACTTGTTGCGAGAGTCCGTTCGGCTCTTCGTAATTTCAGACACAGTGCAGAAGAAGGAAGATTCCCCGGCGGGAAATTCAAATCAGACGGAATGGTTATAGACTATGACTCAAGAAGAGTATTTATAGATAATGTCCAAATAAAGCTTACCCAGACAGAATATAATATAATTGCCCTTTTGTCAGAACATTCAGGAAAGGTTATGACCTACAGTGCCATAATCAAAGCAATATGGGGATATAATGATTTAAACAGTACAAAAAAGCTTCAGGTAAATATGGCAAACATACGAAAAAAATTCGGAGAAAAACCGGGACAAAACAACTATATTGTAAATGAACTTGGGGTAGGTTACAGAATGTGCGAAAATGAAGAGTAATGGGATGTCAAAAAAGTCTAGACCGCAAAAAACAAAAATCGGTGCAAAAAATTTTTGTACCGATTTTTTACTTCTTAACCGCATCTTAACCAAAAATGTGTTAAACTTCAAATGTAAATAAAAATACATAAGAGGTGACTAAATGAATATTTTTGACGTGTTAACACTTATCGGAGGTTTATGCTTGTTTCTTTTTGGTATGAGCGTAATGGGCGATGCATTGGAACGCAGAGCGGGAGGAAGTCTTAAAAAAGTTCTTGAAAGACTTACCAAAAATAAGCTTGCAGGCTTTTTAACAGGCCTTGGCGTAACTGCAGTTATTCAAAGTTCTTCTGCAACAACTGTTATGGTGGTCGGCTTTGTAAACTCAGGAATTATGACCTTGAAACAGTCCATCAGTGTTATAATGGGCGCAAATATAGGTACAACCATAACTTCGTGGATTTTAAGCCTTGGCGGAATATCAAGCAGTAATATGTTTTTAAAGCTGCTAAAACCTACATCGTTTACACCTGTCCTTGCTTTAATAGGAACAGTACTTTTAATGTTCTCAAAAACAAGCAAGAAAAAAGATACAGGTACAATTTTACTCGGGTTTGCTACGCTTATGTTTGGAATGGACACAATGAGCGACGCTGTTTCAGGACTTGCCGATGTACCTGCCTTTCAGAATATGTTTTTAATGTTTAAAAACCCTGTTTTAGGTGTACTTGTAGGGGCAGTTCTTACAGCAATCATACAATCAAGTTCAGCGTCAGTTGGTATATTGCAGGCACTTTCTGCTACAGGTCAGGTATCTTATGGAGCTGCAGTTCCCATTATTATGGGGCAGAATATAGGTACCTGTATAACCGCAATTCTTTCATCCTTTGGTACAAACAAAAATGCAAAACGTGCAGCCATAGTGCATTTGTCATTCAATATTATAGGTACAGTAATCTGGCTTTCAGTATTCAGCTTAATCTCGGTAGCTTTCAAACCTGTATTGCTTGATTCTGCGGCATCACATTTTGGTATTGCAATATCACACTCAATATTTAATATTGCATGTACGGTACTTCTTTTGCCAATGTCATCTTTGCTTGAAAAACTTGCAATTAAACTTGTGCCTGACACGGAGAAAAAAGAAGTTATTACAGAACTTGACGAAAGATTACTCACAACACCTCCCATTGCACTCGAACGCTGCAGTAATTTGGTGTGCGAAATGGCAGAACTTGCAGTATCAGGATTAAAGAAAGGACTTAATATGCTGAATAAGTATGATTCCCAAAGTGCGGAAGAAATCCGTAAAGCCGAGGATAAGGCAGATCACTTTGAAGACATTTTAGGAACATATCTTGTTAAACTCAGCGGTCATCAGATAAGTGACAGCGACAGTGCTACAGTATCAAAGCTTTTAAAGGTTATAGGAGATTTTGAAAGAATATCCGACCACAGCGTAAACCTTGTAGAATCAGCCGAAGAACTTAAAAGCAAAGATATGGCATTTACCAAAGAGGCGCAAAAGGAACTTAACATTCTTTGCAGTGCAGTTTCCGAAATACTTACCTTGTCCTATAATGCTTTTGTTAAAAATGATTTAGAGGCAGCACGCAACGTAGAGCCTTTGGAACAGGTTATCGATGGATTAAAAACAAGACTTCGTAACGGACATATTCAAAGACTTCAAAATGGAGAATGTTCTATTGAAGCAGGCTTCGTATGGGCAGACCTTATTACAAACCTTGAAAGAACCGCAGACCATTGTTCAAATATAGCCGTTTGCATTATGGACGCGCAAGAGAATAATATGAATATACATCAGTCTTTACGCAGTATGAAAATGAACAATGCAGAGTTTGATAAAAAATATGCAGATTACGCACAAAAATATTTAATAGAAGATTAAAAACAAAGGGGATGTAAAAAAAGTCCAGACCGCAAAAAACAAAGAAATATAAGAAAAACACTTTGTAAGTCTAATTTATAAACAGATAAATTAGGTTGAAAAAATCAATTTTTTGATTTTTTCTTGAAAATTTATGTTTTTTGCTATGAACAAACTTCGCCTCTCGACGTACCTTTGTACGCCTTCGGGTATCCTACAGCAAGGCAAAGCCTTGCTGTAGCTCAGTTTGTCCATTCTGAACATTTTTTCCTATCCCCTAAAGAAGGAGCTGTAAAAAAATAATTTTTTACAGCTCCTTAAAATTAAAGGCGTTTTTCAAAACACCAACAAAATAATTATAACATAAAGTTTTAGTGTTTGTAAATAGGTTTTTGAGATTTTCTCCCTATTAAACAAATCGTGGACAAAAACTTTTTATAAAATGTCAATTGAAATAAGGCTTTTTATGTGGTATACTGTAATCGAAGTTAAGAAAGGAAGGTACAGTCCAATGAAAAAGTAAACTTCAGACTTTGGATATGACGGCAGGATAGAAGAAGGAAGAATAAAAAAGAAAGCGAGAGCAAATTTATATAGATGACATTTTAAGAAGGACATAAGTTGTTTGAAAAAGATATAAAGCCTGTCATATTAAAAGTCAAAACAAAGCGTCTTTTACGGCAAAAAAAAAGCATCTTAACATCAGGGTGTCCTCATTAGAGGAAAAAATAAAACTTATATGCGTGAGAAGTTGTGATGGAGCAGTAAAAGACAGTTTAAGAAAGAGAGGTTAAATTGATGTTAGATATCAAGATAGAACAGAAGTGACCCCCGAAAAAGCGTAAAGCGTTCGGGGGTCACTTCTTTTTTTATGTAAAAAAATACCCAAAAGATAACACAAAAAATATTTTATAGAATATTTTAGTATATAAAAAGAAGATTTTAGGTTTACATTGCAGAATGATTTATATATAATAAAATTGATATAAAAAGTATGGGGTAATTTCAAATGAAAACTTATCTAAGGCATAAAAGCCTAAATGTAGTAGATGTAAAAGAACTGATAGCTCTGGAATATCTTGATTTTGAGGGGAAGTACAAAGATTATGTCGAAAAACATGATTTTTGGGAAATATGCTATGTCGAAAGCGGGAATATTGAACTTACTCTTGAAAATGAAAAATATACTCTTGTTCAGGATGATATAATATTTTTGCCACCCGATAAAACACACTCATATTTTTCAGCAAAAGGAAATAAAAATAAAGCTTTTGTAATTTGTTTTGAGTGTTCTTCTCAAGTTTTGAAATCACTTGGCGGAGTAACTTTTTCTCTTGAAAAAGAGCAAGCAAAGCTGATAGAAGGAATAATAGGCGAATACAAACATACTTTCTGCATAAACGAAAATGATGTTATGGAGCTTTTGCCTCATCCGAATTTTGGTGGGCAGCAGGCTATTATACTGCAGCTTGAATATCTTCTTATAGCGTTGATAAGAAAACTTTCGGCAGGACAAAATTCGGAAATAGTATTTTTGGATCAGGACGAATTTTACACAGGTCTTGTTAATATCATAAAAGAATTTTTACAAAAGAATATACATCGGAAATTGCAACTTAAAGACATTTGTAACAAGGTCAATTATTCGCGTTCTTTTGTTTGTAAAGTGTTTAAAGAACAAACGGGAGAATCGTTGTTTACCTATTTTAACCGGTTAAAAATTGAAGAAGCAAAAAAACTGCTTGTTAAAACTGAAAATTCGATAGCATGCATATCAAGAGAACTCGGCTTTTCGGAGGCAAAGTATTTTGGTGCAATGTTTAAGAATTTTGTTGGAGTATCACCATTAGCTTACAAAAAACAAAAAATGCAAAATAAAAATGAGGAGGCAAAAAATGAATTATCCTAAAATCGAAGGTAAGGAGTACCTTCAGAGAGTAACCGCACTGCGTAAAGAAATGGCAAAAAGGGGAGTTGACATTGTAGTAGGCTTTTCAAACCTTTTAGAAATCGGTATTGTAAGATATTACTGCGGATTTGCCCCTGTAAACGAAAGCTCGGCAATAGTAATTCCTGCCGAAGGAGAAGTAATTGTATGTAGCGGACAGGCATCCTTTGACTACTGTGAAGTACAAAACGCACTTCCCGAAAGCCGCATAGCAATCTTGCCCGAAATAGGCGAAGTAAGCGGATTTGAATATGATACAGAAGGTCAGCTTGATTTTGAAGAATTGTTTGCGCAGGTAAAAGCAGAACATCCCTCTGCAAAGAAAATAGCTTTTATCGGGCGCCTGATTTTCCCTGCAATTATTATGAACAAACTCAAAAAAGTTTTTGCCGATGCAGAAATTGTTGATTTTGATGATGTTCATTACGAACAGAGAATAAGAAAGAGCCCTGCTGAAATCGAAGTTTTAAAAACAAACTGGGAAATGGTTTCAAAAATGTTTGAAACAGTTGTTCCCAAAATAGAAGCAGGCATGACAGAACGCCATATCGAAGGTATGTTTGAAGCTGAAATGATGAGCCTTGGAGCAGAAAGCTATGTACAGTCATTTGCTCCCATGGTTGCAACAGGACAGAAAAATTCATATATAAGTATGTGCCGAAACACTCTTCGTAAAATTGGGGAAAGCGAAATCATAAACCTTGCAGCAGGCGTTTGCTATGAAGGATATAACGGTATTATCTGCAGTCCCTTGGTGCTTGGCGAAATTCCGCAGAAAATCAAGGACGCAGTTATGTGTGCTTATGAAGCATTAAATTATGCATCAGCAAAAATGATACCGGGCACACCCTGTGATGTAGTTTTGAATGCATATACAGACTACCTCACGAAATATGGCTACATAGATTACTGTCCCTACGGAAGCTTGCATAGCACAGGTATGCTTGAATGTGAAGCCCCGGTATTCACAGTAGACAATAAGCGAGTAATTGAAGAAAATATGGCAATTTGTATTGATGCATATTTCAAGGGTATGGAATGGGGGTCTTTCCGTGTTGAAGACTGTTATCTCATCACCGATAAAGGCGCAAAACGTATGACAACATATAATGATAACGCACTTCCAAAAATATTTAAATAAGAGAGGGAATAATAATGCAAAAAGGAAAGAAAAACTGGGTATTCTGTGACGGATATTTACCTCCCAAGGGAGATAATCCCGAATTTGAAGGTCACGAAGCACTTATGCTCACAAACTTAAACGAGGAAAAAACCTCAATTGAACTCGTACTTGTTTTTGAAGACAGAGAACCCGAAACAGGAATCTTTGTAGAGCTTGATGGTATGAGAACAACCTGCGTAAGACTTGATAAGCCTTTAGGCGCACAAGGCTTCCAGCTTGGAGAATCAGTACAGTACACCATCTGGGTAAAGAGTACCCTTCCGATATGTGCTTGTTTTGGCAGACTTGATGTAAGACAGGTAAATATGTCATACTACAGTGTAGAAGGATTTTCATTCTGATAAGATAAAAAGAAAAAAACAAACTGATTTTTCAGTTTGTTTTTTTCTTTTCCATTGCATTAACTTTTTAAATATGCTATTATATAACATATATTCAAAAGAAAAAGAGGATATGGAATATGAAAAAATTATTATCAACAATTTTGGCATTGCTAATCTTAATAACATTATTTACCCCTGCAGCTTTAGCAAATCAGGAAATAACAATTTTAATTAACGGCGAAAAGCTTGTAACCGACGTACCTGCACAAACAATGTCGGTGTACGATAACGGAGCTTACGTCGGAGACAGAGTGCTGGTTCCGTTGCGTGCTATAAGCGAAAAATTGAACTGCGATGTTCATTGGTCCGAGAACACAGGCGGTATCACCCTTTACAGAAAAGATAATCTTTATGTTTTATGGGTAGGACAGCAAACAGCCTTCCACCTTGACGGGCTGGCGCTTTCAAAAACCTATAAAATGGATGTACCCCCATATATATCGGAATCAAGAACATTAGTCCCCGTAAGAGCCGTTTCGGAGCTTTTGGGAGCAAAAGTAGATTGGATTTCAGAAACCAGAACAGTAGATATAAAGTACGATTTGGGAGAAATTGAAAACAACGCAGGGCTTGCAGAAAAATGCGAAGTTTTTCAAGCTTTATTATATCAGGGATATTCTGTATATGAAGCCTATGCAGATGGTACGCTGGAAGGAATAACAGGCAAAATTGTGCTTGAGAGCGGGGAAGAGATAACCTTTAAAGTTTACCCTCAAATAGCACCGCAAACATGTGAAAACTTTGTGAATTTGGCAAAAAACAAATTTTATAATAACACAATATTCCACAGAGTAATAAACGATTTTGTTGCCCAGGGTGGGGGATATACCGCTAACAATGAATATAAAAACTCAAATCCTATCGAAGGTGAGTTTATATATAATGGAATATTTAATTTAATGCCTCATAAAAGGGGGACAATTTCAATGGCAAGAACTGATGACCCTAATTCGGCAAGCAGCCAGTTTTTCATTGTGCAAAAAGAGGCATCTCATTTGAATGGTTCTTATGCAGGCTTTGGAGAAGTAATTGAGGGAATGGACGTTGTAGATAAAATCTGTTCTTCAGAAACTAATGAAAATGACGCACCTTTAACTCCGATAGTTATAAAAGAAGTAATAATAAACGAATGATTTAACACGAGAAAAGGAGAAATTTTATGAAAACAATATGTTTTTTGGGCGACAGTATTACACAAAACGGCAGATGGATTGCCGAAGTTTTTGAAAATGTAAAAAATGAATACTGCGTATTTAATTGTGGCATAGGAGGCGACAGGGCGTCTTATGCAATTCATCGCTTATTTCAAACCTGTATGACTCACAGCCCCGATACAGTTGTGCTTATGCTTGGAATGAACGACGTAAACACAGGTCTTTATGCAGAATCTTTTGACAAAACTGACCTTGATAAAAAGAAAGAGGAAGCACTTAATATTTACAGAGAAAATATGAGTCTGATTGCCGAAAAAATAACATCCTGCGGTGTAGAACTGGTTTTATGCACTCCAACACCTTTCGACGATGTTCATTTCCCTGAGCTTGAAAAAAATGATGCAAACACGGGTCTTGCAAAAGCTGCCGAGTTTGTAAAAGAGCTTGCAAATAAACACAGTGCAAAATGCATTGACTTTTTCTCAATAATGAGCAATTATATGAAGGAAGATAAATTCCGTTGTTGTGACAGAGTTCATCCCGACCCAGACAGTGAACACGTAATGGCACAGGTATTTATGAAGGAAATGGGAATAACAGAAAAAATAGATATAGAAACACCTTTTGTTATGAGCGAAAGTAACGCAAAACGCTTCGAGGTTGAACAAACCTTAAAACAACTCCAAATGCCCGAATATGTTTTTCTTGCAGAATATAAGATAAATAATCCTGACCACACAGAAGAAGAAAAAATTGCCGAAGTAAAAAGACTTATTCAAAAATGCATAGATACAAAGGATGAGGCATACGAAAACTGGTTTACAAACTACCTTAAAAATTCAGCACAAATGCCAAAGCTTGAAGGCAAGCTTATCGAGCTTACATTTGAAATGAATAAATAAATTTTTTGTGAATATGTTATTTTGTTTCTAAAACAAAAATAAACTATATTAAAGAGGTGATAAGTATCAAATCTGTAGTAGTTTATAAAAGCAAATACGGCTCAACAAAAAAGTATGCAGAGTGGATAGCAGGGGAACTGAAATGTGAAGCTTTTGATGCCAAAAATATAACGGCAGATAACCTTGCAGAGTATGACACAATTATATATGGCGGCGGTTTATATGCAGAAGTAATTAACGGAGTAACACTTATAACTAAGAATTTCAATAAACTTTCAAATAAAAAAATAATTGTTTATTCTACAGGTATAACGCCACTTGAATGTCGTGATTATTATGATAAACTGGTTATAGAAAAGAATTTTAAGCCCTATATGCTCGAAAAAATAAAGGTGTTTAACTTCCTTGGGAAAATGGTTGTTGATGAGTTGTCGTTAACGCACAAAGCGGCTATAAAAGGCCTTAAGAAAATAATGAAGGCAAAAGAAAATCCAACCCAAATGGAAAAATTACTGATAACCTTGTGCGATGCTGACGGTGATTTCTCAAATAAAGATGATATTTATAAGCTTATAGATTATGTTAAAGAAGGATGAAATACGAAAACTCAATAAAACAAAACGCCTTGAAATGACCAGGGAAGAGGTACAAATAAAAAGCAGAGCAGCCACAAAAATATTTTTGCAAAGCAATGCATATAAAAAAGCTTCCAGTATTATGATTTATATGCCCATTCAAAACGAAATAGATACAGATGAAATATTTAAAACAGCGTTAAAAGACGGCAAAAATATTATTTTCCCTGTTACAAAAAAAGAGATAGTTCCCTATATTGCAACAAAACAAACAAAATTTAAAAAAGGAAATTTCGGCGTAAACGAGCCTTGCGGGGCAGCAAAAGCTTTGCCCCAAAGCATAGATGTTGTCATAGTCCCCGGGATTGCGTTTGATAAAACAGGTGCAAGAATAGGCTTTGGCAAAGGCTATTACGATGTATTTTTACCAAAAACAAAAGCAGTAAAAATAGGCTTGTGCTACGAGTTTCAGCTTTGCAGAAAAATACAAACAGAAAAGCACGATATAAAAATGGACTTTGTTATAACCGAAAAAGAAATAATTAAGTGTAATTAAAAGAAAGCGTTGCTAAAAGCAACGCTTTCTTTTAATTTTTTTCAAAATTTTCAGTACCTTTTTTGTATATTTCGCAAATAAGCTTTTGTATTTTCAAAGCTTCCTTACCACTTATAGTTGGCTCTGTATCATTTTCTACACTATTGTAAAAATCAGCAATCTGTCTTATGTGCTGAAAACCCCAGTAATCCTTGCCGTCTTCATATACAACGTCAGGATCTATGGTAGTTTTTGCATCAAAACGCTCATCGTTATTCAATATAATTTCAGCGTTATCATAATCCATAATAACCTTGCCGTTTTCACAGAAAAGCCTGATTTCAATAGGCTCGTCACACCCGTAGTTGTTCATAGCCCAAAAACCTAAAGTGGCTCCGTTTTTGTACTTTATAAAACCCTCGGCACTGTCATCAACTTCCATAATGGAATGTGAACGATTTGCCATGTGAGCCTGTACACTTTCTATTTCGTCATTTATAAACCAGTTAGCTAAATCAATTGAATGAATAGCCTGGTCAATAACAACACCGCCGCCTTCTTTGTCCCATGTACCCTTCCAGTCGGATAAACTGTAGTACTCATCAGGCTTACACCAGGTAAGAACAACTCTTGCAGAAATAATTTTTCCTAAAACTCCTTCTTCAAGCTTTTTCTTAACCAGCACAGACGCATCATTGTATCTGCATTGAAAAATAATGCCGTATTTAACATTGTTTTTTTGGGCAAGCTCAACATTTTTAACTGCATCCTCATACTTTATGCTCATAGGCTTTTCGCAAAGTACGTGAACACCTGCTTCAATAGCATATCTTGATATAACAGGATGAAGATAGTGGGGGACACAAACGTGAACCACATCAATGTTATCCTTACTTATTAACTCTTTGTAATCATAGTATGCTTTGCAGTTGTATTTTTTTGCAGCTCTGTCTGCACGGTCCTTTTTTATATCACAAACACCAACAATCTGTGAGTTTTCAAGATGATTGGCACTTGTTGCGTGCATTGTAAAAATGTTACCGCATCCTACAATTCCAATCCTAAGCATTGGCATTTTCCTCCAAAACAAAGTCGAGAGATTCAACTCCGTCTGTCAATGTAGCATTTTCAATTTTTAAACCCTGCTTTGCACAGTTTGTAAAGTAAACAAGCTCGTTGTAATATCCGCCTAAATCTGAGATATTTCCGCCTTCAAAACCGTCTCCAAGACCTTCTGTCTTTTCTATTTTAATTTCTTCTGCGGCTTCATCTGTGTAAAGCATAAACTTTCCGCCTGCATTTTCAACAACAGCCTTTTCAAATACAACTCTGAATGTTGCTTCAAAAGGATGAGTACCCGGTAAAGCCCAAGTACCTTCAACAGTTACAACAGATTCCTTGTATGCCAAAAGCGAATTGATGTAAGAAGACTTTTCGCCTATAATATTCTTAATACTCTTTATACCTTCGGGCTTTCCAAATAAAGATAATACATAGTCGATATCATGAATATGTAAATCCTGTGCAGCGCCGCCCGAAAGCTCGTTTTTCAAAAGCCAGTCATTCCATCCCCATGTAGGTATAGGACTTAATCTTCTGAAGTTAGCATTTATAACTTTGCCGTAAATTCCTGATTCCACAATTTTTTTAAGCTCAACATATTCGTCCCAGAATCTTATAACCTGACCAACCTGAACGCAAGCACCGGTTTCTTCAGCTTTTTTAATCATCTGTAAACCTTGTTCTTTTGTTAATGCAACAGGCTTTTCAACAAAAACATATTTAACCTTGTCCATTGCCAAAATTGCATATTCAGAATGTAAATATGTAGGCAAGCAAATATCAATAATATCAACATCAGCATTTGCTATAAGGTCTTTGCCGTCTGCGTAAATTGCAGCAGATGTTCCTTCTGCAAGCTTTTTTGCATTTTCTTCTCTTAAATCTGCAAAAGCAACAAGCTCTATACCATCAATATTTTTATAGCAGTTTGCGTGCATTGTGCCCATAAAACCGCAACCTATTAAACCAACTTTTAACATAATTATTTCCTCCCTAAAATTTTGTCCATAGAAGTGGATGTGTTATAAATAATAGCTTCAGGGTAGTGAGCGTAGGGGGGAAGCATTTCTGCAGTAACCCATCCGTCATACCCGATTGAATCTAACTTTGCCATAACAGCAGGCCAGTTTACTTCACCTGCCAAAAGGTCAACAAAACCGTGTAAATCACCTGCGGCACGTCTGTAGTCTTTAAAATGAACCTTTTTAATTCTGCTGTTTAAAATTTTAATCCAGTGTTCAGGATAACCCGAGAATAAAACATTTCCGACATCAAAATATGAACCTACAAACTTGCTGCCAACCTTGTCAATAAAATCGGCCATTTCCATAGGAGAAAGTAAAAATCTGTTCCATACATTTTCAACACCAATGGAAACGTTAAGACTTTCAGCCACGGGAGCAAGCTCACGAAGAGCCGATAAAGCACGCTCGTAAGCTACATCATACTCAACAACCTCGCCCGGGTCAAAAGCAACTTCAACAGCACCGGGAACAACTAAAATAGTATCACATCCAAGCCGTGAAGCTACCTCTAACTGTTTTTTTGTAATTTCTTTTGCACGTGCTACATTTTCTTCGTTTGCTGAAGTGTAGTTGTAAGTCCAGTAAAGACCGCTTGCAACGCTGTATAATTCAAGACCGATTTCGCTAGCCATTGCCTTTACTTTTAAAATATCTTCTTTGGTGGAATTCATAGAAACAGCACCGTTTTCATCAAGTGCCAGTTCAATTCCGTCAAATCCTGCTTCCTTTGCAAGTAACATACATTTTCTTAAATCTGTTTCTGCAAACGACCAGATGCTAATACCCTTTTTCATACCTTTACCTCCTTGATTTAATCTTAATTATATGATATAATAACGGCAAAATAATTAAAATGTATTTTTTTATTCAAAAAGTACACTTTTGTAAACAGGTGATAAAATATGAAATTAAATTATATAAAACACAAAATTGTAAATCTTATAAGCATTAACAAAATTGTCACCATTCATTATTACGAGCTTGATAAAGATTTCCGCTTTGAAGGCGAAAGCCATAATTTTTGGGAAATGGTTTATGTTGATTCAGGAATAGTGGAAATAGATGCAAATAAAAATAGCGTAACATTAAAGCAGGGGGAAGTTATATTTCATAAACCCAACGAATTTCATACCTTGCGTGCAAACAAGAAAAATGCGGCAAATGTTTTTGTAATTTCGTTTGAATGTTCGTCTGAATCAATAAAATTTTTCAACGGAAGAACAATGATGATTCCATCAAAATTAAAAAAACATATCTCTGCAATTTTAGAAGAATATAACGAAACCTTTGTGCCAATGTCGGCAGAAGATTTAAAACTTGAAATAAAAGAAAACCCGCCCATAGGCAGTCAGCAAATGATAAAAACACACCTTGAACAGTTGCTTATAATGCTTATACGCCACGAGCAGGACACAAGGAATTTAAGGGTTTTCCCATCAAAAGAAAGTATGGAAAATCACCTTGTATCTCAAATGATACATCTTATCGACGAAAATATATATAAGAATATAACGGTTGCACAGATATGCGAAAAATTAAGTTATTCAAGAACATATCTTTCAAAAATTTTCAAGCAGTCAACCGAGTATACAATATTAGAATATATTTTGATGAAAAAAATAAAAGAAGCAAAAAAGCTTATAAGAGAAGGGAATATGAATTTCACTCAAATATCAGATAAACTTTCCTTCGAAAATCCGCACTATTTTTCAAGAGTATTCA
Organism: Clostridia bacterium; assembly: GCA_045531205.1. Classification (GTDB taxonomy): domain Bacteria; phylum Bacillota; class Clostridia; order UMGS1883; family UMGS1540; genus JAZNQL01. Next base: position 21,701 of record JAZSDN010000052.1, on the reverse strand, counting down.
AAAGAATTACAAATATGACTCCAAGTGATTATAAAGATTCGGTAAAACCTCATTAAATCATACAGTTAGAAAGAAATACTCGGTTACAGTTTCGGGGGATTCCTTTGCTCCGTTGTCTATCCACCATTTAATAGTTTCTATAAAAGTGGCAGTTACATGATTTAACCAGAATTTTTCAGGTAACTTGTCACTTTTTCTTTCATAAAACAAATGGAGCTGACTTGAAACAAGCTCGGTAAGATTGTGCTTGAAATATTGTAAAAAAAGCTCATTGTTTTGAGAAGACAGTAATTCCAAAATATTATTATCATTTTTTTGTAAGTGCTGAAATAAATGCAGAAAAACCGATTCAGGAGCATTGCAATTAAAAATGTGTCTGTGATTATCTTTTGTCTCATTCATAGCATCAAATATATGGCAGAATAAATCTTCACACAGTTCTTTTAAAAGAAAGTCCTTTGTTTCAAAGTGAGAATAAAAAGTAGACCTGCCTATATCGGCCAAAGTTATTATTTCTTCCACAGTAATTTGAGTAAAATCTTTTTTTGACAAAAGCTTGGTAAAGGCTTTAAATATAGCCTCTCTTGTTTTACGTTGCCTTCTGTCCATATTTCCTCCGTACAATTTTTAAAATTTGTTCAGTATCGAATATCAAAACAATATCGTATATTGATATAGATATATTTTGCTGATACAATTTAACAGAACAATGTGTTTAATAACGTATTTATTGTACAGTAAAATATAAATTAAGTCAATAGGAGGATTTATGAAATCGGAGAAAAATATTTTAATCGCATTTGTTTTAAATTTTACATTTTCAATTTTTGAATTGGTGGGCGGAATTTTTACAGGCAGCGTTGCCATTATTTCAGATTCCTTGCACGATATAGGAGATGCTGCAAGTATCGGGATAGCATATTTTTTAGAGAAAAAAAGTAAAAAACAACCTGATAACAAATATACTTACGGATATGCAAGATATTCTGTTTTAGGAAGCATAATTACTATGTTAATTTTACTGCTCGGGTCAGTATTTATAATTTATAATGCAACGCGGAGAATAATAGAACCTGTAAAAATCAATTATAACGGAATGATTGTTTTTGCCATAATTGGCGTCTGCGTTAATTATGCTGCAGCACTTATTACGCATAAAGGGGATTCTTTAAACCAGAAAGCAGTAAATTTACATATGCTTGAGGATGTTCTTACCTGGATTGTTGTGTTAGCAGGAGCCGTTATAATGAAATTCACAGAAATTTCTATAATTGACCCTGCAATGTCAATAGGTGTAGCAATATTTATTTTGGCAAATGCAATTAAAAATTTAAAAGAAGCAACAGTAATACTTCTTGATAAAACACCTTGCGGAATAAATATAGAAGAAATTAAAGAGCAGCTTTGTCATATTGACGGAGTGCTAGACCTTCACAACATTCATATCTGGAGCATTGACGGACAAAATAACTGTGCCACTATGCATATAAGAACTAACAAAATTTCTCCCGAAATTAAAGCGGAACTTCGCAAAAAATTATGTGAATACGGAATCACTTACACAACCCTTGAACTTGAAGTAGAAAACGAACATTGTCAAACGGAATTAAAAACAAATTCAAAACACGAACAACATCATCGACACTGAATTTGCGAAAGTAATTAAACCTCATAAGGGTTTGAATCCTTTAAAAATAAAAAAGCAGCCATCAGCACTTGTTTTGTGCGTGGCTGTTTTTATGTTTTCTCATTTTTTGGCCAGGTTTTTAACTAAGTTTTCTACCATGTCAAGTTGTTCATCATCCAACCTCTTTAGATAATCATTTATCTTGTTGAGTTTTGCAGGGTTATTATTGTCAATGTCAAAAAACTCACTTGGTGTAATGCCAAGGTATTCACATATATAAAATATTCCTGACAGAGAGGGAGTTCCTTGACCTGTTTCTATATGATTAATATATCCTTGATTTTGTCCTATAGCCAAACTCATTTCACGAGCTGAAACATTTTTCTTTGTGCGTAGCGTAGCAAGACGCAGTGCAAAATCTTTCTCTTCCATAGCACTTCACCATCCTATATTATATTTTAAGGCATACACAACTTGAATCTATGCTTTTTTGTGGCTTATTTTTATTGTATTATGCCTTTTTGTGTGCTATAATATAAAAAATGGTACTTTAAAAAGCATATCACGGCTTGCAATCTTTTATGTAATATTATACCGCATTATCCCGGTATATTGAATGGTGGTTATTATGTGTAATGAACAAATCTTGCGAACTTGCTGTTTCTTCGGACACCGCAAAGTCCCTGATGCAGAGAAAATCAAAAATAGGGTATATAAAGAAGTAGAAAATTTAATAGTTAATAAAGGCGTTTGCATCTTCCTTTTGGGCAGCAAAAGCGAATTTGATGATTTGTGCCACGCAGTTGTTACCATATTAAAAGAAAAATACCCACACATAAAGCGAATTTATGTAAGGGCAGAGTTTCAACACATTAATGATGATTATAAAAACTATCTTCTTGAAAGCTACGAAGATACCTACTATCCAGAGCGTATTGAAAACTCCGGCAAAGCTTCTTATGTGGAACGCAACCAGGAAATGATAAATAAAGCAAACTACTGTATAGTGTACTATGATAAGAACTACGCACCGCCAAGGAGAAAAAAGAGCAGACGGGATTTAGTTGACTATCAACCAAAAAGCGGCACGAAGACAGCCTATGACTTTGCTGTGAAGAAGAAAAGAGAAATAATAAATCTATATAGAGAATAGCAACCGCTAAAAATATGCCACAGGCATATTTTTTTAACGCTCGTTGCCCCCTCGGTGTTCGAATCCCCTTTAACAAAAAAATAGCCCACACATAAATGTGTGAACTATAATAACTCGAAAAAAGTTGGTAGCGACAGCGTATCGTTGCGAGAGCGTTTACAAACGAGCAGAGGAGCCAAGCGTGACTTTTTTCGAAAGAGGAACGGCAGACGATAAAGTGAAGCCGTATTTTTACATAAAAATGCGGAGAACAAAAAGTCTTGCCGTGACGAGGCGGAAAGGAAGGGAAGAAGCTTTGCAAAGCAAACCTTCCGTGCTCTGCGACCGCTCGCTTCGCTCCGGTACCCGCCTTCGCACCAACTTCGCTAAAAACGATAATCAATCGTTTTTTTAACGCTCGTTGCCCCCTCGGTGTTCGAATCCCTCCTAAAAAACCACACAAAAAAGAGATGACCTTACTTACGTAAAATCATCTCTTTTTTTGGCGGAAAGGAAGGGATTCGAACCCTTGAACGGGTATTAGCCGTTACACGATTTCCAATCGTGCGCCTTCGACCAGCTCAGCCACCTTTCCGAGTCTTTGACTTGACCGCCATATAATTATAGTATAGTTTAGCGAAATAGTCAAGAACTTTTTTCTTAAAAAATAAAAAATTTTGGTTGACGAAAAAGTTTTAAAGAAGTATAATAATAATGATACACTTTTTTAAAGAAAAAATACAAGAGGTGATAAAGCTTGGCAAATTACACAATGCACGGTGCAGCTTCGTTTCCGCTGCCGTGTGCTTTTATAGATAAATATATGCCCGAAGCGAATGCAACATTTGTAAAGGTATACCTTTACGGATTACGTCATTGCTTTGCCGAAAATGCCGAGCTTGACAATAAAGCAATAGCAGAAGCACTTGGTATTATTGAGTCGGATGTCAGGATGGCGTGGGAATACTGGGAGAGAATAGGACTTGTAAAGCTTCAAAAAGACGGGTCTGTTGTATTCGAAGATTTATCTTCTCCAATAGTTCCAAAGGCAAAAGCCGCAGTAAGACCGCAGTATAAAACCAAAGACCTTGCCGTAGCCGTTTCCGAAAATGCCGACCTTGCACTTTTGCTTGAGCATGCAGAGAATATATTCGGCAAAACCTTTTCTACATCAGAAGTAGCCGTACTTTATGGAATATATGACTGGCTTGAACTTTCACCTGAAGTAATACTTATGCTTTTAGAACATTGTGCGGCAATGGAAAAATATAATATCCGCTATGCCGAAAAAATCGCAATGGAGTGGAATGAAAAAGGAATTTCTAATATAGAAGATGCCGAAACCTATCTTACTGAAACCGATAAAAGAGGAAAAATAACCCGTAAATTCAAACGTACATTCGGAATAACGGGCCGCCAGCTTTCGGATTCTGAATATGCATATATATTGCAGTGGACAGAAGAACTGAAACTGCCTACAGAACTTATTAAAGCGGCTTATGAAAAAACAGTTCTGGCAACAGGCAATGCATCATTTCCTTACATAAATGCAATATTGCAGTCCTGGCACAGACAGGGCATAACCAAAACAAGCGACATAGAAAAGGATACACAACCCATAAAACCGCCAAAACCGAATGGTAAGAACAATAAATTCACAGATTACGAGCAAACAGGCGAGTATGATTATTCGGAATTTGAACGCCGTGCTCTTGAAAAGAGGAAGAAACGCAGTGTCGGAGAATAAATTTTTAGCTGAAATCAATGCCGAATTCAATAAAAAAATACAAAAACGCAAAGAAAAGATAGATTCCCTGCGTGCGGAACTTTATGCCCAAAACCCTGAAATTGAACAGATAGATAACGAAATTTTAGGGGTAGGCTATCAGGTCTTTTCGGCAGTTTCAAAAGGCGAGCTTACAGCTGACGATGCAGGCACTTTTATAGCCGAAAAATTACAGATGTTAAACGAAAAGAAAAAACAGCTTATATCAGAACTTGGCTATAGCGAAGATTGCCTGAATCCACCTTACGAATGTTCAAAATGTAATGATACCGGAACTGTAGACGGAAAACTGTGTACCTGCTATAAAGAATATGTAACACAAAAGCTTTATAAAAACGCAAATATGGGAGCACAGCTTTTAGAACAAACCTTTGCAAATTTTGACTTGAATATTTTCAGTCCTAAACCATTCAGAACAGAAGAAATTTCTCCACGGGAGAATATGAAAGAAATACTTGCTGAAACCAAAGAGTTTGTGCAGGATTTTGGCACAAAAAACGAAAACCTGTTTTTCTATGGCTCGTCGGGACTCGGCAAAACCTATCTGTCCTCCTGCATAGCAAACGAGCTTATAAAAGAAGGGTACGATGTTTTATACCAGAGTGCGGGCGATATTTTTACAGCACTTGATAATATCCGTTTCGGTAAAGCAGACCCATCTTTAAACCTTTGGGCAGACAGGCTGATAACAGCAGACCTTTTGATAATAGACGACCTTGGAACAGAATTTATAACATCATCCTCGGTGTCGGAACTTTTCAGGATAATAAACACAAGAATACTTAATAAAAAAAGTATGATAATAAACACCAATTTATCTCTTCCTGATATCAGAAAAGTATATTCCGAAAGAATAATGTCAAGAATACTTGGCTGTTTTGTACAGTTCAAATTTTTTGGAGAAGATATAAGACTTTTATAAAAAAGCATCAACCGTCATTTTCCTGCATATTATGCATAGAAAGGAAAGTGACGGTTTTTTATGCAAATAAGATATGTAAATTTATTTCAAAACGGAGAATGTTATATAGAAGGCAAACCTCTTAAATTTGGAGAAATAACTCCCTATATAAACGCATCGGGACTAAACGAAATATCAGCAGAAGTTTTGACATCCCACGGCAGAATGCTTATAAAAAAGAAATTACCAGCAGAAAAAGTTAATATAAGCGTAGCGATAATAAAAAGTATGCAAAAACCTGCTCTTGTAATAATAGAAGAACCATTTTTACAAAAAAGAGAAGACAGAGCCTATGTCCGCTTTGTAAATCTTTCTGAAAAAGAGCTTAAAGTGTTGCGTGTCAACGGAGATATAGTGTGTAACCTACTGCCCGATAATCAAGGCAAGTACCTTCTTGCACAGGAAGGGGGATATGTGTTTGAACTGTCAAGTGAAAAACGCAAAAAAGTAATAACCTGCCGCCTCGAAAAAGAAAATAAATATTCCTTATATATAATAGAAAACCAAAACAAAAACGGCTACGACTTTTTTGTATATAAAGATGAATAAATTGCCCTAAAATGTAAGGGATGGTTTTTATGTTTTTTTAGTAAATATATCAAATATTGATGGAACGGCTTGCGTGCCGTTCTTTACTTTTTATAAATATAAAAAAAGCTTGCAAAAAAATATATAACGTGATATAATGAAAAAGTATTGTTAAAAATAAATTTTTTGGAGGAAACGAGAATGAGAAGGATTTTAACATGGTTTATTGTTTTTGCAATGTTATGTACAACCCTTTTTGTACCTGTACAGGCAACAAATACAAATGCAGGGCTTACAAGCACACTGTCAAAAACAGTAAACAGCGACTTTGAAATGGACGCATCAGGCTGGCAGTTTTCAGGTTCGGCAAAATACTACGCAACAAGTGATAAGGCGTGGACAGGTAGCGCATCTTTGTATGTTGATGCAGAAGCGACATCGTCATTTTCACAGCGTCACGCAGTAACAGAAGGCGAAATGCTTGAGTTTACTCTGCATTACAACGCGGTAAGCTACAGCGGCAAAGTGTTTATGTCTTTAACCGTTTATTCAGAAGATAATAAACAGCTTGCAACAACTTCAGGCGAAAAAGATCCCACAATAGGCACTTGGGGACAGTATTATTTAGACCTTGTAGTACCTGAAGGAGCATCCTATGCAATAGCTTCGTTTGGTATAAACACAGGCGGCAAAATATACTTTGATACTGCAATGCTTATCCAGTATCCCGAAGAATATGCATGGGAACAGATAGACAGACAGACTTCAAATCCTAACATTATTGCAAACCCCGGATTTGAAATAGCATCAGGTGCAGGTCCTGCAAGTTGGAATCCTATGGATAGTAAAGGTGCATGGGGTTCAAATAAATACACTCTTTATTCAACAGACAAGGCAAACTCAGGGACTCACTCTGTAAGACTTTATGGAGTAGGCGGTTACTACCCCTCAATTTCTCAAACAGTTTCAGTTGAACCCCTAGCTACATATAAATTTACAATGAATGCATACTTTGTAGCTGGTAAAAAATGTTATGCAAGATTATACTATTACGATGCAAACGGCAATGTTATTAAAACCCAGGGCTATCCTGAAACATATAAGGATGTAAACGATAACCGTCAGTTAAATGTATGGACAAAAATTGTAAAATACTTTACGGTAGAGCAAATTCCCGGCACGACATCAATAAAACTTTATATTAATACAGACGGCTACCATGATGTTTATGTTGACGACATTTCTTTGCAGAAAGTAGAAAATGCAAAGCTCTGTTCTATCGAAACCGACCAGTGGTATTATTATACCGAATGGGATGGAGGCACAGCTACAGTAAATGTAACCGGTGCTGCTGTTTCAGCATACCCGGGCGGTACAGTAAAAACATATATAACAAAAAAGGGCAACAATACAAAGCTTGTAGAAAAAAATACTGCAATAGCTTCTACCATTTTGGTTCCATTTACAACTGCAGCTCTTTCTCCTTCTTATGGTGATGAGTTTATTGTAACAAGCGAGGTTTATAATGCAAGCGGAAATATGGTAGGCTCAAATACAAATTACTTTATTTATTATTCAAGACCTACTCACTTAAATGAAAATGGTGATTGGATAGATGAGGACGGAAAACCTTTTCATGTAGTAATTGGTAACTCTGCAACAACTGCCGAAGTACTTCAGGTAGCAAAAAATGTTGGTGTTACAGTTACCACAATAGGATATACAAGAAGTGCTGAAAATATTTTAAAACAACTTGATTTATGTCAGCAGTATGGAATAAAAGCAATAGTAAATCTTTATTCAAATGCAAACCCCTGCGGAAGATATCCTTCTGAAACTATAAATGCAGTAAATGTAGTAAAAGACCATCCTGCAGTATTCGCCTGGGGCGTACAGGACGAGCCTAACGAAGCAAAAAGTCCTGAAGCATGGCTTCGCAGCAGTTATCAGATTCTCCGTGATACTGATCCCGACCACCCTGTATACTTTGTAGAATCAGATATCGGTTATCGTGAGTCACACTTTAAAACTGTAGATATGCTTTGCGTTGATGCATATTGTTCAAACAGAGGTTCGTATGCAACTTATATAACTCCTGCATTGCAGGAGCTTGCAAACGATGCACCAAAGCACCACAATAAGCCTACAGCAGTAATTATTCAGACATTTGCATGGAGAGACTACTTCCCAACAGAAAACGAAGCACGTCACATGATGTACCAGATACCCTTTACAGGAGTAACCTACGGTGGTTATTATCACATGGGCAGTGGCGGTGACACACCCGGTATATCAGACCCTGCTCACGCAGACTTTGCAGCGGCAATTCCTCCCATTGCAAAAGAAGAAATGCCCATACTTTACAAAATGTTTAATACAGATGAAGGTACAATGCTTGCTTACCAGAACTGCGATTTGAATGACGGTAACACTTCAAACGATAAGGCTGTATGGTACTATGTATGGCAGGGTGCCGACAAAACATATATTGCAGTATTAAACCGTGACCCCAATAATACACAAACAGCTTCATTTACACTCCCTGTTAAAATTACAGGCACACGTACTGAATATGGTAATACAACAGGTTCTACCGTAACATTACAGAGCACAGAAACACAGACTGCAGTTAATATGAGTCTTGCTGCTGGTGCTGCTGCAATCTACGAATACGAGGACGCAAACGTTGTATATAGAGAAAACTTTACAAACAATTACCAAAATGTACCCTTTGTATATAACTATAACGGCACAAATTATACAAACTCAATAGACCTTCCCGCAGGTTGGGACTACACTACAGACGGCTATTATCCTCAGCATGCCGAAAAGCAAACTAACTTCTTTAGGTATGACTCAACCATTTACCCAAGCTGTTATATAACAAGAGGTTCGTGGATAGGACTTACAAAAATGGTTGATGTTGAACCGGGATATCAGTATACGATAACAACAACTTCAGCAATACATAGACAATCGAAAAGTAACCGAGTAGATACCACAGTACTGCTATATCATAAAAATGATGACGGTAGTTATACTCCAATTGACGAGTATTTAACAAACTTGAATTATGAAACAAAAACTCTGGCAAATGCAAGTACATATACAAGGGTCAACGGAAATGAAACTACAACGCTAATTAAAAATGAGTATTATGTAGCAGACCACACAGCAACAGTATCTATTGACGACCCCAATGTAAACGCAATTATGATAAAACTCGGTGGTAGCTGCGGTATGGGAGTTGACAATTACGCCGCATATCGCGGAATAAAAATAACCAGGGACAAAAAACTTGACAGCATAAAAGAAAATAAACGTCCTGTTTCGGTTATATATAATCTCGGAAGCGATAATGGCGGTCAGCAGCAGACTACAGTTTATGCACAAGGAGCTGGTAAAATTTCACTCCGACCTGTAAAATCGGCTGTTGATTCAAATGTTTCTATTGTTTCACAGTCCGGCTACTTCAAGGGCTGGCAGCTTGGTGGTAAGCTTTACACATCAGAAGGCGGTGCAAAAGCTCCAATTGGTGATAATGATGCAACTGTTTCCTTATCTGCTGTATGGTATGACGCTCCAAATCATAACATAATTTCAAGTGCACAGGCACAAAGAGCCACACTTTCAAGCGGTGATAAGGCAATAAGATTTTTAGCACTTGTAGACTCTTCATATAACACCTATGCAAAAGCAGGTTTTGTAGTTACAACATTGGCAACCAATCCTACAGTTGAAGCAGGTTACAAGCCATTTACCTTCCATAATATTTTCCATCGTATAAGAAGTGGAGAGAATGTTTACGGCGTAACAGACAAAAACTTTACTTCAAGCTTTTTGATAGGTGCGTCGATGAACCCCAGAGGAATACTTTATGCAAACCTTGTAATTCCGGAGGGAAGTGAAAGAACAGTTTATTATGCAACTCCTTATGTTGAAACTTTAGACGGAACACGTATATACGGTAAAACAAAGGCTGTAACATATAAAGAACTTTTGGATTTGGATAATGGAGTTCTCACTCTTATGACCGACGAAGATGAAGGACAGCAAAATGTTGTAAGAAACTTAGGCGCTAATATTGTAAAAGAACAATAAAACAAAAAACAGCAGGCATATGAGGCGTACTCGTAAGGACAGTAATTAAAAAGGCAGAAACGAAATCAATCGTTTCTGCCTTTTATTGTAGGGTGCAGCGTTTACGATGCACCGTTCATAAGGTCTTAGGATATCCTAAAATATTTTGGAAAATGATATACATTTTCCCTGCTTGTTACAGTGGCGGACAAAAATAACTATTGACAGCTTTCTTGAATTATGCTATACTTAGTGCAACCGATTGCACCGGAGGTGAATTTTGTGTCAAATGTTACGATATATACACTTGCAAAGGAATTGAATATGACACCGTCAATGATAAGCCGTGCATTTAGTCCAAACGGAAAAATCAGTGAGGAGAAAAGAAAAATAATATTAGAAGCTGCAAATAAATATGGTTTTACACCCAATAAATTTGCTTCAAGGCTTTCGATGAAAAATGTACGTATCGGCATACTTATCAACAGTCGGTTTGATGTAAATACTGATAAAATGATTGTAGGTATTGAAAATGCTTATGAGAAATTAAAGGATTATAAAATCCAGTATGATATAACAATAATGAATTCTCTTGAAAATAAACCTGAAAATTATGTTGAGGTTTTGAACCGATATAAGGGTTATAATGGGGTTATTGTTGCCGGAATGAGTTCGAAAAAATATACCTATATGTTAAATGAAGTTTGCAAAGAAAATCCCAATGTTGTACAGGTGCAGGCAATAAATAAATCCGTTGACTGTCTTTTTGTGTCAAAGCATAATGAGGAAATATCCTCCTATCTTGCAGCGGAATTTTTATATAATTGTCTTAAAAGTAGAGCAAGAAAAAATATTCTTCTTTTTACAGGAGACAAGGACAGTGCGCTTCACTCCGATGCAGAGTCTGCCTTTAAAAATGCATGTAAAGAATTTGGATTAAGTATTTTAAAAAGTATTGATATGAAAGATAACAAAGAATATTTTTCTGAAATCATTTCTGATGTTTTCGAAAAATATATCAAAGAAACGGACGGAATCTACATAACCAGTGGAATAAGCTCACCCCTTTGCGAATATATAGATGAAAATAATATATCCGTTCCCTTTGTCAGCTTTGATACATATCAAGATATAAAAAAATATATAAAAAAGGGAATTATATCTGCTACCATCGCGCAGAATGTAGAAAAACAAATGGAAAACGCTTTTGAATATCTTGTGAAACATATTATAATGGGGGCTGTCTCTCCAAAAACTGTATACACAGATGTTCAACTTGTTTTAAAAAGCAATATACATCAATTTAACTAAAAATTTTTGGAGTTAGTGCAACCGATTGCAATAGGAAGAAATTATGTTATTTATTAAAACTATTATATCAATATCTTCTATGGTTCTTCAGAACTGCCTCTTTAATAATATATGCAAAAAGGAACTAACAACAAATGATCACATATACAGATTTAACATGATTATGTATGCTCTGTGTATAGCGTTGTTTGGAATAGCTGTTTTGGGCGGACAAGTGTCTTTTTTTACAGTCGCTTTGGGACTTTTGTTTGGAGTAGTTACCGCACTCGGTAATTTTTATAAAATGCGTGCCCTGAATTCAGGTCCGATGCATATCACACTTTTGGTAACAACATCTTCTATGATTATTCCCACAATGTCCGGGATATTTTTTAAAGAAAAATTCAGCATTTTAAAACTGATTCTGGTGTTTATTCTGATTGGGTTTATATATTTGTCATTTGACAAAACAGACGGTAAGAAAACAAATAAGAAATGGTTATTGTTTTGTGTACTGGCGTTTCTGTTTCAGGGAAGTATTGGTGTATTGCAAAAAATACATCAATTCTCTGAATATAAGGCTGAATTTAACGGATTTTTGCTTGTTGCATTCGTTTGCTCGCTCATTTACAGCAGAATAAGAGCACAAAAAAACTACAGAGAATTAAAATTCAGAAAAAAGCATATTTCTTTTGCAATTATGTGCGGAGTGTGTACATATATCATGAATTTCTTAAATCTCAGACTTTCCGGACTGCTTCCGAGTCAGTTGTTTTTTCCGCTTGTAAACGGAAGTGCGATTGTTTTAAGCTCGTTGATGTCTGTGCTGATTTTTAAAGAACATCTTTCAAAGAAGCAAATTGTAGGTCTTGTTGGAGGAATAACATCATTAATTTTAATATGTTTTGTTGGATAAAAAAGGTATTATGATAAAGAAGTTTATATTACATTATGAAAAACGGAAAGGAAGAAATGATAATGAACCGGACACCACCATGGGAAGGGAGATTCCCGGCAGTAAAGATTTTTGGAAATTTGTATTTTGTGGGAACAAAACCCGCATCGACCCATATTATTGATACCGGAGAAGGCCTTATAATGCTGGATAGTGGATATCAACATTCGTTATACAATGTGATTGACGGAATTTACAGTGTTGGTCTTGATGTTCATGACTTAAAATATATTATACATACTCACGGACATATTGACCACTTTGGAGCAACAAGGGCTTTAGTGGAGCTTACAGGTTCCAAAACATTTTTGGGCGAGCCGGACAGGCAGTATGCAAACGGTGAACTTGATTTGTCGTATGCAAAAGAGCTTGATATGGAATTTAACGAAATTTTTGAGCCGGATGTTTTAGTTAAAGACGGTGATATAATTGAGCTTGGAAATACTAAAATTAAAGCTGTTGCAACCCCTGGACACACACCGGGTGCAATGTCATATTTTTTTGATGTCACAAACGGAAAAGATACTTTTAGAGTTGGCCTTCATGGCGGCATGGGAATAAACACACTTTGCAGTGAATTTCTTGATAAATATAATCTTCCATATACTTTGAGGGATGATTTTAAGCGGTCTATGTTAAGGCTTAATGAGGAAAAGGTTGATATATTCTTAGGTAACCATATGCAACATAATAATACTGAAGAAAAGGCAGAAAAAGTTAGAAACGGAGAAGAATATGCATTTGTCAATCCGGATGAATGGGAAAAATATAATTTATGGTGCATAGAAAATCTTGAAAAAATGATAGAGAGGGAAAAGAATATATGAAAAAGTTTAAAGCGATAACTTTCAGTTTTGATGACGGAGTTCAGCAAGATAAGCGTCTTATAGATATATTTGACAGATATTCTCTCAAGTCTACATTTAATATAAATTCCGGATTACTTGATAAACATACGAGTCACGAAGCGATGTTTTTGGGAAAAAAGACAGTGTTTAATAACCATAGAATTCCCATAGATGAGTTTAAACAAGTCTACGAGAAGCATGAAGTGGCTGCTCATTCGATGAATCATCCTATTTTGACACAGCTTTCGGATGACCAAGTGGTTTTTCAAATGAGTGAAGATGCAAAAAATTTAGAAAAATTGACAGGATATCAGATTAATGGCTTTGCATATCCCGGTGGCTACTGTGAGTATTATAATGAACGTGTAAAAAAACTTATAAAGGATAATACAAATCTTTATTACGGAAGAACGGCAAAGTCAAGTTATACCTTTGATGTACCCGAGGATATTATGATATTTCAGCCCACTGTTTCTCACAGAGAGTTTGAATTGAGAGATAAGCTAGCACATGATTTTATAAATCTTGAGACAGATAAGCCACAGATATTTTATATTTGGGGACATAGTTATGAGTTGGATGTAGATGAAAAGTTTTGGACTGGCTTTGAACACTTTTGTGAATTGATAGCGGGGAAAGATGACATATATTACGGAACCAATGACCAAGTTTTCAAGTATTTTGGGATTAAATAAAAGAGAAGGAGTAAAGAAATGAAACCGAGTTACAGCTTTAAATATAATGATATACAAATTACATCAAATTCAAAAATATATGAACTTGAAGAAAACATTACGGTTACCATGGAAATAAGTGAATATAAAGAGTTTGATGCTATTGAGTGGGTTTTATATTTTGAAAATAAGTCGTCGGTAAATAGCGGTGTTATATCCGATATTAATGATTGTGATGTTCTGCTTCCGCTTGATATGCCGGCAGAACCAAAATCCGGATATATGCCAAAAGTTGGAGACGCATGTGTTATTACAATGAATGGTATGGTTGACGGCTTTAATTACTGGGAAAATGATAAAGTAAGTGCACAGGAATATCAGTTTAATTATGAGTATCTTGATAAAGCGTATAAAAAAAGAAAAACATTTGCGAATATGGGTGGTCGTTCAAGCGAAGGAATGATGCCGTTTTTTGATGCAACAGCAAAAAACAAAGGTTATATAACAGCTATTGGGTGGACGGGAGACTGGAAAGCTGAGTTTGCTCGTGCTGATGGCGGCATTATAATGAAAAGTGGATTGAAGGAAACACGATTTTACTTAAAACCTGGAGAAAAGATACGAACATCTTCTGTACTTATAATGAAATATGACGATGCTGAGCAGAAGCATAACAAATTTAGAAAACTTATAAAAAATCATTTTTCGCATCGATCTTGCACTGCTGCAACCCGTGATGGATTAATGGCGTGTGAATTATGGGGTGGTCTTACAAGTGAGGAAATGAAAAAGCGTATCAACGAATTCAAAAAGTACGATATAAAGTTTGAGGATGTATGGATTGATGCAGGTTGGTATGGCGAGTGCACAAAATGCGACGATGCCTTCAGTGGAGACTGGAGTGTACATACAGGTGAATGGGATGTAAATAAACGTGTTCATCCTTGCGAGCTTGAAGATGTAATGAACATTGTGAATGATGCGGGTATGAATATTATGCTTTGGTTGGAACCAGAAAGAGCTATTGCGGGAACAAAAACAGAAGAAAAACATCCTGACTGGTTTTTGTCTTATGGTAATAATATGTCAAAGTTGTTGAATTACGGAAACGAAGATGCTTTGGCGTATGTATGCGAAATAGTGTCACAATATATTGATAAACTTAAACTTTCATGTTATAGGCAGGATTTTAATATACAAACAACCGAATATTTTAAAGAGGCGGATGAAGAAAATCGCCGCGGCATTACCGAAATTAAGCATATTATGGGTATGTATAAATTCTGGGACTTTATTCTTGGAAAATATCCGGAATTGATAATTGATAACTGTGCATCCGGCGGACGAAGAATTGATATTGAAACATTAAAACGCTCAATACCGTTTTTCAGAAGTGACTATCAATGTAACTTTAATGAAAATCCTGAGGTTTTACAGGTGCATAATGCTAATATTTCGTCATATATTCCTTATAATGGATGCACAAGTAAAACAAAGAATGACACCTATGCTATAAGAAGTTCTTATTCTTCAAGTTGGGGCGGAGCGTTTTACAATGCAATATTTCAGAGTATGGATGACGCAGATTTTATATGGGCTAAAAAAATAACTGATGAGTATAGAAAAATAAGAAAATATTTTTCTTGTGATTTTTATAATCACGGTTCATATTGCTTTGATGATACATCCTGGGCAATATGGCAGTATCATGATGCTGATTCGGGAAGCGGCATTGTAATGACTTTTAGACGGTGCCAATCACCGTTTGATACTGTAAAAATAAGATTAAAAGGACTTTTAGACGGTAAAAACTATACCTACAAAAATCTGGATGACAATACCGCGTTTATTGCAACTGACATTTTAGAAATCACCTTACCTCATAAGAGGAGTTCTACAATTTTTGAATATGTAACAAAATAAAAAATGGTTGTATCGTCGTACGATACAACCATTTTTATGTCCTTAAGAGTACATGGCATAGCCTGCTGTTTTTATATGAATATATTGACAAAACTAAATCGTTTTAGTATAATAAATACATATCTATAAAGGAGAAAAGAAAAAATGAAAAAATTTTTGTCATTGATAATATGTTGCATAATTATTTCTGTAACAATATTTGTGCCCGCACAGGCTAGCAATATAGCGAAAGGCCTTACAAGCACATTTTCAAACACAGTTAATAATGATTTTGAAGTTGACGCATCAGGCTGGACTTTTTCAGGTGCAGCCACTTACTATTCAAGTACCGACAGAGTATGGAGCGGAACAAAATCACTTTATATTGATGCTTCTTCGGCATTTTCGTTTTCACAGCGTCATACAGTAACAGAGGGTGAAATGCTTCAGTTTTCAGTGCATTACAATGCAGTAAGCTATGATGACGCTGCTTTTGTTACAATAGATGTTTATTCAAATACAGATATTCAGCTTGCAACTGTGACAAAAACAGTTTATCCCTCAACAAATTCATGGGGAATGCTTGCTGCAGAAACAGAAGCACCTCAAAGAGCTTCTTATGCTGTTGTAACATTTGGGGTAAAGGCTAAATCAAAAATTTATTTTGACAATGCTATGCTTTTACAGTATCCCGAAGAATTTTCATGGAAACAAATAGACAGGGAAGTAACAAGTGCAAACATCCTTTCAAACTCTGGATTTGAAACTGCATCAGGTTCAGGCCCTGCAGGTTGGGAGCCTTTGACAAGCAAAGGAGCATGGGGGTCAAATACACACACAGTTTACACTACAGCTAAAGCAAATTCAGGCTCACACTCTGTAAAGCTTTACGAAACGGCAGGAGCTAATTATCCTGAAATCAGCCAGACAGTTGCAGTAGAACCTACCGCAACATACAAGTTTTCTATGTATGCATATTTTGTAACAGGGAAAAAAGGTATGGCGAGAATAAAGTATCTTGATGCAAGCGGTAATGTTTTGTATACACAAGGTTATCCCGAAACCTTCAGTGAAGCAGACAGACGCCCTGCAAACGAATGGACAAAAATTGTAAAATATTTTACAATAAAGCAAATTCCTGGCACGGCATCAATTAAGCTTTGTATTTTAGCGTCAACTGGACACGAGATTTATGTTGATGATATTTCCTTGCAGAAGATAAGCGATGCAAAGCCTTGCGATATAGAAACCGACCAGTGGTACTACTATAAAGAATGGAACGGCGGCAGTGCAACTGTAAATGTAACAAACACAGCTCTTTCGGCAAATGCGGGAGGAAGCGTTAAAACTTATATTACAAAAGAAGGAAGCAGCACAAAGCTTGTTGAAAACACCTCGGCAATTAGCTCTACTATAACAGTTCCGTTTACAACAGCGGCATTAAATCCTTCTTATGGTGACAAATATATTGTTACTGCAGAAGTATATAACGCAAATGGAACTTTAGCAGGCTCTAACTCAAACTATTTTATATATTATGCAAGACCTACCCATTTAAACGAAGATGGCGAATGGATTGACGAAAACGGCAACCCCTTGCATATAGTAATGGGCAATTCGGCATCAAACGCTGCAAGACTTCAGGTTGCAAAAGACGTTGGGGTTACTGTTACTACAATAGGTAATGTAAGAACACCAAACGCACTTTTAGAAAAGCTTGATTTATGTCAGCAGTACGGAATAAAAGCAATTGTAGACCTTTTTTCAAACGATAACGCTTGCGGAAGATATCCTTCCGAGGTTATAGATGCAGTAAATTCTGTAAAAAACCACCCTGCAGTATTTGCATGGGGAGTGCAGGATGAACCAAGCACATCAATGTATCCTGATGCATGGCTTCGCAGCAGTTACCAGATTATACGTGACATAGACCCCGACCACCCTGTATTCTATATTGAAGCAAATCTAGGTTACAAAGAAACGCATTTTAAAACATCAGATATGCTTTGTATGGACGCTTATTATGCTCTTGGCAATGGTAATTATTCAACATATATTACTCCGTACCTGCAAAAAATTGCAAAAGATTCTTCAACGCATCACAACAAGCCAACCGCGGCAATTATACAAACATTTGACTGGCTTGGCTATTTCCCAACAGAAAATCAGGCACGTCACATGATTTATCAAACAGCATTTACAGGCGTAGATTACGGTGGATACTATCATTTAATGGATTCTGATTCAAATAAAGGTATATCACATCCGGATCACGCAGCTTTTGCAGCGGCAATTCCGCCCATTGCAAAGGAAGAAATGCCTATTCTTTATAAGATGTTCAGGTCGGATGAGGGAACTGTATTAGCTTCACAGATAAGCAATTTGAATGATGGAAATACATCAAATGACCAAAAAATATGGTATCATATCTGGCAAAAAGCAGATAAAACATATATTGCCGTATTAAACCGTGATGCTTCAAACTCACAGACAGCCACTTTCACAGTACAGGAGGAAATAGGTGGTGAACTTAAAACATACGGAAACACAACGGGAAGTACTTTGAATGTAAATGTTTCCAATACAAGTTCACAGATTTCTATGACTTTAGCAGCAGGGGCCGCAGCTATATACGAGTACACAGAAGAAGATATTGTATCCAGAGAAACCTTTACAGCAAACTATGTACAAAAAGAAATTACAATTAACGGTAACTGGAATGAAACTACTATTACTTATACAGCTACACATCAGCTTCCAAGCAAAGACTGGACAGTTGAAAAGTATGATGACAATACTTCCGATTATCAGCTTAACAACTACATTACAAACGGAACAATTGTTAGTCAAAGCACAACATCGGTAAGTAAAGAACCTTTCTATCAGGTAAAAGGTTCTGCTGTAAGAATGGCAAAATATATTGATGTTGAACCCGGATATGCTTACACACTTAGTGTAGATGCAACAGCCTTTGGAAAAAGTGGTGTATGGTCAACAGCACATGTTTACCTCTACCACAAAAATGCAGATGGCAGTTATACACCTATTAACGATTATCTTACAGATAATAATTTCCAAAACACACTTGAAACTGTAAAATTCAGAGGAACAGAAGGTTCTGACTTAGGAACTTATACTGAATCATCAAGATATGCTACAGGAAATGACTGTTATGATATCCCTGTAGATGTAGCATTTACAATTACAGATTCTAATGTAAACGCAATTAAAATAACTTTGGGCGGAAGAACAAACAAAGAGCTGGGCCCCACAACCGGTGTATATTATTTCGGATACAAACTTAAACGTACAGGCGCAGCACAGATTCAGGAAAACCTCCGTATGGTCTCTGCAACTTATGACTTGGGCGGAGGAAATACCATTGAAAAAACTGTTAAAGCAAGCGAAGGTAAAATCACGCTCAGACCAGTAAAATCAGCCGTTGATTCAAGCGTTTCAATAGTCTCACAGTCAGGCTATTTTAAAGGGTGGCAGATAGGGGATAATGTGTATACCTCCGAAAAAGGCGAAAAATATGCTTTTTCAGAAGAAGAAAAGCAAATTTCTCTGTCAGCCTTGTGGTATGCCGCGCCCGACCATAACGTAATTTCAAGTGCACAATCACAAAGGGTTACCCTTTCAAGCGGAGCAAACGCCATAAGATTTTTAGCACTTGTTGATTCTTCCTACACAGCTTATGCAAAAGCAGGCTTTGTAATAACAACCCTTGCCGAAAATCCAACAGTTGAAGCGGGTTATAAACCCTTTATATTTAACAATATTTTTAGCAGAATAAAAAGCGGAAACAAAATTTATGGTATTGCAGACAAAAACTTTATTTCAAACTTTGAAGTTGGTTCTTTAATGAATCCTAAAGGAATTCTTTACGCAAATCTTGTAATACCAAGCCAGAATGAAGAAATTGTTTATTATGCAACTCCTTATGTTGAAGCTTCAAACGGCACACGTATATACGGCAAAACAAAAGCAATAAGCTATAAAGAGCTTGTCGATTTGGATAAGGAAATTTATATTTTTAAGGTTAACGAAGATAGTGGACAAAAAAATGTAGCAGAAAATGTTGGTAAAAATCTTATAAACGAAGAAATTTGAAAAGTAATATAACAATAGAAATTTATAAAAAGGCAGTTTGGTAAACTGCCTTTTTATAAATCTGCATCAAATAACGGGAAAATATTACAAAAAAAGGGGAACAATACATCTTTTTTTATAACTGTTGTTCTGCTACAATTAGAATATAATAGAGCCATTTTTTAAAAACTTAAATTAGTAACAACAATGAGTGAATTTCCTATTGTATATCGTATAAGTTATGATATAATAAAATTATTATAAAAATTTATTAATATTTTCAAACAATTATTCAAAAAAGAAAAGGAGAAAGACTATGAAAAAATTAGTATCATTGTTATGCTTAATTGCAATGCTCGCAACTTGCGTAACAGCAGTTCCTATGGTATCGGCAGATGCATTGGAATTCCCTTACACAGAAAGCTTTGAAAAGGACGGATTTGTAGATGTAACGGACGCTGTATGGGCAGATGCAGATGGTAACGAATACGAACACACTCTCAAGATTCCTTTAGGATGGGATTGGCGTCACACAGGTCTTGAAGGCGGCTGGACATCACAGGCAGCAAATACATCAGGCGATAGAATAAGATCCCAAGTAGAAACTATGGCTGATGGTGTTACATACCTTGGTATGACAGGTAACGACACAGCTATTACAAAAGCTGTAACTGTAGAACCTGGCTATAAGTACACAATTACAACAAACACCTATGCAGTATCAAACCAGGGCAGAACAGCTTTAACAGCTTGGTTCTGTAACGAAGATGAAGAAGGTAATATTGTAGACTTAAACGATTACCTTACCGCAAATAACTACGAAAAAGTAAGAATTTCAAAGGTTTCAACAAACTACGATTACAGAACAGAAGGAACCGAAACAGAAGAACCCTGGAACGCGTGGAATGTTGTTTACACAAAAACTCTTACTATTGAAGTACCTGTTACAGATGCAAATGCAAACACACTTTTAATCGGTCTTGGCGGTTTCGGTGGTAACTCCGACCATTCAAACTTTAGAGTATGGCACGACGGATTCACCATCACAAAGGGTGAAGAAGTTGAAATAGTAGATAATGTAAAAATAAAAGACTACTATCACAAAGAAAGATTTGCAGAAGATGGTTATGTAGAAATTACAGACGCTTTGCTTACAGTTTCTAATGGTAAAGATGACCAGGGACAGACAATTTATGAAGATATAGAACATACATTCCACGTTCCCACAGGCTGGGATTGGATGTGTACAGTAGACAATGGCGGAACACCCCACGGTGCATCAGATACTCTTGAAGGAGCAAGAAGACGTGCAACAATGGAAGTAATTGAAGGCGAAGTATATGTAAGAAAAACAGGCTCCGATATGGTTTTAACCAAAATGGTTGATATTGACCCTGGCTATAACTATACTCTTACAACAACCGCTTATACAAGAAACAATAACGGAACAGCACGTTCAGCCTTATCATACTGGTTCTATCATAAGAACGAAGACGGTACTTATACCGAAATTAACAAATATCTTAAGTCAATTAACAAAAAAACTCTTGAAACAACAACAGGAAGACAAAATTACTCCGCTAACAATGAATCGGCTATAGAAATTCCTTTCCTTGATTCTGCAGCTGGAAGAATGTACGAAGTAGGCATAAACTTTGATATAACCGATGCTGAAATTAATGCTGTTAAAGTAGGTATAGGCGGCTACGGCGGTGGCGGTAACCACTATAACTTTGCAGTATGGCATAAAGGCTTTGAAATCGAACAGGTTAAGGCTGTTGATATAATCGAAAACAAATCAGCTTACGCTATAGTTAGATTTAACG
>JAZSDN010000038.1:0-2338 GCA_045531205.1 Clostridia bacterium | reverse complement strand
TAGCATCTGCATGGTAAACGATTGTGTATTCGGAAATGTCGTTTCCTGCGATAGCAAAGCTGTCGATTGCGGAGCCGTCCTCATAGTTTGCAAGCTCGTCTACACCAGCGTTGCACTTCTTGAGAATGAGAAGGTCCTTTGCGTTTACGATACCGTCGCAGTTAATGTCACCTGCATCTTCGCCAACCTCTGCAATGCCTGCACAAGCCTTCTTAAGATCGAGGGAGTCTGTCATATCAACTGCACCGTCGCCGTTTGCATCACCTACGATGAAATCGCCACCAACAACTATATCATAAGCACCGGTGTTTGACTTGAGCGCACCGGCAGATATAACTGTGGAAACGATCATCATTACGCAAAGCAATGCGGAAATGAATCTTTTCATAATATTCCTCCTGTACATTATTATACAAGTTAATAATATCATATTTTTGTCTAAAATCAATGGTTTTTTGGCAAATCAGCCCCCGGCTCTCTTTTTTTGGGAGAAAAGTACATAAAGAAAAGCAAAAAATTGGGTATTTTGCTTTGCATACAATAGCATTCTCCGGATTTGCTTGCAACACGGGAGAGGCAAAGCAGGGACAGTTTCACCCCTGTAGAAGTCTGTTTCGACAAATTATCGTTTGCCATACCCCAATTCTGCATCTGCACTCTGCACTCTGCATTAAAAAAAGACGGGTTTCCCCCAATATCATTAAGTTAAGAAACAAACCGAGTTCAGAAATGAGCCCGGTTTTGTTTTTAAAAAAATCAAAAAAAGACTTGACAAAAAACAAAAAATGTGCGGTCGAATTTATTAGCGAGCTAATAAAATCGACCCTTGTTAATAGGAAAATGAATTCTGAAAGCAAGGAGAAAGCACTATGAATATTACACCTAAAATTGTAAAAAGAACCTTAATTAAAACTGTAAAAGAGATTTCATCTGATTCTCAAATTTTTGCAAAGAATCCCAAAAAAGATTTCAGCAGAAAAAGAAAATTAACTGCCGAAAAGATGATATATTCAATTCTTTCTATGAGCAGTAAAGATTTGAAATGTGAACTTTTGGACTTTTTTAAATTTGATAAAAATACACCTACTGTATCTGCTTTTATTCAGCAACGAAACAAAATTTCTGAAACTGCTTTTGAATCTTTATTTCATCAGTTTACATCGGCGTTTCCTCAGCAAAAACTTTATAGAGGTTATCGTTTGTTAGCTGTTGATGGTTCTGATTTGCATACGCCAACTAACAAAGAAGAAAAGGAGTGTTATTATGCCGGTTCAAACGGACAAAAGCCTTACAATTTGTTACATTTGAATGCTATGTATGATTTGATGAATAATATTTATGTTGATGCTCTTGCACAAGGTTCAAAAGCAGAAAATGAACGCAGTGCCTTTGTTACAATGTTAGAGCGAGATAAAATTGATTTGCCTACAATTTATATTGCCGACAGAGGTTATGAAGCTTACAATAACTTTGCACATATACAGGAAAAAGGCAAAAACTTTCTTTTTAGAGTTAAAGATCTGAATAGCAACGGTATTCTTTCGGGGCTTTCCTTACCTGATATAGATGAATTTGATAAGATTTTTGTTTTTGACTTAACTCGTAAACAGACACAGGAAAGTAAACAAAAACCTAATTTTAAATATTTACCACATAACGTTAATTTTGATTATTTATCTCCATCTTGCAGAAATGATAAAAACATTGTTTCTTATCGTCTAAGTTTCAGGTTAGTTCGTATCAGACTTAGTGAGGATAAATTCGAGACTCTTATCACAAATTTAAAACCCGAAGAATTTTCTCCTTCGGATTTAAAACAACTTTATTCTATGCGTTGGGGCATTGAAACTTCTTTCCGTTCTTTAAAATATACTCTTGGATTGTTGTGTTTTCACTCAAAAAAAGTGGAGTATATCCTTCAGGAAATCTTTGCTAAACTTACTATGTACAACTTTACTGAATTGATTACCTCACACGTAGTCATTAAACAAAACAGCAGAAAACTAAACTACAAAATCAATTTTTCTGCTTCTGTACATATTTGTCGCAATTTTCTTCTGAAAAATATATCTCCACACGAAATTGAAGCACTTATTTCTAAGTATGTCGTTCCGATTCGTCTTTGTGATTCCAACCCAAGGAAACTATCTCGAAAAACGGCTATTTGCTTCCTTTACAGAGTAGCATAATCTTTGATTTTTTTCAACCTTTTTTTGGCAGACTTTTGTCTGTCTTTTTGGCGTGCCCTTGTAACGAAAAAAGCATCTCTCTTTGCTTTTCTGCAAATGTCAGATGCTTTTGTCTTTTTCCGTTTGTTTCTTAACTTAATGGTATTGCC
>JAZSDN010000040.1:0-15262 GCA_045531205.1 Clostridia bacterium | reverse complement strand
GATTTCGGAGCAAACGCAAAAAGCGGTCTTCCCGGTTGGGCTGTGGCTATTATCGTGATCGTTATAGTTATCGCTGTGATCGCAGGCGGTACTTATACGGCAATAATTCTGATCAGAAGAAGAAACATCCGCCGCAGACGCGAGGAAATGGAGCTTCGCAGACGCAGACTCCGCGACGGCAGAGGCAGAGAGACTCTCCCTCCCTCACGGGGTGTACCCTACGCTCCAAACGGCAGACCAACAGGAGCTCCAAGGGCAAATATTCCTCAGGGCAGACCCTCGGGAAATCCTCAGCGCCCCATGACTACTTCAGGCAATCAGACTCGTCCCGTGCCTCCCGCAGGCAGAGCGCCTCAGAGACGCCCTGCGCCAAACGGAGTGCAAGCCGCCCCTCAGAGACCTAACCCAACAAATGCGGCTACAATACAGATAAACACATCGGATATCCGTGCGGCAAAGCAGAATAAGCGTCCTTGACGCAGGCCGCGCTATCAACGAAAGGTACATATCACATAAATGGCATCTATAGCAGTAAACGGTATTTCCTATTCCATCGGCGTTGACGTAATACTGAAGGACGTTTCCTTTTCCCTGGAGGAAGGAGACAAGCTCGGCGTCGTCGGCGTCAACGGAAGCGGAAAATCAACTCTGATGAAGATCATCTCCGGCGAGCTGGAGCCGGATTCGGGAGACGTATTCACGTCAAAGGATAAGGTCCTCGGAATTCTTCATCAGGACGACACTTTTAACATTTCAAATCTGACCGACGAAAGCGTGCTTGGTCAGATGTATGCCGCATTCCCCGAGCTATTGTCTGCGGAAGCAAAAATAGCATCCCTTGAGGCTCAGATAAAAAGCGAAAGCGATACCGAAAAGCTCACCCGTCTCGTAGGTGAGCTTGACTCTGTAAACAATCGCTTTCTTGACGGAGGCGGTCTGTATTTCCGTTCAAAGTGCAAGAGTATGCTGAACGCTTTGGGATTCGACGAAAGCTTTCACGCACTTCCCATCACGGGAATGAGTGGAGGTCAGAGAACGAGGATCGCCCTTGCGAGACTTCTTGCAAGAGAGCCGGACATTCTCCTTCTTGACGAGCCTACAAACCATCTTGACGACGTAACTCTTGAGTGGCTTGAGGAGCATCTCGCCGCCTATAAAAAAACCGTCATCGTGGTGTCTCACGACAGATATTTTCTTGACAAGGTTACAAACAAAACAATTGAACTTACGGGCGGTAAAGTGTTTACCTATAACGGAAATTTTTCTTCTTCAAGAAAAGAAAAGCAGGAAAGAATTGAGCTTGAGGAAAAGCATTTTAAAAACCAGATGCGTGAAATAAAACGTATTGAGGGAATTATTGAGCAGCAAAAAAGGTGGAACAGAGAAAAAAATATAAAAACTGCCGAAAGCAAGCAAAAGCAGGTAGAAAGACTGAAGGCAGAGCTTACTGTAGTTGAACGTGAGGATGCAAAAATTGATTTTAATTTTTCCGCGGCAGACAGTAGCGGCAAAGATGTACTTACTCTTACAAATGTTGAGTTTGGATATAATTCCCCTCTTTTTTCTGATGTTTCGCTTGAAATAAAAAAGGGAGATGTAATTTTTCTTTTAGGTTCAAATGGTTGCGGAAAAACTACTTTGTTTAATCTTGTAAACTCTACTCTTATACCTCAAAAAGGCGAAATAAAAAAGGGCAGCGGTGTAAAAATCGCAAAATATGACCAGAATCTTAAAGGTCTGAATCCCAACAAAACTATAATTGATGATGTATGGGATGAATTCCCAAGACTTACTGAAACTGAAGTACGTTCAGCTCTTGCGGCGTTTTTATTCCGTGGCGATGATGTTTTTAAGGAAATAAAAACTTTGTCGGGTGGCGAAAAGGCTCGTGTTTCGCTTTTAAAGGTTATTTTGGCAAAACCGAATCTTTTGCTTTTAGACGAACCGACAAACCATCTTGACATTGCTTCAAAGGATGCTTTGGAAACAGCTCTTTCAAATTTTGGCGGTACAATGTTTATAATTTCTCATGACAGATATTTTATAAACTCGTTTGCTACAAGAATATGCTATATGCAAGAAAAACGTGTTTTAACATATAACGGAAATTATGACTACTTCCTTGAAAAAAGATTGCCCCAAAGCAATATTTCTGTTCAGGCAGAAAAAAAGGTAAATGACTATAAAGCAGAAAAGGAGCTTAAGGGTTTAAAACGTTCTTTAGAAAATAAAATTAAAAAGTGTGAAGATGATATAGCTAAACTTGAAGATGAGATATCTAAACTTGAAGAAGAGCTTGCTCTTTGTGGTGCCGATTATGTTCGTGCTATGGAATTAAGCGATTCTATTGGCTCAAAAAAGACTGAAAACGAAAAACTTTACGAAATTTGGGGCGAGCTTTCTGATAATCTTGCTCAGATCGAAAGTTAATTTATTTAAGTTGTTGTTAATTTTTTCACAACAACTTTTTATTTAATTACAAAAGTTATTATTCTTTTGTTAATACTTACAAAATATTATGTTAATAAAAATAATTCTTTGTTACTTCTTTGCCATTCTTTTACTTTACAAATCTGTCGTTTTATGTTATAATATAAACTTGAGAAGTTTAGATTTTACATTTTTTTGTAATTTTTTATACCAAAATGCTTTATTTTAACATTTTATGACGGAAGGATGGTTCAGTATGAACAAAATTACTATTATTGGAAGCGGAAATGTTGGCTCAACAATTTCTTATACTCTTGCTTGCCTGGGTATTGCTTCCGAAATCGTAATGATTGACATTAACGGCAAAAAAGCCAGCGGTGAAGCACTTGACATACGTCAGGGTACTCCTTTTTGTACTGCATGTTCAATTTATGCAGGCGACTACTCGGATGCTAAAAATTCAAACATTGTAGTTATTACTTCAGGTGTTGCACGAAAACCAGGTCAATCGCGTTTAGAGCTTACTCAAACAAATGTTGACGTTTTAAAAGCTATTATTCCAAATATTACACGTCACGCTCCAGATGCTACATATATAATTGTAAGTAATCCTGTTGACATTTTGACTTATGCTTTCTGCAAGCTTTCCGGTCTTCCTGAAAATAAAATTTTAGGTTCGGGAACTATTTTGGATACCGCAAGACTCAGAAGCCGCATTTCGGAATATTATCAGATAAGTCAGAAAAACGTTCATGCTTATGTTCTTGGCGAACATGGAGATTCTTCCTTTATTCCCTGGTCGCTTGTAAATCTTTCGAATATTCCTGTTTTGGAATTCTCGGAAAGTATTGCTCACTGCGAAAAACCTATCCCTGATATAGATATAAACGAGGTTGAAGATTATGTAAGAAAATCGGGTGCCCGAGTTATAGAACGAAAGGGTGCTACCTTCTATGCAGTTTCCATCTCGGTTTGTCACATCTGTAAATGCCTTTTAAGCAGCATGGATACTAATCTTACTGTATCTTCAATGATGCACGGAGAATATGGAATTGAAGACGTATGCTTAAGCATTCTCTGCAGTGTTGGTGATGCAAGCATTCATCACAAACTTCTTTTGCCATTAAATGAAAAAGAACAGGCTGCATTACATAACAGTGCAAATTGTTTAAAAGAAATTATTAAAGTTACAAAGTTTTAATATATAGGAGGCTACTATATGGATTATCGTATTGAACATGACTCTATGGGAGAGGTAAAAGTTCCAGCCAGTTCTTTGTGGGCAGCACAGACACAGCGAAGCCACGAGAATTTTGAAATAGGCGTTGGTATTGAAACAATGCCACGCGAAATTACACACGCATTTGGTATTTTAAAAAAGGCTGCCGCTTTGGCAAACCACGAATTAAATTCTGCTAAAATGACAAAGGAAAAGCTTGATGCTATAGCCTCTGCCTGTGACGAAGTTATAAGCGGTAAGCTAAATGAACATTTCCCTTTGGTTGTATGGCAGACAGGTTCTGGTACACAGTCAAATATGAATGCAAACGAAGTTATTTGCAACCGTGCAAATCAGATTGCAGGCTCTTTGCTGACTCATCCGAATGACGATATAAATATGAGCCAGTCGTCTAACGACACCTTCCCTACCGCTATGCACATTTCGGCGGTTATTGCTATTGAAGATAAGCTTATTCCCGCTATTGAGCTTTTAATATCTACATTTAAACGTTTAGAAAAAGAAAACGAAGGTATTGTAAAATCAGGCCGTACACATTTGCAGGATGCAACTCCTATAAAATTCAGTCAGGAAATAAGCGGCTGGCGTTCAAGCCTTGAGAGAGATGTTGAGCTTTTAAAATTATCTTTAAAGCCTTTGTATGAGCTTGCACTCGGCGGTACCGCTGTTGGTACAGGTCTTAATGCTCCAAAAGGTTTTGATACTCTTGTTGCTGAAAAAGTGGCTGCTCTTACAGATAAGCCTTTTGTTACAGCAGAAAATAAGTTTCACGCTTTAACCTCAAAGGATGAGCTTGTTTTTGCACACGGTGCAATAAAGGCAACTGCATGTGATATGATGAAAATAGCAAACGATATTCGTTGGCTCGCATCGGGTCCCCGTGACGGTTTGGGCGAAATAACCATTCCTGAAAACGAACCCGGTTCATCAATTATGCCCGGTAAGGTTAATCCTACCCAGTGCGAAGCGGTTACAATGGTTGCTGTTCAGGTTATGGGAAATGATGTTGCAGTTTCTATGGCAGCTTCCCAGGGAAACTTCGAGCTTAACGTATTTATGCCTGTTGCAGCATATAACTTTTTGCAGTCTGCAAGATTACTCTCGGAAGCTATTGTTTCGTTTAACGACAAATGTGCTGTAGGTATTACTGCAAACCGCGAAAAGATGCATCACAACCTTCACAACTCGCTTATGCTTGTAACGGCACTCAATCCATATATTGGTTATGAAAACGCCGCTAAAACTGCTAAAAAGGCTTTTAAAGATAACATTTCTTTGAAAGAAGCTTGTGTAGAACTCGGCTTTTTAACAGCTGAAAAATTCGATGAGGTTTTCCATCCCGAAAAAATGGTTTAATAAAAATACTCTATATTACAACGAAAGGAAGTTTGACATGAAGGTAAGTTACTATCCGGGTTGTACTTTGAAAAACAAGGCAAAACAGCTTGATATATATGCAAGAGAATGTGCAAAGGTTCTTGGTTTTGAGCTTTGTGAAATTGAAAACTGGCAATGTTGCGGCGGAGCTTTTACGTCAGCTTCGGACGAAATTGTAACAAAGCTTTCAAGCGTGCGTGTTCTGCGTGACGCGTTTTTAGAAAAAAGACCTTTAATTACAGTTTGTTCTGCTTGCCATAATGTTGTAAAACGCACTAATGTTTGTATGAAAAATCCTGATTTTGCAAACACGGTTAATAATTATTTAGCTCAGGACGAAGATTTTACTGCCTACAACGGAGAAACAGAGGTTTTTCATTATTTAGAATTTTTGCGTGACAAAATAGGTTTTGACAAAATAAAGGAAAAGGTTAAAAATCCTTTAACCGGCAAAAAAATTGCCGCTTACTATGGTTGTTTATTGCTTCGTCCCGGCAAGGTTTTACAGTTTGATGATCCAGAAAATCCGAAGATTTTTGAAGATTTTATTTCGGCTCTTGGTGCAGAAGCAGTAATATATCCCCTCCGTAACGAATGCTGTGGCGGATACATTGCTTTAGAGGATGCAGAAAGTGCTAAAAAGAAAAGTCTTTCGGTTTCTGAAAGTGCGGCGGGACACGGTGCTGACTTAATTATTACTGCTTGTCCTTTATGCAAATATAATCTTATAAAAAACGAAAGTCCTGTGCCTGTTATATACTTTACAGAAATTCTGGCAGAGGCTTTAGGTATAAAGGAGGATTATAATGGCTGATATAAATCGCATACGTGAAGATGTGCTTCGTATAAGCGGAGTAAATCCAAAAAAATGTATGAAATGCGGTAAATGTTCTGCTACTTGTCCTTCCTATGATGAGATGGAATTTCATCCTCATCAGTTTGTTTACATGGTAGAAAATGCCGATATTGAAAGGTTAATGAATTCAGAATCAATTTACAAGTGCTTATCGTGTATGGCTTGTGTTGAGCGTTGTCCAAGAGGGGTTGAACCTGGAAAGCTTGTTGAAGCTATCCGTCTTGTTACAATAAGACAAAAGGATAAAAATCATTTAACTGCCGATAAGATTCCTTTGTTACTTGATGAAGATATGCCACAGCAGGCACTTGTTACAGCTTTTAGAAAATATACTAAATAAGGAGGAAACGGTTAATGCAAAGAATTGGTGTTTTTGTTTGTCACTGCGGTACTAATATTGCAGCGACTATTGATGTGGCTGCCGTTTCCAAGGCTTTGGAAAACGAGCCAGGGGTCGTTTTTTCGACCGATTATCAATATATGTGTTCTCAGGCAGGTCAGGATATAATTAAAAATGCTATAGCAGAACACAAGCTTACAGGTATTGTTGTTTGCTCCTGCTCGCCAAGAATGCACGAGCAAACATTTAGAAAAACTGCGGCTGCGGCTGGTCTTAATCCTTATATGGTAGAAATAGCAAATATTCGTGAACAGTGTTCATGGGTTCATAAAGATATTACTACCGGAACAGAAAAGGCTATTATTTTAGGTAAGGCTGCAATTGCAAAGGTAAATCTTAACACACCGCTTATTCCGGGTGAATCTACGGTTACAAAGCGTGCACTTGTAATTGGCGGCGGTATTGCAGGTATTCAGACAGCTTTGGATATTGCTGACGCAGGCTTTTTAGTTGACATTGTTGAAAAGAAGGCTACTATTGGCGGTAAAATGGCTCAGCTTGATAAAACCTTCCCGACTCTTGACTGTGCTGCTTGTATTTTAACTCCAAAAATGGTTGACGTTGCACAGCACGAAAATATAAGAATTTTCTCTTATTCGGAAGTTGAAGAGGTTAGTGGTTTTGTTGGTAACTTTGACGTTAAAATAAAACGTAAAGCAAGATATGTAAAAGAAGATATTTGTACAGGCTGCGGTTTATGTACAGAAAAATGTCCGCAAAAAAATATCCCCAACGAATTTAACCTTGGTATGGATAACAGAAGAGCCATCTACATTCCTTTTGCACAGGCTATACCAAAGGTTGCTACCATAGACCCCAATTACTGTACTATGCTTAAAAGTGGCAAATGCGGTGTATGTTCCAAAATTTGTACTGCAGGTGCTATTGATTACAAGGCTAAGGACGAGTTTATTGAAGAAAAGTACGGTGCTATTGTTGCCGCTACTGGCTTTAATCCTATATCAATGGATAAGTTTGACGAGTTTGCTTACTCACAGTCAAAGGATGTTATTACATCTTTAGAATTTGAAAGACTTACAAATGCGGCCGGGCCTACAGGCGGTAAGCTTCTTCGCCCGTCAGACAACAAAGAGCCCAAAACCATTGTTTTTGTTCAGTGTGTGGGTTCAAGATGCGATGCGTGTGCACAAAAAGGTAAAGAATACTGTTCTAAAATTTGCTGTATGTATACTGCAAAGCACGCTATGCTTACCCGTGACAAGCATCCTGAAACCGAGGTTTATGTATTTTATATTGACGTTCGTACCCCCGGTAAAAACTTTGACGAGTTTTACCGCCGTGCCGTAGAAGAATATGGTGTTCACTATATAAAGGGTATGGTTGGAAAGGTTTGTCCTGAAAAAGATAAGCTTATAGTTTCGGGTTCTGATTTAATAGAAGGAAAACAGCTTAAGATTGATGCTGATATGGTTGTTTTAGCAGCTGCTATAGAGCCTGATGAATCAGCAAGAGGTTTAGCCACAATGCTTACAGCTTCAATGGACACAAACGATTTCTTTACAGAAGCTCATCCAAAGCTTCGTCCCGTTGAAAGTCCTACCGCAGGTGTATTTTTATCGGGCACTTGTCAGGGACCTAAAGATATTCCTGAAACTGTTGCGCAGGCAGGGGCTACTGCCGCAAAGGTAATAGGCTTGCTTTGCAAGGATAAGCTTATGGGCAACCCTTGTGTTGCATATTCTGATGAGATGATGTGTAACGGTTGTTCAAGCTGTGAAAAGGTTTGTCCTTACGGTGCTATATCTTTGGTTGAAAAAGAGTTCCGTTTTCCTGGCGGAAAAACAAAGACTCGCCGTGTTGCAAGCGTTAACCCTGCTGTTTGTCAGGGTTGCGGATGCTGCAGTGTTGCTTGTATGTCGGGTGCAATGGACTTGAAAGGCTTTAAAAATAATCAGATTTTAGCGGAGGTGGATGCAATATGTCGTTAAATAATGATTCATATAAACCTCTTATAGTTGCATTTTGTTGCAACTGGTGTTCGTATGCAGGTGCAGATTTAGCAGGAAATAACAGACTTGCTTATCCTGCTGATGTTAAAATTATCCGTGTGCCCTGCTCGTGCCGTGTTAACCCCACCTATATTTTGCGTGCCTTCCAGAGAGGTGCTGACGGAGTTATTATTTGCGGTTGCCATCCCGGTGACTGTCATTATACATCGGGTAACTATTATACCCGCCGCCGTATGACTCTTTTATTCTCTATGCTTGATTATTTGGGTATTGAAAGAGAACGAACAAGAGTTGAATGGGTATCGGCTGCGGAAGGTGCTAAATTTGCCTCTACTATGACAGAATTTTGCGAAACTGTTGCTGCTTTAGGCGAAAACAAAAGATTGGAGGATTTAAGATGCAAAAAATAACAAGAGAAATTCTCCTTGAAAAGGCGGCAGAATTGCTTAAAAGCTCTACTGTTAATCGTGTTTTAGGGTGGAGAAAGGGCGAATTTTGCTACGATATTACTCCGTCTGTGTTTTATGACGCAGATGACCTTAATGAAAATTTTGTATGGGGAGATTTTTGCGGTGCAAATTTCTCGAAATACTTAATATCCGAAACACAGAAAAGTGATGAAAGAGTTTTGGTGTTTTTAAAGCCTTGTGATACTTACAGCTTTAATCAGCTTTTGACAGAGCACCGTTTTGACAGAGAAAAGGTATATGCTGTAGGTATTCCCTGTGAAGGAATGCTTGATACTGAACTTTTGAAGAAAAAATGCGATAGCTTTACCTTTGCAGATACAGATGAAAACAGCGTTACTGTGCACACTCTTTATGACGGTGACATTAATTTTGACCGTGATGAAGTTCTTTTAGAAGGCTGTAAAAACTGCAAGTCAAAAAAATGCGTTGCTTATGATGAGCTTTTAGGTGATGAGGGTGAAGTTATTGACTCGCAACGTTTTGACGAGGTTGAAGCACTTGAAAAAATGACTCCCGACGAACGTTTTGCTTTTTGGCAGAATGAACTTTCACGTTGTATAAGATGCAACGCATGCCGTGACGTATGCCCTGCATGCACATGTGAAAAATGTGTTTTTGATAACCCCCAGTCGGGTGTTGAAAACAAGGCGGCTGCAAACAGCTTTGAAGAAAAAATGTTCCACATTATACGTGCTTTTCATGTTGCGGGAAGGTGTACTGACTGCGGACAGTGTTCAAGAGTTTGCCCGCAGAGAATTCCTCTTCATTTATTAAACAGAAAATTCATTAAAGATATAAATGAATTTTACGGAGATTATCAGGCAGGCTCCGAGGTTGACAACCGTTCTCCCCTTATAGACTATACTTTAGATGATTTGGAGCCTTCGGATGCTTTTGAAAGAGGTGATGGCAATGCGTAAATTATTAACCTGTAAGCTTGATGCTTTTTTTGCAGCCATCAGCGATAAAATGTCTTTGTATTTGCCTGTAGACACCGATGGCGGTGCAGAATTTAAGCTTTGGCAAGAAGGAGAAAAGCTTTCGGATGCACTAAACACAAACAGAAGTGCAAAAGATTTCTTCTTCCCTCAAGCTGAAAATCTTATGGAATTTAAGGTGCAGGGAAAAACCATAGATGTTATTGACACACGAGAAGAAAGCGAAGATTTTGTGATTTTTGGTGTACGTGCATGTGATGTAAAAAGCTTTGATATTTTAGACAGAGTTTTTCTTGCAGAGCCTGTTGATACTTACTATAAAAACAGACGCGAGCATGCTTTAATAATATCTCTTGCCTGTACAAGACCTGCAGAAACTTGTTTTTGTACTACATTCAAAATTGATGCTTCAAATCCTTGCGGAGATATTGAGTGCTTTAAAACACAGGATGCTTTTTACTTTGATGCTAAAACAGAAAAAGGAGAAGCTTTGCTTGCTTCTTTAAGTGATTTATTCGAAGAGTGCGACAGCAAGGCAGTAGATGAGCAAAAAGTTCTTATACGCGAGCGTCTTGAAAAGCTACCGCTTAAAAATTTGAAAACCACTGCATTTGGTGGCGGTAAAACCCAAGAGCTTTTTGATGACCCGTTATGGGATTTGCTTTCACAAAACTGTCTCGGTTGCGGAACATGTACCTATGTTTGTCCCACTTGTCAATGTTATGACATAAAGGATTTTGATACAGGTCACGGAATAAAAAGGTTCCGCACTTGGGACTCTTGTATGTTTTCGGAATTTACTAAAATGGCTCACGGCAACAACAGGCTCACACAAAAAGAGCGTTTCCGTCAGCGTTTTATGCACAAGCTTGTTTATTATCCCGAAAACAATGACGGTTTATTCTCGTGCGTGGGTTGCGGAAGATGTCTTGCAAAGTGTCCTATATCTATGAATATTGTAAAAGTAATGAAAAGATTTGGAGGGAAAGCAAGTGAGTAACTATCAGGAAACTTTAATTCCCAAAATAGGTGTTATTACCGATGTTCGCATTGATACGCCTGATATAAAAACCTTCAGGGTTGTTACTCCTGAAGGCAAAAAAGCTTTTGACCATAAGCCGGGACAATGTGCAATGCTTTCGATACCGGGGGTTGGCGAAGCAATGTTTTCGATTACTTCCTCCCCTACAAACGAAGAATTTATGGAGTTTTCGATTAAAAAATGCGGTTGTGTGACCGACTGGTTACATAATGCCGAAGTAGGTCAGCAGCTTACAATAAGAGGCCCTTATGGAAAACCCTTCCCTGTGGATGATGTTTTTGCAGGAAAAGACCTTTTGTTTATTGCAGGCGGTGTTGGGCTTGCACCATTAAGGTCTGTTATAAACTACTGCCGTCACTACCGTGACAGATACGGAAAAATTGATATTGTTTACGGCTCGAGAAGCAAGGAAGATTTACTTGACTATAAAGAAATTATTGATGAATGGTCTAAAGATGCCGGAGTTTCGGTTCATTTAACCATTGATAACGCACAGGAAAATTGGGATGGGCATGTTGGCTTTGTTCCGAATTTTGTAAAAGAGCTGGGCTTTGACACAAATAAAACTGCTGTTTTATGCGGCCCTCCGATTATGATTAAGTTTACTTTGGAGGCTCTTTGCTCTTTAGGTTTTGACAAAACACAGATTTATACTACACTTGAGCTTAGGATGAAGTGCGGTGTAGGTAAATGCGGAAGATGTAATGTAGGTTCAAAATACGTTTGCAAGGATGGTCCGGTGTTCCGTTGTGATGAACTGGATGAGCTTCCTGACGAATATTAAGAAGGGAGAATATACATTATGGAAAATATGGTAAACATTTATCTTTTCGGCAAAAAGTATGTAGTGCCGGACAATTTGACAATAATGCGTGCTATGGAATATTCGGGTTACCAGCTTGTACGCGGTTGCGGTTGCAGAAACGGTTTTTGCGGCGCTTGTGCTACCATTTACAGAATAAAAGGTGAGCATACTCTTAAATCCTGTCTTGCTTGTCAGACAAAGGTTATAGACGGTATGTATATTGCTACTCTCCCCTTTTTCCCGCTTGTAAAACAGGTTTATGATATTGAAAAAATATCTGCCACACAGCAGGTTATGATGCAGCTTTATCCTGAAATATATGCCTGCGTTGGATGTAATGCCTGCACTAAAGCCTGCACGCAGGATTTAAATGTTATGCAGTATATTGCTTATGCTCAACGTGGAGAATTTGAAAAATGTGCTGATGAATCGTTTGACTGTGTAATGTGCGGTTGCTGTTCTTCAAGATGTCCTGCAGGGATTTCTCATCCTCAGGTTGCTATGCTTGCAAGAAGAATTAACGGCAAGTATTTAGCTCCTAAAACAGAGCATCTTGAAAATCGTGTGAAAGAAATTGAAAACGGTGATTTTAATGATTTGATAGAAGCTTTGATGGGTAAACCCGTAGAAGAATTAAAAGAGTTATATAATAACCGTGACATTGAAAAGTAAGGGAGGAGATTATATGTATTCAAAAGAATTTCAGGAATCTTTGAAGGCTGTGGAAGCAGCCAGAGAAGCAAACATTGCTTATGAACCTGATAGAATGACAGCGGCTCAAAAGGAAGAGCTTTTAGCGGCATATCATCCCGACCACAAGAAAAGTGAATTTTCGGAATTGAAAATAGGCCCTAACAAGGGTGACAAGGTTCCGAAAGAGCTTTGTGAAATATTACAGGCACACAGCAGAATTGCACCTGAAGATATTGACTTGTCTTCCCTTGCATACGATGTTGATGTTCTTATTATAGGCGGTGGCGGTGCAGGGTGTGCGGCTGCTATTGAGGCTCATAACAAAAACGCTGATGTTATGATTGTAACAAAGCTTCGAATAGGTGACGCAAACACTATGATGGCTGAAGGCGGTATTCAGGCTGCTGACAAGCCAAACGACTCGCCTGCTATACACTTTTTAGATGCATTCGGCGGCGGTCATTTTGCTGCAAAGCGTGAGCTTTTATCAAAGCTTGTTTGCGATGCCCCTGATGCTATTTTATGGTTAAATGAGCTTGGTGTTGAATTTGACAAGGCTGAAGACGGCACTATGATAACAACTCATGGTGGCGGAACTTCAAGAAAGAGAATGCACGCTGCAAAGGATTACTCGGGTGCTGAAATTATGAGAACCTTGCGTGACGAAGTTTTGAACAGACAAATCCCTGTTGTGGACTTTACTTCTGCCATTGAGCTTATTTTAGATGACAAAGGCAAGGCTTGCGGTGCCGTTTTAATGAACATGGAAACAAAAGACCTTATGGTTGCACGTGCTAAAACTGTTATTATTGCAACAGGCGGTGCAGGCAGAATGCACTATCAAGGTTTCCCCACCTCAAACCATTACGGCGCTACAGCGGATGGTCTTGTTTTGGGTTACAGAGTTGGTGCTAAACTTTTATATGCAGAAACTTTACAGTATCATCCCACGGGTGTTGCTTTCCCTCAACAGATTTTTGGTGCTTTGGTTACCGAAAAGGTGCGTTCTTTAGGAGCAAAGCTTATAAACCGCGACGGTAAGGTATTTATGCATCCGCTTGAAACAAGAGACGTTGCGGCTGCTTCTATTATCCGTGAATGTTCTGACCGCAAAAACGGGGTTGAAACAGGTGACGGAAGTGCTGTATGGCTTGATACTCCAATGATTGAAAAAATCGGTGGTGAAGGTACTATTGAAGCACGCATACCCGCTATGATGCGTATGTTTGCAAACTACGGCATTGATATAAGACGTGAGCCTATTTTGGTATATCCCACTCTTCATTACCAGAATGGCGGATTAGATATAAATGAAAACTGTATGACAACAAATGTTGAAAATCTTTTTGTTGCCGGGGAAGCTGTTGGCGGTATTCACGGCAGAAACAGACTTATGGGTAACTCTTTACTTGATATTATTGTTTTTGGCAGAAGTGCAGGTAAAAATGCCGCAGAATGTGCTAAAAATACTAAAGTCGGCACTATGACTTTAGACCACATAAAGAAGTTTGACAAAGAGCGTAGCGATGCAGGAATTGAAACGAATGCTGTTTCGCCAAAGCTTTTGCCTGACTATACAAGAAAACAGAGTGAGATTTAAACGGAGGTAAAAACATGAGTTTTCTGAATGGATTTATTTCGATAAATAATATTTACACATTGTTATTTGTTGTTTTCACTGTTCTTTTTTTAGGATATCTTATTGGAAGAATATCAATTAAAGGTGTATCGCTCGGCGATGCAGGAGTATTCATTATAGCTCTGCTTTTCGGTGCATTATTCTTTAGTGTAAATGACGCCGGTGACCTTTTGTTCGCAGCATCTTCAAAGCCCTACGATTTTTCTGGCGGTCTTTCGGTTATTGAAAGTCTCGGTCTTATCCTTTTTGTAACTTCGGTAGGCTATATAGCAGGTCCTAAGTTTTTTGGAAACTTTAAGAAAAATTTTAAATCCTATGTGCTTTTAGGTTTATCTATAATACTTGCAGGCGGTATTTCGGCTTGCGCTTGCATATATGCAGGGGAAATATTTGGATATGGTTCGACAATAGAAACACGAGAAGGTTTTGTTGCAATGATTTCAGGCTTACTTTCGGGTGCGCTTACATCAACTCCTGCGTTTTCTGCAGCTAAAGCAACTGTTGCAGAAGAATTTACAGGTCTTGTTTCTGTAGGATATGGTATTGCTTATATTTTTGGCGTGGTTGGTGTTGTTCTTTTTGTACAGGTTATACCTAAATTAACAAAAGCAAATATGGCTGAGGAACGTGCAAAAATCGTTGTTGAAACAGCAAATAAAGAGGAAAAAACAAACCGCAAGTTTTTTGAAATTGACCACTTGGGCATTGCAGGATTTTGTCTTGCTGCAATTTTAGGTATAATTGTAGGTCAGATAAAAATACCTCTTACTTCTGCCGGCTTGTCAGGAACATGTTTTTCACTTACAACTACCGGCGGTTGTCTGCTTATGGGCTTGATTTTAGGTCATTTTGGTAAGATTGGCTCTATAAGTATTATGCCTGCTCAAAGTACACTTAAGCTTTTCAGAGAATTGGGACTTATCTTTTTCCTTGTTGGTGCAGGTATACCCGGTGGTGCAGAATTTGTAGCAAACTTTGACCCGATGTATTTTGTTTATGGTGTATTTATGACCATATTCCCATTAATAATTGGATACATCTTTGCAAAATATGTATTAAAACTCAGCTTGCTTAATAATCTTGGTTCAATTACAGGGGGTATGACAAGTACCCCTGCACTCGGAACCTTAATTAATGTTGCAGGAACTGAGGATGTTGCATCAGCTTATGCAGCTACTTATCCTATAGCACTTATAGCAGTTGTTTTAGTATCACAGCTACTTATAATATTATTCTAAAAAAGGACAACCACCCGCTATTGTGAACTTGTCAAGTAAAAGTAGACACTAAAAAACCACGGATTATGCAAACCCTTGTTCAACTCTATATTGAACAGGGGTTTTGTAATTTAATTTGTATGATAATCTTTCGTTATTAAAGTAATGAACATAGTTTTCAATGA
>JAZSDN010000056.1:0-2413 GCA_045531205.1 Clostridia bacterium | reverse complement strand
AGCAGATGCTTCTGCAGTATCTGATGTCATTTCACTTTCTGTATAAATTGCTACCTCAAAATCATATTCATTTCTGACTTTATCAAGCTTTTCTGTAAGTGATGCAAGTTCCGATTGCATCAAATATCCTGCTTCATCCACAATTGAAGGATTTTCAAATGATGCATATACGGGCAAAAACAGAGTGAGCAAGAGTAGAGTAAGTAAAACACAAGAAAGTAATTTTTTCATATATCGACCACCCCCCTTAATGCAAAAGCATCCAGCCTATAGCGGCCGCTGCTACATATGCAATGCCTGCAATCTTCCAAAAATACTTCCACTTTTTGTTTTTATCTACGGGGTATTCGCCTACAACCTTTCCTGTCTGACCGTTGATGGCAAACTTATACATTTTATCCATATACTTAATATTGAGCATCCATACAGGAAGGAGGGAATATCTTATCTTGCCGTTTGAAAAGCTTACCCTTGAGTTTTCGGGAATTACTGCTGTGTAACGGTTGGTAGTGTCATTAAATGCCTCAATGGTTGAATTTTCAACTCGCTCATTTGCCCGTTCAATACTTTCTTCAGCCGAAACATCATATTTGTCAGCTAAATATCCCGAAAGATAAGCTCCCGAAAATTCAACGGCATCTTCATAGTTAAAGGGTTCTATAGCCTCCATATAACTATCTTCAGCTTTTTTAGAGGCATCCACAGGGATATTGGCAAAGCCGATGCTGCCACTTCTGAACAACTTAAAATAATCAGTTTTAGTGTAGTTATAATTTGAATCGCTCCATGCAGTTACCCTTTCTGCATTGTAGCTTACCGCCGCATCACAATCGCAGTCAAACATCCAAAATGGAACATACACACCAGCCATCTCTTCAATTTTTCTTTTATTCTTAAATTCATCAGGCAAAAACGGTGCATTTTTGAAATCACCCTCAAAAGCCTCTATTGCAGCTTTTTTATTTAGCTTAAACGGAATTATGTAATCAGGCTTTAGTGTTCCTTCAAATTGTCCTTTGACAATAGTGGAGTTGCCGCAATATGGACAAACTGTGGAGCCAAGTGTATCATCGCCCTGAATTTCTGCTCCGCAGGAGGGGCATGAATAATTTGAAAGAGTAACCTCGTTTGTGTCTTCATAATTTCTTGGCGTATAGCTTTCCCAATCGTATTTTGATGTGCCACCGGAATCGGCAGAGCCTTCTGTCATTTGCTGCAGCGTTTCAAGTGGGAATGTATTGTCGCAAGACTCACATGTTAAGTTCTGCGTTTCGGCATCAAACACTAAAGGTGCCATGCAACAAGGACATTTATAATTTTGTACCACATCCATGGAATTTACCTCCCTTCATAATGGTAGAGTACTTATTTTGCGATTTTTATCTCATTGTTTGCCCCAGCACATTTTGTGCAGCAAACTCCGCCACCAAGCTCGTCTGAATATACGGAGCAATCCTCGCAAATCATATCCCCGCATATTTCGCAACGGTTTAGGTTTAGCCTTACTTCGTTGTTTGCGCGCTCATATGCTGCCGCATGTTCATTTGCATAAATGATTGCACGAGCTTCTTTTTCATCATTGGACAGAAAAGTTTTTTGTACAAAAGCGCTGTTGAAGTCATAGGCCTGTGTTTGGATTGCCTTACCACAACAGTCGCAATAGAAAACAAACTTAAACTGTTTCATTGATGATTCGTCTGTGTATTTTTTTGTGATTGGACTCAGCATCGTACTACCTCCTTTATTTATAATATAATTTTATTTAAAAATCCTTATTTTGTATATTAGCCCTATGGCTACTTTTGCTGATTCGAGGGGTGGACTTAGGGCTACTTTTTGGAATTTTAGGGGGTAGACCCAGGGCTACCATGCCTGATTTTACGCCAAGAAAAGCGGCTTCGCCGCACCGCCTGCGGCGGAAGTGCGGAGCAATATCGCTTTTCTTATGCCATGTGCATTTTTGAAAAGCTATTGCTTTTCAAAAAAATTTGCACGGCAATATAATCAAAGTTTTTACTGTATAGGAACAAAGTTTCCTATACAGTAAAAAAACCGTCCATTTTTCAATGGACGGTTTTTTGTCAGTTTCAGATATAATTTTTTAATTTAGCATATAGTTCAAATCGGTTCGCTACATTGAACTTTGCATAAATGGAGCTTGTATGTTTTTTGATAGTGCTCTCGGTTACAAACAACTCGTCTGCAATTTCTTTCCGTTGTTTGTTGGCAAGCAGTTTTATCAAGACCTCTTTTTCTCTTTCGGTAATCCGAGTGACGATTTTCTCGCATGCTAATATGCAGTCAATATCTTTTTCACTAAAAAGTGCTGTGCTATCATCGTCAGATTGAATCGCTCCCGACAGATATTCTTCTGCTTTCTTTGAAGTGTTTGCGATTATGATGCTTCCGTTTT
>JAZSDN010000039.1:0-2709 GCA_045531205.1 Clostridia bacterium | reverse complement strand
CTTGTCTGTATCGCCCTTTTTACCGCAGGAGGCACAATAAAATTTCTCTGCAGTTCCGTGGAGTTCAATTACATTTTTACTGCCTGCTCTTTGATGCAGACCATCTATGTTTTGCGTTATTACTGCTTTGAGTTTACCCGTGTTTTCAAGCTTTGCCAACGCTTTGTGAGCATTGTTTGGTTCTACTTCAATGATAAAATATTTTCTATAAAAATCATAAAAAGTTTCTGTATTCTGAAAAAAGAAATCGTGGCTCAATATTTCTTCGGGAGGCACGCCGTATTCTTTCACGGTGTTATAAAGTCCGTCTTGGCTGCGATAGTCCTTCACACCGCTTTCGGTAGATACACCTGCACCACCAAAGAAAACAATTCTGCTGCATTCCTTTATCGTTTCTGCAAATTTATCTATCATCATTTTTTACCTCGTTTATTTGAATTTGTTTGGTTCAAATCCGTCATTAATCAAATACTATATTTACTCAAATCTATCCTGCCGTCCGATTCAAAAACAACGCCTTCTGTTTCGAGCAACTGTCTCTGAACTCCTTCGCCGCCAAATGCAAAACCGGGTGCAACCTTTCCTT
This sequence comes from Clostridia bacterium, assembly GCA_045531205.1. Lineage (GTDB taxonomy): Bacteria > Bacillota > Clostridia > UMGS1883 > UMGS1540 > JAZNQL01. Next base: position 2,123 of record JAZSDN010000039.1, on the reverse strand, counting down.
CTCGGTTTACAACTCTATGGCAAGGAATAATCCCCGGCTCCGGGTTTACATGCAGAGCATATCCCACAACCCTTGCCCAGCGAGGATCCCCGGCAAGAACAGCCACCTGACCATAAGTTGCAACCTTGCCTTCGGGAATGGTTTTCACAACCTCATATATTTTTTCAAATGTGTTCATAGTTATCACACCAAACCCATACACCACTCAACACCGATGGCAACCACCACCACAAGAGCTGATATGATAAAGCCATGAATCATAGGATTAATGCCCGATTTTTTCATATCCCTGAAGCTTGTATTTAAGCCGATTGCCGCAAGGGCTGCAACCATCAGGAATTTGCTTACATCTTTTGCAACAGCCGAAACCTCTGTGGGTATAACGCCCAGACTGTTAATCATTGCCATAGCTAAAAAGCCAAGAATAAACCACGGGAACAATCCGCCGATATTAACCTTACTGTATGCAGCATCACAGCTTTCTTTTCTTTTAAGTCTTAAATTTACCAGTGAAAAAACAAAAACTGTCGGAATGATGGCTAATGTTCTTGTGAGCTTTACCATTGTTGCAAAATCGCCTGCGCCTTCTGAAAATGCATATCCTGCAGCAACTACGCTTGAGGTATCGTTTACTGCCGTTCCTGCCCATAAACCATATGCCATATCAGAAAGTCCAAGCATTCTTCCCATAATCGGAAACAGAACAATCATTGCCATATCAAACAAAAATGTAGCGGACATAGCATAGGCAATATCGGAATCCTCTGCATCAATTACAGGGGCTATCGCTGCAATGGCGGAACCACCGCAAATTCCTGTTCCTGCGGAAATCAGGTTTGACAGTTTCCAATTCAGCTTCAATGCTTTACCTATAAAATATCCTCCGCCAAAGCAGGTCAGCAAAGTAAAAAGCATTACCATCAAAGATAATTTTCCAACCGAAAGGATTACCCTTACGCTGAGGGATGCTCCAAGTAATATAATCGCAAATTTCAACACCTTTTTGGATGTAAATTTAATACCGGCTTTTAAAAAATCAGGTTTCCAGAAATGGTTTATAATCATTCCTATAAAAAGTGCAATTACCGATGCACCGATGATGTGTATGGGCAAAAGACTCTCAATCGCTTTTGCAATTACTGCTATAACTATCGAAATCGCAAGTCCCGGGATTATTTCTCCAATATTTTTTAGTATTTTCATTTTGTTCCTCCGTTAAAATTATAAAGTATATCTGTTTCTTTATTTCTGTATTCGTGCTTTTCGTAATAGCCGATGAATGTCCCGTCGTCATCACGAAGGGCAACCATATACACATCTTTGTTTTCCTCGTCATTGCGATAGGTGTAAATGATGTTATTGTCCTTGCTCTCTTTAAACCAGGCAAGCACCTTGTCTATCTGCTCATTTGCCTTTGGCGGATGGCAGTCTTTAATACTTCTGCCTGTCAAGTCTTTGTGATAACGCTTTATGGCACACGGATTCATATATACAATAATATCATCTATATCGCAAACAACGACAGGGGCAAGGTCTTGGTCTAATACGCTTTTTAGTAATTTATTTAACATTTTATTTCTCCATTCCGCAGTCATAGGCTCTTTTTGATACAACCTCATCATAGTACATCGTGCCATAAAGTCTGTATCCGCCCGCAAAATTGTAAGCAGCAAATCCGTTTTGCATAAGTATTCTTGTCGCAAGATAGCTCCTTAACCCGCTCTGGCACATCACATATATAGGTTTTGATTTATCGAGTTCTGTAAGTCTTTCACGCAGTTCATCAACTGGAATATTGATAAAGCCCTCTGCATGACCGCGCATATATTCATAAACGGTTCTTGTATCTAAAAGCGTGACATCGTCTCTTTTTTGAAGAAGAGGAATATCCTCATAATAGAACTGACCTACAATACCATTTTTCATATTTTCAATGATAAAGCCTGCCATATTCACAGGGTCTTTTGCCGAAGAATATGGCGGTGCATAGGAAAGCTCAAGGTCTTTTAGCTTGTCTGCTGTAAGTCCCGCAAAAATTGCCGTAGCAATTACATCAATTCTTTTTTCAACACCCTCATACCCTATCGCTTGTGCACCGAGAATTTTATATGTTTCCTTTTCAA
>JAZSDN010000012.1:0-2142 GCA_045531205.1 Clostridia bacterium | reverse complement strand
TGATACATACAATTTTGAAATTGTAGACGGCGGTAATCCCGGCAAGGCACTTAAAATATCGGGCGGACTTGACGGTACTTATGCAGGTAACGTAACCTACAACAAAAAAATAACCGGCTTAAATGGTGGCGACCGTCTTACCTTTTCGTTTGACACAAAGGCAGAAAGTCTTTCACGTACCGCTTTAATACATACTACCCTTACTTTTTATTCGTCATCCACCTATGTAAGCACAGAAAGTTGCAACTATTACGGTGTTCCCAAAAACTGGCATAATTTATCCTTTGATGTAATTGTGCCTGACAGTGCAAATGCTGTTACCATTGCTTTAAGATTACAGGCAGAGGGCGTTGTTTATTACGATAATGTATCTCTTTCAAATGAAAGCAATAAGACAAGAATAGAATTTTACAGCGACGGTGTAAGGCTTAACTCCTTACCCGCAGGCGTTAAAAAGCTTAACGCAAAGCTTTACTATACCGATACCAAGGAATCTAACGTAAAGTTTATTGTTGCTGCATATGAAAACAAAAACAATGCTCAAAAGCTCAGCAAATTAAGCGTTGCTTCTGTTGCTACCAAAAACGGTTCGGTTTTGAAGAATGTTGACATTCCTGTAGAAGAAAGCACAAAAGGAATGAAGTTAGTTGCTTATGTATGGAACCAGGATTCATTTTTTAACCCAATAGCCGAAACGGCTGTTTTATCGTCTGATAACGAAAATGCTTACAGTCCCGTATTTGACTACTTGTTTACAGATAAAATGCGTGGTGCTTACGGCGGTTTTACTTCCATTTATACTGACGAAATGCAAGCTATGATAGACCGCGGAATAAATACTATGGTTTTAGCTATTCAGGATGCTGAAGGCAAGCCCACGGTTGACGAGCCTGCAAACATTAACAACGCTATGAAGGTATACCTTGATGATATTGGAAAATATGTTAAGGAAAATCCAGAGCTTAAGATTTTTATAAAGGATTGCTACAGCTTTAATCCATTTTTCAAAAATAAAAATTACAAATACGAACAGGGTTGGGATTATGGTGTTGACGCAAACTCAGACGGCATTATTGACGGTACGGGACGTGATCAGCCCTGCCCTGTAAATTTAGAAAACTGGGAAGCTATGATGCTGCCACGTCTTTCAATTGCTGCGGCTCACCCCGCTGTTACAGGGGTTGCGATTGACGTTGAATTTTATACAGGCTATGCAAATAATGCAGGCATACAATCTGCCTTTACTGACCCCTGTTTTTGTGATAATTGTCTTAAAGGGTTTGCAAAAGCTTCAAAGAATGCAAAAGCCAAGGAATTTACAGATGTTCCCGCAAACGAAAGACTTGCTTTTGCAAAGGCTAATGACTTGTACACAGAGCTTTCTGAGTGGGAAGAAAAAGAGGTTAGTAAAATTCTTTCTGTAATACGTGAAAAGCTTCACAAAATAAATCCCGACCTTATCCTTGCTATTGTTCTTAAGGTTGATGCAATTCACGGAATTGAAGCAGGTTTAGGAACTGAAAAAATGCCTGTTATGGTATTTAACGAACACGCTTATGGCGGAAGCTTGTCGGGTATGTATGCTCAGGACATTTTAATAAAGAGAAAAAATCTTCACGTTATAAATATGCCGGGACTGTGGACATGTACAGATTATATGCAGGGCTCACGCCAGATTGCAGTTCCTCCCGAGCAGCTTGCAGACAAAATTATTATGTGTGCAAAAAATTACCCCGGATATTGGCTTTATAGTATAAACTATGTAATGGGTTATACAAGACCTCCTTATTCAGAAGAGGTTGTTGAAGGGTTTAAACAAGGAATACTTACAGGTAACGCACATTACAACCAGAATTATTAAAAATCAGGAGATTTAAAATGAGAAAAAAATTACTTATACTATGTGCTGTTGTATGCACTTTACTGGCTATTTTATGCATAAGTGCACAAGCCAAAGAGTTTATTACCGACAATCCCGGCTTTGAAAATGGTTTGTCGGGTTGGTCAACCAGTATGAGTTATACTGATACATACAATTTTGAAATTGTAGACGGCGGTAATCCCGGCAAGGCACTTAAAATATCGGGCGGACTTGACGGTACTTATGCAGGTAACGTAACCTACAACAAAAAAATAACCGGC
>JAZSDN010000086.1:0-1999 GCA_045531205.1 Clostridia bacterium | reverse complement strand
TGATACATACAATTTTGAAATTGTAGACGGCGGTAATCCCGGCAAGGCACTTAAAATATCGGGCGGACTTGACGGTACTTATGCAGGTAACGTAACCTACAACAAAAAAATAACCGGCTTAAATGGTGGCGACCGTCTTACTTTTTCATTTGATGCAAAGGCTGAAAGTCTTTCGCGTACAGCTTTAATACATACCGGTCTTACTTTTTATTCGTCATCTGCTTATGTAAGCGAGCAAAGCTGTAACTACTACGGCGTTATTCCCGAGTGGCGTAAATTATCGTTTGATATAGTTGTGCCCGACAATGCTGATTCGGTTTACATTTCAGTAAGACTGCAGGCACAGGGCGTTATTTATTATGACAATGTGTCCCTGACAGACCAAAACAATAGTACAAGAATTGAATTTTACAGCGACGGCGTAAAGTTGAATTCATTGCCAAAAGGTGTTAAAAAGCTTAACGCAAAGCTTTATTATTCTGACACTAAGGAATCGGAAGTAAAATTTATTGTTGCCGCATACGAAACAAAAAATAACACTTTACAGCTTAAAGGGTTAACCTCAACTTCGGTTGCAACAAAAAATGGTTCTGTTTCAAAGACTGTTGATATTCCCGTTTCAGAAAGCACAGAAGATATGAAGCTGGTTGCTTATATATGGGAATACTATAATCCATTAAGACCTATAATCAAAAAAACTATTCTCTCGTCGAATAACGAAAATGCTTTAAGTCCCGTATACGATTATTTGTTCAGCGAAAAAATGCGCGGTGCTTACGGCGGATTCACTTCTATTTTTACAGATGAAACTCAAGGAATGATAGACAGAGGGATAAATACTTTGGTATTGGCAATTCAGGATGCTGAAGGCAAACCGACCGTAACAGACCCTTCCACAATTGATTCTGCAATGAATGTCTACCTTGATGAATTAGGCAAATATGTTAATGAAAACCCTGATCTGCGAGTTTTTATAAAAGAAAACTACACCTATAATTCATTCTTTAAAAATACCACTTACAAATATGAACAAGGCTGGGACTATGGCGTTGATAACAACAAAGATGGAATTATTGATGGTACGGGCAGAAATCAGCCTTGCCCTGTAAATCGCGAAAACTGGGAGGCTATTATGCTTCCAAGACTTTCTATAGTGGCGGCGCATCCTGCCGTTTCGGGCGTTGCAATTGACCTTGAAATGTATTCAGGTTATGCAAACAATTCAGGAACACAGTCCTCTTTTACAAGCCCATGTTTTTGCGAAAACTGTCTTGTAAGCTTTGCAATAGAATCAAACCTGCCAAAGGCATTTGATATTTTAAGTGTTCCTGCAAATCAAAAGCTTGATTTTGCAAAGGCAAATGATTTATATGACCCGCTTGCAGAATGGGAAGAAAAAAAGGTTACTGAAATTCTTGCCGGGATCAGAGAAAAGCTCCATAAAATAAATCCTGACCTTATGCTTTCAATAGTTCTTAAAGTTAATGCTATCCCCGGAATTGAAGCAGGACTTGGAACCGAAAAAATGCCTGTTTTGGTGTTCAATGAGCATACTTATGGCGGAGACTTTTTAAGAATGTATAATCAGGATATGTTTATAAAACAAAAAAATCTGCCTGTTATAAATATACCCGGGCTTTGGACTTGTACCGATTATATGCAGGGTTCACGTCAGATAGCTGTTCCACCGTCACAGATTGCCGATAAAATTATTATGTGTTCAAAAAATTATACCGGTTATTGGCTGTACAACATAAACTACGTGATGGGTTATACAAGACCGCCTTATTCTTCAGAAGTAGTTGAAGAATTCAAGCAGGGAATTTTAGCAGGTAATGCGTACTATGACTTAAACTATTGATTAAACATAAAAAATACTTGCACCAAGATGGTGCAAGTATTTTTTTATTCAAAACTGTAAGGCATTACAATTTCTTTATTGTTTAAATAATCTAAATTTCCGGCAGAAGATGTAAATTCAAAACGGGTTTTATAGGAA
>JAZSDN010000079.1:0-1619 GCA_045531205.1 Clostridia bacterium | reverse complement strand
ATTTTCAAAAAAATATGCCAAAGATACCGGATTATACACCGTTTGAGCATTTTTATGAAAACGGTAACCATTGTACCATTCTTTTATTTTATTCTTATAAGTATCAATATCCGTATCACCGGCGAGAGCAGCAATGCGATCCCCGAAGTTTGCTTCCAACTCGTCCTGGGTATAACCAAACATTGTCGCATATCTGGCATCCATGGTGATGTCTGTCAGGTTATTCAAATCAGAGAACAGCGAAACATGACAGAACTTACTGACACCAGTAATGAATGCAAAGAGTAATTTATTCTCGAAAGCTTTTATTACAGAATAAAAAGCCTTGAGTTCGGATAATATATGTGAAACTTCTGGATTTCCGATATTATTCAAAATAGGTTTATCATATTCATCCAGTAAAATCACAACCGGAGAAACAGAAGCCAATGTTCTGATTAACTGCCGGAACATTTTTTCCGGAACATCTTCTTGAATTTCTATATGATGATCTTCAGCACTTTCCCGCACTAATCCGCATAAACTACTGCGCAATTCATCGAGGGTGTTAAAATTCCACCCATTCAGATCCAAGTGGATTACCGGATATTTTTTCCAATCGTACGGTTTACCGTAAATAGCAAGTCCTTGAAAAAGTTCCTTTTTCCCTTCAAAGATTGCTTTTAAAGTCGATACGGTCAATGATTTTCCGAAACGCCGAGGGCGGGAAAGAAAATAGGAGCCTCCAGCAGGATTTATCAAATTCCAGATATACTCTGTCTTATCGACATAAAGATATCCTTCCTGCCGTAATTTTTCAAAACTGTAAACGCTGCTGGTAATGTCTTTCATGGTCTCTACTCCTATGTTGTAATATACACTGCACAAAGCAATTTTTCAATTCAATAAATCAAGAAAAATCAGAAATCTCCGGCGGTTTCGGCCCTTTGAACTCAAGTCCACGCATATTATTGATTATTTCCACGTTGCATCTGTTTCTTAAATATAACCTTGTTTTTTACTTTTAACCCATATGCGGTTAAAAGTCCTTGCGGTATCACTTCTTTCTTTGTTCCTCTTGCCATTCTGCTTTCAGTTGAGTAATGGATTTTTCAGTGAGTTCGGCGAGCGGATCTTTGAGGGGCGCGGCTGATTTGATCGGCTGTGGCTGCTGGTGGGGATCGGTTGAATTCTTGCGGCAGCGGATGAAACGGGAGATGCCGGATAAGGTTATAGTTATCCCGTACTTTGCCAGACGGCTCTGGATCGTTTTCAAGGTCGCCCGTTCCTGATACCAGGCGGTCAGGATCTCGTCCTGATATGGCGTTAAATTGCTTCGCCAGGGCGGTGTTGATTTTTGTTTTTGCATAAGTCCTCCTGCGTTCTTATTTTCAATTTATCACAGGAAGATTGACTTTGCAATTCCATTTTCTTTGCTGAATGTAACGATAACACTGGGCGTTACGTTAATTGAATGCTCTTCGCCGCTGTTGAACGCTTTTTGCGTGGAAAATGCTGGAAATCAACGAAAAACGCTTTTAAGCGTTGAAGAGTGTTGAATATTTCATCGCTCTTCAATGCTCTTCAACTATTCATAACATCGTTAGGGGTATTGCGTTTTTCCAAATGTAACTTTTCAG
>JAZSDN010000065.1:0-55161 GCA_045531205.1 Clostridia bacterium | reverse complement strand
GTTATTATTTCTGCCTCAATAATTTGTTTTTCTTTGTCTATTACTTTATAATGAGTTTCTGCCGTAACCCCGTCAGCCGAAATTTTTGTTTTGTTTGTCTTTTCATCCTTCAAAAGCTTTGCCGTTATTTTACCGCTTTGTCTTTCAGGAAGCTTATCAACCTTGCAAACATAAAATCTGCGTATCTCACGGTTTTTTATCTTTTGATTTAACATACGCTGACTTTCGGCATTTTTTCCTGCCAGGACAAGTCCTTCTGTATTTGTGTCAAGCCTGTTTGAAAGGGCAGGAGAAAATGAATTTTCTTTTTCGGGGTCATATATCCCTTTTTCATAAAAATAGCTTTTTATATATTCCGAAAGAGTGTTTTTGTGATTTTTATCGCTTTGGCACAAAAGCCCTGCTGGTTTATTTACGACTATTATATTATCATCTTCATATACCACGTCAAGACTGTATTTACAAGGTGTAAATTCAGGCTTTAAAAGAAGGGTTTCGTCACCGAAGTATTTTATAATATCCCCTTCAAAAAGTCGTGTATCGCCCTGCTTCTTTTTGCCGTTAAGCTTTATTTTGTTTGTGCGGATATACTTATAAACAAGCGATATGGGTGCAGAAGGCATAAGCTTTTTTAAAAAAGAATCAAGCCTTTGCCCCGAATCGTTTTTGTTTATCAATATTTCTTTCATAAAAGGTCTTCCTTATTTAAAGTCTGCAGGACGTTCTTTTATTTCGCCAAAAGCGTGTAAAATGGCATCTCTTATTCTTTCGGATGCAAGTCCGTCGCCGTAAGGGTTAACTGCTTTTGCCATTTTGTCATAAGCTTCTTTTTCGCACAGAAGTGTTTTTGCTTCGTTATAAATAACATCCTCGTCAACGCCTGCTATTTTAACTGTGCCTGCCTGTACGGCTTCTGGGCGTTCTGTTTCTGTTCGGAGGACTAAAACAGGTTTTCCTAAAGAAGGTGCTTCTTCCTGAAGTCCGCCCGAGTCTGTCATTATCATATACGAAAGGTGCATAGCGTTATGAAGCTCTGTAACACCAATAGGCTCTATAAGATGTATTCTGTCGTGTCCGCCTAAAACCTCTTTTGCAACATTTTGTACTGCGGGGTTTAAGTGTACGGGGTATACAACCTCAACATCGGGGAAATCTTCTACTATTTTTCTTACCGCTCTTGTAATATTATACAAAGGCTCGCCCAAATTTTCACGGCGATGAGCAGTCATAAGTATAATTCTTTTTTCTTTCCAGGGAATTTTGCGGAGTTCTTCGTTTTCAAACTCATAACCTTCCTGAACGGTTGTTTTTATTGCATCAATAACTGTGTTGCCTGTTACATATATTTTTTCTTCACCAATGTTTTCTTTTAAAAGGTTGTCTTTATTTAAAAAGGTGGGTGAAAAATGCAGGTCGCTTAACTTTCCTATTAAGTTTCTGTTCATTTCTTCGGGGAAAGGCGACCACTTATCGTAGGTACGAAGACCTGCTTCAACGTGTCCTACGTTTGTATTATTATAAAATGCAGCAAGTGCACTTACAAAGGCTGTGCTTGTATCTCCGTGAACGAGTACAATATCAGGATTTTCTTTTTTTAATACTTCATCCATACCCTCTAAAACTCTTGTGGTAATTCCGCAAAGTGTTTGACGGTCTTTCATAATATCAAGGTCGTAATCGGGTTTTATATTGAATATATCAAGCACAGAATCAAGCATCTGTCTGTGCTGTGCTGTAACGCATACCTTTGTATCAATTCTCTTTTCTTTTTTAAGGCAATGTACTAAGGGTGCCATTTTTATAGCTTCGGGTCTTGTGCCGAAAACTGCCATAACTTTAATCATTTTGCTCCTCCTTGTTTTCTTCCGCTTGTAAATCAGCTTCTTCATTATTTTCGTTTTCAGTTTTTTTATCCATAATAATCCCTCTTGAGGCAATAAGCATTACTACAAGTATTGCTCCTATTAAAATTGCCGCTCTTAAAGGGCCGCTGCTTATCAATACTATGGCACTGATACCAAGCACAGTGCTTATAAGATAAAGTATGAGTGCGGTTTTCTTTTGCGAAAAACCCATTCCCAAAAGCTTATGGTGTATATGCTCGCCATCTGCTTCCATAATAGGTTTTCTGTTTGCTATTCTTCTTATAATCGCAAAGCCTGTATCAAAAATAGGAAGTCCGAGTACTAAAAACGGAACTGCAAAGCTTATAATTGCATAGCTTTTAAACAAACCTACCATTGATACAGATGCAAGAATAAAGCCCAAAAAGGTTGCACCAGTATCCCCCATAAATATTTTTGCGGGGTTAAAATTAAATGGCAAAAAGCCAAAACAAGCTCCTGCTAAAGCCGCTGTTAAAACCGCTACTGCTCCATCACCTATTATAAGCGAAATGCAGAAAAGCGACATTGATGCAATAGAGCTTACTCCTGCGGCAAGACCATCCATTCCATCTATAAGATTTACAGCATTTGTTACTCCTACTATCCACAAAATTGTAAGAGGATATGATATCCAGTCAAGACTTAAAACACCTTCTGCCACAATAAATTCAGGCACAGTAAGAACTGATATTCTTACCCCGTGAAGGGCTACAACAAGTGCCGCTAGTATCTGAAACGGCAGTTTAACTTTTGCGCTGAGCTGTTTAACATCGTCAATTATACCGAGTATAACTATAATAATACTTCCTAAAATTATACCCTGCACCGCTTTATCAATTTTGCAAAAAAGCAGTACACTTACGGCAAAACCGTAAAATATTGCAAGACCGCCAAGTCTTGGAGTCTTTTTTGTATGAATACGTCTTTTGTGGTCAGGAACGTCAACCGCCCCTATTTTTATGGCAAAATTTTTAACAAACGGTGTTGATAAAAATGCTACCAGAAAAGAAACTACAAAAGAGAAAAGAAAGGTTGTTCCGCTCATAGTTTCGTCACCTCATTTTTGCTTTGGTTTTATCTGTCAACAAAACCAACTTTTCTGTGAACTTTACGCATTGTGCGCATAGCAAGGCTTTGTGCTCTTTGTGCACCTGATTTATAAACCTGTTCGATATAATCCTTATTCTTCATAAGGTCATCAAATTTTTCTCTTACAGGTCTTAATTCTTCTGCTACTGCTTCTCCTACTGCCTGTTTAAAATCACCGTAGCCTTTGCCTTCAAACTCTGCTACCGCATTTTCTATGCTCGTACCTGTAACGGCACTGTAAATTGTAAGAAGGTTATTTATTCCGTCTTTTCCTTCGGCATATTTTATTTCTCCGTCAGAGTCAGTTACAGCTCTTTTAATTTTCTTTATTATTACCTCTGGCGGGTCGATAACGTGAATAAATCCGTTGGGATTCGGGTCGCTCTTACTCATTTTTGCAGTCGGGTTTTGCAAACTCATAATTTTTGCGCCCACAGGAGGAATATATCCTTCGGGAACAGTAAATACGTCACCGAAATTATGGTTGAATCTTATTGCAATATCTCTTGCAAGCTCAAGATGCTGTTTCTGGTCAACACCCACGGGAACAAGGTCTGTTTTATAAAGCAGAATATCTGCTGCCATTAAAACAGGGTAGGTAAAAAGTCCTGCATTTATATTATCTTCATGCTTTGCAGACTTATCCTTGAACTGTGTCATTCTTGAAAGCTCGCCCATATAAGTAAAGCAGTTAAGAATCCACGAAAGCTCTGCATGCTGCGGTACATGTGACTGAAAGAAAAGTATATTTTCTTCAGGATTTATTCCGCAAGCAATGTAAAGGCACAAAAACTCCATACATCTTTTACGAAGCTCTACAGGGTCCTGTCTTACTGTTATAGAATGCATATCAACTACCGAAAAAAGGCAGTTATAGTCTTCTTGCAGATTTACCCAGTTCTTTACCGCTCCAAGATAATTTCCTAATGTTATACAGCCTGTTGGCTGAATTCCGCTGAATATTATTTTTTTGTCTTCCATAATTTACCTCTTGAAAAAACATAATTTTATACATTATATCATTTTGCTTCAAAAAAGTAAAGTCTTTTCATATTTTTCACTCATTTGCTATTAAATTCATATAATGATAGTGTCAATATTTGACAAATTTTTTAAGGAGAAAATCGAAATGAACAATCAAGCTAACTCTTTCAGAGTAAAAAATGTATGTTCTGTGCATGAAAATGTTGATTCCTATCAGGATGTTCAGGAAAACTGTTTGCAGAGTCTTCCTCTTGCTTACTCGTATGTTCCCGTTCAGTCGATAGGAGATGTTTACACCTACCCCGAAGCCTTAAACCGCGGAACTTTGTTCCCCGAGCTTTACAAGCCTATAAAGGTTTACGGCTACGAATTTTGTACAGGAGGCACTCAAAATGATTAACTGTGATATGAAAAACGAAGCCGTTCAGTCCGGCGAAAAACAGACTTGCCCCTCGGGCAGCAAGGATGCTCTTATGCGTGAAGTTCAGGCTGCTTGTTTTGCTGCCTACGATTTACAGCTGTATCTTAACACTCATCCCACCGATTCACGTGCTATGATGATGTATACTGCCGCTGTTCAACGCAAAAAAGCCCTGACAGAAGAATACGAAAAAGCCTACGGACCCATTACCGCTGACTCTGCGGCAGGCACAATGCCCTGGCAGTGGATTAAATCTCCGTGGACTTGGGAATAAGGAGGAAAGTATATGTGGAGTTATGAAAAAAAATTACAGTACCCTGTAAAAATAAAAAATACAAACCCTAAGCTTGCCCAGTTTATTATAAGCCAATATGGTGGACCTGACGGTGAGCTTGCAGCATCGCTTCGCTACCTTTCACAGCGTTTCTCGATGCCAACCGATATTACAAAGGCTATTTTGAACGATATCGGTACTGAAGAACTTGCACATCTTGAAATGATAGGTGCAATAGTTCATCAGCTTACAAGAAACCTTACAACCGACCAGATAGTTGACCAGGGCTTTGGTGCTTACTATGTTGACCACTCAAATGCAGTATATCCATCAAGTGCTGCAGGTGTTCCTTTTACTGCGGCTTATATTCAGTCAAAAGGCGATGTAATTGCCGACCTTACAGAGGATATGGCAGCAGAACAAAAGGCACGTGCAACCTACGACAACATTCTGCGTGTTTGTGATGACCCTGATGTTCGCGACCCCATTAAGTTCTTGCGTCAGCGTGAAGTAGTACACTTCCAGCGTTTCGGCGAAGCACTGCGTCACGTAACAGACCTTAGTCCGTGCAAAAAATATAATGGTGTAACTTTTAAATAAAAGTTTCTTCCGCATTAAAAATGAGCTGTAACATTTACAGCTCATTTTTATACTATTCTTTTAACAAGAATAAAGGTGTTGTTTCTCTTACTTTTACTGAAATACAATCGGTATTTTTATATTCATCACCTGTTACAAGGTTAACACAATCGGCTTTTTCTTTAAGATTTATTTCAACCATTCCGCTCTCTGACGGGAATATGCCGATAAACCGATTATCCCCGTATACGGTATTACCTGCTAGAGAATATGCATGACAGCCTGCTATATCCGTTATTTTCCTGAGTTCATCACGCGACATAAATGGCTTTGTGTTAACAACATTCACTCCGCCGTTTGGTCGTCTTGTTGTAGCTATTCTTACATTTTCTGCATCTTTTGAAATTGCAATTGAAGGAAACGAGTATTCCTCTTTCGCAGGCTCAACCTTTATGCCCGTAAGATCTTCTACATTTTCAAGACTTACTCCTGTTTCAGAAATAACACCTGATGCATAGTTGAACATCAGCATTTTATCTGCAGGAATACTTTTTATAAATTCTCTTGTCTTTTCGTCAATCTTGAATGTATATGCAAATATTATCAGCTTATATTGACTTAAATCAAGTTCTTCAAGGTCACCGAGACGATAAACATCTGTCAAACATCCTGTCGTATGCAGTTCGCAAAGAAAATCCTCCAAAAATCCCAGCCTTAAGTCTCTGCTTATATTCATATGTAGGATTGATTCATCATCAACAATCATAAGAATATCACTTACGCTTGTATGTTCTTTTTGTCTGATTATATTATTTGCCTTAACAAGTTTAGAAAACTCATCCATTATTTCCTGACTGTCAAACCAGCCGCCACCCAAATCCATCCACCAGAAACCCGAATTGTCTGCAAGATTTTTGGCAAACTCTCGCCAGAAAACAGTTTTTGTTGTGTCAAAACTTTCTGAAGTCCATTCATGGTCCACGCCACGTGCAAGATGAGTTCTGTTATCAAGCTCGTCAAGCCATATCTTTTTGCGGTTTATTGACTGAGTTACGGAAAGCACACCACCCGGCTCCCCTGCCTTATTTCTATAATAGGATTTTGGAGCAGCAAAAAAATCAATATACGGAGAATCAAGAAGTCGATCAATTGCAAGATGCCCGGTATACGCCGAATTGTCAACATGCATAAAATATCCGTAAAATGCACCCACGAGTTTATCATTTGTTTTTTCTTTTACGATTTTACCGAAATGTTCAATGGCGTTTGCGTTGACTTCTGAGATAAAATAGTCAAAATCAGTTGAAATAGTCTGATTCTTTTTGCCCCTGAAGAAATTCTCAATCGAGTCTGTTTGTGCATATCTCTCTTCCGGAGGCGGCAATTTCACATTATCTCTTTTAATATCCGGTTGTCCCCATGCATCGGCAAGCTTTTCAAGGCTGTCATATTTTTTTATTCCCCAATCATAAAACGCCTTTCTGTGGCCAATACCATAATCGCCATAGCGTTCGGAAGCTCTTCCCCATAACACACATTCCCCACTCACGCCGTAAGCAATATGATAACCTATAATTCGGTCTGAATATTTACTGTTTTCAAGTCTGTCAAGAAGTTTTTCAAGAGCGACTGTCGCATCATTAAGCCATTTCTCGGATGTAAAACTCTGTCGTGCAATAAGTCCGCCCATATTAGGCCTTGTATCTACATAGTCACCTGCCATATAATACCCATTTGGTGCTTCATACCCTATAAAATCCTGCTTCAGTGTTCCTACAAGTTCCCTGACTCCTTCAGCAGTATCAGGACCACCGGGATATACAAAAACATCTTCAGGATTTTCTTTGCACCAGTCAACAGGCACATTTAGTTTAATTCTCGGAATAAAATATCCTTCCGGATTATCTTTGAAAACTTCTTCAAGAACTCTGTCGGTAAGCGAATAATCATATTCGTCCACACCAACCCATCCCGAGTGCAGAATACATGTGTGAATTTTTACGCCAATATCATTAAATACTCTGTGAAATCTTCCATACTTACTTAAATCTTCTGTAAATACAAGTGGTTTTCCCTGCTCGTTTTTAAGCGGAGGGTCATAACAGAATCCAAGTCTTGACCAGAAAACAGGATTATTTTTAATAAGTTTTAAAGCCTCTTCTTTTTTCATAATTCTTTCTCCCTTTGCATCAAAGAGCTGATTGTGTGTCATTAGGATCACCGTTTATTGCAAGGTCATATTCTTCAGACCAATCAAGACCTCTATATTCTATGGCTCTTTCATCAGTTTCTATGAATTCCATGAGTAAATCAAGCATTTCTTTCGTCCATGTATTTTTATCAATCTGTGCAGTTGTGAATTTATTAAGACTAATCATTTCAAATCCGAACATATCCTTGACCTGTGTTTTTGCCGCTCCACCTACAACTTCTTCAACAAGATGCGACGGTATGAAAAGAACTCCGCCACCTGCACCGAAAACAACATCACCAGGCAAAACAATAGCATTTCCGATTCTTGTTGCAGTATTATATCCCGTCATTATAAAATCACGGATAGGGGTAGGGTCGATTCCACGGTAATAAACCTGGGTACTTTCAACCTTTTTCATCTGCTCGGTATCTCTGACACCTCCCCAGATTACTGCACCGCCATTTTCATTTTTTGTTTTATTTTTAAGTGCAGTTGTAAGGTTTCCGCCAAGATATGTTCCTTTATAGATTTTGTCATACATATCAATTACAGGAACATCATATTCCATAAGATTATCAATTACCCATTGATTATATGTACCCGTTCTTCCTTCTGATCGTCCGATATCTTTTACCACTTCATCAAGGTCAGGTCGGAAAGGGCAATATGTTGCCGTTACCGCACGGCCGATAAGCTTTCTGCCATCGTCATGCAGTGTTTGAAGCCTACCCTCAAACTGACTCTCATAACCTTTTACAAATATAGGTTTCCATACCTCTTCTAAAGTGAGCGTTCTTAGTGCTTTTAAGTACTTTTCTTCTACCTTTGGTCTTCCATCAGGTAATCTTTCACCTTTCCATTGAGGTGTAAGAGCAATTATTTCTTCTCTGTCATTAAAATGCATAATCTTTTCCTCCTATTTATTACAGACTCATTCCGCCATCTATTTTAATTTCTGCGCCGGTTATATACCTGCCCTCATCAGAACACAAAAGTAGCACCGAAGGACTGATATCTTCGGGCTTACCAATGTATCCGCAGGGAATCTTACTTTCAATCTTTTTCTTAAATTCGCTGTTATTAAGAGCTTTCTCGTTTCGTGGAGTTTCAATACATCCCGGAACAACATTATTTACTGTTATGCCAAAAGGTGCAAGTATTGGCGCAAAATTCTGTGCCATTTTAGCCTGGGCAGCCTTTGTAACCCCGTAAAGAGAAAGTTCGGGGTGCTGATTATACTGATTCACGCTACCAATTGTGACAATTCTGCCCCAACGGTTTTTCTTCATTCCATCAGCATATTTTTTTATTAGAAGATATGAGCTCTTTACATTGCAATCCATTTGGATATTATATTCCTCGTCCGAATATTCATTCCATTGCCGTTTATACTGAATGGAGGCATTTAGTATGAGAATATCTACATCGCCCGTTTCTTTATATAATTTATCAATATCTTCCTTTTTTAAGAGATTGGCTTGAATGGGTACAGATCCGTGAATTTTCTCACATGCTCGTTTGCATTTTTCGATACTTTCCGCTCCCGAAACATATACTTTTGCTCCACGTTCTGCAAGAAGTTTTGCAATTTCAAATCCTATTCCCTGTGTTGAACCTGTTATAAGCGCAGTTTTACCTTCTAAATCAAACATTATAAATCACCTCCGTCAGGTCATACTCGATGTTGTATGCCATTTCAAATCCGCAGGATAACTTAGATGTATAAAGAAGCGGATTTTCAGTATTACTTTCAAACATTCCATAATGAGTAGGTACACCAACTTTAGGATTTATTATTTTGGTTAGCTTAACCGCCTCATCTACATTCATATTCCCGAGCTTTCCGTTAATACAAATAAACATAACATCAATATTGTACTCTTTTAATTCTTCGAGTTTTTCATTGTATTCCGTATCTCCCGAAAAATACATAGATTTTCCGTTATGCTTTACAATGACTCCAACCGCAGGAACAGTATGGTCTGCAAATACTGCCTCAAATTCAAAATTGCCGATTTTAAATACAGTTCCCACATCAAATTCTTTATAGTTTTTCACACCGCATTCAAGCAAAGTGTTCCTCGCATCTGCTGGTGCGAGGAAAAGAATTTTTTCTTTGTTCATAAGCGGAATTGCATCAATATCTATATGGTCAAGATGGTTGTGTGTACATATAACAACATCACTTTTCAAATCTTCTGGTTTAAACGGAGCATCCACAATTCTCGGTCTGTGAGCAATTCTGTTTACAACATCCGAAAGATACGGGTCAATACAGATTTCCGTCTTTCCATCAAACAGAATATATCCGCTTTGACCAATCCATTTAACTTTCAGCATCAGCTCCACTCCCTGTCGTTTGCCCATTCTTTGTCCCACTCTGTTGTCGATTCCCATATCCCGGGATATTTTTCGTGCATATGCTCTGCAATAAGTTCTTCATTAAGTTCATCAATACCTAGCCCCGGCTTATTTGGAACATTTACAAATCCGTCTTTGAAGAGTGGATTGTCAATGCCGATGGCCAAATCATTCCACCACGGGATATCCACGCTATGGAACTCAACTGCTAGCACATTCTGAACTGCTGCCGCCGCATGAATCGCTGCCATGCAAGCAATGGGGCTTTCTGCCATATGTATTGCCATTGCAACGCCGTATTTATCGCACATATTACCAAGCTTTTTCATTTCAAGTGCTCCGCCCACAGTAAGCATATCCGGGTGAACAACCGAAACTCCGCCACACTTCATAAGAGGCTCAAAGTTTTCAGCAAGAAAAATGTCCTCACCGGTACATATCGGAACATTACAAGCATGAGCTATCTTTTCATAATGTTTAGTGTAGTGCCATGGTGCAATATCTTCTATCCAAGCAATATTATACTTTTCAAGACGTTTTGCAAACATTATACAATCTTCAATGGCAATATGTCCGAAGTGGTCAATAGCAAGAGGTACTTCATAGCCTATTACATCACGAACCTCTTTTACATAATTTTCAAGCACATCCATTCCTTTTTGAGTCAAATGAATGCCTGTTGCATGATGCGGGATTGTAAAAGTCTCATAATTCTTGCCAAGCATCATATCCATATCAACCGATCCACCCTGGTGAATGATTGCTTTCATTGAATATTTTTTTATATCCTCCAAAAATCCAATCGGTGCATTTAGACACCCAGGTTCGTCAAGAAGATGTTCAATTCCCAAATCCATCTTCAAGAATGTAAAACCTTGTTCCATTCTCTTTTTTAAAGCGTGTCCCATATCTGTTCCTGTATGTTTACCATCAACATCAGTATCGCAATACATTCTCACCTTATCGCGAAACTTACCTCCAAGCATCTGCCAAAGAGGTACTCCCCATGCTTTACCTGCCAAATCCCACAGTGCAATTTCAAGACCCGAAACACCGCCACCCTGACGTGAATGACCACCGAATTGCTTTATTCTTCTAAATAACTTATCAACATTGCAGGGATTTTCCCCTACAAGTCTTGACTTTAGCATAAGTGCATATGTTGCACTCGAAGCATCTCGAACCTCACCATAACCAATCAAGCCCTGATTGGTATAGACCTTAATAAGTGGACAGTGCTTAGGTGCACCATTAATATTTGCTACTCTTATGTCTGTTATTTTCAATTCCGAAGGTTCTGAATAACGGTTTACGTTAATGTCCATTTTCATATCTCCTTACATAATGTTTTTTCTTTATAATAACAGATATCCTAAAGAAAAGACACACAAAAATCGAATTAAAATGTTGACTTTTCGAAACAAAATCAGTATAATAAGCCTGTTATCAGGGGGTGTTTGTATTGATTTTCGAGCAAGAATACATTGTTTTCGAAATACTTGATGTGCTATATATAGACCAGTCTTTCAAAAGGAAAACTGACACAAACAGAAATTTTGATGCCATATCATTCAGATATGAGGCGGACACTGTTATACAAAATAAAAATCAACAGATTGATTTTCATGATAACTCCATAGGTTTTTTCCCTTCCGGAGTTTCATATACCCGAATTTCTAAAAATGATAAACTTATAGTTGTGCATTTTAAAGCATTTAACTATCGTTCGAGAGAAATTGAAAAATTCATTCCGAATGAACCTGAAAAGTACGGCAAACTTTTTAAAGAACTGCTTGCTTGTTGGGAAAACAAGGATGTTTCATATAAGAGTGACAGTTCCTCAATCCTTAATAAAATTTTCTCGGAATTTTACAGAGATAATATGAGCATATGCAACGAAAGAAAAATTTTAGATTCGGTTATCTACATTCAAAAAAATTATTTAAAACAAAATTTTTCACTTTCTGTTGCAGCAAGCAAATCCTTTGTGAGTGAGCAATATTTTCGGAAACTTTTTAAAAAAGAATTTGGTATGTCACCTAAAAAATATGTCATTGAACAACGAATCAAATACGCCGAAGCACTTATCCTGACAAAATACTATACCGTTCAAGAAGTGTCAGAAATGTGCGGATACAATGACTATAAACATTTCTCAACTGAATTCAAAAAAATAACAGGTGTATCCCCTTCAGAGTATAAGTATAATTATAATTGTTAAAATAATCCTCGTAATTTCGCTAATTTCGCTGAAGCACTGCGTCACGTAACAGACCTTAGTCCGTGCAAAAAATATAATGGTGTAACTTTTAAATAAGCGTATAAAGGAGCTGTAAGTTTTTTACAGCTCCTTTATATTTTAAGACATTACGCGCATTTTTTAATTTTTTGTTGTTTTTATAAAAATTATGATATATAATTATTTTTGCAAGGTATTTATACGAATTTACAAGGAAAGGAAGCAATATATGGATACTCTTTTTTCAGGACATGATTTCAACTCAACCGATATACAAAAAGCTATACGTAAATTCAACAGTATAAAACCACATATCAAAAATGAATTCTTTGAATGTGATGTATTTTTCTCGTGCATTTTTACCCCCAGTTTTACCGGTATATCAAACTCGATGCATCAACATTCTTTTTACGAATTACATATCCCCATTTCAGGCAAAGCAATTTATTCGATAAATGACAAAAAAATCACATGTACTACAAATAAAATATTCTTATTTTCTCCCAATAACACACACCGCCGTATCAGTTCAGAAGGGTATGTTTCTGTAACTTTTGGTTTTTCTTTTATTAAACCAGCAACCCTGGTAACCAAACCTCTTTTAAATAATGCTTATACAGAACTTGAATGCAATCCATATATTTCGAACAGCATTTTTTATATTCTGCATTCACTCCTTGATGAAACAACAACCGACCATTATATTTTCAACAGCATCTTTTCTGTGATTATTTATGATATATTGCTGCATATACCTGCGTTCAAAAACGAATTTATAAGCAACAACGAAGCTGATCTGGGATATTTTTCTGATGATGCCCGAATCCGAATGGCAATCCAATACATCTCTGACAATATTGCTTTCCCTATAAGTGTTACTGATGTAGCAAACCATTTGTTTTTAAGTTCCCGACAGCTTAATCGTATATTAAAAAACGCATTAAATATTTCCACAAACGAGTTAATCAATGATATCAGAATAAAAGCAGCCAAGCAATATATGACAAACACTGATTATCCCTTATCAAAAATTGCTCCAATGTGCGGTTTTAATTCGGCTACTCATTTTAATCTTACTTTTAAAAAAGCAACAGGATTAACTCCTAAGTTATACCGAGAATTAAATGATATTGAAAACAGAAAATAATGACTGCAACAAAATAATTGTTGCAGTCATTATTGTTTATATAATTTACATTTACTACAAAAAATTTAATACTGGAAAAACTCTTCGTCTTTAATAGTTTCTGCAAGTCTTTCGTTCATTATAATCTGAGTCGGCTTATCACGGAGCTGAAGAATTGATGCAGGAACATCCTGGCTGGGTTTTCCAAATATGCAGAGTCTTGATGTCAATCTCTGCCACGACACCTGTGAACCCGCTGTAGTAATACCGTGATTATCAAGCACAAACTTTGCCTTCATTGCATCCCTTGGCCCCATCATAGCACCCTTTGGGGGAACCTTTGAAATATCGCCTGAACGTCCGAATCCTCCATGAAGTGAATTTTGAGCAATCGTAAGAGGATGAAGAGCGGCAACCTTTGCACCTTGCTGTAAATATTCCTCCATTGTGGGTTTGTACCAATCATCAACAGGATCAATGAATGCCAGATGTCCCGGCCAGCCGGGACCCGTATAAACGGCATCTGCCTCTCCGTCTTGTTCTAGCATTTTTGAAAAATCAGGAGTTGTTTTATTGCTGTGATATATAAAATTTTCTTCTTTAAAGCCCAAATCCATAATCTGCGAAACCATAAATTTATTGAACGCATATCCAAAACCGGCTTTATACGAAAGAGGTGCAATATTTCCATCCTCATCTGCCCACTCATCCATCATATAAAATTTTACATTTCTACAGTTTACATTGAGTTTGTGAAGTAAAAATGCAACTTTTCTGTATGATGGACTTGGGTTACTCATAATAAGCGAAATTTTCTTGTCGCAAACATCAGATTCCACAATTCTGGCAAGAAGATCTCCTATTTTATATATTTCAGCTTCTTCATTTCTAACAACCTCAACTGTAATATTAGGGTTTCCGTTTGGATGTTTTCCGTTTAAAGCTATGATATCTTCTTTTGTTATTTTTCTTACTCTATCTATCTCCTCTTGATTTTTAAAAGGATAAAACTCATGATAAAATGTTTCTTTAAAATCCATACTTTCCGCTTCCTTTATTTAACTTTATTGATTGTTTCTATTGCAAAGTTTACATATTTCATACCAAACTTCTCATCTATCATTGATGTGTCTGTTTCGTATCCTCCCGTGACAAGAGCTTCAGGAGTATACATATATCCCGGTAAAGCACCGTTTGTAACTCCGTTTATAATTGTTGTTCTAACCCCTGCCATAGCCTTTATAAATAATCCGTATTCAACAAATATTTCGCCCTGCAAACCTACAACGCAGGTATCATTCAACATGAATACCTGAACCTCTGCCGGAACCTCATCCTCAAGCATTGGAATTCTTACCCCATTGTTTTGAGCAACAACATAATTCAACTGATTTTCTGAACCCAAAAGCTTAAGATTTGCATTCTGCCACAGGCAGTATTCATCTCTGTTTTCTGATTTACCGAATTTTTTATATAGTTCTTCATAAATCTCTCTGTCGTGGGCAACTTTTTCTCTCAATTCTTCCTCTGTGCCAAAGCAGCGAATATCAACCGGGATTTCATCTCTTTCAACCTTTATATTTACTTCATTTACCCATACTGCATTTTTTAACACTTCCAGAGCGGCTTTACCAAGCGTCCTTCCAACTCTTTCAGCTTCTCCATAGCTTTCGCCTTGTCTGTAATATCTGCTTGACTGATTTCCTTCGGTCCCCTGAGTAAACGCAGCAATCGCATCTTTCTCTGTTTCCTCTACCTGCTTCTTTAAATAACAAGGGAAATCGGCAGTGCAAACGTTACTCCATTCGTGAATAAATGTAGGATGCAATGCATAATTCACAAATACTCCTCGTATTTTATTTTCCAAATCCCTAACCGCCAATACACCTACCAATGGGTCATGAGGGCCACCCTTTACTCTTCTGTTACCGCCCACACCTGACTCGGCTCCGCACATTGTAACACCCGATGTAAATTCCGCATCAAATACATCTTTTTTTGCATCACAAATCAATTCGGCAATGGTGCTGATTACACTTTCTATGTACTCTTTTGACACCCTTCCTCCATGTGCCCATGGTCCTGAATGTGTATGTGTGCTTGATATCATTATATTTTTCTTTTTAATACCGCAAAGTTGCTCGGCTTTTTCCCTCGCAGCTTTAACATACTGTTTTGAAAAATAAAGCAAATCCAACGATATCATTGCAATTTCTTCAATACCATCTGATATGTACATACAAGTTGCATAAAGCGGATCGTGTGCCCCTTCGTTATTTCTGGGGTAGTGAGGATAGCCTGCCAATTCCAAACCCTCGGGAGGTGTTATTTCCTTCCTTTTAATGCCTGCTTTAATCATCTTTTTACTTCCTTTCTCATAAAATGAATTTTTATGTATATTAACTTTTACTCATTTGAAAGTAAACCTTGTTGCACCATCTTCTCTATAGTAGTCAAGCCGAAACTCAAAGCCACATTCTTCTGCCAGTGATTTATAGAGAGTTCTTGTTTCTTCAATATAATATTTTGAAGGTTCCTTCCCTAGTGAATGCATATATTCAATTACAGGACTTTTCTCAATTGCAACAGTTAATAAATTGTCTGTCAATTCACACTTTATAAGCTCGCTTGCTTCCTCAAGTTCATAGATTTTCTCTATCCACTCTTTTAAGGCAATAAGACCATTTTTCTTTATATTTTCTATCTGTGGAGAATAATAATTCTTCACATAATCTTTTAAAAATTCCAAAAGAGTTTCATAACCATATTTTTCTGCACAATATTTTAAAGCATTGTCTCCTAAAAGATGAAAATCACGATGAAGATATTTATTATCTTCAGACTTCATATCAAAAACTACCACATCAGGATCTTTTTTTAATTCTTCGATCTGCTCATCTGTAATTTTTCTAAAATCAAAAGGAGGCTTATTCCCCTTTTCATATAGCATGGTACAGCATTGTGCATTGGCAATTTTAGAATGATCACGTTCATACACAATATCGTATTTTTCTAAAATTCTGCTGTATAAAACATTGCAATGTGAACAGTAATCATAATATGGTTCAATATGACGAAGGTCATTAAGCATTCCCCTTGACGGACAGTGGCGCATTAATCTATATTTATAGCGTTGCTTTTTGTGTTCGATTTCAAAAAGATCGCATGCTTCTTCTTTAAGCGTATGTCCCCAGTAAGCAATCGCTCCTTCAAATCCTCCTAATCTCTCACATTTATATGCTAAAGAATTTGGATTTGTTTTATCCCCTATACTTGTATCAGAGATGTGAATCCAGTATTCCATCACTGCATCATGTCCACCCTTTTTCTCAAGAAATTTAAAAAATTCGCTGTAAAGTGGTATAAATTCTGTACATGAAATCATATTTACCCTCCTGTTTAGTTGACCTTGTTTTATTTATGAGTCGCACATTTTAACGTTTTGGACATACATAAAACCAAATGTACTTCTCTTAACCCCCAAGTCTATTACATATAATTCTTTATGAATTATAGCACGATGAATATTTTTTGTCTATACAAAAACAAGACATATATTTTAATTTTTAAGACATGCTTTAACTGTATTTTCTACAAAAACTGCATTTAACACTCCCCATGCAAAGACATTTTTGCTTTAAAATTGTACCATTGACAGGTATTATAAAGTGTGCTATAATATAAATAATGTAATTTTTAAGGAGCAATATTTATGTATAAAAACTGCTTAAAAAGAGGGATTGATTGTTTCTTGGCAATACTTGCACTTATTTGTGCAGGGTGGCTGATGCTTATTTTAGCTCTGCTTGTTAAGCTTGATTCCAAAGGCCCTGTTCTTTTCAAGCAACAAAGGCTTGGAAAAGACGGACGCACTTTCTGGATGTATAAATTCCGTTCTATGTGCGTAGAGGCAGAAAGTCAGGGTGTTTATTCTGACAATAAAGACCAAAGGGTTACACGTGTTGGCAAAATCCTGCGTGCTTTAAGCCTTGATGAGTTACCTCAGCTTTTTAATATTTTAAAAGGCGATATGGCACTTATCGGCCCAAGACCTCCTCTTACATACCATCCCTGGCCGCTTGAAGAATATACCCCCGAACAAAAAAGAATGTTCGAGGTTCGTCCGGGAATTACGGGTTGGGCACAGGTCAATGGCAGAAAAGATGTTGAATGGAATAAACGTATTGAACTTAATGTATGGTACGTCGACAATGTATCGTTTGCACTCGACCTCAAAGTTTTTTTCCTGACAATATACAAAGTTTTGGCAAACAAAGATAACGAAAACAAAGGCGAAACAGTTGTACATACCACACAGGCAGAAAAAGAAGAAGCAAGTGTGAAATGAGGCGTTTTGATTGGCTTTAAAACTGATGTACATAACCAATGATTGCACTGTTACACAAATTGCCGAAAATGCTGGTGTAGACCGTATTTTTTTGGATATGGAAACCATCGGCAAGCAGGCTCGTCAGGGTGGAATGGATACTGTGCAGTCAAAACACACATTTTCGGATATATGTAAAATAAAGCAAGCTCTGCACCATGCAGAGCTTTTGGTGCGTTGTAACCCTATTCATCAGGACTCGAAAGAAGAGATTGATAAAATTGTGGAGTGCGGCGCACAAATTATTATGCTCCCATATTTTAAGGCTGCTGATGAAGTTGAAAAATTTATTTCTTATGTTGATAAAAAAGCAAAAACTATGCTTTTGTTTGAAACTCCAGAAGCAGTTTGTTGTGCAGACAGTATTTTGCAGCTTGACGGAATAGACGAGGTATATATAGGACTTAATGACCTGTCTTTAGGGTATGGCAAAAAATTTATGTTTTCTCTTTTGGCTGACGGAACTGTAGAAAAGCTTTGCTTTAAGTTTAGGCAAAAGGGTCTGCCTTACGGATTTGGCGGCATTTCGGCTATTGGAAGCGGCACACTCCCTGCCGAGGCAATTTTAAAAGAGCATTACCGCCTTGGTTCTTCGTCGGTAATCCTTTCAAGAAGCTTTTGTAATTACGAAAAAATTGATGATATTGAACAAATACGCAAAATTTTTAATAACGGGTTACAGGATATGCGTCAAAAAGAAAAGGAAATTGAAGTTCACAGCCGCTATTTCTTTGATAATATGGCTTTAATAAAAGAAAAGGTAAATCTTATACTTGAAAAAGCAGAGGCTGAAAAATAATTATGAAAATTTTAATAACAGGTGCATTCTCTTGCTCCAAAGAACAAATAAACAAAATTGAAGCATTAGGACATAAGGTTGAATTCTTACAACAGGAAAGCGATACTCTTCCCTGCCCTGAAATTTTTGATGCTATAATATGCAACGGTTTATTTTTGCACCACAAAATCGAAGATTTTAAAAACCTTAAATATATTCAGCTTACAAGTGCAGGGTTTGACCGCGTTCCCATGGATTATATCGCTAAACACAATATTTCCATTTACAACGCAAGGGGCGTATACAGTGTTCCTATGGCAGAGTTTGCCGTGTGCGGTGTGCTCCAGCTTTATAAGCAAAGCAGGTTTTTTACAAAAAATCAAGCATCGCACAATTGGGAAAAACACAGAAAGCTTTTAGAGCTTTATAGAAAAACAGTTTGCGTTGTAGGCTCTGGAAGTGTAGGGACAGAATGTGCAAAGCGTTTTTCGGCTTTTGGTTGTAATTGTATCGGTGTAGATGCATTTCCTTACAAAAGTGACGTATTTGACAAAATACTTTCGCTTGACAGCTTAAATGAAGCTCTTTCAGAAAGCGACATAGTCATTCTTACATTGCCTCTTACAGATAAAACAAAGCACATGTTTAACAAAGAACTGTTTTCACATTTTAATGACGGTGCCGTTTTTGTTAACATTGCAAGAGGCGAAATTGTTGACACGGAGGCTTTGATTGATTCTTTAAAGCAAAAGCTTTTTGGAGCTGTTTTAGATGTTTTTGAAGAAGAACCCCTCTCCCCTTTAAGTCCTTTGTGGAACATGGAAAATGTAATTTTAACCCCGCATAATTCTTTTGTGGGAGAAGGTAATAACGACAGACTTTTTAATGTGATTTATAATAATTTGAATTTATTTATCGAAGGAAGATGATTTTATGATATCATTCAAAAATGATTTGAAAGCTTTTTTGAATACTGAAACACAGTACAGGGAATGTTTGTTTAAACGAGGCTATTTGTTTACAGACGGAACGTTGGAAAATCTTGAAGATTATCCCTTTTACAGCAACTGGCACCAAACATCTTTAGGTGACTGGAAGTGTTTTGTCCACAGTGACCAAAATATTTATACCTTTTCAAAAGAAAATTTAACAGCTGTATTAATAGGTCACGCCTACAATCCTTTTACAGGTCAAACCGACGAAACCGATTTATTAAAGGATTGTATTGAAGCTTATGAACTTTCAGTTGCTTCTTTCTTTGATAAAGTAAGTGAATTTACAGGGATTCACGTTGTTGGAATTATAAACCATTCTTCCAGCGAAATAACCCTGACACAAGATTGTTGCGGTATGCTTTCTTGCTTCTACGGCAACGTGAATGGTCAGAATTATATTACCGATTATCCCCAACTCGTGCAGATATTTGCGATTTGAATCTGGATCCGTTTGTTGAAAAGTTAATTAAATCCAAGTGCTATCATATTGGTAACAGACATTTACCCGGCAACCTTTCGCCATATAAAGAATTAAAAAGACTTGGCGGAAATACATATCTTTTCTATAACGGCAATTTTTCTGTTAACCGTTTTTATCCTTGTGCACCTCATCCGGAATTTACAACCGAAGAAGAATTTAAAGAAGGCGTACAAAAAATTTATTCTTTGATTCACAATGGTATAGAATGCTGTTCAAAGAAATGGGAAAACAGAAGTATTTCTCTTTCGGGCGGTACTGACAGTAAAACAACTCTTGCCTGTGCAAACGGATTGTATGATAAGTTCAGTTACTTTAGTTTTTATTCAAAACCCACTGAACTTGTTGATGCAACTGCTGCCAAAAACATTTGCAAGCATTTAGGTTTAGAACATACTTTTTACAAGATTCCAGAAACTAATGAGGAAATAGAACATTTTGATTTTTGGAAAAAGCTTTTAGAGCATAACACAAACTACATAAAAAGTCTTGCTGACAACGAAATACGAAAATACGTGTTCCTTTATAAATTAAAGGCTTACGGTATAGAACTGAAATCCTGGGTTTCCGAAGTTGCAAGAGTCTTTTTAGAAAGAAAGTATTGCATTAAAATGCCAGAAAAACTTACTGAAAGACATTTCAGTATTTTCCAGACAAGATATTTTATGCATCCTTTTTTACTTAAAAAGAGTGACCGCATTTATAAAGACTTTATGAAAGAAACAGGTCTTACTGAAACCAAATTTAATTTTGAGCATACAGACTTATTCTACTGGGAAGTACGAATGGGTGCATGGGGAACAAGTGTTGTTTCATCGCAAAATTTATACCACCATGTAACAATGCCAATGAACAACAGAAAGCTTTTGGAAATATTTTTAAGTTTTCCTCACGATCTTCGTAAATCTGACCAAGTCCATAAATGGGTAATGGAACTTGCGAACAAAGGCGTTGTAGAGGCTGACCAGGAAGTTAAAAATCTGTATTTCCATTCTTACCGAATCTGGATGGAAAAATTGTATTATCTGTATAGAACATTGTTTTATAAACCTTTAAAATAATATGTGAGGATAAAATGAAATTTTTACTTATATCCCCTAAAAACCGAACTGTATATAATTTCCGTGGTGATTTAATTAAAAAAATTATATCCTGCGGATATGAAGTGGTTGTCACGGGTCCCGATATGACCGATGTTGACAAAATAACAGAGCTTGGTGCTACCTTCAAAGAAATACCTATGAATAAAACAGGCACAAGCATTATTGGTGATTTAAAATACTGCTTAAAACTTTTTAAGCTTATGCGTAAAGAAAAGCCCGATGTAACTTTGGGTTACACTGTAAAGCCTGTAGTGTACGGAGCTATTGCCGCACGCCTTGCTGGCGTTAAAAACATTAACAGTATGGTTACAGGCGGCGGATACACTTTTACCGCCAAAACTTTTAAGGCAAAGGTTTTAGGTCTTATTGTCCGCATTCTTTACAAAATAGGTTTTATGTGCTGTAATACTGCCATTTTCCAAAATCCCGATGACCTTGAAGAGTTTTGCGCTAAAAAACTTTTAAGCAGAAAAAAATGCCACACAGTAAACGGTTCTGGCGTAAATATGGAAAAATTCAAACCCGTACCAATGCCCGAAAAGCCTGTTTTCTTTATGTTATCACGCTTGCTTAAAAGCAAAGGCGTACTTGAATATTTACAGGCGTCAGAAATTGTGAAAGCAGAGTATCCTGATATAAAATTCAATTTACTTGGCAAATTCGAATATAAAATGCAGGACGCTGTAGCAGAAGATATTGTTCAGGGTTATATTGACAAAGGAATTATTGAACTTTTCCCTGAAACGAGTGATGTTCGTCCATATTTTGAAAAGTGCAGCGTGTTTGTTCTTCTTTCTTACAGAGAAGGAACTCCCCGAACTGTGCTTGAGGCTATGGCAATGGGACGTGCAATAATTACTACCGACACAAACGGTTGCCGTGAAACTGTTAAAAATGGTGTTAACGGATACCTTGTCCCTGTTTGTGACGTAAATGCTTTGGTTTCGGCAATGAAACAGATTATAGAAAATCCTGACAAGCTTAAAGCAATGGGCGAAGCAAGTCTTTCTTATTGCAAAGAAAAATTTGAAGTAAATACAGTTAATGAGGCAATGTGTAAATATCTGAAAATCAATTAAAATTGGAGTTTGTGATTATGAAACATAACGCAGCGGCAATTATCCTTTGTGCCGGAAAGGGCACAAGAATGAACGACGATTCAAAAAACAAAGTTTGTTTTGACTGTGCCGGCATACCCACAATTAAAAGAATTGTATCTAATATGAGAAATGCCGGAGTAAGCCGCTTTGTAATTGTTATAGGGCATAACGCTTACAGTGTAATGGACTGTCTTGACGGCGAAGAAGGTATAGTTTATACCTACCAAAAAGAACAAAAAGGTACAGGCCACGCTGCAATGTGCGGACTTAAAGCTCTTCAGACAGTTGGATATTCAGGTCCCGTTATTGTTTCTATGGGCGATAAAATTATATCTACCCCCGTAATTTCAGACTTACTTAAAAAATCACAGTCTGCAAAGGCTGTATGGGGTGTTCAGCCTTTAGATGCTAATTTCAACGGTGGACGAGTTGTTACAGTTAACGGAAAACCCTATGGCGTAATTGAGTTTGCAGATGCCGCTCTTATGAAGCTTGCTGACGCAAAAGAAAAAGATTATCCCCTGGTTTTAAAAGAAACTAAATTAAACAGCAAAAAAGCCGAAAAGGTTTTAAAAATTGCACTTCAAAATAAGCCTTGCGGAAAAGTAACTCTTTGCGGAAAAGAATTTACTGCCGATGAGGTTTTGAATTCCGAATACTCAAATGCAGGTCTTTATTGCTTTGATGTAGATGAAGCTGTAAAAGTTATTGAAAGTATAGGTTCTGATAATGCACAGGGCGAGGTTTATCTTACAGATGCTCTTGAAAAGTTTTCGGTAAATAACGATGCCCAGATATATGTTGTAAAATCAAAAGAAGATATGCTGACCTACAGCACACGTCC
The DNA here is from genome assembly GCA_045531205.1 of Clostridia bacterium. Lineage (GTDB taxonomy): Bacteria > Bacillota > Clostridia > UMGS1883 > UMGS1540 > JAZNQL01. Next base: position 32,323 of record JAZSDN010000065.1, on the reverse strand, counting down.
CGAGCTTTGTCAGATAAGCCGTTATTTTATGAGAACTGCATCGCAGTTTATTTTAGATATTGAAAGTGGCAAGCTTGACGATAAGTTCGAACTATTATACAGAGAAGATAAAGAAAATCAAAAGAAAAGATATATAAATCTTTTGAATCTTTTTATAGATAAATATGGTGATAAAAAAGTTGTTATTACCCGTGCCCCAGGCAGAATAAATCTTATGGGCAGACACATTGACCACAGAGGTGGCGGTATCAATGTTATGGCAACAGATAAGGATATTGTTCTTGTTGCCGCTCCAAGAAATGATGATACTGTAAATATAACGAATGTTAACCCCTTATTCCCTGACAAAAGCTTTTTAATAAGCAAAACTCTCGGCGAAAAGAAGTACGACAAATGGCTAGACTTCCTTGCCGACGAAAGAGTAGTCCGCGAATTGAAAGAAAATGCAGGATGCTGGTCAAACTATGTTAAAAGTGCAGTTATCAAGGCTCAATTTGAAAATGAAATAAAGCTTTGCGGTATGGATATCGCTGCATCAGGAACCATTCCCGTTGCAGCAGGATTATCTTCCTCTTCAAGTCTTGTTGTTGCTGTTATGGAAGCTGTAGTTTCGTTAAACAGCCTTAATATTGAAGATAAGGATTTTGTATCTTTGTGTGGCGAGGGAGAATGGTTTGTAGGTTCAAGAGGCGGTGCGGGCGACCACGCTGCAATGAAATGCGGTATGGCTGACCATATTATTCATCTCGGCTTTAAACCCTTTGAAATAGGTGAAAAGGCTGAATTTTCGGACAAATATTCTGTAATTGTTGCAAACAGCATGATTAAGGCAAAAAAATCCGAGGGAAGCAAAGATAAATTCAACGCAAAGGTCGCAGCTTATGAATTTTCGTTTATGTTTATTAAAAAGCTGTTCCCTGATTTTAATTTTACAGAATTTCGCGATATAGCGAAAGTAAGACCATACAGTGAAATATACAAAATACTTAAAGCCATCCCTGAAACAGTTACCCGTGGCGGAATAAAGGCTCTTCTTCCTGAATATAAAGACAGATTGAATCAGATATTCCAAAATCACAAAGACCCCGTAGTATATGATTTAAGGGGTGTTGCACTTTACGGAATTTCAGAATGTATAAGAGCTGAAAAATGTATGCAACTTCTCCATGAAGGAAATTACACAGAACTTGGCGAAATGATGAAAATAAGCCATAACGGAGACAGAGCTACTAATCTTAAGGTTACAGATGAATTCCTTGAAGAACTTGAAAAACAAAATGCTGATATTTCGCTTCAGTATGGTGCATACGATTGTTCAACAAAAGAAATAGACTATTTGTGTGATACTTTAAATGAAACAGACGGAGTTTTAGGAAGCGAGCTTGTTGGTGCAGGTCTTGGCGGTTGCGTTATAGCTTTGGTTGAAAAAGCAAAGGCTGACAAGATTATTTCGGTTATAAACGAAAAATATTATGATAAATTCGGTTTTGACAGAGCCGCACATGTTTACTCGGCTTCGCATGGTTCTCTTATTATTTTTTAAAGAAAGAGGTTTTTAAATGAGTTTGTACGAAAAAATTGTAAAAGGTGAAGAAAAAATTTCTTTAGTTGGTTTAGGTTATGTTGGTATGCCTATAGCTGTTGCTTTTGCTAAAAAAGTAGGGGTTATCGGGTATGATTTAAACGAAAAGAAAATTGCTCTTTACAAATCAGGCATAGACCCCACAAACGAAGTTGGAAATGACGTAATTAAAAATACCAAAGTTGAATTTACTTCTGATGAAACACGTCTTCGCGAGGCAAAATTCCATATAGTAGCAGTTCCCACTCCTGTTAATGACGACCACACTCCCGACCTTACACCCGTGGAAGGTGCAAGCCGCATTCTGGGTAGAAATCTCACCCCGGGCAGTATTGTTGTTTTTGAATCTACTGTTTACCCAGGCGTTACAGAGGATGTGTGTGTTCCTATTTTAGAAAAAGAATCAGGGCTTAAATGTGGGGTTGATTTTAAAATAGGTTACTCGCCCGAAAGAATAAACCCCGGAGATAAAGTGCACAGACTTGAAACTATTACAAAAATAGTTTCAGGCATGGATGATGAATCTTTAGAAGAAATTGCAAAAGTGTACGAGCTTGTTGTTGAAGCAGGCGTTCACAGGGCTCCCACTATTAAAGTAGCTGAAGCTGCAAAGGTTATTGAAAACAGTCAACGTGATATCAATATTGCTTTTATGAACGAGCTTTCAATAATTTTCAACAAAATGGGTATTGACACAAAATCGGTTTTAGAAGCTGCAGGCACAAAGTGGAACTTCCTTAAGTTTTCGCCAGGTCTTGTAGGCGGTCACTGTATCGGCGTTGACCCTTACTACCTTACATATAAAGCAGAAATGATGGGCTACCACAGTCAGGTTATTTTGGCAGGCAGACGTATAAACGACGATATGGGCAAATATGTTGCTGAAAACTGTGTTAAAAATCTTATTAAAGCAGGAAAAGCAGTAAAAAAAGCAAATGTTGCCATTTTAGGTTTTACCTTTAAGGAAAACTGCCCCGACACAAGAAACACAAAGGTAATTGATATTGTAAATGAACTTCGTGAATATGGCATAGAACCCACAATTGCCGACCCTGCCGCTGACAAGGCAGAGGCAAAACACCTTTATAATATCGACTTTGTTGATATAAAAAGTATTAAGGAAATGGATGCTGTTATTCTTGCTGTTGCACACCAAGATTTTTCAAATCTTTCAATAGCTGATATTGACGCACTTTTTGCTCCCGGCAAAAAAGTGTTGCTTGATGTAAAAGGCTTGCTTAACAGAAGCGAGTTCGAAAACGCAGGCTATAACTATTGGAGATTATAATAAAAACGGGGGTATGTAAACAATGTTTAAACAAGTTTTAGACTCAAGAAAAAACTTGCAAAAATATCTTTTTATAAGAGGTTTTTTAATCTCTGATTTAGAAATAGAAGATATGCTTTCTTTTCCTTTTTATGGCAATTGGAAAAAAGAGAAACACGGCGAATATTGGTATATGTCTCACAACCTTACAGGAATGCATATTTATGAAGATGAAAACGGACGTGTTTTTACACTCATGGGTCATGCCTACAATCCCTTTACTATGGAACATGAGGAAATCAAAATTTTAAAATCCCTTTCTGACAGCTATGGAAGCAACGAATTTTTTGATCATCTTAATGAAATTACTGGTATATACGTTATTAGTGTTGCTGACGGAAAAAAAATTGAATATTATGTTGATGCATCAGGAATGCAATCGGCTTGTTATGCTAAAATAAATAATTCTTTCTATATTTCCTCACACCCCCAACTTATAGGAGATCTTTGCAATCTCAAGATGAGTGATTTTGCGAAAGAACTCGTTGAATACAAGTGGTATGGCAGAGTTATGGGACCATATCTGCCTGGAGATATGACCCCTTTTGATGAAGTTAAAAGAATTGTTCCAAGTATTATGTTCTGCTATGACGGAAACGTTTCTCACTATCGTTTTTGGTTTAATCGCGAATTTGATCAGATTAAATCTTACGAGGAATACGATTATATTATTAAATCTGCTGCAGATATTCTTGCAAATAATATGAAGCTTATATCAAAAAAATGGAATAAACCCTGGATTTCGCTAACAGGTGGAATTGATAGCAATACAACCTTTGCTGCTGCAAACGGCATTTATGATAAGTTTGAAACATTCAGTTATATTTCAGCTGAAAAAGAGATTCCGGATACACAGGCTGCAAAAACTATTTCAGAGGCATTTAACGTTAAGCATAATATTTATAATATTCCCGAAGATATCAATTCTTTAGAAGACTTTGACTTCAAGGTTGAGATTCAGGCACATAACAGCGGGTATGTAGCTAAACGCAAAATAAATGAATCTCGAAAAAGAATATACCTTGAACAGGTTTGCGGCTTTGATGTAGAAGTAAAATCATGGACATCAGAAACAATCCGAGCATATTGGTATAAACACTACGGAAGAAAGAAAATGCCCAAGCTTTCCCCAAAACTTTTTAGAAACTTATATAAAATATTTATCTGTAACCGAAAATTAGCCCACAAAGTTGACAGAATTTTCAAAGAATATATAGAAAAATTTGAATATGACAAAATCCCCAAGTGTTACCCTGTTTCAGATATACACTTCAATGAAGTAACCTGGGGCAGTTGGGGTGGCATGAATATTAGCGAAATGAAGTATTGTTTCGATATTACAATTGCATACAACAATCGCAGATTTTTGGATCTTTTATTCCGTGTTCCACTTGAAAAACGCATATCTGATCAACATCATTTGGATATGAAAAAATATCTTAATCAGAAACTTTATGATATGAATATTAGAGTTGTAAATATGAAAGAGACTGATTTTAGAGCATTTGCTTTAAATATAATTTTTACAATTAACTCACTTTTACCCTTTTAATATTTGGAGGTTATAATAATGGGATATAAACATTTACAATTCCCTGAAAATTCAAAGTTTCTTGTTACGGGCGGAGCAGGATTTATTGGCTCTAATCTTTGTGAAGCTATTTTGAATATGGGATACAAGGTTTGTTGTCTTGACGATTTATCAACAGGTAAACAGGAAAATGTTGATATGTTTTTAAATAACCCTTCTTATGAATTTATAAAAGGCGATATCAAAGATTTTGATACCTGTATGAAAGCATGCGAAGGTGTTGATTATGTTTTGAATCAGGCTGCTTGGGGCAGTGTTCCCCGTTCGCTTGAAATGCCTTTATTCTATTGCAAAAACAACATTGACGGAACTTTAAATATGCTTGAAGCTGCACGTCAGAATGGTGTTAAAAAGTTTGTATATGCATCATCTTCTTCTGTTTACGGAGATGAACCTAACCTTCCAAAAACCGAAGGCAGAGAGGGTAACCTTCTCTCTCCTTACGCTTTAACAAAGCGTTGCGACGAAGAATGGGCAAAGCTTTACACAATGCATTATAATCTCGATACCTACGGAATGAGATACTTTAATGTTTTCGGCAGAAGACAAGACCCGAACGGTGCTTACGCTGCGGTAATCCCAAAGTTTATTAAACAGCTTTTAAACGACGAACAACCTACCATCAACGGCGACGGCAAACAAAGCCGTGACTTTACATATATAGAAAATGTTATTGAAGCAAATCTTAAAGCTTGTCTTGCAAGCAGTGATGCTGCAGGTGAAGCTTACAATATAGCTTTTGGCGGAAGAGAATATCTTATTGATATTTACCACACTCTTACAAAAGCTCTCTGTAAAGATATTGAACCCAATTTCGGTCCCGACCGAAAGGGCGATATAAAACATTCAAATGCCGACATTTCAAAGGCAAAACGTCTTATCGGCTATGACCCCGATTATGACTTTGCTAAAGGCTTGAACGAAGCTATAGAATGGTATAAGGAGAATTTGTAATAATGATAGATTTGAGAAAAATATTTGGTCGTAATTTCAGAGGCAAAGTAATGTATGCATTATCTTTTTTGCCCGATAAATTATATCTCAATATTTTTTATTTCTCTACTACCGGCAAATTCATTAATTTTAAAAATCCCAAAGGTTTTAATGAAAAATTGCAGTGGTTAAAAGTAAACGACAAACGTCCTGAATATACCACTTTAGTAGATAAACTCGCAGTAAGAGAACATATCAAAAAAGAACTTGGCGAAGAGTATCTGTTCCCTCTTCTAGGGTATTGGGAAAAGTTTGATGACATTGATTTTGACGCACTTCCCGAACAATTTGTTCTTAAATGCAACCACGATTCAGGAAGTACAAAGGTTATAAAAAATAAATCTTCTCTTACCCAAACAGATTTGGATGAATTAAAAAAATTCTTTACAAAAAGATTGAATCACGATTTCTTTTTCGCAGGGCGCGAATATCCTTATAAGGGTATAAAGCCTTATATTATTGCAGAGCAGTTTATGACAAATGAAAATGATCCTGAAAAAAGCATCGAAGATTACAAGTTTTTCTGTTTTAATGGTGTACCAAAGGTTATGTTTGTAGCTACTGACAGAAGTACAGATTGTAAGTTTGACTTTTTTGATATGGATTTCAATCATTTAGACCTTATCAATATACACCCTAATACTGATAAACCAATTGAAAAACCACAACTGTTTGAAGAAATGAAGGAAATTGCCGCAAAACTCTCAAAAGGTATGCGGCATGTAAGAATAGATTTGTACGAACTTAACGGCAAAATATATTTTGGTGAATACACATTCTTTCACGGTGGCGGATTTCAATTATGCCATCCCGACGAATGGGAACGCCGCCTTGGTGATTGGATTGATTTATCCTAGCTTTTTGCCATTTAAACCTTTCATTTTAATTAAGGAGCTATAACTATGAAAAAGATTTATAACAATATATACTTTTTTTTCATTATGCTATCAAAAAAAATTGAATTAACCAAAACTTTCTTGGTTGAGTGGTATGCAATTTTAAGAAAAAAATCTTTGTACAAAGATGTTCTATGGACAAAAGAACAACAGAAGGAATTTGATTCTTTTTGGAAAGAACATTATGGCAAGAAAATTTCTAATCGTTGGCATAAATTATATGAGGCAATTACAGGTATCCATCGTGTAAATTATTTTCCAGAAATACTATATTCGGTAAAGTACGAGCCATCAGTGAACAACGTTGAATATTCCAAAGTTTTCTCAGACAAAACTTTAAATGATCTGTTTTTTAATAACAAGGTCAAAAATGTCAGAACTCCAAATTATTATTTATTCAATAATTATGGCCAGTTTTACGATTCGGAAAGAAATTTTATTTCACTTGATAAAGCAATTGAAATATTGGGAAATGTGGGAGAATCTGTAATCAAACCAACTGTAGATTCTAGTTCTGGGAAAAATGTTTGTATCATCGAAATGTTTGATGGTAAGGATAAAAGAACTGGAAAAACTGCAGCAGAAATTATACAACAATACAAAAGCAATTTTATTGTACAAGAACGAATTAACCCTTGTTTTGAATTGAAGAAATTATATCCTTCATCAATTAATACCATTCGTATAATTTCATATATATTAAATGATTCTGTTCACATTCTTCCTATTTCTCTTCGAATCGGCGGTGGCGGAAGCGAAGTTGATAACATTCACGCTGGAGGAATGTCTATCGGTGTAGCTAACGATGGTACATTAAGAAAATATGCTTATCGATTGGGTTACGGAGATTCTTTTGAAAAACACTCGCAACATCCTGACACAAATATAGTTTTTGAAGGATATAAATTAAGCTTTATAGACGATTTGATTTTTGCAGCAAAAAGACTACACTCAATGACTGCAAATATTGGTATCATCTCTTGGGATTTTACAGTTGACAGCGATAACAACATTGTCGTTGTAGAAGCGAATTACAAGGGACAAAGTGTATGGTTCCCACAAATGTTGTCCGGCGAAGCTTTGTTTGGTGAAAATACGATTGATGTTTTAAATCTTTTAAAAAATAAATGAAGAAGGTAAATAAATATGAATGTAATAAGATATGTAATTGATAAAGGTGCAGACGTATCCGATTTTTTTGCTTATGATTTACAAAATAAGTACTATAAATATCTTTTTAACAGCCACATGCGGAAAGGCTTTGAAGGGATACACAATCCTATTTCAAAAGAATACAAAAAAAAGATTGATTCTTTATGGAGCGGTCGTTATAACATTAAAGTTGATTATCGGTGGTTTGCTCACTACACACACTGTTTTGGTGTGGAAAGTCCATTCTTTATTCCCGACAATATTTTTCACAGTCGCATTGAACCATATTTTAATCGCAACGATTATATAAGATGTATGTCAAATAAAAATTATTTTGAAAAATGGATGCCCGATGTAAAACATGTTGTAACAATCGTAAGAAATATTAATAGCACATGGTATGACCATGAATTTAACCTTCTATCCGTTGATGATGTTTTAAATAAATTATCAGCATATGATGAATTTGTAGCAAAGCCAAGTATAGACTCCGCAGGTGGTGCTGGCGTTAAATTTATTACAGAAAAAATGGATGCAATAAAACTTGCCAAACTGGAAACTTCTTTTACAAACGATTTTATTATTCAGGAAACACTTAAGCAACACGAATGTTTAAATAAAATTTATTCACATTCAATAAACACTATGCGAATTATGACATTGAACTTCCATGGTAACATCCGTGTGCTTTCATCTCTTTTAAGAATAGGAGTAAATGGCAACCGTGTAGATAACATGGTCAGCGGGGGTGTAAATTGTGCAATTTTCCCTGACGGAAAATTGGCAAATAAGCTTTACAACGCTATTGGTACCATGGTTGAGGGACATCCCAATACGGGCAGTATGGAAGATAAACAGATTCTCAATTTTAATAACGTAGTCGAAACTGCTTTAAAATGCCACAAAAGTCTGCCTTATATGGGCATCATCTCCTGGGATTTTGCTCTAGACGAAAATCTTGAGCCGGTATTAGTGGAGTTCAATTTAAAACCACAAGGGCTTGACTTACACCAAAGGGAAAATGGCCCTATTTTCGGTGAAAGAACAATTGAAATACTTGATGAAGTTTTTTTAAAAAATAAATAATTGGAGTTTAAAATGAATAAATATAATCCTCTTGTTTCTATTATTATTCCTGTATATAATGGTTCAAATTATATGCGCGAAGCAATTGATTCGGCAATTAATCAAACATATGATAATATAGAAATTATCGTAGTTAATGATGGTTCTACCGACAATGGAGAAACAGAAAGAATTGCACTATCATATGGTGAAAAAATAAAATATTATAAAAAAGAAAATGGTGGATGCGCTTCCGCTTTAAACTTTGGTATAAGCAAAATGCAAGGTGAGTGGTTTTCCTGGCTATCACATGACGATGTTTATTTGCCTGATAAAGTTAAATCTGCTATTGATTGCATTAATAATAACAATTTAAATGATAATACAATTGTTGTTTGCGGAAGCATGGTAATTAATAAAGAAGGCAAACAATTACCTCATAAAACAAGCAAAAAAAATCCCTGTATAGTGTCTCATAATGAAATGTTCGCAAGATTTATGAAAGGACTCTCTCTTAACGGATGTTCTTTATTAATACCTAAAGCTGCTCTGGAAAAACTCGGTGATTTCTCAACGGAATATATTTATATTTTAGATTGGATATATTGGCTTGATTTATCAATAGCAGGATATAATTTTTACATGTATCCAGATATTTTAGTAAAAAATCGAAAACATATTGATCAGGTGTCAGTCAAGAAGAAACAATTATTAGCAGATGAAACAAGAAAATATATTCTTTCATTAATCGAAACCTTTAAAACTGATAAAAAAAGAATTGCAATAATTTGGTCATATTGTTTCCAGATACGTATGAAACAGGGATGTATGAATTGTGAGAAATACTGCAAGATTCCCATGTCTACAAAACTTACAGGAATAAAACGTCGCTTTATTTCTATGACAATTCATTTTATTAGAAAGATTTTACATATTTAAATCTATTATTTTGATCAAGAAAATATTAAAATTCTTATAAAGATTTCTTGTTTGTTTTGGAATGTGGAAAGCAGAATCATAACAGAGAAAAAATCCAAAATATGTTATTAAAAGATTTTAAGGAGATTATCCATGAAGGTTGTGCAGATTAATGCAGTTTGTACTAGCGGAAGCAGTACAGGCAGAACCGTTTGCGAATGGTCAGATTTTTTAACTGAAAACAAAATAGAAAATATTATTTTTTATGGTAATGGTACAAGTGATAGAAAAAATGCAATATTTATGGGGAATAAATTGGACCACAAATTACATGCTTTTCTCTCCAGACTTTTTGGTTTACAAGGATATTTTTCACGCCGTGCAACTCGTAAAATGTTAAAAGAACTTGACCGTTTTAAACCCGATTTAATTCATTTAAGAAATCTTCACGGCAACTATATTTGTTTACCATTGTTATTTAAATATATTATAAAAAATCAGATTGCTACTGTTGTTACTTTGCATGATTGTTTTTTTTATACGGGCAAGTGTGTACACTATATTGGTGCGAACTGTTATCGTTGGCAAGAAAATTGCGGTAACTGCCCACAACTTAAATCAGGAAATAACAGTTGGTTATTTGACAGAACAAAAAAATTGCTTAATGATAAGAAAAAATGGTTTTCACAAATTTCAACTTTGGGAGTCGTAGGTGTTTCTAAATGGGTAATTGATGAAGCACGAAAATCTTTTTTTTCAAACAATGCACAATTTCGGGCTATTTACAATTGGATTGACATTGACAGTTTTTTCCCTGACCCTGCAGATATACGCAAGCAACTTAATATAGAAGACAAATTCGTAGTTTTAGGAATCTCAAGTATTTGGACAGAAGCAAAAGGTCTTGGAGATTTTAACCGTTTAGCTTCTATGTTAGATGACCATTTTCAGGTTGTTCTGGTAGGTAAAAAAAGTTCTCCTATGCACGAAAAAATTCTTCATGTTGAGCCTACATCGGATATTAAAACATTGCTCAATTTATATTCTTCTGCTAATGTGTTTTTTAATCCTTCTAAAATGGAAACCTTTGGCAAAGTAACCGCTGAAGCGTTAGCCTGTGGTACACCCGTTATTGCATATAACGCTACTGCATGTCCCGAACTTGTTGGAGAAGGTTGTGGATATGTAGAAGAAGTTGGAAATATTGATTCCGTTTATCGTGATATTATAGCCATGCAAAGTGAAAACAAAGATTTTACCGATATATGCAGAAGGTTTGCCAAAGAAAACTTCTCTAAAGAAAAGTTAACAAAGGATACATTGTATTTTTATAAAGAGCTGTTAGCAGAAAGCTAAAGGAAAGGATATATCTATGCTGGCATATTATGTAATTCCTATGTATTGTTTAGGTGCATTTTTATTCGTTGGTTATTACTTAAATTCGTTGCCCGAAACAATACCTCTTACAAACAGACTTTCAATAAAGCAAAACTTAGAGAAAAAGTTTTTTATATTTATAGCTATATATATGATTGCTTTATGCGGATTGCGTTCTTATAGTGCTTTACATCATATAGGTATTGACACACATGCTTATTATTTATCTTATCTATCAAAGCAGCATTTTTCGTTACATAACATTCTTACTTCTGATTTTAACGACAAAGGCTATGTCATTTTACAACGTATATTCGGCAAATTAGATTTAAAGTTTTGGATGCTGCTATTATTTAATGCTATAATTTATGTAGGCTCTGTAACATGGTATATTTATAAATTTTCAAAAAACAAATGGCTGAGTTTATTTATTTTTTTAGCAATGGGGCTTTATACTTTTGCTTTTTCTGCTGTCAGACAAAGTATTGCTATGGGCTTTTGTCTTATAGCTTTCTTGCTTTCAAATAAAATTTCTGGCTGGAAGAGCTTTTTACTTTTTGTCTTTTTTACTTTTATTGCAAGTACAATTCATGCCTCAGCCGTGATATTCTTCCCTATGTACTTTTTACAAAAATTAGAGTATAAAACAATAACCGTTTGGCTTTTGCTTGGTGTATCTGCCCTTACCATGCTTTTTAAAACCCAATTTGCTAACTTGATATTAACCCTTGCAGCAGAAGCCTCTGATAAATACGAAGGCTATGAAATATTAGAAGGCTCCAATGCAGGCATATTGCTATACTTACTTATCTTGGCGTTTATTGTGCTCAAACTCTTGGAGCCGGGTCAAAAACTTAGTACAAAAAAAGATAGCTCCATATATTTTCTGCTTTTTATGTTAATTCTTTTCCCCGCCACTCAAACCGGTGGCGCAATGATGAGAATATATTATTACTACTATATTTTTATTGTTGTATACATACCAAATGCATTGGCAAATATCAGAGATTACAAAATCAGATTTTTGGCATACCTTTTTATAAATGCATTTTTATTATATTTTTATTTATCCGGAGATCCACAGCAGTTAATGTTATCTCCATATTATTTTTTCTGGCAAAGGTGATTAGATGAAATATATAGCTTATTATGACACTTTAGAAAACAAAGAAGAAAAAAGAAACTATATTTTAGCTGCGACAAATAAAATGAATTATATTTGTCAGGCTTTAAATGCAATAGGCGAAAATGTAGAAATAGTTTCTGCCAGCGGAACGTGGAACAAATGTACTTACAGAGGAAAGAAAGTAAATCTTAATGACCAAAACACATTAAAACTGTTTTTTTCTTTAGGCAGAGGAAATAAAGTTAAAAATGTATTAGACAGATTTATTTTAAAGGTGCTTATGTTTTTTTATCTTTTAAAAAACATAAAAAAGGATGAAAAAGTAATAGTTTATCACTCTTTAGGATATATGAAACTGATTTCACTCCTTAAAAAACTAAAGAAGTTCTATCTTATTTTAGAGGTAGAAGAGATTTATGCCGATGTAATCGGTCGTACAAAAATTAAAAATCATGAAATTGAGTTTTTTGCCGATGCGGATGCATATATTTTCCCAACTTCACTTTTGAATGACCTGATTAACAAAAAAAATAAACCTTATTGTATTATTCATGGCACATATGGTGTAGAGCCTGACAGAAATGTTTCATTTGATGATGATAAAATTCATGTTGTTTATGCGGGCACATTTGACCCAAGAAAAGGCGGAGCTACAGCAGCAGCAGCAGCAGCAGAGTTTCTTTCCAAAAAATACCATATACATATTTTGGGTTTCGGTACAGCCAAAGATACTGCTCTTATTCAAGATGTTGTAGAGAAAACCAATGCAAAGGGCAATGGAATCGTTACATATGACGGCTTACTTTCGGGTGAAGAGTACATAGAATTTTTACAAAAATGTCATATTGGCCTAAGTACACAAAATCCTGATGCTGATTTTAATGCAACATCCTTCCCTTCAAAAATCCTGTCTTATATGGCAAACGGACTTCGAGTTGTAACTGTTCGTATCCCCGCAATCGAGGGTTCTGCCGTGGGTAATGACTTATTTTATTACGAAAAACAAACCCCCGAAGAAATTGCCAAGGCTATTATTCAAGTAGATTTGCAGGATAATTATGACAGTAGAAAAAAAATCCACGAAATGAATAAAAAATTTAATGCTGAATTTAAAAACGTATTGGAGGAAATAATATGAAAAAGGTCGGTTTGATAACACATTATGGCGAAAACTATGGCGGTATGCTACAAGCCTATGCATTGCAGAAACATGTTAAAGATTTAGGGTATGATTGCAAAATTATATCAAACGATTTTTTATTTACTGCAAAAAAAACAGATAGGAAATCAGTTTTTTCAAATAAAATTAAACGTCTTTTTAAAAACCCTATCAAGAGTTTTAAAAAAAGTTATGCAATGCGCCAATCTGCTTCAGATAGAGCTTTAAAAAAACAGAATTTTCGCGAATTTTCAAATACATTTCTTGAAATCGACCATACTGGCTATACAAATTATAATCAATACGTTGAAAACCCACCAAAATATGATGTATTTTTATGTGGCAGTGATCAAATATGGAATCCAAATCTTTATAATGAAAACGGATTTAACTTTGCAGATTTTGCTCCTTCGGAAGCTGTAAAAATTTCTTATGCTTCAAGTATAGCAGTTTCAAGCATTACAAAGGAGCAGGCTGATTTTATGAAGCCTTTTCTTGAAAAACTTGATGTTATTTCAACAAGAGAACTTGACGGAAGTAAAATAGTAAGTGACTTAACCGGCAAAGAAGTATGTACAGTAATTGACCCAACCCTGCTTTTGAACGCAGAACAATGGTCTGAGATTGCGTCTAAACCTTTGATTGAGGGAGATTATGTTTTTTTCTACCTGTTTGGAGAACGGGATTATATCAAGCAAGTCAAACAGCAGGTTAAAAAACTTACCGGTCTTAAAACAGTCTGCATTCCTTATGTTGCCAGAGAAATAATCGACAATGACATTAAAATATTCAATGCAGGACCAGCTGAATTTATTAGCCTTATAAAAAATGCATCACTTGTAGTAACGGATTCATTCCACGCAACAGCTTTTTCTGTAAACTTAAAGGTACCATTTATTTCTTTATGCCGATTTGCCAAAGGTGATTCAAAAAGTATGAATTCCCGTCTTAATACATTGTTAGGGGATCTTGGATTACTTGATCGTATAATTGACGAAAATGATCCTCTTCCAAAAGAAATGTTGTTTGATATTGATTTTGAAAAAGCACACGAAAAGCTTGCTGAATTAAGAAAAAAAGATAAAGCTTTTTTAGAAGATGCCTTAAATTTTGAAAAATAATATATTTTTTAATTTATAATAATTTGCAAAAATAAATTTAAGCTATTATAGCATTTTACAAAAAGAGGTTAAAAATATGTTTATATGCAAAGAAAATTTATGTGTTGGTTGCGGAGTATGTACAGATGCGTGTCCTTGTAATTGTATTACACTTAATTATGATTCCAATGGATTTTTGAAAAGTAATGTTGACAGTACAAATTGTGTTAACTGCAAAAAATGTATAGCAGTTTGTCCTTCCAATAACCCGAACAATACCAATGAAATATTTAAAGCATACAAAGTTAGAAGAAACGATTTTTCATCTATAATGGAAAGTTCTTCCGGTGGCGTAGCGGCATTGATTTCAGAAATGGCATTTAAAAACGGTGCATATGTTATAGGTTGTTCTTTTGACAATGAACTTGTACTGCGACATATGGTTGCAGAAAATTTAGAACAACTTGAAAAATTTAAGGGTTCAAAGTATATTCAAAGTCTACCTGTTGGTATTTATAAACAAATTAAACAACTTCTTGATGAGGGCGAAAGTGTGCTTTTTACAGGAACTCCTTGTCAGGTATCTGCGTTAAATAATTATTTAGAAAAACCATACGATAATTTAAAAACAATAGATTTTATATGTTACGGTGTATCGTCAAGAAAAATTTTGAACAAATATTTAGAAAAAAATAAAGAAGTTAATAATCGAATTATTAATGTAAAATTCAGAAGTAAGAAAGATGGATATAGACAGCACAAATCATATGACATTACTATGATTTACGAAAATGGAGAAAAGGTACTCGATTCGTCACATGGATTTGCACTTTGGTTCAAAAGTAAAATTTCTATAAACGAATGCTGTTATAACTGTGATTTTTCAAGCAGCAAAAGAACTTCTGACATCACTCTTGCAGATTATGCTGGCAAAGATATAGACGAAACTGATTTGAAATACGGAACCTCTATGGTTTTTGTTAATACAAAAAAAGGCGAAAAAATGCTTAATGAAATTCTTGATGAAGTCTGTTACGAAGAAAAAGATAAGACAGATTGCATTTTGCGCTATCCAAGACTAAAGCCTATGAATCAAAAAATCTCTAAAAAAAGAAAGGCTTTTTTCAGAGATTTAGATAAGCTTAATTTAGAACAGATGGAGTCAAAATATACATTGAAGAAGATTTTGCCAAGCAAGCTTTCTTTGTACATTAATGCGATAATGAAACGTATAAAAAAACGAAATCCATAAGATACAGTATAGGGTAGTAAAACCTTACATATAGTTTTTCCATTTATTTCAATATATAAAATCACTTCATATATAGTCCAAATTTTTAATATAGGAGATTTTATGAACAGTTCAAAACAAATAAAGCTTGGGGCACTTATTTCATACTTTGCTATTTTCTTCAACATAATAGCTGGTTTAATATATACGCCCTGGATGATTACAAAAATAGGTCAGTCTAATTATGGCCTTTATACCCTTACTACTTCACTTATAACACTGTTTGTTATGGATTTTGGTATGGGTGCGGCGGTTTCTCGCTTCGTATCCAAATATAACGCAGAAGGAAGGCCGGAAGCCGTAAACAACTTTCTAGGCCTTGTATATAAATTATATTTTTCTATTGATGCTATTATACTTATTGCTTTAATTGCGGTTTATTTCTTCATAGAGTCTATTTACGTGAATCTTGCCGCCGCTGAATTAGAAACACTTAAAACCCTTTACATAATAGTAGGTTTATTTAGTGTTGTGTCATTTCCGTTTACAAACCTTAATGGCATACTTACATCATATGAGCGTTTTATAGAATTAAAACTGTGTGATTTATTCCATAAAATATTCATAATTATTTCAATGGTTGTTCTCTTACTTATGGGATATGGGGTTTATGCTCTTGTCGTTATAAATGCGATTTCAGGGCTTATCACGATTGGCATTAAGCTCTTTGTAATTAAAAGAAAAACCCCTGTTCGTGTAAATTTAAAGTATTTTGAAAAAGGTCTTTTGAAAGAAATTTTTGGTTTTTCTGTATGGACAACCGTATCCAGTATTATGGAAAGATTTACATTTAATATAATGCCTTCAATTATCGCAGCGGTTTCTTTAAGCGGTTCTGTAGGAGTTGCAATTTTTGGTCTTGCCACCACAATTGAAGGATATATATATACCTTCTCCACTGCGATTAGTGGTATGTTTATGCCACGAATTTCAAAAATTTTAGCAGCAGGAAAAAAAGATACTCAACTTATGCCTC
Organism: Clostridia bacterium; assembly: GCA_045531205.1. GTDB lineage: Bacteria > Bacillota > Clostridia > UMGS1883 > UMGS1540 > JAZNQL01. The sequence continues at coordinate 15,770 of JAZSDN010000065.1, read as the reverse complement.
TTATGATAAAAATTGGAAGAATACAGTTTATGATTGTTGGCATTATGACTATAGGTTTTATTTCGTTTGGTCATTCATTTATCTTAGAAATATGGAACAAACCGGATTTTGGTGAAAGTTATATATGTGCAATTCTTCTTACTTTGCCAAGTTTATTCTTTTTACCTATGCAAATTGGAAGTACAACTATTATTGTTGAGAATAAAGTTAAATTGCGTTCGTATGTTTTTATTATCACAGCAATAGTAAATATCATATTAGCTGTCCCTTTAACAAAACTATACGGCGCTGTAGGTGCTGCTAGTTCGATTTTTATAGCATATATGATAAGAACTACTCTTATGGTCCTTATTTATAAAAAAGTTTTAAAGCTTAATATGAAATTATTTTTCAAAAAGACTTTCTTTAAACTTTTTCCTTATTTATTTATCCTCTTGTTAATGGGCGTTCTATGTGAATTATATAACCCGATAAGTAATTCATATTTGCGTTTCTTTGCAAATGGCGTCGTTTTGATTGTAACATTTTTTGTGATTATGATGCTAAAAGGATTTAATGACTACGAAAAAAATATGATAAAAAGAATATTGTCGAAAGTAAAAAGGAGGAATAAAAATGTCCTTATTCACTAACAAAACTTTACTTATTACCGGTGGGACCGGGTCGTTTGGAAATGCGGTGTTGAACCGTTTTTTGGAAACTGATATTGGAGAAATCAGAATTTTTTCGCGTGACGAAAAAAAGCAGGATGATATGAGACACGAATATCAGGCAAAATATCCAAATGCAAGCAACAAGATAAAATTCTACTTAGGTGACGTGCGTGATTTGCAAAGCGTTAAAAATGCTATGCACGGGGTTGACTATATATTCCACGCAGCAGCTTTAAAGCAGGTTCCTTCGTGCGAGTTCTTCCCTGTTGAAGCAGTAAAGACAAACGTGCTTGGTACAGAAAATGTTCTTACTGCAGCTATTGATGCAGGGGTTAAAAAGGTAATCTGCCTTTCAACCGACAAGGCTGCATACCCTGTAAACGCAATGGGTACTTCAAAGGCTATGATGGAAAAGGTTGTAGTTGCAAAGTCAAGAACTGTTTCGCCTGATAAGACTATGATTTGCTGTACCCGTTACGGCAATGTTATGTGCTCGAGAGGAAGCGTTATTCCGCTTTGGATAGAACAGACCAAAAAAGGCGAACCCATAACTATTACCGAGCCTTCAATGACAAGATTTATTATGAGTCTTGAAGAGGCAGTTGACCTTGTTCTTTTTGCATTTGCAGAAGGTAAGAGCGGTGATATTCTGGTACAGAAGGCACCCGCCTGCACAATAGAAACTTTGGCAAAGGCTGTTAAAGAGCTGTTCCCCTCCCAGAACGATATTAAGGTTATTGGTATCCGCCACGGCGAAAAGATGTACGAAACACTTCTTACAAACGAAGAATGTGCAAACGCTATTGACCTTGGTGACTTCTACCGAGTTCCCGCAGACCAGCGTGATTTAAACTACGATAAGTATTTTAAAGAAGGTAACGAAAAGCGTAACACATTGACAGAATTCAATTCTAACAATACAGATTTACTCGGCGTTTCAGAAGTAAAAGAAAAGTTGCTTTCTCTCTCCTACATCAGAGACGAGCTTGCAAACTTTGAAAGCTGAATTTTTGGCAGGTGAAAACAAATGAACATACTTATAACAGGAGCTGCAGGCTTTGTTGGTAAAAATCTTGTATGTGCCCTGCAAAATATTAAAGACGGCAAGGATAAGACGCACCCATCGTTAAATATAGGCGAGCTTTATCTTTACGATATAGATTCCTCCCCCGACATTCTTGAAACTGCTTGTCAGAAGGCTGATTTTGTCTTTAATCTTGCAGGGGTTAACAGACCGCAAAATCCCCAAGAATTTGTGCAGGGTAATTTTGGTTTTGCCTCTACCTTGCTTGACACTTTAAAAAAGTATAAAAACACTTGTCCTGTTATGATATCATCTTCCATTCAGGCTACCTGTATAGGAAGATATGATAGCGACTACGGCAGAAGCAAAAAGATGGGCGAAGAGCTTGTGTTTAGCTATGCAGAAGAGACAGGTGCAAAGGTTTTGGTATACCGCTTCCCTAACCTTTTCGGTAAGTGGTGCAGACCTAATTATAACTCGGCGGTTGCAACATTTTGCAACAATATAGCTAACGATTTGCCCATTCAGGTAAACGACAGAAATGCTTTGCTTGAGCTTTTGTATATTGACGATTTGGTAGATGAAATGCTCCTTGCACTTGAAGGGAATGAACACCATTGCACTTTTGACGGAATTGAAACCGTTTTGTGTGATGACGGAAAATACTGTGCCGCACCCATCACCCATAAAGTAACATTAGGGGAAATAGTAGATTTACTCGATAAATTTAAGGCACAGCCTGACACTTTAGTTGTTCCTGAAATTCCTTTTAACTCTTTTGCAAAAAAGCTCTATAGCACTTATCTTTCCTATTTGCCGAAAGAAAAGGTTGCATTCCCCTTAAAAATGAATGTTGATGCAAGAGGCAGTTTTACAGAGCTTATAAAGAGCGAAAATTGCGGTCAGGTATCAATAAATATCTCTAAACCAGGAATTACTAAAGGACAGCACTGGCACAACACTAAATGGGAATTTTTTATTGTTGTAAGCGGTCACGGACTTATTCAGCAACGAAAGGTAGGAACTGACGAGATTTTAAATTTTGAAGTATCGGGCGATAAAATTGAGGCAGTTCATATGCTCCCCGGATACACGCATAACATAATAAATCTTTCTGACAAAGAGGACCTTGTAACCGTTATGTGGTGTAACGAGCACTTTAACCCCGAAAAGCCTGATACCTTCTTTTTGGAAGTATAAAAAAGCAGTGGCTACGCCACTGCTTTTTGTATGTCTTATTTACTTTAAAACCTTTATTGTGCATACATAAGGAATGTTTGCGCTGATTCTGTCGAATCTTATTCTTGCGGTATCGTTTCCGGCGGTTTCGGTATAATCAAATTCAAATTCTTTTACACCGTCAACAGTTTCGGACACTTTGTATTTTTGGTCGTTTATTGTTACTTCTCCAACAACCTGGTCTTTTAAAGCACCCATTACAACCTTGATTTTATTTTCTGCATTGGGTTTTACCTTGATTTCGTAGCTGAACCAGCCGTGTCCTTTTATAGTGCTCCATTCAGAGTTACGGTTTGCAGTAAGTCTGCAAAGTCTGCCATCTCTTACAACACCGTCACTGAAGTTTACTTCCTTCATAAGTTTATGACCTTCGCATCCGCCGCCACAAACAACAAAGTCGAGTAAATCTTCTTTTTCAAGCTCTGTTACTGCTTTAAGTTCTTTTTCAAAGCTTTCGCGTACATCAGCTATAAAGAATGTAATGTAGTCACTTCTTTCGCTATGGTCCACTTTTTTCGAGAAGAAGTCTTCAAAGTTTGCACAGAGGAACTTATCTTTCAGCATTTCGTTACCTTCTATGCTGTAATTGTCAAGCTTTTTAAAGGTTTCTTCAAGAGCATCAGCATATTTTTGCTCTTTTGTATCAAAGAATCTTACATAGTTTATATATACGTTTACAAGCTCTTTCCAGATAGCTGCCGAAAGCTTTAAGTTGTAGAATTTAACCCAGAGTTTATGATATTCTTCTTTATCCATTCTGTCTTCAAGCTTTAAGAGCTTTTCGTAAAGCTCTTCGGATGCTGTAACAGCTTCCTGCTTTTCTGCAATTACGCTTTCAATAGTTCCTCTTTCCCAGTTTTTAGGAATAAACCATTCGTTTGAAGCGATGCAGAAGTTATCTCTCATCATTTCAAAATAGAAGTGGTTTTTGGAGTGAACAATTCCGGGGAAGTAGCTGAGTTCTGTAAAGTAGTAGCCTTTAAGATATATAATCTTTTTAAGAATTTCTTCTGTGGGCTCCATAATTTCCATAACTTCACGGCCTAAACCGGGGTACTTCTTTTCAAAGAAGGTAAGTATTTCTTCATCCACGTCTCTGCCGTTCATATAAGCATTTATAATATCGTTATTAACTTCGTTTACATCACCGAATGGGTCAAGTCCGCCTCTGTCAATTCTTGAAGCGTAGCCTACAGGATTAAACTTCTGACAATATTCAAACTTTTCTTTGATATGATTTTTCAAAAGCATGGGGAATCTTCCCTTACCGAAAAATTCGCCGAAAATATCTGTTTCTATAAGAAGCGGATTATTTTTTATCTTTTCATAAAAAGCGTTATGAGGCATGGTAAGACTCCAGTCAAACTGTGTCCATTTATCCATAACCATAAGGTCATGTGAAATATCTTCATAAGCTTCCATCATCATATCATAATCTTCTGCAATACTTGCAAAGGGTCTTACTATGAGTTCTTTGCCTAAAGATACACAAGTATCATACAAAATCTTTGTAACATACTTTACTCTTTCGATTTTTGAAAGCTTTTGGTTTTTAAGCTTTAAAAGAGGTACCTTTGTTTCGTGAAGGGTTAAAATAAGACCGTCAACATAAGGACAAGCATGGAAAAAGTCGATAATCTTATTTTCAAGAAAATCCTTTATAATAGGATGTGAAACTTCAACGTCGCCGTTTTCGTTTAAAACTTCGGGGTAAGCTTCGTCAAAACCGTTTGGCACATCAAGCTCGTGATGCCAGAAATATGTTTTTATACCTACTTCTGCCGTTTTTTTGCAGGCAATGTTCATAGCCTCGGTAGCTTTTTTAGCATATTCAAGGTCTTTTGTGTTGTTAAACTGTGCATATTTGCGGTATTCTACCATACCGTCGATATTGCCTTTTACTATATTATGTATAGGACCTACTATCTGCATATGGTCAAAGCCCTTTTCAATAGCATAGTCTACAGTATAAAGCAAATAATCAAGATCAATATCAACAGGATTGCACACTGTGATTCCTTTTATCATAATATTTCCCTCCCAATAATATTATTTATAAAATTCTATACGCATAAATTATAGAATTCGTGCACAATTTAGATGTCGCAAAACCATTCTAAATGTTTGCTCGCAAGGACATTTTTGCGACGCCGTCAATTGACGCGTATGAAATTTTATGAATAAAATCCCATACGCGTCAATTATAGCATATTACTTTTTTAAAAGCAACACCTTTTTACTTAAATCATTGCATATTTTACATATTTATGTTAAAATATCATTGAGGTGACAATAATGAAATATTTTACTCTTCCAAAAACCGATATAAATGCTTCAAGAATAGTTTTGGGCTGTATGCGTACAGGCAAAAAATCCTTTAAAGAGGTTGAAGCTTTAATAAACACAGCACTCGATTGCGGTATAAACTTTTTTGACCATGCCGACATTTATGAGGGCGGTGAATCAGAACGTGTTTTTGGCGAATTTTTAAGTAAAAATCCGTCATTGCGTGATAAAATATATATCCAGTCAAAATGCGGAATACATAAAGAAAACGGAGTTATAACATACTTTGACTTTTCTAAAAAACATATACTTGAATCGGTTGACTCTTCCCTATCCCGCCTTAAAACAGATTATCTTGATGTTTTGCTTTTGCACCGTCCTGACACTTTAATGGACCCTTGCGAGGTTGCCGAGGCTTTTGATATTCTTAAAGCGTCAGGCAAAGTAAAGTATTTTGGTGTGTCAAATCAAAATCCAGGACACATTGAGCTTTTGCAAAAGTTTGTAAAAGAGCCTCTTTGTATAAATCAGCTTCAGTTAAGTCTTGCTGCATCCACAATGATAAAAGCAGACTTAAATGTTAATATGGAAAATGATTCAGCTGTAAACCGTGACGGTGGAATTTTAAATTACTGCCGCTTGCACGATATAACAATACAGCCGTGGTCGCCATTCCAGCACGGTTTTTTTGAAGGGAATTTTATAGACTCTCCCGATTATCCCGAGCTTAATAAAAAGCTTGCAGAGCTAGGCGAAAAATATTCGGCACAAAAAAATGCAATAGCAGTAGCCTGGCTTTTAAGGCATAGTGCAAATATGCAGCCGATTATAGGTACTACTACCCCATCACGTGTTAAAGAAATTGCAAAAGCTGCCGATATTACTCTTACAAGAGAAGAATGGTATGCCCTTTTTATGTCAGCTGGAAATATATTGCCGTAAAATTTGACATAGCGTACACTTTTTGATAAAATATTTATTAATGTTTTAAAATAGTTTTCATTGGAGTCGTTATTTATGAAAAATAAAAAGATATTGGTTGTTATGGGCGGAGTTTCTTCTGAAAGAGAGATTTCTTTAAAAAGCGGAGAGGCTATGTATAACGCTCTTATACGTTTAAACTACAATGCAGAAAAATTTGTTTTAAACGCTGATAATGCTTGCGATATTGCAAGTAAAAATCCTGATTTATGTGTTTTGGCTTTGCACGGAAAAAATGGAGAAGATGGTTCTATACAAGGTATGCTTGAGCTTTTGAACATTCCTTACACAGGCTCAGGGATAGCAAGCAGTGCCGCTTGTATGAATAAAATTATTACAAAAAAGATGCTTTCGGCAGAAAATATCCCTACCCCCGAATATTCATTTATTAAAAAAGGTGAAGATGTTGATACTTTTGTTTGCAAGCTTCTTTCTTCTTTTGAATTTCCGCTTGTTGTTAAGGCTCCGTGTCAGGGTTCAAGCGTTGGAGTGGAAATTGCACATAATAAAGAAGAGCTTATTGGTGCAATAAAAAATAATATTGACTATGACGGTGAAATTTTAGTAGAAAAATTCATTAAAGGGACAGAGCTTACCGTTCCTGTTATGCAGGACGGCAAAGATTTAATCGCCCTTCCCATTGTTGAAATTGTTTCGGAAAATACTTTTTACGATTTCGAATCAAAATATACTGCAGGAATGAGTCACCATATTATTCCTGCAAGAATTCCCGAAGATGCGGCTGAAAAAATTAAAAATTATGCAAAAAAAGCATATTCAGCTCTTTACTGCAGCGGTGTAGCAAGAATTGACTTTTTTATAGATGAAGACAATAACCCTTATGTTATAGAGATAAATACAATTCCCGGTATGACAGCAACATCCTTGGTTCCTGATTCAGCAAATGCCGTAGGAATATCATTTGATGAGCTTGTTGAAAAAATCGTACTGCAGAAACTTCAATAAAAAAAGCACCCCTCGGGGTGTTTTTTTATTGTAATAATCCTTTTTTATTAAGTATAATACACCTTGCAACTATTGCCGATAAAACAATTATTCCGCCAATAAATGCCAATATGCCGGGTTTTTCGCCAAACCATATTGCAACCCATATTGGGTTTAAAATAGGTTCGAGTGTGCCTATAAGCGAAACTTCAAGTGCGGGGCAATGTTCTGCCGCAAAGCTGTATAAAAGATATGGTATACCAAGCTGAACTATACCAAGCAGTATAATAAGCGACAGCGAAGTTAAGTCAAGTGTATTCTCTGTAAAGAACACAAACGGAATTCCCACCAAAGCTGTAAGTGTATGTCCTGCTAAAACTCCGGCAAGCCGCTCGGGTAAAGATATTTCTCCGCATATTAAAAACATTATTGCTAAAGTTATTCCCGCCATTATTGCTATAATGTTGCCGAGCGTCCTTCCCGCATCAAGCTTATCTATAAAGAAAAGCACTATGCCAAGCATTGTTATTATTACTGTGGCTTTATCTATGTTGGTTATTTTCTTTTTTAAGAAAAGCACCGAAATAATAACTATAAATATAGGTGTTGTATACTGCAATACAATTGCGTTTGCCGCGGTTGTAAGCTTATTTGAAACAACAAAGCATAAAAACGTACCACAAAAGAAAAACGAGCTTGTAATTGCTTTTTTTGTGAATTTAAGCTTTGTTTTTGAAAATACTGCGTATGTAATTATAGGTAAAGTAGCAAACAGGCTTCTTATCCCCGCAATAACAAAAGGATTGCATTTTATAAATTTTATAATAATACCCGCTATACTCCAGAGTATGCTGCATAAAAATAAAAGGAGTATTGATTTTGTTTTTTGTGTCATCTGTGATAAAGCTTCTTTGTCTGGTATCTTGGTTCACAGGTAATATTGATTCCGAGTTTATGGAACACATTTTCATCAACCCTTGACAAAATTACTGTGGAGTGTGCCTCGCATCCACGAAGCTTTGAAAGCTGTTTTAAAGCAAGCGCTGCTGTGGGGTTTGTTGCAGCACAAATTGCCAAAGCTATTAAAATCTCATCCGAATGCAGCCTTGGATTATGATTTCCCATGTGATTTATTTTTAAATCCTGAATAGGCTCTATAGCTATTCTTGATATTAAAGGCATTTCGTGATTTATTTCGCCTAACGCTTTTAAAGCATTTAACAAAACTGCAGATGCCGCTCCAAGCAAAGAAGATGTTTTTCCCGTTATAATTCTACCGTCAGGAAGTTGTATTGCCATAGCGGGATTTTCGGTTTCTTCTGCGCGTTTTAAAGCGGCTTGTGCAACAGGTCTGTCAGCGGTTGTAATGTCAAGCTGGTTCATAATAAGTTCAACCTTTGACATTACCGAGGCTTCTGTCATTCCCTGTCTGTGGGAACAAGCGTAATTATAATATCTTCTTATAATTTCCTGTTTTGATGCTTCTTCCACAACGTCACTGTCGGTAATGCAGTAGCCCGCCATATTTACGCCCATATCTGTAGGGCTCTTATATGGCGACTGCCCCATTATTCTTTGAAGCATTGTATTTAAAACAGGGAAAATTTCGATATCTCTGTCATAGTTTACCGTTGTTTCCCCATAAGCTTCAAGATGGAATGGGTCTATCATATTTATATCATTTAAATCTGCAGTTGCAACCTCGTAAGCAAGGTTTACCGGGTGTTTTAAAGGAAGATTCCATACAGGGAAGGTTTCAAACTTTGCATATCCCGCCATTACTCCCCTTTTATGCTCGTGATAAAGCTGTGAAAGACATACTGCCATTTTGCCGCTTCCGGGTCCTGGAGCTGTTACAACTACAAGCGAACGTTCTGTTTGAACAAACTCGTTTTTTCCATATCCTTCTTCGCTTACAATTAAAGGCACATTGTTAGGATATTCTGCAATAGGATAATGTAAGTATACTTTAAGGCCCAATGCTTCAAGACGTTTTTTGAAAACATCTGCTGTAGGCTGTGAGCGATACTGTGTTATAACAACGCTTCCAACTGTAAGGCCTATTCCCCTGAACGCATCAATAAGACGCAGAGTTTCAAGGTCGTATGTAATGCCAAGGTCACCTCTGGTTTTATTCTTCTCTATGTCATTTGCGTTTATTACTATTATCATTTCTGCCTGGTCGCGAAGCTCCATAAGCATTTTTATTTTACTGTCAGGCTCAAAACCCGGCAGTACTCGCGATGCATGAAAGTCATCAAAAAGCTTGCCGCCAAACTCTAAATAAAGTTTACCGCCAAACTTTGATATTCTGTCTCTTATATTCTGAGACTGTAATTTTATATACTTATCATTATCAAAACCAACCGAAAGCATTTTATCCTCCACGTTTAACAAAAAATAAGCGCCTCTAATTTTACATAGAGACGCGCATCTAAAATGTGTGCTCTATATAGTATACCATTTCTTATTATTACATTGCAAGAGTTTTTTGAATATTATGTCAAATTTTAGGAATAAAAAATTTTTTTAATTTTTTTTAAAAAAGTTATTGACAAGGGTATTTTTTTGTGCTATACTAACTAAGCCGTCAAGAGAGAGCGGCAAATCACATGGGCGCATAGCTCAGCTGGGAGAGCACCTGCCTTACAAGCAGGGGGTCATAGGTTCGAGCCCTATTGTGCCCACCATGTGGCCCGGTAGTTCAGTTGGTTAGAACGCCAGCCTGTCACGCTGGAGGTCGTGAGTTCGAGCCTCATCCGGGTCGCCAATTTGCCTCTGTAGCTCAGTCGGTAGAGCAGGGGACTGAAAATCCCCGTGTCGGTGGTTCGATTCCGCCCGGAGGCACCATCATAAAATGCGAATGTAGCTCATCTGGTAGAGCGCCACCTTGCCAAGGTGGAGGTAGCGAGTTCGAGCCTCGTCATTCGCTCCAGTTACTAAAGAGACGTTCATCGTCTCTTTAATGTTACTATCCCACAAAATTTAATATATAAGGCACCATAGCCAAGTGGTAAGGCACGGGTCTGCAACACCTTGATCCCCAGTTCAAATCTGGGTGGTGCCTCCAAAAAAAGACATCTTCGGATGTCTTTTTTCAGTTATATTTGCCTACGGCAAGTTATATTGCTACGCAGTTATATTCGGCTTACGCCGAGCGATATTGTGCTTCGCACAGTTTAATGGCAAATATAATATCACTGAAACCGAAGGTTTCAATATCACTTTTACTTTGTAAAAATATCACTCCAACGAAGTTGGGATATCACTAAAAATAACTTGCATCTATTATGAACGTGTAAGCCAGAAAAAACCTCGTTCTAAAGAACGAGGTTTTTTCAATGATGTTTGCCCTTGGCAAATGATGACGCTAACGCTAATGATGTTTCCTTCGGAAATGATGTCGGCTTCGCCTAATGCTTTTGTGCAAACATCGCATCATTGCGAATAAAATGAGCAACATCATATTTACAAAGCAAATATATCGCACGAGCGAGAGCGAGTATATCACCCAAACGGCATCTAAAGCATTCAGTTTGGTTTTGATGTTTGTTTTTACAGGATACAAAAACACCGAAATATTAAATGCCCTGACAAAAGAATATGGCGTTGTAATTGAGTGATTTTAACATATTGTTTTGCTAATATTCAGTATAATCTTTATAAAGACAAAACAAAAAGAGGTTCCCAAAGGGAACCTCTTTTTGTTTTTGCGGAAAAGTTTTATTATGAGAACTCAAGAATATAAGGATATGAGAATATGAGAAGGAATTGTTCCGCAAAAAGGATTTCTGTTTTATTCTTCGGTAATAAGCCCGTTTCCGATATCGTTCAAAAGGTTTGATTCGCCATTATCTTCAAGGCTTATAAGGGATATAGTCATTGATACGCGGTTTATATCAAACAATACGATTTCTGCCGAAGGTGTTAAGTATTTTTCTTTCATTTCTATAATCCTCCTTTAAACCTTACTCTACAGTTGCGTCTTGTGCTGCAAGACCTGCGTAGCTTGCTGCTTTTGTTTCGCCGTATTCACGTGTACCGTCTGCTTTTTCAACATAAGGTGTTGCGTAGTATACGATATTTTCGTTTCCTGCAGGAATTGCTACGTTTGCGTAAATAATGCCTGTGGGATTCAATGATGCATCCTTTGTGAAGTTAGCAACAAAGTTTGCATCTGTTACCTTTAATACTGCGTTTCCGCTCTTAATCTTTGCAAATATACTCTGTGTGCCGTAGGGCTTGTAGCCTGCTTCGATTGTGGGATTTTCTGCAAGTGTTGTAAATACAAAACCTGCTTCTTTATAATCTGCAAACGAATCGTCAACAAGTGCTAAGAAACGGATTACTTTTGTACCACCTGTAAGTGTAGCCTTCTGTGCTTTTGCAGCAGATACTACGTCATTTTTAACTGTGTACCAAAGAGCATTCATTGTAAGCGTTGTTCCTGCATCTGGAACAAGCATTTTTTTACCTTCTTCGGATGTGTAGGTCTTTGTGCCTATCTGCCAACCCTTGAAGTAGCCTGTGTTTGATACAACGTTTACACTTGAATCAACTGTTGAAGCTACGGGACGGAGTGACAATGTTGTTTCAACATCTGCGCTTATATTCTGCTGTACATTTTCATTTATTCCATCTTCGAAAGCGTATGTAACTGCTACCGGACGTGTGTTTTCTATAATTCCGCCCTGAACAGCCCCAACCTTTACTATTTTAACATCTCCATATTGCACATAGTTATTAACGCCACGACCAGCAGGACCGTTCAAGAATACTTTTATGGAGTTTGCTGCTTTATCCGAAACTGAAATAGTAGTGATAATCTCAAATTTGATTTCACCCGTATTAAATTGTTCATTTGCGGGGGGAGTATTGTAACCATTATACGCTTGTGCATAAACAGAAGTTGCAACCTGTTTTGTATAAGAATTATTTGAAAGATAAGTATTTATAGCGGTCTGCGTTCCGTCAGCTCCTTTATGATAAAGGTCAACGGATGTATATAATCTGTTATAACCACCCGTTGAAGGCAATCCAGGTGCATAAGCATCTATGATTACATCGTATGTATATCCTGGTTCTATATCTATATACTTTGCAATTGAAATAAATGAACCATATACAGTCCACACATTTTCAGTTATACCTGCAAAATTACCTGTACCGGTTAATGTTGTCATTGCCGGTTTATTTGGTCCGGGTGCTTGATTTGCTGTTTTTTCTGCTGTTACTGTCCATCCGTCAGGCTGAACTGCACCTTCAAAGGTTGCGGTTGAACCATCTGATTGAGGAATATCAACACTTACAGTTGTTGATTCTCCTGTAAATTCTGTTTTGTAATAAAGCTTACGATTCGTTTCAATACCTTTATATTCGCCCTGAGCAACTGTGAAACCGGGATAAAAAGTTGCAAAATTAGTATGGTTGCCTGCACCAAAACCACCCAAGCCAACCAAAATAGCATTAACGGAATTGTCAGTTACATCTACACTAAAGTTAAATGTATGGGTGTAAGCAGATTTACCGATCCACGTTGTTTGGGTTGCTGTAGACATACGCTGACTTTCTTTATACATTGGTGTTTTAAGTGTTTTTTCGTAGTTATTTTGCGTTAAATACTCGTTAATCAGTGTATATGAACCATCTTCGTTTTTATGGCAGAGCCAATATGCAAAAGATGAAACACATGCCCCATTATCTGATAAGCCGTATGCTGTTGCAGAAAGAGTATAATTATATCCAGGCTGAATATCTACAAGTTTAGTAATTGCAACGTCGTTACCCGTTCTTTTTAAGTAAGTGATTCCCGAGTTTGTGTAAATATCAGATCTGATTCTGTCCCCTGATGTACTGGACGTAATTGTCCCATGATGCGCACCGCCGTCGCTTATTGTTTCTTTCCATGACCAGCCTGTCGGAATGTAAAGAGTATGGTCTGCATAACCTTCGCCTGTAAGAAGCGATGCCGTTACTGTTTGTTTTGCTCCTGCAGTGAATGACACTTCAAGTGGAAATCCTGTGCTTGCCGATGCAGTAAGGCTTGTGAAACAGGTCACCATCACTACAATTGTTAATAACATTGATAATAGTTTTTCCATTTTTTCTCTCCTTAATTTATATATTTTAGGGTCTTATTTATTATCGGTTTTTACTTGCAATTTGATTATATTCCCTCTTAAAAACCGTGTCAACACACACGGAAAGAAATTTTTTCTTCTCTATAAAACATAAAAAACTCCGTTCTCAATAGAGAACGGAGTTTCATTTTACTTTTTTAGTTGTCAGATTGTTGTCCAGCCGCCGTCAATAGTAAGAAGCTGCCCTGTTGTGTAACTTGAAGCATCTGATGCAAAGTAAACGACTGCACCATCAAGCTCCCCTGCCTTACCAACTCTTCCCATGGGGCAATAAGCCATAACTGCCTGAGCAAATTCGGGAGTATTGATGATTTGATCTGTCATTTCACTTTCAAAGTATGCGGGACCTATGGCATTAACAGTAATGTTGTACTTTGCCCATTCACAAGCAAGAGCCTTTGTAAGCATTGCAACCCCGCCTTTGCTTGCGCAATATGCAGTGATGGGGCTTCCGTTCATTGAAACAGTTGAATGTATGGAGCCAATGTTAATGATTTTTCCGTAATTCTGCTCAATCATAACCTTTCCTACTTCACGTGCTACAAAATAAACGCCGTTAAGATTTGTGTTTATAGTCATATTCCAAACGCTGTCTTCCTGAAGTTCAGCGGGAGCACCTGTTCCAACTCCGGCATTGTTGACAAGAATGTCAATCCTTCCAAAATGTTCTACAACAGTTGCAACAGCGCTCTTAATACTTTCAGTATCAACAACGTCACATTTAACAGAAAGGCATTTAACTCCCAAAGCTTCAACCTCTTCTTTAACCTTTTCGAGTTTTTCTACTCTTCTTGCCAAAATAGCAACATTAGCACCCTCTCTTGCAAGAGCAAGTGCAAACTGACGTCCTAATCCTGATGATGCTCCTGTTACTACGGCTACCTTGCCAACAATATTAAACAAACTACTCATTAAATTTTCCTCCACTCAAAAATTTTTCGCTCTTTTTTACTTCATTTCATTTAAAATTTTATCAACTATTTCCTTCATCCTTGGAAGTTTAGATTCTATATCGTACACGAGTTTTAACTGTGTATGTGCGCGGTCAAGATTCTGTTCGGGGTAATGGGTACGGAAATAAGTATCGCCATTTATATAGTCGGCAAGGAAACGTATTCCGCATTCATAAGTCATTAAGAGTGCCGATAAAGGTAAAAGTTCTTTTTCTTTTTCGGTGATAATATCTTTTACTTCTTCTAAAAAGCCTTTTGCATAATACTCGAACTTTTCAAGGTCGAACCAGATTTTTGAAAGGTCTTTTTCATCCTCTGTTCCGCTTGAAGCACCAAAACGTAATGAATCGCCAAAATCGTAAAGCATCGAGCCGGGCATTACAGTATCAAGATCTATTACGCAAACGCCTTCGCCCGAATCTTTATCGAACAAAACATTATTAAGCTTTGTATCATTATGTGTAACACGAAGGGGTATTTCCCCTGCCTTTATTGCGTCAGTTATTACTGCTGTATATTTTTTATACTTTTCTGCAAAATCTATTTCTTTCTTCACACTGTCTTTTCTGCCCGATGCGTTATTTTTAATTGCTTCTTCAAGCTGCTTATAACGGACAGGGGTATTATGGAAGTCTTTAATGGTTTCGTGGAAGCTATCTATCGAAAATCCGTTAAGCTTTTGCTGGAATTTACCAAAAACCTTTCCTGTATAGTAAAGTTGCTTTGGATTTTCAACAAAATCGTATGCCACAACTCCGTCTATAAAAGTATACATACGGAAACAAGTTGAATCGTCAAGTCTGTAACAGCTTTCCCCATCAATTGTTCTTATTACCCTCAGGGTTTCTCTGTCAGGGTCTCCCCCTGCTTCAATTATCTGCTTTCTCATATAATCGGTAAGGTTTGCTATATTTTCCATAACCTTATCAATTTCTTTAAATACATTTGTGTTTATCTTCTGAAGAGTGTATCCATTGTCTTTATTTATATGATATGTAGTATTTATGTGTCCGCTGCCGAACACCTTTATGTCCTTTCCCTCTGCTTCAATGCCAAACTTTGCACATATAGTGCTTAAATTTAATGACACTTTTATCATACTCCTTAATTCATAAAAATAAGATTTTATTTTTACATTCTATTTTATGATATCACATCTAATCATAAATTTCAAGCAAAATATATTTTTTGGGGATAGGAAAAAATGTTTCAAAATAGACACTTTCGCTAAAGCAAGGCTTTGCCTTGCTTTAGGTTATCCAAAGGCATACAAAGGTACGCCTTCGGAGGCGAAGTTTGTTCATAGCAAAAAACACAAAATTATAAGAAAAAATCAAAAAATTGATTTTTTCGACCTAATTTATCTGTTTATAAATTAGATTTACCTGTATGGGAAGGTTTCCACGCTCTCCCTGAAAAAATAAGGAACGCCCTTTATGGGCGTTCCCTACAATATTTCTTTGTTTTTTGCGGTCTGGACTTTTTTTACATCCCATTTTTTATTTAAATATAGCCCTGTACTCTATTGGCGAAAGTCCTGTATGCTTTT